>NZ_JBICLU010000014.1:0-14074 GCF_043105645.1 Morganella sp. TYF_1 | reverse complement strand
TAGCTGGCTTCGGATATACCGGCTTCACGGCAGACATCTTTGACTGTCCGTCCGGCTTCGACGGATTTCAGAACGGCGATAATCTGATGTTCAGTAAATCGGGCTTTGCGCATAGCGATCTCCTCAGGATACATATCAGTATGGATGAAGATCTCTGAAAGTGAATGAGACTTTTTTCCGGGATACTTACAGCCATAAAATGAGATAAATTCAGTATTATGGCTATACTTAAAGGTACAATTTTGATATTTTCTGAACAGGAAAATAATACTGATCTTTTTATATAAAGATAAGGTCAGATAGTCATTATGATATACAATCTAAAATAAACTATGAAAACATCCTTGTTATCAACCAAAACCACATTAGTCGTAATAATAGGATGGTTATTACTTTATTACGTGACAGGTGAAATCTCGGAAATACTCACACCTGAAAATTCTGATATATCTGTTGTCTGGTTTCCTGCCGGAGTCGCAACAACCGCTTTTTTATGTATGCACAAACGCCAATGGCTGCTGCTGCTAATTGGCTTCATCGTGTTAAACATGGTAATGAATGGCTTTGATAGTGAGGAATTTACCCTTTCGTTTATATACGCTGCTCTGGCTGTGCTTTCTTGTATTGTTATTGCCTGGATTGTCCGCAGGTATGCCCGGCAGGGAGATGACCTGCAAATAATATTGTTATGGCTATCAGTAACAATAATTGTCAGCTTTGCAGATGCGGTTTTGTTTTCTGCCCATATGTATTGGTTTGATAATACATCACTTAAAGATATATTCTGGGATGGATTTATTGCTGATATTACTGGTAATATATTTGCAACAACGGTAATTATGGGGTTAATTAATACCCGTTTCAAATGGATGGCCCCCTCCCTTAAAGTTAATATAATTTGGGGTAGTGCTATTTTATTTCTTCTTATTACCAGCACTATATTGATATTCAATGACACTGCAATACAGATATACCACGCCTATTTTCATCAGCAACGTAATATTGCCAAATTATCGTTACTCTGCATTCCGGTTTTACTTGCTGTTATGCTGTCTGTATTGTGGGGAAATCGGGGGGGGTCAATAGCGTTGTTAATACTTGCGACGATTACAATCTATTACACCCGTAGCAAGCAGGGACCTTTTTATCTGCATGGTTTGTTTCGTCATGAATCACTGTGGCTGATACAGGGATATTTGACATTAATATCGTTATTAATGGTTTTTTTACGGGTTGTGACCCGAAGTACTCATCGAATTGATAACACTCAAGGAGTTTATAAACTACAGCATTTGGTATACCAACTTAATCTGGATAATGGTGTTATTGAATGGGGAAATACAGATGGTTTATTTCAACAAACTGACTTCACAGCTCTTTCTGATATAAAGCAGATTATAGCATCTGTTCACCCTGACGATCGTGAAAAGCTCGCCCGGCATTGGGAACAAAAGCAGGCAAATACCACTCTTCCGGGGATAACCTTTAGTCTGAAAGATAAGGAAGGCCGTTGGTGGAATATAGAAGATCGCGGGAGTGTTATTTTCAGTAATAATGATCCGGTAATGATTGTCGGGAACTGGTTTGTTTTAGGTGAAATTTCCTGATATTGATATGGTAATAAAGGACAGGTAATGCTACAGATTACATTATTACTCTTTGGTGCCGATTTTATCAGAGGGAAAGCTCATTACCTCTGGGGAGTGGGACTCCTCTGGTGTTTAATGGGTATATTTATTTTCATTGATGGTCTTGATGGTATTATTTTTTTTCCAATACATTTATTTGGTTTTTTATTATTATTTGAAAGTCTGATTACATTATGTGTCGCTTCAGGCAGTATCGGGACACAAAAAACGATACTTTTCTTTAAAGGTAGTCTGTTTTTATTCTGTGCATTGGTTATCTTAATTAATCAGACATATAGTAATGTATTACTAACGGCAATGTTTGGTTTTATTTTTTTCGTTACCGGGTTATTTGTTGTTGTATCAGCCTGGATTATTCGTTTTCCGGGATGGAAATTAATCCTGTTATGGGGGGGAACAGAAATCCTGTTTGCCTTTTTTCTGTTTACCCATCACCAGGCAACAATTTCCTTTTTTATCGGATTTTTAATGATAGGGAGTGGTTTTGGATGCCTGAAGATAGCATTTCGGGCTCGTCATATTCAGCGGGGAACATCCGTATTTGAATTGATGAGGCCTTCACCTGTATCGTTTAAGAAGAAAGGGATAGCTCTGCCAATAACGGATACGGCACAATTACCGTCTTTAAATGCAACAGCAGAGCAAGATGCTGTTTTAACTGTTCATATCTGGACACCCGAAGGCTCCGCAAACCAGCGTCCTGTGCCACGTCCGATTATTAACCGTTATATTGCGGCAGTTGATTCCGAGGGGGTTATCTCTACAGGACATGCATCTCTGGAGCTCCGTCCGCATCTCTATATCAGTTTATACCCGGAAGAAGATATTGATCGTTCTCCGTCAGAGTTTTTCAGGTTATTAAAAGCAACTGCTGATAATAATGTTCCCGGAAGGTTTTTACCCGATTATCAAACTGAAGCATCCGAGTGGTGTGAATCTGACAGACAGATTGTTTTTAATATTTATAATCATGCTTCTTTGCTGAATTTTTGGGAAAAATATCGCCGGCATCCTGTTTATAACCTGACATACCAGAACTGTTCCAGTAGTGTTGCATATGCGCTGGAAGCCGCATTAGATGGCGTTTTGTCCATGCAAAAAAGAAGTTATTTTATGGGTGTTTTAAATGTACTTTGTATGCCGGAGTTGTGGATCGCTGCTCAAATTCGCCGGCGTGCTCTGATGATGGCATGGACCCCCGGATTAATTATGGATTATGCACGTGCTTTACGTGCTATTGTACATCCGGTTCCGGTTCCCTGGTATAAGCGCCTGCTAAGGCGTTGATTTTAATGGTGATTTACATCCACAAAAACGAACGGAAGCGTCATTTCCTGAGATATTTGCCGGATAAGTTAAAGAGGTTTTTATGCTGAAAGTATACGCAATCTTAATGGTGTCTATCATCGCTGAAACAACAGCGACAACCATGATGAAGGCGTCTCATGGATTCACAAAGTTAGTACCCAGTATTATTGTAATTATCGGGTATGCTATTTCTTTTTATGGTTTATCGCAAGTTGTCAAAAGTATGAATATTGGTATCGCCTATGCGATATGGGCCGGAGCAGGGATATTTCTTGTTTCAGCCCTGTCATTTTTTATTTATAAACAAAAACTTGATTATCCGGCATTAATTGGTCTGGGATGTATTGCACTGGGCATTATTATTATCCAGTTATTCTCTAAATCGATTACTCATTGAGTTCTGATAGCCCTGAATTACAGGGCTGTCTGTCATTATCCGATATTGACCTCTTCCCTTTCTTCATCTCCGGCTTCAATGTAACTGACAAAATTTTCACTGATGAAGCAGTAAAAAAGGGCACCGGGAACGTATTGTTTAAAATCTCAGCCATCAACAGTGTAAATACCATCTCTTGAAAGCATACTCAAACTCAATTCAAAGCTAATTCAGACGGATATCTTGTGAATCGCCACAAGTTTAACAGACGCCTCAGAGTCATTTAAAATGGCTTACGAAGAACAACCTGTTCTTCCGCCCGCATAGTTCACCAATATTTCAGGATTGAGGGGGATAAATGCCCCCTCAGTGTATCAATCAGCCGGATATTTGTGAGTATGATTTGCCAAATTCTTCAACTCTTTGTAAAAAAGAGGATTTGGGATCTTTTTTGCATGATTCAATAATTGCCGGGGTTGCAGTCATAATTCCCTGCACATCGATAGTGGAATCTTCAACCTTATTTTTACCGGTGATAATCCCGGCTATACCAACAGCTGTCGGGTAAAAACTTTCATCAACAGAGAGAAAATCGTCACAGGTCCATTGTGAGACCGGTTTTTGCGTAACATCATGTTTCGGGCCGGTACTATCGGCAGCCATAGCGAAGGCACTGGTCATAGCAGCAACAATTGCACCAACAATGATTAGTTTTTTCATTATATCCTCACTTGCATAGCAGTAATAATACAATAACCAGATTAGCAGTTTGTTGGTCAATATTCACCATGGTACATTTTATAGCCGGATAATATATGCTGTTATTCTTACTTTATCAAAAACAGATTATTGTTTCATGATGATATACTGAATTGTGTTATAACCTATCGGAACCGGCTGCCGGAAACAACTGCAGGCATACTGTTAAGTTCCGGTATTCGTCAGGTGTGTGATATAAATGTTCGTCAGTGACAGGAGCAACTTTCTGAACCGGAATATACTGATGAAAATCCCCCTCCCCAAAACTGCCATCGCTTTTTTTCCGGCAATATGGATTATATTGCCCTGGATTACCGGAATTATGGCCGGTCAACCCGTGTTCGGGAGCCTGATGGCTTTCGGCGCTTATTTGCTGGTTGTTTCCTTTCCGGTTCTTCCTTTGCAGGGCTCACTGCTTTTCCTGTTGCGCGGGGCGGGTATTATTTCTCTTTTCGCTGTTTTGGGGTTCAGTGTCACATTCGGCAGTATGTCATTTTTTATTTACGCGGTACTTTGTGCATTTCTTCAGGCTGTTGCGGAACTGCGTGGTTCATACCTGCGTCTGCCCGTTGCATTAGGTGTGCTGGCCTATTTCCTTTCCGTGGGACAAGTCCCTGAACAAGGGGTCACATTCTGCAGCGCTGCATTTACTGCCGGGACATTCTGGGGTGTTCTTCCGGCTGCTCTTTTATTACCACGCAATAATAAACCGCCGGAGGTACAGCCGGTTGATATACATCAGCCACCGGTAAAACGATTTACAGTCGTTATGATGCTGACAGCCCTGGTTGACAGCATACTGGCAACGCTGATGACAGTCAGCTCTCATCCGTGCTGGTTACCCGCCGCCGGTTTACGGGTGATGAAACCGGAACGTTCGGCTACTTTGTCCCGGTTATATGCAAGAAGTGCCGGGACTGTAGCCGGTGCCGCTGCAGGCGGGATTTTACTGGGTTTTTATACGACTCCCTTGTTGCATGCTTCTCTCGTCGGAATGTTATTATTCGTGATGCTGATGGTCGGCGCAAAACGGTATGGTTACTGGACATTTTGTCTGACGGCTATCGCTCTGACATTTAATTTAACACCCGGTGCAGGTTCTCTCTCTCTGGCTGCAGACCGGGTATTACTGACGGTTATTGCGCTTGTTGTCGGTGTATTTATGCTCCGTTTATTACCTGAAAAAACAGATTAGCCTTTTCAGACAGGATTAACCTGTATGTCATTGCAGGAAAACTTAATTAAAGGCGGGCAGTCCGGACGTACAGCTAAGGAGATACGATCACACACCCGGACCGGGGGTGCAAATGAGGGTATAAATATAATCACATCAAAAATTAAATTTAAAAACCAACAAGATAAGAAATAAAATCGATTCCGGGTCCGGCACCACTATTTATAAGGCCTCGCTGAAAAGCGGGGCTTTTCCCTTTTCCGGCTACAGTAGATTTCCGGTCGTTGCTGTTAAAGACATCTGTACCCTCTCATAAAGGCTCAGCCACATAAACAGCGCCGTATTGCAATACAGACTCAGACGTCTTCGCTTTTTACGTAACCAGGGCATAGTAGTGTGATGCCGGAGAGACGGATTTTCCGTTCATATTAACAAGTGTGTGTACTCTCCTCTGTCAGCTGTTTTTCTGGTTGTGAAAGAGAACTCAGTGTAAACTCAGCCATGGCGCATCATCTCTGTGTTGTTGAAATTCTGAGCGAAATCAATCAGCAGGATACGCTGTTTTCTCAAATCCCTATACACCAAAAATAACTTAATTCCGGGTAAACTGATTGTGGCTAAAAATGAAATTCTGATTATTGAATCAAGAAGTGCTAAAGATATTTACGATGACAGATATGAAGGTGCGACTCTTAAAGAAGTTTTGAAACTGCAGGGAATATCAGCAAAGCACCTTGAAGTGATCAACAAAGCGTACTTTGAAAAAGCCATTAAATATGCAGCGAATGAACACATAAAATATGTGCATTTTAGCGGGCATGGTTCTGAAGACGGGATTGAATTAACAAACGACTTTATTACCTGGAAAGAACTCGATCAAATTGCATGGCCACACCTGAAAGATACTTGTCTGTGCTTTTCGAGTTGTGATATTGCTAAAGGCGTGGAAGAAATATTTGAATATCATAAGTCATTCTGTAACGCGGTGATTGCTCCAACGCGAAAAATTACGTGGGGGGAAGGCCTGGTGGCATTCAGCGCGTTGTACCACAGAGCCTTATCATGTTCAACCAGCTCAAATCAGGATGTGAGAGTTCTGAATCATATTGTTGGTGCAGGTACATTTAGTTTTATTGCTTCTGCTTTCAGATCCACCACCTACTCGGTAGGCCAATAAATAAGTCCCAATACACACAGACCGCCCGGGTTCAGATGAGGGGCGGCTGAAGGATAAACGGAGAGATTGCAACAGAATGATAAAGGCAGGAATACATTATCATTCTGTTCATTATTAGTTCAGAAAAGAGATATTGATTCTATCTGTGTAAATTTTCACACATTTATTTTCATAAAATGAAGCTTCATATAACAAATCATCTTCAAATATCATAATCCATCAGCATCACCATGAACAAACCGGAGACTCTTAGCGTTATTATACAATAAGAGAACGAATATAACTCTCCGTGTCTTTTCTGTTCATCGGTGGTCGCGCATTGATCCCCATATCAACGGTATTCAATGCTTCATTGAGTTTCTTAATAATCTCTTCATCATTTCTGACACAGAGAATATATGCATTTTCAAAATCAGCCAAATCAACTAACCGTAACCCTTCTTCGGTCAAAAAAGTATTGATGTGCTCTAAATAAGGCAGTTCGTAAGGAAGCATATAAGGATCAATATTAACGGTATTCCAGTCAACCTCGCTGAGTTCAGCCAGTATGAACTCATTAGGTGACTCAGATAAAGACAGCGTATCCAGCAGCCCTATATCAGGGTACTCACCAAAATACTCAGTCCATTCAACATAATCCATTAATCTTTGGGATGAAAGGGATTGATATAACCAATCCAGTACATCTTCCTGCTTTTCTGTCTTCGGTAAATCATTACTGAGTATTTGGGTATTCAGGTTTGGAATTGCCTGTTCCAAAACATCAATCAAATAGCTGACTTTATCCATTTTTGTCTCAATACGTCATATTATTTACAGGAAAACAGTATAAAACAAAGTAATTCAGGAAGATACTCTGAACCTGTCCGTTTCCTATTAACCGGAAAACGCTGATCAGAATGTATTCTGATAAGAGGAAATAAATACGTTCGGATACAGAGGATCAAATCTAATTGTAAAATCATATTTCAACCCAAATTAAGAGTAATATTTAACTGACCAGAAAAGTAAAGATAACTATCTGAATTTAAAGATTAACAAATATCAGTCAATCAAATACAACGATCGATTAAATACATTTGATAGATAAAATCTATTAATGGATATAATTTCGATCGAATTAAACGATTGGATTGAGGAGCTAAAAACATTTCTAATTAATTAAATTAATTTACATGATGTATAACCTTTTACCCGTTATACAATAAATAAACCACAAGGTACACATCCTGTATTTTGGATGCATATCCTGAGTATCCTTCTTAAAATCAACGAGATAACCGGGGTTTATTTACAGATAATTTTTTTACATGGAAATATCCAAATGATGGATACTATAGCCATTCAATTTTGCCACATTGCTTAGATTATTTTTTTGTTACAACGGCATCTTAAATTTACACCAACCCTTATTAAGGGTAGTCAAATTTATATTTAAAGACAACGTATTGCAATGATAAATAATAGAGAGACATAAATGCTTGAGCGATTGAAAATAACCAAAATACTGATTACAACCTTATTAATATTTTGTATATTACAAATACTAACGAGTGCTTTATATCTTAACACAATGGGGAAAAACACCACCTCATTCAATCAATTACATAATCTTACTTCACGGGGAAATCTGCAGGCCAATGTTTGGTCAGAGTTATTAAGTACACGGCTGGCTCTCAATCGTACACTTCTCCAAATGAAAAATAATGATGGTATATTAAACGAAAATGCGATTCAGTTATTAAATAATGCAGCCGAACATATAAAAAACGCTGAAAGTAATTGGGCGCAATTTCATTCTGTGCCAAGTGTCATGAGTACAAAAAGACAAGAGCTGGAGGATGCCTATAACAACTACCATGAAACCCTCACTCAATTAATGCAATTTGTAAGAGATAATGATTTAAACTCAGCACTGTCTCAGGATACACAAGCCAGTCAGGATGCTTATCTGAAGCAATACACCATTTATAGCCGGGACAATAACAATTTTACCGAAGACGTAGTAAAAGAAGATAAAGAGTCCGATGCTCAGTCAAAATGGATACTGACTACCGTACTGAGCATGATACTGCTTATTGTGATTGGTATATGGTTAAGCATTAAGCGCATATTGATTGTTCCGTTGAACAATGTACTGGATAACATCCGGCATATTGCCGGGGGAGACCTGACCAGAACCATTGATATTCGCGGCTGTGATGAGGTGAATAAACTGACTGAGACTCTGCGCTATATGCAGGGGGAACTGGCGGGGACAGTCAGTAATGTCCGTGACGGGGTTAATGCGATTTACAACGGTGCCAGTGAGATCGCTGCCGGTAATAACGATCTGTCTTCCCGGACTGAACAGCAGGCGGCCTCTCTTGAGGAAACGGCTGCCAGCATGGAAGAACTGACCGCCACCGTGCGCCAGAATGCTGATAATGCCCGTCAGGCCAGTCAGCTGGCGTTGACCGCCTCTGAGACCGCCGGGCGCGGCGGGAAGGTAGTGGATGATGTCGTGGACACCATGCGCGGCATCGGTGACAGCTCGAAGAAAATTGCCGACATTATCAGTGTGATCGACGGTATTGCCTTCCAGACCAACATCCTGGCACTGAATGCCGCCGTTGAAGCCGCCCGTGCCGGTGAGCAGGGACGCGGATTTGCGGTTGTTGCCGGTGAGGTGCGTAACCTGGCCCAGCGCAGTGCGCAGGCTGCCCGGGAAATCAAAACCCTGATCGAAGATTCAGTCGGCAGAGTCGATACCGGTGCGGTACTGGTTGAGCGCGCCGGTGAGACGATGAATGAAATTGTCAGCGCCGTCACCCGCGTCACCGATATTATGAGTGAGATAGCGTCCGCCTCGGATGAACAAAGCCGCGGGATTGACCAGATTGGTGTGGCGGTGACAGAAATGGACAAAGTCACCCAGCAGAATGCCGCGTTAGTCGAGCAGTCAGCAGCGGCAGCCGCATCACTGGAAGATCAGGCGAGCAAACTGACTCAGGCAGTGTCTGTATTTCATATACAGTCCGGAGAACTGAAGAACAGCATTAAAACCAGCACTGTAGTACCGTTACAGCGACCCGATATTAAAAAACCGACAGATAATACCGAGGATGCCTGGGAAGCATTTTAATCTTCATATATTGAAATAAAAACAGAATGATTACGTTACTTCACGACGTGCTGCTGAATTATTTTTACCTCTTTTGCCCATGTTTCATGGGCTTTTTTTTAATTTAAAAACGGCAGCTTTAATCAACACACGCTTAAGCAACCTCTTCTCTTTCAATATATTTCTCTTCTTATTCCATCCGTTTCCCGGGATATAACAGCTGTTCATCAGCCGGACTCACCATATGCGAAATAATAGTGCCGTCTTTTTTCAGATAGGCCCCGGTTCCTGTTTCAGCGGGTTCCAGAGTCATAACATCCCCGGGATTTATGGCGTTATTTTCTAATTTTTCAGTCGCAACTAGCAGGGCTGCCTTTTCATTATTTTGTGTTGTTCCGGTAATAGTCGTGGTTTTATCTTTTTCGCTGTGCTGAACAGAAATCACCACTAACTGTGCCGGGATAAGCACCGGTAATAATATAATTCCGCTGATAACGGCAGAACTCAGCAGGCTCGGTGCACTGTAGAACGATGAACCGGCCAGATAAGGATGATGTGACGAAAATTCGCCAGCCTGAACCGGGACTGAAACCAGTAATACTGAAGACACTAACATTGGAATAACACGCAGTTTCATAACTCACCTTTATTAAATACTTATTGTCTGATTGTCAGCGTTGACTCATCAACAGAAAATCCGGTCATATATTTTGATTCTCTGTATTTATCTCCATTCTGATGCTGTTATTTCCCCTCTCATCGCACTGGCACGGTTATCATACCCCGGCACCCCGTTGGTTTTGACCTCACAAAAGAGGTATTTGGAATCAATCGAAGTCCGGATTTCAATATTGCGTTCTTTTGCCTGTGCCATGACAGCCGGAGTGTCAGCAGAAAGAAGGTTAGTTTACCACCGTGACTTTACCGTCGATAATTGACAGGTACGGAGTGAGTATGAATACTTTACCCTCACGGTTTTTTATCTTTAACGGCGGCACTCTGCCATACCCTTTCTCAAAGCGGAAAATCCGTCCGTCCATGTATGAGCTGAATTCAAATCCCGTCCAGTCGATAGGAACGGCTTTGTAGCCCTGCTCAAAATACCCTTTGTAATTCATTGATTCCCACATTTTTTCCGGTGTACTGCCCTGCTCAGCGGCCAGCGATTCCCACATCCCTCTGGTTTTCTGGTAAATTGCCGGTAAATCCTGACGTTTCATGTCATTGTGTAACGCCTCATAAAACGCTTTGACGGCTGGGATATCTGCTTCGGTCACCGGTCTTGCATTGACCCATGGCCATATAGGTAAATCCCCGACCAGAAAGGTTTGTGATACTTCACGAAAACCCTCCTCCGCTCCATCCAGTCTCGGGCTATTTCCGAAAGTAGTACCTTCTCCATTATAATAACCAGTGTCAGGGATAATCTTACCGTCACGGACAATTAGCTTCACCGCCGCCACGTATTCATCGGTTCCGTTCTGCCTCACATCCTGTATTTTGGCAGAGCACCACATGTTATCAGTAACAATTTTATCGCCTTTAATGGAATCATGTAACATAGCAATACTTAAGGTATTTTTACCGTTTTGCAGGTGCGAACTAATAGTTTGTCCCATTGCAAACCCTCCCGTGACTGCTCCGATATTCTTCATAACCAACATGTCATTGATTTTGACGAAACAGAGCGCATCATTAGTGTTAAATGACACCATGTAATTTGTTTTCATTGTTTCCTCTGCATAAAGCTGACTGCCCAGCAATAATCCGGCGGACAATATCAGCCCCCGCTGAACCCGGCGTAAACTTCCGGTCAGATTTATCTTTCGGTAATTCATTATTAATAATCCATTCTTTAATGGCTCTGTTACCAACCGCGCCATGGCAGGCGGATTACAATCGGTAACCGTATCAGGCGTTCCGGAGAAGAAAAAAACTAACACGCGGTCTCCTGCCCATAAACATTCATCAAACACCCTGCCGTAACCTTCGGTTTTTCAACATCAGAAGAAATACACGATAAAATCACCGGCGGGCATCGGATGATAAATCACAACAACTAAATCTGCGCCGGACGCGATAATTTAGAGGGCATGCACCATAATACGATTAATGTAATAATGCCAAATAAAGGAATGAAAACAATTAACAGCAACCATGGTGAAAAATCAGCATCCCGTAATCTGCGCACATCCAGGGACAATCCCGGCAAAAGTAAAAGCAGCGATAAAACATCAGAAATAACCTCAGTACCAATTGAAAATTCAAATATTCCAACGACGACACCGATAATAATTGACGCAAGCTGAAAATACCAAAACTGTGGTCTGTTTGCTAACCCGGAAAAATTAATACAATTTCTAATGCCATCTAAAAAATAATCAAACATTTACTCACCAAATAATAAACAAGAGAAACCACAACATTATTTAACATTGAAAAATAATGCTAAATATCATAAAAATACGATCATACGCTGTTCTGCCACATCAGAATTACATCAACGACCATATCAACACACCGGAGAAAAATTACCCCGGTATGTGACCGGAAAATATCAGCCGCCGGTCAGATAACCGGAATATACTTTCCGTTTACCAGTGAGAATATCGGGGAAAAAAAGAATGAGCTTCTATAACCTGCATAGTCAATATAACTCATACCCACTGGAGAAAATTTCAATGTTTCCTTATAAACCATCCGCACCATTTTACCGTTATTCATCGGAATAATATAAAAATTATCCCAGTCTATTGTTTTCATTTCCGCATGATTTTCATCATAAATGGTATTATAGTCCTGAGAATTCAGAATTCTGTCTGTTGTGCTTTGCGTGGTGACAGCCCAGGCTTCTGCCGCCGGGGTGTAGAGTTTACTCACTTTCTTAATGTCTTTATTTTTTAACGCCAGCCACAGTTCGCTGTAGGCCTCTTTCAGCAGGGCAATCTGTTCCGGACTGCCGGTATACGGCTCTGAATGCACCCACTGCCAGTCCGGCAGACCGGAAACTGTAAAAGACTGTGTAAACTGATAAAGGGTCATATTATCCGGGAATGCTCGTGGGTTAACATTTCCTGAAGTTGCTTTATTTTTTGTAATCCGCTCGGTCGGGTGAGCGGTTATTTCTTTAAAGACAGCCGCCTTGTCCGGCACGTTATTACGGAACGCCTCCGGCTGGCCCTGTTCATTGATGCGGATATCCAGCGTGGCAAGGTTCACCACCCGGTCATTATCGTAATCAACCAGTGTCATCTCCGCTTTGCAATAGGCTGCCGGATTAAACGTGTTTTTATTCTCAATCCCGGCGGCATTTTCAGCAAACCAGTCCAGCGCCCCCACTTCCACCGTTAAGTCATTTGCGCCGTTGCTCATGGCGATATAGGAATTTGTACTGGTGGTACCGGCCCCTTCCCCTCTCAGCGCACTGGCCCGGTTATCATACCCCGGCACCCCGTTGGTTTTGACCTCACAAAAAAGGTACTTGGAATCAATCGAAGTCCGTATTTCAATATTGCGTTCTTTTGCCTGTGCCATGACAGCCCCTGTCATGATGAATAATGACAGTAATAATGTATTTCTGAATCTCACGTGATTGCCTGCCTGAATTACGGGAGCGCCTGCCGCCCTGTATTGTATCAACACACCAGAGCAAAGTTGCCCCAGTGTGTGACCGGAAAATATCAGCCGCCGGTCAGATAACCGGAATATACTTTCCGTTTACCAGTGAGAATATCGGGGAAAAAAAGTATGAAGCTTTCTTTCCTCTTTCACTAATATAACTCACTCCCACTGGTGAAAACCGTAGCGTCTCCTTATAGACCATCCGCACCATCTTGCCGTTATTCATCGGAATAATATAAAAATTATTCCAGTCTATTGTTTTCATCTCAGCATGGTTTTCATCATAAATGGTATTATAGTCCTGAGAGTCCAGAATTCTGTCTGCTGTACTTTGCGTGGTGATAGCCCAGGCTTCAGCCGCCGGGGTGTGAAGTTTTCTTACCTTCTTAATGTCTTTATTTTTTAACGCCAGCCACAGTTCGCTGTAGGCCTCTTTCAGCAGAGCAATCTGCTCCGGACTGCCGGTATACGGCTCTGAATGGACCCACTGCCAGTCAGGCAGACCGGAAACTGTAAAAGACTGTGTAAACTGATAAAGGGTCATATTATCCGGGAATGCTCGCGGGGTAACATTTCCTGAAGTTGCTTTATTTTTTGTAATCCGCTCGGTCGGGTGAGCGGTTATTTCTTTAAAGACAGCCGCCTTGTCCGGCACATTATTACGGTACGCCTCCGGCTGACCCTGTTCATTGATACGGATATCCAGCGTGGCAAGGTTCACCACCCGGTCATTGTCGTAATCAACCAGTGTCATCTCCGCTTTGCAATAGGCTGCCGGATTAAATGTGTTTTTATTCTCAATCCCGGCGGCATTTTCAGCAAACCAGTCCAGCGCCCCCACTTCCACCGTTAAGTCATTTGCGCCGTTGCTCATGGCGATATAGGAGTTTGTACTGGTGGTACCGGC
>NZ_JBICLU010000013.1:0-477 GCF_043105645.1 Morganella sp. TYF_1 | reverse complement strand
AGGTACTTAGAATCAATCGAAGTCCGGATTTCAATATTGCGTTCTTTTGCCTGTGCCATGACAGCCCCTGTCATAATAAATAATGACAGTAATAATGTATTTCTGAATTTCACGTGATTGCCTGCCTGAATTACGGAACTATCTGCCGCCCCCGCAACATAATTGCGGGGGATAGAATAACGCCCGGCCATCACAGACGGAGCGTCAGCAGAGAGAAGGTTAGTTTACCACCGTGACTTTGCCATCGATAATTGACAGGTACGGGGTGAGTATAGACATCTCACCCTTGTGATTTTTTATTTCCAGAGGCGGCACTCTGCCGTAACCCATTTCAAAACGGAAAATTCGTCCGTCCATGTATGAGCTGAATTGAAAATCTGACCAGTCGATGGGAACGGCTTTGTAGCCTTGCTCAAAATACCCTTTGTAATTCATTGATTCCCACATTTTTTCCGGTGTGCTGCCCTGTTCAGCGGC
>NZ_JBICLU010000012.1:0-232516 GCF_043105645.1 Morganella sp. TYF_1 | reverse complement strand
CAAAAATAAGGCAAACACACAAGATATCGCTGATTTCCTGTGCATAATGCACAAAAAAGGGGCGCTTCCGCGCCCCTCTGTTTTGCTTTCTTCTGTTATTACTGTTTCGCGGTGATCACACCATCGGTTAAATCCAGGGTGATCATTTTGCCCGGAATCAGTTTGCCGGACAGCATTGCCTGCGCCATCGGGTTTTCGATCTCCTGCTGAATAGCCCGTTTCAGCGGACGCGCCCCGAATACCGGGTCGAATCCGGCTTCCGCCAGTTTATCCAGCGCACTGTCAGTAATCGTGACCTGATAGCCGTGCTCTTCCAGACGTTTGTACAGACGTTTGAGCTGAATTTTCGCAATTGCGTGGATCTGCTCTTTCGCCAGCGGATGGAATACCACCACTTCATCAATACGGTTGATGAATTCCGGTCTGAAGTGATGAGAAACCACTTCCATGACCGCGCCTTTCATTGCATCGTAGTTCAGTTCACCAAAGTGCTCCTGAATCCGGTCAGACCCCAGGTTAGAGGTCATAATCACGACCGTGTTGCGGAAATCCACGGTGCGACCCTGCCCGTCAGTCAGCCGTCCGTCATCCAGCACCTGTAATAAGATGTTGAAAACATCCGGATGCGCTTTTTCCACTTCATCCAGCAGAATGACAGAATAAGGACGACGGCGGACCGCTTCGGTCAGATAACCGCCCTCTTCATACCCGACATATCCCGGAGGTGCCCCGATAAGCCGTGCCACGGAATGTTTTTCCATAAACTCGGACATATCGATACGCACCATCGCGTCATCGCTGTCGAACAGGAAATCAGCCAGCGCTTTACACAGCTCGGTTTTACCCACCCCGGTCGGCCCCAGGAACAGGAACGAACCAATCGGACGATTCGGATCAGATAACCCGGCACGGCTGCGGCGGATAGCATTCGCCACCGCATCGACCGCTTCATCCTGGCCGATCACACGACTGTGCATCACCTGCTCCATACGCAGCAGTTTTTCACGCTCACCTTCCAGCATGCGGGATACCGGAATACCGGTCCAGCGCGCCAGGATTTCAGCGATTTCCACATCAGTCACTTTATTACGCAGCAGCTTCATATCTTTATCTTCTGCCGCATTCGCTGCCGCCAGCTGTTTTTCCAGCTCCGGAATTTTACCGTACTGCAATTCTGACATTTTGGTCAGATCACCGGTACGGCGTGCCTGTTCCAGTGCGGTTTTCGCCTGCTCCAGTTCTGCTTTAATATGCTGGGTGCCGGACAGCGTTGCTTTCTCCGCTTTCCACTCTTCTTCCAGAGACGCATACTCGCGCTCTTTCTCGGTTAATTCCTGCTCCAGCATATCGAGCCGTTTTTTACTGGCATCATCAGACTCTTTTTTCAGTGCCTGCTGTTCCAGTTTTAACTGAATGATACGGCGATCCAGTCTGTCGAGAGATTCCGGTTTGGAATCCATCTGCATACGCAGACTTGCACCCGCTTCATCAATCAGGTCAATCGCTTTATCCGGTAACATACGATCCGTAATATAGCGGTGTGATAATGTTGCCGCCGCGACAATCGCCGGGTCGGTTATCTGCACATGGTGGTGCAGCTCATAACGCTCTTTCAGACCACGCAGAATCGCAATGGTGTCTTCCACTGTCGGCTCAGCCACATAGACTTTCTGGAAACGGCGCTCTAATGCCGCGTCTTTCTCTATATACTGGCGGTACTCATCCAGCGTGGTGGCGCCCACACAGTGCAGTTCACCACGGGCCAGCGCCGGTTTCAGCATGTTCCCGGCGTCCATTGCACCATCGGCTTTACCTGCGCCGACCATGGTATGCAGCTCATCAATAAAGAGGATGACACTGCCTTCTTCTTTGGATAATTCATTCAGAACGGCTTTCAGACGCTCTTCGAAATCACCGCGGTATTTGGCACCCGCCAGTAATGCCCCCAGATCCAGGGACAGCACGCGTTTGTTTTTCAGCCCTTCCGGCACTTCTCCGTTGACGATACGCTGCGCCAGTCCTTCCACGATGGCGGTTTTACCCACCCCGGGTTCCCCGATCAGTACCGGGTTATTTTTGGTTCTGCGCTGTAAGACCTGGATAGTCCGGCGGATCTCTTCATCACGGCCGATAACCGGGTCAAGTTTGCCGGATTCGGCGCGCTCAGTTAAATCAATCGTATATTTCTTCAGGGCCTGGCGTTGATCTTCCGCGCCCTGGTCATTCACATTTTCACCACCACGCATAGTGTCTATAGCCTTCTTAAGTGTTTGTTTATTAATTCCGGCTGCTTTTAATACATCGGCTAATGAGCTGTTGCTCTCTAATACAGCCAGAACAAAAATTTCGGATGCGATATAAGCATCATTTTGTTTTTGTGCAATCTGGTCACATATATTCAGGTGACGGATTAGATCCTGTGAGGGTTGCACATCCCCGGCGGAACCTTCCACCTGCGGTAAACGACTGATGGTGTCATCAATCTTCTGATTAAGCTGCGCGATATCCGCCCCGGCGGATGCCAGTAACGGACGCACCGACCCGCCTTCCTGATGCAGAAATGCAGACAGTAAATGCACGGGTTCAATAAATTGATTGCTGTGCCCGACTGCAAGAGACTGGGCGTCGGCGAGCGCTTGCTGGAATTTATTCGTGAAACGATCCAAACGCATAACACCTCCAAAAAATGGCTTTGAATTTTAGCTAAGTACTAAATGAGGACTTTTGTCAAATATTCAAGCCGGATTTTGAAAAAATATTAAATATTATGCGTAATCCTGAAGGTTATAGCTTTTGCTGAGGAGTGATCCAGATAAATGACGCCATGCGCCCGGTCCGGGCATCACGGCGGTAAGAGAAGAAGCGGGCAACGTCAGTCACCGTGCATTCGGTGCCGCCGGAAACCGAGGTCACACCGGCAGCAGCCAGACGCTGACGGGCCAGCTGATAAATATCCGCCAGATATTTATCACCATACGGAATAAATGCCGAAGCCGCTTCTGCGGCGTGCACCATAAACACCTCCCGCACTTCCGCACCGACCTCAAATTTCTGCGGGCCGATAGCCGGCCCCAGCCAGGCGATAATATCTGACGGCGCAGCTGTAAAGCACGACACGGTATTTTCCAGCACGCCACCGCATAAACTGCGCCAGCCTGCATGTGCCCCCGCCACTTCACGCCCGTCACGGGAACAGAACAGTACCGGCAGGCAATCCGCCGTCATGATCGCACAAACTTTCCCCGGGGTACGGGTATACACCGCATCGGCCTGCGGGCCGCGCGGTGTGTTGTCATCCAGAATGGCAACATCCGTTCCGTGTACCTGATTCAGCCACAGCGGTGTGTCCGGAAACCCTGCCGCCTCAGCCAGAATCGCCCGGTTACGGACGACATCCTCCGGGGAATCACCGGTATGCAGCCCCAGATTGAGACTGTCAAACGGCGGCTGACTGACACCGCCTGTACGTAATGAACTGCAGGCTTTCACGCCTGCGGGCAACGGCCATTGCGGGGTAATCAGTGCGGTCATGGTGACTCCTTACCAGTCCATATCATCCTGATGCGCTTGTGCATCAGCTTTGAGAACCTCAATCAGTTTCACCATATCATCCGGAATCGGCGCGTGCCACTCCATCTGAATGCCGGAGATCGGATGATAAAGACGCAGCATGGTGGCGTGCAGTGCCTGACGGTCAAATTCCCGCAGTGCATCACGGAATTCATCACTTGCCCCTTTCAGCGGACGCGGACGACCACCATAGAGCTGGTCACCCACCAGCGGATGATTGATATGTGCCATATGCACACGGATCTGGTGAGTACGGCCGGTTTCCAGACGCAGGCGCAGACGGGTGTGAGCACGGAAATGCTCCATCACACGGTAATGCGTCACCGCCGGTTTACCCATCGGGTTAACGGCCATATGAGTACGTTTGGTCGGGTGACGGGAAATCGGCTCTTCCACTTTGCCGCCCGCAGTCATGCGACCATTGGCCACCGCTTCATATTCACGGGTGATTTCGCGCAGTTGCAGTGATTCCACCAGCCGGGTCTGAGCCGGAACGGTTTTCGCCACCACCATCAGACCGGTGGTGTCTTTATCCAGGCGGTGAACGATACCTGCGCGCGGCACATCAGCGATATCAGGATAATGATACAGCAATGCGTTCAGGACAGTGCCGTCCGGATTACCCGCCCCCGGATGCACCACAAAATCACGCGGCTTATTAATCACCAGGATATCATCATCTTCATAAACGATATTGAGCGGCAGGTTTTGCGGTTCAAACCGCATGTCTTCGTCAATCAGTGCATCAATACTGATTTGTTCCCCGCCCAGCATTTTTTCTTTTGGTTTGTTGACAAGACGGCCGTTAACCTGAACCCTGTCAGCTAAGATCCACTCTTTTATACGTGATCGTGAATAATCAGGGAACAATTCCGCCAAAGCCTGATCTAAACGCTGACCGAGCTGTGATTCATTAATAGTTGCGGTAAGTTGTATTTCTTGAGCCATGTTTGTCTCTGTATCAGAAAGTTATATTTTGAACGGCAACACCGTTTCATTTAAACTATGTGGTATTGTATCGTGATCGCCAGCGGGAGCTGTACGGAGTGCTCCCTAAAAAATATTCAGAGGATAATCAACACGTGATGATACGTATGAAATATCTCGTGGCCGCCGCCACGCTAAGCCTCATGTTGTCCGGCTGTTCCGGAAACAAGGAAATTCTCCCGGATGCCTCACCGTCAGAGCTGTACACTGTCGGCCAGGAAAAATTACAGGACGGTAACTATAAAGGGGCCATCACGCAGCTTGAGACCCTCGATAACCGTTTTCCTTTCGGCCCGTATTCACAGCAGGTTCAGCTGGATCTGATTTACGCCTACTATAAAGCAGGTGATTTACAGATGGCACTGGCCTCTATCGACCGTTTCATGCGTCTGAACCCGACACATCCGAACATCGATTACGTCCTGTACATGCGCGGTCTGACCGCTCAGGCGCTCGATGATAACATGCTGCAGAGTTTCTTTGGTATCGATCGTGCGGACCGCGACCCGCAGAATGCCCGTGTGGCATTCCAGGATTTCAGCCAGTTACTGCGTTATTATCCGACCAGTATCTATGCGACAGACTCCGCAAAACGTCTGGTGTTCCTCAAAGATCGCCTTGCGGCCTTTGAACTGGCCGTTGCGAAATTCTACACGAAACGCGGGGCATATGTCGCGGTGATTAATCGTGTTGAATTAATGCTGCGTGATTATCCGGACACACTGGCGACACGTCAGGCGCTGCCGCTGATGGAAAATGCCTATAATGAACTGGGATTAACGGCGGAAGCCGGAAAAGTGGCAAAACTGATTGCCGCTAACCCGCGCAACTGAGTTCCGTTTTACCTGTTTGATTGAAAAGGCCATCTCCGGATGGCTTTTTTATTGTCTTATCACAGTGTTACTGCATAAAAAATGGCCGACAGCCTTCTCGTCTCTGAGAATGTGCGGTCAGCCAACTTATCGATAATGCACGATTCAGTCCTTTCCCGCAAGTGGTATCCTCTGTATTCTCAACCCGGCTCACAAAAATATAACCTTTTGAAAAAACTAAAAAATATTAGTGACGGCGATCAATTTTTTCTTGTCACCATCCACGTATTCTGAGCATCAACAAGACGGATGTAACAAAGAGAGGTCACTATGAATGTGAATATCACCAGTAAGCAAATGGAGATCACCCCGGCAATCCGGGAGCATGTTGAAAACCGTCTCGATAAGCTGAGTAAGTGGCAGGTTCCTTTAATTAACCCGCACATTATCCTCGCGAAAGATCCGCAGGGATTTGTGGTTGATGCCACCATCAGCACACCGAATGGAAATTTAGTTGCCAGCGCCAAACACGCTGATATGTATGCCGCCATCAATGAATTACTGGCGAAACTGGAACGGCAGCTGAATAAAGCACAGCACAAAGGTGAAGCGCGCCGCGCGGATAACAGTGTTAAAGAAGCCAACCTTGTGTCTGATGAAGAATCCGCAGAATAAAAAATATAATAAATTGAGTTTTGTCTCTGCGCGCCCTACGGGCGCGTTTTTTTTGGTTGACACAACGGGTTGCATCAGGTCTATTAACTATCATCTGATGACACAACGGACAACGTACTGACCATGTATCCCCGCATCCGCTTCTTCTTTTTCTTTTTTCGCTTCTGTTAATGAGGCTTTTTGTCGTGTGAGAAAGAAAACGAAGACGCACAGAAAAGCCTCCCGCCGCGGAGGCTTTTTTTATCGCCGGGAAACAGGGTCTGAGGACAACATATGAACGATCTTTTAGCTATACGGGAACAAATCAGCCAGCTGGATGCGCAATTACTGGATTTACTGGCAAAGCGACGCAAACTGGCCGTGGCTGTCGCACAGACCAAACTGCAGGATAACCGCCCTATCCGCGATAAAAACCGCGAGCGTGAACTGCTGGATGTACTGATAAACAAAGGCAAACCACACGGGCTGGACGGGTTTTATATTACCCGCCTGTTCCAGCTGATTATTGAGGATTCGGTTCTAACCCAACAGGCGATTTTACAAAAGCACCTGAATCAGACACCGGATAACAGCGCGCGGATAGCCTTCCTCGGACCGAGAGGCTCTTATTCACATGTGGCTGCCCGTCAGTATTCCGCCCGTCATTTCGATCATATGACCGAGTTCAGCTGCCGTAAATTCCGCGATATTTTTGAGCTGGTTGAAAACGGTCAGGCGGATTACGGAATGCTGCCGCTGGAAAATACCAGTTCCGGTGCCATCAACGATGTCTATGATTTGCTCCAGACCACCCCGCTTTCCATTGTCGGCGAGCTGCGTCTGCCGGTGAATCACTGTCTGCTGACCATTCCGGGCGCTGATCTTGCCGGAATCACCACGCTTTACAGCCATCCGCAGCCATTTGAACAGTGCAGTCAGTATCTCAGCCAGTTCCCGGATCGCAAAATTGAATACTGCGAAAGTACCGCAGCGGCGATGGAAAAAGTCGCCTCCCTTAACCGGACGGATGTGGCGGCTCTCGGCAGTGAAGCCGGTGGCGCGCTGTACGGGTTACAGGCGATTGCACAGAATCTTGCCAATCAGCAGACCAATATGACGCGGTTTATTGTCATAGCCCGCCAGCCGATTGATGTGTCAGAGCAGGTACCGGCGAAAACCACGCTGCTGATGGCGACCGGACAACAGGCCGGGGCGCTGGTCGATGCGCTGATTATCCTGAAAGAGCATGACATTGTGATGAGCAAACTGGAATCCCGCCCTATTCACGGCACACCGTGGGAAGAGATGTTTTATATTGATGTGCATGCCAATCTGCGTTCCGTACCGATGCAGCAGGCGCTCAACGCGTTGCAGGCAATCGCCCGTTCGGTGAAGGTGCTCGGTAGTTATCCGGGGGAACATGTCCCGCCGGCCTTAATCAGTTGATGATACCTGCCCGGGGTGCTCCCGCACCCCGCTGCCGCACAATACGCCTGTTCAGAGTCCGGTTTTACACGTAGCATGTTCTGCATATCTGTTTGTCACCATCAGAGGTTGCGGGTAAACTGCACCCTTTATTTTTATTCGGAGTTCTTACGGCATGAGTGATATTGCGGGCTGGCAGCCGACTGCCCCGATAGCCAATCTATTAAAACGTGCAAAAATTGTTAATGAAATCAGACATTTTTTTGCAGACAGAGGTGTATTAGAAGTCGAAACGCCGACCATGAGTCAGGCGACCGTCACCGATGTCCATCTGCGCGCCTTTGAAACTCAGTTTACCAGCCCCGGTGCCGCACAGGGAATAACGCTTTATCTGATGACCAGCCCGGAGTATCACATGAAACGGTTGCTGGCAGCGGGCAGCGGGCCTATTTATCAGATGGGTCGCAGCTATCGTAACGAGGAAGCCGGACGCTATCATAATCCGGAGTTCACCATGCTCGAATGGTATCGTCCTCATTATGATATGTACCGTCTGATAAATGAGGTTGATGATTTATTACAGCAAACCTTAGAGTGTGAAAGTGCAGAGTCGTTATCCTACCAGCAGGCTTTCCTGCGCTACCTGGATATCGATCCGCTGACCGCCGAAAAAGACAAACTGCGTGACGTTGCAGCCAAACTGGATGTCAGCAATATTGCTGATACTGAAGAAGATCGCGATACCATTTTGCAGTTGCTGTTTATGGTGGGTGTGGAGCCGCATATCGGGCTGGAAAAACCAACCTTTATTTATCACTTCCCGGCAAGCCAGGCTTCACTGGCGGAGATCAGTTCTGAAGATCACCGTGTGGCTGAGCGCTTTGAGGTGTATTACAAAGGGGTTGAGCTGGCAAACGGCTTCCGTGAACTGACTGATGCCGCAGAGCAGCGTCAGCGCTTTGAGCGGGATAACCGCAAACGGGCAAGTATGGGTCTGCCGGAGCAGCCGATTGATGAAAATCTGCTGGCAGCACTCGAACACGGATTCCCGGAATGTGCCGGTGTGGCACTGGGGATTGACCGGCTGATTATGCTCGCGCTGGGTGCAGAGCGGATCAGTGATGTGATCGCCTTCCCGGTGGATCGCGCCTGATTATCCGGTGAAACCGGTGTGATAAAAAAGCGGATGGTATCATCCGCTTTTTTGTGTCTTATACTCAGCGGCGGCTGTCTCTCGCCTGTTGCAGCAGTCCCTGACTCTCTTTCATAAAGCGCTGGGCGTGTTCGCCAAACCAGTCACTGACGGCGGAAAACTGCGAAATAAACTCTGCTTTATCCCGGCTTTCCAGCAGTGCCATGGCTTCACCGAACTCACGGTGATAATTCTCTATCACATCCAGGTTATCTTCCGAGGCCATAATGATATCGGCATAAAGCTGTGGATCCTGGGCAAACAGGCGGCCAATCATCACCAGTTCCAGCCGGTAAATCGGTGATGACAATGACAGCAGCTGCGCGAGATCGACATTTTCTTTTGCCAGATAGCGCCCGTAAGCAAAGGTGGTAAAATGACGCAACGCCTGAATATAGCGCATATTACGATCATGCTCCTGCGCCTTAATACCCTGCAAATGCGCGCCCCAGACGGTGATCTGTTCCAGGAACCACTGGTACTGCTCCGGAAAACGCCCGTCACAGAATGCCACCACCTGCTTGGCAAAACTGCCGACATCCGGCCCGAACATCGGGTGCAACCCGAGCACCGGCCCGTTGTGTACTGCCAGCATTGCCTGTAACGGCCCCGCTTTGACAGAGGCGAGATCCGCCAGGATGCAATCTTCCGGTAGCGGCGGTAATTGTTTAATAACCTGTTCTGTCAGATGGATAGGCACACTGACAATCACCATGCCCGCATCCGACAGCAATTCAGGCGCATCGGCCCAGTCACCGCTGTCGAGAATACGCACGGTATAACCGGACAACGCCAGCATCCGCCGGAACAACTGCCCCATTTTGCCGTCACCGCCGACAATCACGATCGGACGTACCTGCGCATTGAGCTTTTTAAAACCCTTATCATTCTCACGGGAATAGGATTCCCGCATGATACGGCGCAGCACATCCTCTATCAGATCCGGCGGAACCCCGAGGGATTCCGCCTCCTGCCGCCGGGACGCCAGCATCGTGGCTTCGCGATCCGGCGCATAAACCGGCAGGCCGTGCTGACTTTTCACTTCCCCGACTTCTGCCACTAACTGCAGGCGTTTTGCCAGCAGTGACAGCAGCGATTTATCCACTTCATCAATTTGATCACGTAAATGCGTTAATGCACCGGACATACACCCTGCCTGTTTTTATTATCCTGCCTGCTGTAACTTAACCACACGCTCTGCCAGCGCCGGTGAAATCTGCTGATGCAGCTGACGCAGAACTGCTTCAGTGGTTTCCCAGCTGATGCAGGCGTCCGTCACTGACACGCCGTACTGCATGGCACTGCGCGGCTGTTCTGATGACTGATTGCCTTCATTAATATGGCTTTCCAGCATAATACCGGTAATTGAGGTATTTCCGGCACAAATTTGTTCTGCCACCGCATCCACCACCAGCGGCTGACGACGGAAATCTTTATCCGAGTTGCCGTGACTGCAGTCTACCATCAGTGAGGGGGTGAGACCGGCTTTCTTCATTTGTGCCTCACATTCCGTAATATCTTCCGCACTGTAGTTCGGGCGTTTTCCGCCGCGCAGGATCACATGGCCGTTCGGGTTACCCTGTGTCTGTAACAGACAGACCTGACCGGACTGGTTGATCCCCATAAAACGGTGCGGCATGGACGCGGCTTTCATGGCATTGATGGCGGTGCTCAGACTGCCGTCAGTGCCGTTTTTAAAGCCGACCGGCATGGACAGACCGGATGCCATTTCACGGTGTGTCTGTGATTCGGTGGTACGCGCCCCGATGGCAGACCAGCTGAACAGATCCCCGAGGTACTGCGGGTTATTCGGATCCAGCGCTTCACCGGCCAGCGGCAGGCCGAGCTGAACCAGGTCCACCATCAGTTTGCGGGCAATGTGCAGACCTTTTTCCATCTCGAAAGAGCCATCCATAAACGGATCACTGATAAGCCCTTTCCAGCCCACAGTTGTCCGCGGTTTTTCAAAATAGACACGCATCACGATATACAGACTGTCACTCAACTCAGCAGATAATTCTTTCAGACGACGGGCATACTCCAGCGCTGCATCGGTGTCATGAACGGAACACGGACCGCAGACCACCAGTAAACGCGGATCACGGTGATGAACAATATCCGCAATCGTCTTACGCGCACCGGCGATGGCATGCTGGTCGTTGCGACTCAATGGGTACTTTTGTTTCAGTTCTTCCGGTGAGATTAAAACAATTTCATCACTGATGTGAACGTTATTGAGTGCGTCTTTTTGCATGATCATAGTGTTTTCCTGCTGAGTTTTACAAAAAATGGATTACGTGTTGAGTGTCTGAGAAAACACCATAACATCCTTCGTAAATAATTCAATCCAAAATCGTAAAATATTTAAATTTTTGTACATTTTAAATTACAAAACAAAAATAAGATGTTCTCGCCGAAGAAATAAAATCATCTCACCCGTCTCAAAATAACGCACAATACATTGATAAAAAAGACAAAATATAAGAATTGAAACGTAATGCATTAAATAACCGATAAAAGCGGAGAAGCTTAAAACACAGATTTAGTGTAAATATTTATTTACATTGAAAAATTGGTGTCATATAAACAATACAGTGAATTGAACGGAAAACAGGCAGGAAAGGGAAATAAAATAGCGTATAAAAAAGGCCAGCACGAGGCTGGCCTTTTATTATCATATCGGATGCTTGCGCATTATTTTGCGTTCAAACGCTCTTTAATACGAGCTGCCTTACCTGAACGCTCACGCAGGTAGTACAGTTTAGCACGACGAACGGCACCACGGCGTTTAACGCTGATGCTGTCAACAACAGGTGAGTGAGTCTGGAATACACGCTCAACACCTTCGCCGTTAGAAATCTTGCGAACAGTGAATGCAGAGTGCAGACCGCGGTTACGGATAGCGATAACCACGCCCTCGAATGCCTGCAGACGTTTTTTAGAACCTTCAACGACCCATACCTTAACTTCCACGGTGTCACCCGGACGGAATGAAGGTACGTCTTGTTTCATCTGCTCTTGTTCAAGTTGTTTAATAATGTTGCTCATAATAAATCTCTTACCCTAGGTAAACTGATATTTCAAAAGATATCCCGCAGGATACCTGGATTAACTTGTTGCTCCGGACTGATATTCCCGTTGGAATTCAGCCAGCAACATCCTTTGCTCGTCAGTCAGAGCTAGGCTTTCCAGAAGTTCAGGTCTTCTGAGCCAGGTGCGACCGAGTGACTGTTTCATACGCCAGCGATCAATTTCCGCATGGTTGCCCGACAGTAAAACCGGCGGAACACACATGCCATCCAACACTTCAGGGCGGGTATAGTGCGGGTGGTCAAGTAAACCGTCAGCAAAGGAATCTTCTTTTGCTGATGCCTGATGTCCGAGGACACCCGGGACAAAACGCGATACCGCATCAATCAGTACCATCGCCGGTAATTCACCACCGCTGAGCACGTAATCCCCGACTGACCATTCTTCATCTATTTCAGTCTGGATAACGCGTTCATCTACGCCCTCATACCGGCCGCACACCAGAATTAACTTCTCGTTGGCGGCCAGCTCACAAACTCCCTGTTGATCGAGTTTGCGGCCCTGCGGCGAAAGATAAATCACTTTCGCATTGTCACCTGCGGCAGCTTTTGCTGCATGGATAGCTTTGCGCAGAGGCTCCACCATCATCAGCATGCCGGGACCGCCCCCATAGGGCCGATCGTCCACAGTGTGGTGCCGGTCATACGTGAAATCACGCGGGTTCCAGCAATCTACACTGATCAGGCCGTTTTTTACTGCCCGTCCGGTTACACCATGCCCGGTAATTGAGAGGAACATTTCAGGAAACAGGCTGATAACCCCAATCCACATTTTCGTGTCCCACTTAATGACAAAACCATCACCGGAGGTTTAAAAACCGGGATCCCACTCAACTTCAATCAGTTTTTCAGTGAGATCAACTTTCCTGATAACCTGCCCGTCAAGATACGGTACTAACCGCTCTTTCATGCCGAAGGCATCTTTCAGATTTGCTTTAATCACCAGAACATCATTCGACCCGGTTTCCATTAAATCGGTCACGGTGCCGAGATCATATCCGCCGGTGGTCACTACACGGCAGCCCATCAGGTCTTTCCAGTAGTAATCATCGCCGTCTAATTCCGGTAACTGCGAACTGTCCACCACGATTTCCGCATTGGTCAGTGCGTTTGCCGCATCTCTGTCGTCAACCCCGTTGAGTTTGACGATCATATCCTGATTGTGGGATTTCCAGTCTTCCGGTTCGATGTGTTGCCACACCCCGTTACGCTGAATAAACCACGGCTGATAATCAAAAATACTTTCAGTATTTTCGGTGGAAGAAAACACTCTGAGCCACCCTTTAATACCGTAAGATGACCCCAGTTTGCCGAGTACAATCGGATCAGAAGGGGCTTGCGGATTAGTGTGCTTGCTCATTGTTGCCACCGTGACAGATTAAGCTGCTTTTTTTGCGTCTTTGATCAGTACAGCAACACGATCAGAGACAGTTGCACCCAGACCAACCCAGTGTTCAACACGGTCCAGATCTAAGCGCAGAGTTTCAGCCTTACCGGCAGCGATAGGGTTGAAGAAACCAATACGTTCGATGAAACGACCGTCACGTGCATTACGACTGTCGGTTACGACGATTTGGTAGAACGGACGCTTTTTTGCGCCGCCACGAGCTAAACGAATTGTTACCATAACATCCTCATTGAATTGACAAACAACCAGACCCCATCGAGGAATGGCGTCCGGTTGTCATAGAAAAAGCCCGAAAAGTTTACTCACTTTGGCGAAAAAATCAATCCAAAGTGATTATTCTTTGTGACTTTCTTTGTTTTACCGCCCCATCATACCCGGCGGCATCATACCTTTCATGCCCCGCATCATCTTCGCGAGGCCCCCTTTCTTCATCTTTTTCATCATGCGCTGCATATCATCGAACTGCTTGAGCAGCCGGTTGACATCCTGCACCTGAGTTCCGGAACCTGCTGCGATACGGCGTTTGCGGGACCCTTTGATAATGTCCGGTTTGACGCGCTCTTTTTTGGTCATGGAATTGATCATCGCTTCCATTTTGGTCAGCACGCTGTCATCCATCTGCGATTTCACCGCGTCAGGCACCTGAGACATGCCCGGCAGCTTAGTCAGCATCCCGGCCATGCCACCCATATTGCGCATCTGCTTAAGCTGTTCCAGGAAATCATTGAGGTCAAACCCGTCACCTTTTTTCAGCTTGGAGGCCAGTTTCTCCGCCTGGTCGCGGTCAACTTTGCTCTCAATCTCTTCAATCAGTGACAGCACATCGCCCATGCCCAGAATACGGGAGGCAACGCGATCCGGATGGAACGGCTCCAGTGCATCGGTTTTTTCCCCGACACCCAGGAATTTAATCGGTTTACCGGTAATATGGCGGATAGACAGTGCCGCACCGCCGCGCGCATCACCATCGACTTTGGTCAGCACCACACCGGTCAGCGGCAGGGCTTCGTTAAAGGCTTTGGCGGTGTTTGCCGCATCCTGACCGGTCATGGCATCCACGACAAACAGGGTTTCGATCGGATTAATAGCTGCGTGCAGCTCTTTGATCTCGCCCATCATGCCTTCATCGACATGCAGACGGCCCGCGGTATCCACCAGCAGGACATCAAAGAATTGCAACTGTGCGTGTTTCAGTGCTTTTTTAACGATATCAATCGGTTTTTCTGACACATCAGACGGGAAGAATTCGATCCCCACGGTCTCTGCCAGTGTCTGTAACTGTTTAATCGCCGCCGGACGGTACACGTCCGCAGAGACCACCAGTACTTTTTTCTTCTGTTTTTCTTTCAGCAGTTTACCGAGTTTCGCCACACTGGTGGTTTTACCCGCACCCTGCAGACCGGCCATCAGTACCACAGCCGGCGGCTGGGCGGAGAGATCCAGGGCGTTGTTTTCCTCGCCCATCGCCGCAACCAGTTCGCCCTGAACGATTTTGACGAACTCCTGCCCCGGCGTCAGGCTTTTATTCACCTCATGACCAACGGCACGCTCTTTGACGCGGTTGATGAAATCCCGTACCACCGGCAGGGCAACATCGGCTTCCAGAAGCGCCATACGCACTTCGCGCAGCGTTTCTTTAATATTGTCTTCCGTCAGTCGTCCGCGACCACTGATATTGCGCAAGGTGCGCGAAAGTCTGTCAGTTAAATTATCAAACATGTCATCGACTCTGCCAAAACTGAGCTAAAAATAGAAAAGATACCCGGGATTATAACACGCGCCGCAGCAAATCAGCGAACCGATTTACGTAAAGTATCGTGTAATCATTGGAGTGATCTGCGGGCTGCGGTATACTGACGTATGAATTTTGTTTCATCTTACTGACTGAATAATCACAAAACCATGCCTGAAATCTCTGTTGTTGCAATTAGCGCGTATCTGTTAAGCCTGGTTCTCCTGATGCCGGGCGTGCTCCGCTATCAGCGCGGCTACCGGAAACTGGCGCTGATCTTTGCCGTTATCGCGCTGGTGTGTCACGGTGTGGCGGTTAAATCACAGATTTTTCAGGGCGTTGGTCAGAACCTGACACTACTGAATCTCGGCTCGGTGGTCAGCCTGCTGGTCTCCGTCATTATGACAATTGTCGCGTTTCAGGGCCGGGCATGGTTCCTTATCCCGATTGTTTACAGCTTCTCGATGGTCAACCTGATTCTTGCCACCCTGATGCCGGGCGAGTTTATCACCCACTTACAGGCCAGTGTGCCGCTGTTTGTGCATATCGGACTGGCGCTGCTCAGCTTCGCGACACTGATTATTGCGGCACTGTATGCCATGCAGCTCGGCTGGATGGATCATCAGCTGAAAAACAAACGCCTCAGGTTTACGCCGGATATGCCGCCGTTAATGGTTATCGAGCGTAAAATGTTTCATATCACCCAGGTCGGCGTGATTCTGCTGACACTGACACTCGCCACCGGCATTGTGTTTATGGATAACATCTTTGATAAAGATAATATTCATAAATCATTGCTGTCGATGGTTGCCTGGTGTGTCTATATCGTGCTGCTGTGGGGGCACTATCATGAAGGCTGGCGCGGTAAACGGGTTATCTGGTTTAACTTCGCCGGTGCCTTTATTCTTACGCTGGCATTTTTCGGGCACCGTCTGTTTCAGGAACTGATGCTGTATGCATAACAGGCGGTCTCTGTAACGCCTTTTTCCGCTCATCACAAAAGAAAGGAACACCGCTGTGGAGCACGTCTCAACAAGCACGCTGATTATCATTCTTATTTTACTGGTGATAATTTCAGCGTACTTTTCCGCATCCGAAACCGGGATGATGACCATCAACCGCTACCGGCTGCGCCATCAGGCCAAGCAGGGCAACCGGGCGGCGCGTCGTGTCGAGCAGCTGCTGGAGAAACCGGAACGCCTGCTGAGTCTCATTCTTATCGGTAATAACCTGGTGAATATTGTCGCCTCCGCACTGGGGACGATTGTCGGTATGCGGTTGTACGGTAACGCCGGTGTGGCTATCGCCACCGGGGTGCTGACCTTTGTCATCCTCGTCTTTGCCGAAGTGATGCCGAAAACCATTGCTGCACTTTATCCGCAGCAGGTTGCCTTTCCGAGCAGTTTTCTGCTGCGTCCGCTGGCCAAAATCTGTCTGCCGCTGGTCTGGGCATTTAATGCGATAACCCTGATTCTGATGCGCTGCATCGGTATCCGCGGCACCGTGATCCGCAGTGATGCGGTTTCAAAAGAAGAACTGAAAACCATCGTTAATGAATCCAAAGGCAAGCTGTCCCGCCGCAACCAGGACATGCTGATCTCCATCCTCGATCTGGATAAAGTCAGTGTGGATGAAATTATGGTGCCGCGTACTGAAATCATCGGCATTGATATCAATGATGAATGGAAATCCATTCTGCGCCAGCTTACGCACTCGCCGCACGGCCGGATAGTGCTCTACCGCGACTCACTGGATGATGCCATCGGTATGCTGCGTGTCCGTGAAGCTTACCGGCTGATGATTGAGAAGCAGGAATTCACCAAGCAAATGCTTATCAAGGCCGCCGATAAAGTCTACTTTGTGCCGGACAGCACACCGCTGAACTTACAGCTGGTCAATTTTCAGCGCAATAATGAAAAAGTCGGACTGGTTGTTGATGAGTACGGTGACATCCAGGGGCTTATCTCGGTGGAAGATATTCTGGAAGAGATTGTCGGTGATTTTACCACCTCAATGTCACCGTCGCTGGCTGAGGAAGTGACCCGTCAGCCTGACGGCACACTGCTGATTGAAGGCTCTGCCAATATCCGCGAAATCAATAAAGCCCTGAACCTCTCCCTGCCGGAAGAAGGTGCCCGCACCATTAACGGCCTTCTGCTGGAAGAGCTTGGTGATATCCCGACACTCAATACCCTTGTCGCCATCGGGCACTATCAGTTTGAAGTGGTTGCCATTGGTGAGAATGTGATTAAAACGGTAAAACTGTCGCCGCTGAAACCGGTCGGTGCCGATATCGCGGCTGATATCTGAGAAAGATAAAAGACATAAAAAAACCTGCGGCAGCAATGCGCGCAGGTTTTTTTGTATCCGGGGCTGAAAAATTACGGATGCAGTTTTTCCAGCTCATCATCAGATAACAGCAGTTCATCATTTTTGTTGACGCGGACATCGCGCTCAATGATGTTTTTTGCAATCTGATGTGCTTCTTCCAGTGAATGCATTTTATACGTCCCGCACTGATACAGGTTCAGCTCAGGGATCTTCGCCTGATCTTTGACCGTCAGGATATCCGCCATAGCGTCTTTCCAGGCCTGCGCAACACGGGTTTCTGACGGCGCACCAATCAGGCTCATATAGAACCCGGTACGGCAGCCCATCGGCGAGATATCAATGATTTCAACACCATTGCCGTTTAAATGGTTACGCATAAAACCGGCAAACAGGTGTTCCAGTGTATGCGTTCCTCTTTCCGGCAGAATCTCTTCATTAGGAACACAAAAACGCAGATCGAAAACAGTGATGGTATCGCCACCCGGGGTGGTCATGGTTTTCGCTACGCGTACCGCAGGTGCCGCCATGCGTGTGTGGTCAACTAAAAAACTATCCAGCAAAGGCATAATTCCCGCTCCTCTTTTTTTTGTAAAAAATGCCGAACGAATGAAACTTTTTCTGAATACGCTGGTCTGATGTAGTGAAAGACGCGCAAATTGTTATCATCCCTATTCTCTGAGAGATTTATTTTGGCCACATTGATTGTGGCCATTTTCTTATCTGTCAGAAATCAGCGACCGCCATGCAGCGCCAGATACTCATCAAAACTTATCGTATCACTCTCTTCCATCGCTTTTTGTTTATCGACAGAAGCCTGCCATTGTTCAGCAAAGTCTGCTTCACTGATCACGTCATACGGCTCGTGAGTCAGTTCTTCATGATACCGATCCGCCAGGGCCAGCCCGTAACTTCCGATACCTGCTTCTTTTATCAGTGCCAGCATCCGGCCCGAGAACGTCAGTTCCGGATCATCAAACTGCATTTTCAGTGCTTCGCACACTTCGCGATACTGTGTGCCTGAGCAGGTATCTAACACATCGGCAACACGCAGGAGATCATTAAACAGTGCGTGACCCACTTTTTGCAAGGGTTGTTTTTCACGACCGCAGCCGATACCGATTTCCTGTCCCGGTTTACGCCCTTCCAGAATCACCCGGTTCCAGTTATGACGGGCACACGCCAGCTCATCCGCGCTCATTTCCGGCGCATCGGCCAGCACACACCAGATAAGGAACAGGTCGAGGAAACGGATTTGTGTTTCATCGACACCGGTGGCAGAGAACGGGTTGATATCCAGGGCGCGGACTTCGATATACTCCACCCCGCCGCGCTGTAAGGCATCTGACGGCGACTCATCGCCTTTCTGCACACGCTTCGGCCGGATAGGCGCATAGAACTCGTTTTCAATCTGCAGGACGTTAGTATTAATCTGAAGGTGTTTTCCGTCTTTGGTTAATCCCAGTGCGGCAAATTCTTCAGACGGGATCTGAATGGCATTCTTCAGCCCGGCGACATAGGTGTCCAGATGGTTGAAGGTGATGTTCAGATCACTTTGTGACTTGTTGGTATAGCCGAGGTCGCTTAAACGCAGTGACGTGGCATACGGCAGGTATAATGCCCCTGTCGGCAGCGTTTCAAACGGCAGATTGGTTTTACGGCCGCGCAGGAATGAGCCGCAAATCGCCGGCGATGCACCGAACAGATACGGGATAACCCAGCCGAAGCGGTAATAGTTGCGGATCAGGCGGAAATAGCCGTCGGAGATTTTATCCTTACCGCTTTCCGCATCACTGATACCGCTCCACGCCTGCCAGAATTCCATCGGCAGAGAGAAGTTGTAGTGGACACCGGAAATGGTCTGCATCAGCGCGCCATAGCGGTTTTTAAGCCCTTCACGGTACAGCGTCTTAAAACGCCCTGCATTGGATGTGCCGAACTGCGCCAATTCGATATGCTCTTCAGAATCAATGAAGCATGGCATACTCAGCGGCCACATCCGTTCATTGTTCAGATGACGCGCAGTGTAGCGGTGCACATCACGCAGAAATTTCACGGTGTAATCAATACGCGAATCCACCGGGGTTATAAACTCCAGCAATGACTCGGCAAAGTCCGTGGTGATCCACTTATGGGTTAATGATTTTCCCAGCCCTTCCGGGTGACCGGTACGTGCCAGAGCACCATCCGGCGTGATACGCAGTGTTTCGCGCTCAATGCCGCGGTTGATGCCTTTTAAAATCCGGGGGTGCGCCTCTAACCATGAGAGCGCTTTGGATACATCCGGGATCAAATCGACCTCCCGTCCTGATAATGGATAGTATTCATAAGGGGGATACTTTATCGCAAAGCCGGGCTATTGTCGCTGTGATTCAACCCAGCCCCACACAAACGGAACAGCAGAAACCACTGCTGTGACAATGTATTATCCCTCTTACATGTCATTGTTATACGATCAGTTTCAGAAGCATCTGTACTTCAGATAACGAGTATGACGTAAAAACGGATTCGATTCAGTGACGGGAAAAACGGAAAAAGAAAAACCCCGCTCAAAGAGCGGGGTTTTTATATGGTGCACCCGAGAGGATTCGAACCTCTGACCGCCCGGTTCGTAGCCGGGTACTCTATCCAGCTGAGCTACGGGTGCTGAATATGGGATAAGAGAGGAAGATGGTGCACCCGAGAGGATTCGAACCTCTGACCGCCCGGTTCGTAGCCGGGTACTCTATCCAGCTGAGCTACGGGTGCATCGCATACTAATTCTGTTACCGGAAATCAGTTTTGAAATAAAGTGATAAGATGGTGCACCCGAGAGGATTCGAACCTCTGACCGCCCGGTTCGTAGCCGGGTACTCTATCCAGCTGAGCTACGGGTGCGTACCTTAAAACATCTTTTCAGAACTGATTTTTTTATCTTAGCATTTTCTTTTGCCAAAATAAAAACCCCATGACAGTATCGTGGGGTTTAAATGGTGCACCCGAGAGGATTCGAACCTCTGACCGCCCGGTTCGTAGCCGGGTACTCTATCCAGCTGAGCTACGGGTGCAATCTGAATGGCGGTGAGAGAGGGATTCGAACCCTCGATGCAGCTTTTGACCGCATACTCCCTTAGCAGGGGAGCGCCTTCAGCCTCTCGGCCATCTCACCATTGTTTCAGACCACACAACGATGATTTCCGTTTCCGTCATCTCGTCGTCGTGTGGCGCACATATTACTTTCCCCCACTGAGAAGTCAAACAATTTTTCCCAACTTTTTAAGATCTCACGATCGTTTGCACAATTACCGCGCACTATGTTGATTTTCACAACGATACGCGTGTTTTTACGACAACGAAATCCACCTCCGCTTAATACGGCGGTGAGGAATAAATACGGTCGTGTGCAGAGAAAGTGACAGAATAGCGGGCGATTTTTGCAGGAAAGAAAAAACAGAACCGGGATAATAGCGGCAGAAAGAAAATGAAGAAGGCGCCCGTTGCGGTAACGAGCGCGCCTCGCAACTTAATAGTTATTGTTATTGGGTTGAGATTTTTCAGCCTGGATCCGCTGGTAAATTTCTTCACGGTGAACAGAAACCTCTTTGGGGGCGTTGACACCAATTCGAACCTGGTTTCCTTTAACACCCAGTACAGTCACTGTTACCTCATCGCCTATCATGAGTGTTTCACCAACTCGACGAGTCAGAATAAGCATTCTTTGCTCCTTGAAATATTAAAAGAGTCGGGCCTCTGAGTTTACCCGCCATTATCCATCCAACACCGTGAAAGCGTATAGCAATGATTATTTGTAAACTATATGTAGTTTTAGACACATTGCAATATTTAGTGTAGTTAAAAATTGCGACCTAACGTTAGTGATACAAAGACCTAATCACCAATATCAGGAGCACGCCGGAGCGCGCTCCTGTTCAGATTTACTCAGACTACAGGTGAGATGCCACCCAGCTTTCAACACTTGCCATAGCAGCAGGTAAAGCAGCGGTATCTGTCCCGCCGGCTTGAGCCATATCCGGGCGACCGCCCCCTTTACCACCGATTTGTTCAGCAATAAAGGCCACCAGTTCGCCGGCTTTGACCTTACCGGTCAGATCTTTTGTTACACCTGCAATGAGACTAACTTTATCATCACTGATAGTTGAAAGCACAATAATTCCAGAGCTTAATTGATTTTTTAGATCATCAACCATCGTCCGTAACATTTTAGGTTCGGCGTTAGCCAGTTGTTTCACCAGGAGTTTAACACCGTTCACTGAAACGGCATCTTTGGTCATGGAGGAACTTTCCTGCGCAGCCTGCTGTTCTTTGAGTTGCTGTAACTCTTTTTCCAGGGTGCGGATTTTATCCAGCGCAGCTTTGACTTTTTCGCTCACACCGGCTTCATCACTTTTCACCAGCTGTGCCACCGCAGAGAGTGCGTCAGACTGCTGATTCACGCTTTCCAGTGCGCCAATACCGGTAACCGCTTCAATACGGCGGATACCCGCCGCTGTGGCGGATTCACTGATAATACGGAACAGACCGATATCACCGGTACGTGCTGCGTGAGTACCGCCGCACAGCTCGGTTGAGAAATCGCCCATGCTCAGTACACGGACACGTTCATCGTATTTTTCACCGAACAGTGCCATCGCACCTTTGGCTTTCGCCTCTTCCAGATCCATCAGCTCAGTCACGACCGGCTCATTTTTACGGATTTCGGCGTTGACCAGGGCTTCCACTTCACGGATTTGTGCCGGTGTCATGGCTTCAAAGTGAGAGAAGTCAAAACGCAGGTATTTATCGTTTACCAGTGAGCCTTTCTGTGACACATGCTCACCCAGAACCTGACGCAGCGCGGCATGCATCAGGTGCGTTGCCGAGTGATTCAGGCGGATGGCGTTACGGCGCTCTTCGTCGATTTTCGCGGTGATTTTGTGGTTCACGGTCAGTTTACCGCTGTCCACACGACCGGCATGGCCGATAGCCTGGCCGTATTTCTGTGTGTCCAGAACGCTGAACTGTGCATCGTTGCTCGACAGTACACCGGTATCACCGACCTGGCCGCCGGATTCCGCATAAAACGCGGTTTTATCCAGGATCACCAGACCTTCATCACCGGCATTCAGCTCAGTCACCGGCTGACCTTCTTTGTACAGTGCAACAATGGTTGCCGCCTGTTCATTGTGATCATAACCGGAGAAGTCACTGCGCTTGTCCACTTTGATGAGACTGTTGTAGTCCGCACCAAAGCCGCTGTTTTCACGGGCACGGCGGCGCTGTTCTTCCATTGCCGCTTCAAAACCGGCTTCGTCCACTTTCAGGTTACGCTCGCGGCAGACGTCAGCGGTCAGATCCAGCGGGAAACCATAGGTGTCATAAAGACGGAATGCCGCTTCACCACTCAGGGTATCCCCGGTCAGTGAGGCTAATTCATCATCCAGCAGTTGCAGGCCGCGTTCCAGCGTACGGGCAAACTGCTCTTCTTCTGACTTCAGCACTTTCTCAACCATTACGCGCTGACGTGCCAGTTCTTCACCGGCAGAGCCCATCACGTCGATCAGCGGCGCAACCAGTTTGTAGAAGAAGGTGTCTTTCGCGCCCAGCATGTAACCATGGCGGACAGCGCGGCGGATGATACGGCGCAGTACATAACCGCGGCCTTCATTGGACGGAATAACGCCGTCACAAATCAGGAAGGCACAGGAGCGGATGTGGTCGGCAATCACGCGCAGTGATTTGCTGGTCAGATCGTCAGCACCGGTCACTTTCGCCACATCGGCAATCAGTTTACGGAACAGATCGATATCATAGTTAGAGTTTACGTGCTGCAGAACAGCCGTAATACGCTCCAGACCCATACCGGTATCAACGGATGGTTTCGGCAGCGGCTCTAATGTGCCGTCAGACTGACGGTTGAACTGCATAAAGACGATGTTCCAGATCTCGATGTAACGGTCACCGTCTTCTTCCGGTGATCCCGGAGGGCCGCCCCAGATGTGGTCGCCGTGATCAAAGAAAATCTCAGTACACGGACCGCAGGGACCGGTATCGCCCATCTGCCAGAAGTTGTCAGAGGCGTATTGTGCGCCTTTGTTATCACCGATGCGGATAATGCGTTCAGCCGGCACACCGACCTCATCTTTCCAGATGTTGTACGCTTCATCATCCGTTGCATAGACGGTTACCCACAGCTTCTCTTTCGGCAGGTTAAACCATTCTTTGCCGGTCAGCAGTTCCCAGGCGAAATTGATAGCATCGTGCTTGAAGTAATCGCCGAAGCTGAAGTTACCCAGCATTTCGAAGAAAGTGTGGTGACGTGCAGTGTAGCCGACGTTTTCCAGGTCGTTGTGCTTACCACCTGCGCGGACACAACGCTGTGCTGTCGTGGCGCGGGTGTAAGGACGTTTATCCAGACCGAGGAAAACATCTTTGAATTGGTTCATCCCTGCGTTAGTAAAAAGCAGCGTTGGGTCGTTGTTCGGAACCAGCGAACTGCTCTGGACAATCTGATGTCCTTTTGTATGGAAAAAGTCGAGAAACGCTTGACGGATCTCAGCGGTGCTTTTGCTCATATTTATCCCGAAATCAAGCTGAAATAATAAGATTTATGAATTGCGAAACAGACTGTGAAGCCGCTCCGATTCAACCTTCGGATCAATCAAGGCGGAGAGAAATTTAAGGGTTTCCCTTGAACATTAATTCCCAGATAAATCCATTCGCTGTACCCATTGTAAAGCGAATAAACTTTTTCTGAAAGTCTGTTCGTACAAACGGCGTTCATCCGGCCGGCAGAGGGGTTTCTGTATAAAGAACACGGTATGAGGGGCTGTGACAGGCTGTTGTCCGCAGATAAAAAGAAAGCCGTGCCCGTCACGGACACAGCTTTCATAATAACTCAATGATTTTATTACTATAAATATTAAATTCAGTGGGCTTTACGAATTAAAACTCTTCGTTTCCCGCATCTTCAGTTTCACTTTCTTCATTGAAACTTTCTGCTGCGGTACTGAATTCACCGCTGTGATTCAGTAATAACTCACGTAATTTTTTATCCAGCTCAGCCGCCATTTCCGGATGTTCTTTCAGGTAAATCGTGGCGTTTGCCTTACCCTGACCGATTTTTTCACCGTTGTAGCTGTACCAGGCACCGGCTTTCTCAACCAGTTTATGTTTCACACCCAGGTCGATTAGTTCGCCCATGGTGTTGATACCTTCACCGTACATGATCTGGAATTCAGCCTGTTTGAACGGCGCAGCCACTTTGTTTTTCACCACTTTTACGCGGGTTTCGCTGCCGACCACTTCATCACCGTTTTTCACCGCGCCGATACGGCGGATATCCAGACGGACAGAGGCATAAAATTTCAGTGCATTACCCCCGGTAGTGGTTTCCGGGTTACCGAACATCACACCGATCTTCATACGGATCTGGTTGATGAAAATCAGCAGGGTGTTGGAGTTTTTCAGGTTACCGGCCAGCTTACGCATCGCCTGGCTCATCATACGGGCCGCCAGACCCATATGAGAATCACCGATTTCACCTTCGATTTCCGCTTTTGGTGTCAGTGCAGCCACGGAGTCAACAATGATGACATCAACCGCACCGGAGCGGGTTAAGGCATCACAAATTTCCAGTGCCTGCTCACCGGTATCCGGCTGGGAGCACAGCAGGTTATCAATATCCACACCCAGTTTCTTGGCGTAGACCGGGTCCAGTGCGTGTTCCGCATCGATAAATGCACATACACGGCCCTGACGCTGTGCAGCGGCAATAACCTGTAATGTCAGTGTGGTTTTACCGGAAGATTCAGGCCCGTAGATTTCAACAATACGTCCCAGCGGCAGACCGCCTGCACCCAGTGCAACGTCCAGTGCCAGAGAGCCGGTAGAGATAGTTTCCACGTCCATGGAACGGTCTTCACCCAGACGCATGATCGAACCTTTACCGAACTGTTTCTCGATCTGACCTAAGGCTGCTGCCAGTGCTTTCTGTTTGTTCTCATCAATAGCCATGTAAACTCCCTTCTCAACCCCTGAGACACCGCCCGGGTTATTAAAATGGTTTCAACTGAATCTGTCGGACTGATTATACTGTATAGTCATACAGTATCAAGTGGTTTTTTCGTCAGAATGGCAATTAATCCGTCCAGCCCTTTCAGCACCGCCTGACAGCGTACTGCATTGCGATCGCCCGCAAAGCACCAGCAGCGGGCCGCGGTTTTTATGCCTGTTTCGTCCCGCCACGCCCAGCCGAACCAGACTGTACCGACCGGCTTTTCATCACTGCCGCCGTCCGGCCCGGCAATACCGCTGACAGAGACGGCTAAGTCCGCACCAGCGGTATCCAGCGCCCCGGCGGCCATTTCCCGCACCACCGCCTCACTGACCGCACCGAAGGCGGACAGCGACTGTTCTGATACCCCGATCATACTGTGTTTGGCATCATTGCTGTAGGTGACAAACCCGCGCTGAAAATACGCCGAACTCCCGGCGATATCCGTGATCACCTTGGCAATCCACCCGCCGGTGCAGGATTCTGCCGCAGTAACACTCAGGCCGGCCTCAAGGAGATAATGCCCCAGTTCTGTACTGCGCCGGATCAGGGCCTGTTCATCATGCATCGGTCACTCCTGTTATGAAATCTGTTTTTTGCGGCGGATATCCCAGAGCCATAACCCGCCGATCGCGAGGGCAAACAGGCTGCCGAACGCCGCACCAATCACCACTACCGGCACACCGGCTTTGACCGCCAGGGAATAAAGCCCCAGCATCAGCAGCATCGCACTGTTTTCCCCCAGATTCTGTACCGCGATAGCGTTACCCGCCCCGACCGTCTCTTTACCGCACTTTTGCAGCATCGCATTGAGCGGTACCAAAAACAGTCCGCCGAATACACCGACCAGGATCAGTGTGATACCGGCCGGCACCACCGACGTCTGAACGGCGAATATAATGACCATCCCCCCGATCAGGATACCGGCCGGCATACAGCGGCGCACGGTTTCCAGGGTAATAAAACGGGCAGCCAGACCCGCTCCTGCCACAATCCCGATAGCAACCATCGCGTTAAGGAGTGGCGGCATGGTCTGACTGGTAATGCCCAGCGCCGCCGGAACCCACAATACCAGCATCAGCCGCAGTGTCACCCCCGCGCCCCAGAACAGACTGGTACCGGTCAGGGAAAAGCGGCTTTCCTGGTTTTTCCACAGGGATACCGCAGCACGGAGAAACGTGACCACCATCGTACGCGGATTGCGGCTCAGACCGGTTTTCGCCGGCGGCAGACGCGGAATATAGATGTTGGTCAGTGCCGCCAGTGCGTACATCACCGTACATAATATCAGTGTCATTGTAATATGGTAATCAGACAGGAAACCACCGGTTACCGATCCCAGCAGGATCGCCACAATGGTCGAGGCTTCAATCAGCCCGTTGGCTTTCACCAGCTGTTCACCGGTGGTCAGCTCCCCCAGTATCCCGTATTTTGCCGGGGAATAGGCCGCAGCCCCCACGCCGATCAGCCCGTATCCCAGAAACGGATCGGTACCAACACAGATCACCATCGCGCCGATGAGCTTACAGCCATTCGACAACAGCATCACCCGTCCTTTCGGGAAGCTGTCGGCAATCTGCCCGACAAACGGTGCCAGTACAATAAAGCTCAGCACAAAGACCATCTGCAGCATCGGCTGACTCCACTCCGGATAGTGCCGGGCGCTGAGCTGTGCGAGAATAGCGAACAGAATCGCGTTATCCGCAAATGCCGTAATAAACTGTGAAACCAGTACCGCTTTCATGCCTTTGTTCAGTAACGGGGCGGAGGCAGTCATACCTGCGGCTCCTGTAATGCCTGTTGTTTCAGGGTGACAAAATCCGGTTTACCGCTGCCGAGCACCGGCAGTTGTCTGATATAACGGATATCACGCGGAACCGCCAGTTCCGGCAATCCTTTCGCTTTTGCCTGTGCCATCAGCTGCGTACGATCCAGTTCACTGTCAGTGGTAAACATCACCAGCGCTTCGCCGCGCTTTGCATCCGGTTTTGTCACCACCGCGTGCAGTTTCTCCGGCGAGACACTCAGTGCCAGTTGCTCCACACTTTCCAGCGAGATCATTTCACCGGCCAGTTTGGCAAAACGCTTCACCCGTCCGCGGATAGTAATAAATCCGTCTTTATCGATCGTGACGATATCACCGGTATCATACCAGCCGGCCTGAACCTCGCCCTGTGCATTTTCCGCTGACGGTGGTTCAATCTGACCCGGTTTTTCCACCCGCAGATACCCTTTCATCACATTCGGGCCGCGCACCTGCAGCAACCCGCCGTTTTCAATCCCGGCAACCGGCAGCAGCCGCGCTGCCATCCCCGGCACCAGCCGTCCGACCGTACCGGTGCGGGCAGCCATCGGCACGTTAATGGAGATCACCGGCGCACACTCTGTCACCCCGTAACCTTCCAGGATGCGCAGACCAAATTTATCCTGCCAGACCTGTCTGGTGCCTTCCGCCAGCTTCTCCGCCCCGGCGACTGCATAGCGGATACGGGCAAAATCATACGGATGCGCAAAACGGGCATAGTTGGCGAGGAACGTGGATGTCCCGAAAATGACAGTGCAGTTCTGATCATAGGTCAGTTCCGGCACCATGCGGTAATGCAGCGGGCTCGGATAGAGGAAAATCCGGCTGCCGCATAACAGCGGCGTGATAAGCCCGGCCGTCAGGCCGAAAGCATGGAACAGCGGCAGTGCGGACATAAAACGGTCTTTTGGCGTGAAATCCGCAACCGTTTTAATCTGTTCGACGTTCGCCAGCAGAGAGTCGTGGCTGTGTACCACACCTTTCGGTGTACCTTCCGAGCCGGAAGTAAATAGAATAACCGCATCATCTTCCGGCTTTTGCGGCAGCAGTGCCGCCTGTGGCGTGACCAGATGACGCAGCACCCACAGTTTGTCTTTCAGGGTAACGGCGGTTTTTGCCTCTTCCAGATAGACCCAGTTGGCTTCTGTCAGCTGTTCCGGTAAGTGGGTCAGTTTGCCCTTTTCCAGAAACTGGCGTGAGGTGATGATGGTATTAATCCCCGCCGCTTTCATGGTATTGCGCAGCCCGGCGACACCCGCTGTGTAGTTCAGCAATGCCGGAATACGGCGGCGCATGGAAGCACCGAGGATCGCCGCGCCCATCACGGTGGCATTCGGCAGCAGGAAGCCGGTGCGCTCCCCCTCTTTGGTGTGGTGGCTGATAATACAGCTCAGTCCGAGGGATTTTTTCAGCAGCCCCTGATAACTGTCTTCACTGAAATTGACATCATCAATGATCCGCTGGAAACGCCCGTAGCGTTTTACCGCGCCGAGAAACGCCTGCGGCAGCGTCAGTGACGGGCGGCACGCCATACGGGCGTCCATCATAATGTCGCGCAGATGTTCTCCCGCCAGACGGCGGCGCTCTGCGGCACGCGGTGCTTCCGGCATCGGAATGCTTTCCGGCGGCAGAACATGGATAGTGATCGCCGGGAAAAAGTGACTTTTGATCACTTTCCGCATCCGGCTGAAATACGTCAGTTCCGCGCCGTCTATCCTCACCGGGATCACTTTCGCCCCGGTTTTAGCGGCAATAAAGGCAGCGCCGTCGTAGATCTTCATCAGAGAATCGGTGATCGTTACCCGTCCTTCCGGGAAGATCACTATCTGACGCCCTTTTTCCACTTCGCGGATCAGATGCCGCAATGCCAGCGGATTACGCGGATCCACCGGAATAATATCGGCAATCGGTTTTAAGCAGCGGATGAAAAATGGCGTGGCATAGTTGGTGTACATCGCGAATACCGGCCGGGTCGGCAAAAATAATCCCAGCAGAACACCATCAATAAAAGAGGCATGGTTCGGGGTGATAACACTTCGTGGTTGATTAAGATTACTCAGGTCACCAGTAACACGAATACGGAATAATCCGCGGAGCAGCGCACGTAATACATTCATCAACATACTGAATTCCCTGTGTATTTATTATTCCGCCAATCAATTCGGCGGGCAGACGTTTTAATAATAACACAGAGGATTGATTAACCACCTGACAGAATTGTACGGAATTATTTTTATCCGGTTTGTGCCGTCGTTCCCGGTAATCCGGCAGCAGGTACTATACCGCAGCGTGAATGCGGGTGCAGATCTGACTGATAAGCTCCGGCACCGGACAGGTGGCATCCACCACAATATCCGCACATTCCAGATAGAGCGGCTCGCGCTTGCTCAGCACTTCTGCCATTTCCTCCACAATGCACTTGCCGGTCAGGCTCGGGCGCTGATGAGCCTGAGGAGTGTGTGACAGCCGTTGCGCCAGGGTTTCAGCACTGGCGCGCAGATACACCACTTTGCCGGAGGACTGCATAAACGCCCGGTTTTCCGGTGCCATTACAATGCCGCCGCCGGTGGAGACCAGACGCTGTGGCTGACTGACCTGACGCAGCACATCACTTTCCAGTTCGCGGAAGCGAAGCCAGCCTGATTGTTCCACCAGCCGGGAAATCGACATCCGGCACTGTTCTGTCACACAGGCATCGGTGTCAATAAAATCGTACAATAATGCCTGTGCCAGCGGTTTACCCAGCGTGGTTTTGCCAGCCCCGCGGGCGCCGATAAGATAAATAATCGGTTTCTCATCCTGATGATTCATACTATCCGCTTTCTCCGCAGGTGTTCATAATATTTTACATAGGTGTAAATTAAGATGGCCTATCATAGCGTACTCAGATAAAAAGCTAAAGCACGATCCGCAGAACGCGGCTGTCATCTGACAAAAAGCGCCCTGCGGATGAATAACGGCCTGTTTATGAACGGATCGTGTGATCACCGATCCCGATCCACTTATAGGTGGTCAGCGCCACCAGTCCCATCGGGCCGCGGGCATGCAGCTTCTGAGTGCTGACGGCAACTTCCGCCCCCAGTCCGAACTGACCGCCGTCAGTGAAACGGGTGCTGGCATTCACATATACCGCTGATGAATCAATATTTGATACGAAATAATCAGCCTGAGACATAGATTGTGTCAGAATCGATTCTGAGTGCTCAGTGCCGTAATGACGGATATGCTCAATCGCGCCGTCAATGTCCTTCACGATCACCACATTCAGATCAAGTGACAACCATTCATCTGACAGTTGTGCCTCTGTTACGGCTTCCGTCTTCGCCGGGCCGTTTTTCAGCAGCATCAGCGCGGCAGGATCCGCATGCAGGGTGACATTATCCGCCGCCATATGATCACTCAGCAGTGGCAGAAATTCCGCAGCCACTTTTTCATGCACCAGCAGCGTTTCCACCGCATTACAGACGCCCGGACGCTGCACTTTGGCATTGCGGATGACCGGCAGCGCGTTATGCAGATCCGCCGTTTCATCGACAAAAATATGACACACGCCGATACCGCCGGTGATCACCGGAATCGTCGACTGCTCCCGGCATAAGCGGTGCAGACCGGCACCGCCGCGCGGGATCAGAATATCCACATAACGATCCATCTTCAGCAGTTCATTGACCAGCGCACGATCCGGGTTATCAATCGCCTGGATCGCCGCCTGCGGCAGACCGCATTCGCTGAGTGCCTGCTGAATCACACTGACCATCGCCACATTGGTATTGTGTGTCTCTTTACCGCCGCGCAGGATCACCGCGTTACCGGTTTTCAGGCACAGCGAGGCAACATCCACCGTCACATTCGGGCGGGCTTCATAAATCACACCGACCACACCGAGCGGGACACGGCGGCGCTCAAGACGCAGACCACTTTCCAGCACACCGCCGTCGATCACTTCCCCGACCGGATCCGCCAGCTGACACACTTTGCGTACGTCAGCCGCAATACTTTCCAGACGCGCCTGCGTCAGCAGCAGGCGATCAAGCAGTGCCTCTGACGAGCCCTGCTCCCGGGCTTTGGCAATATCGAGTTCATTGGCAGCAAGGATCGGCGCACTGTTCTGTTCCAGCAGATCGGCAATACGGATCAGTGCCTGATTTTTCTGTTTTCCGGACAGCTGAGCCAGTGCCCGGGAGGCAGCTTTCGCCGCTTTACCTGTTTGTTCTAACATATGCTGATATCCTTAACTGACAATCATATCGTCGCGGTGAACGGCCACTGCGCCGTATTCGTAACCTAAAATCGTGCTGATTTCCTGTGATTGCCGTCCGGCAATCAGGCGCAGCGCATCACTGTTATACCGGCAGACGCCGTGTGCCAGATCGCGCCCGCTCAGGGTGCGGATACGGACAACCTCACCACGGGAAAAATTGCCGTTAACAGTACGGATCCCGCTCGGCAGCAGGGAACTGCCCTTCTCTTTCAGGGCCTTCTCCGCACCGTCATCCACAATGATCTCGCCGGCAGGCGGTGCCCCGAAGATCCACTGCTTACGCGCTTCCATCGGCGCTTTTTTCCCGAAGAAACGGGTGCCGACCGGAATATCATCAATCACATCACAAATCACCCCGGCGCGATCACCGGCAGCAATAATGACATCAATCCCCGCACGGCCTGCGACAGTTGCGGCCTGGAGCTTGGTGGCCATTCCGCCGGTACCCAGTCCGGAGACACTGTCCCCCGCAACACTGCGCAGTTCGTCACTGATATCATGCACTTCAGAAATCAGAGTGGCATCCGGGTTGCTGCGCGGATCAGCAGTATACAACCCTTCAATATCGGTCAGCAGCAGGAGCTTATCCGCTCCGCCGAGGATAGCGGCCAGCGCGGAGAGGTTATCATTATCCCCGACTTTGATTTCTGCTGTGGCGACCGCATCATTTTCATTAATGACCGGCACAATGCCGTTATCCAGCAGTGCGGTCAGGGTGTCACGGGCATTCAGGAAACGCTCGCGATCTTCCATATCCGCACGGGTCAGCAGCATCTGGCCGATATGGATACCGTAAATAGAAAACAGGCGCTCCCATAACTGAATCAGGCGGCTCTGACCGACCGCAGCCAGTAACTGTTTGGACGCAATGGTGGCGGGGAGTTCAGGATAACCGAGGTGCTCACGCCCGGCGGCAATCGCCCCGGAGGTCACAATAATAATACGGTGTCCTTTTTCATACTGTTGCGCACACTGCCGGACCAGTTCAACAATCCTGGCCTGATTTAAATGTCGTGATCCGCCGGTCAGCACACTTGTGCCCAGTTTGACAACCAGCGTTTGGCTGCTATTCATTGCGTTCTACCATTCATTTTGCGGGATAAGAAAAGATGACCTGTTTTAACAGGTGATGTGCGTCATGCCAACCGGCACAACGCGAAACCGGACATTAATCCGGCTGCTTTCCGGGGGGCGGTGATACCGGTGACGGGGTCAGGGACAGATCCAGTTCCTGAAGAACGGCCTGTAAGCGGGGATAAAAATCAGTCAGGGTTTTGCTGACCGCATCACGGCTCTCATTGTCAGACAGGGATTTTTCCTGCCAGAGCCCTTTTTTATCAAATACCCCGGTATGGTATTCAGAGACAAACCCGGTTTCCTGCGGGATCAGTGTCAGCCACCAGCCAAAAAACTCGCGTTTTTCCGGCGCGACACCCGCATTGACACACACCGCCAGGCAGTCAAAAAAATAGTGACCCTCCTGACATTGCGGCTCACGGATATACGGACCCAATGCAGTGAAACATCGCAGCAACCTGCCGCGTGTGTAATCTGAAACCAGTGCCATCATTAAGCCTCCTTTCAGCGAAGGCTTAGTTGTAGCAAACAGACAGGAATTATCAATGATTTTTATGCTGTTCAGGATAAAATTCCGGTGAGCCAGCGGGTGGCCTCATCCAGCGATTTATGGAAAGTGTCAAAAACCGGGGTATGACCGAATTCCAGCAGCTTACCGTCAGCGCTGGAACGGACTATCAGCTCCGATTCACTTTTCGGACTGAACACATCCTCTTTCCAGCACATACTCAGCACCGGCAGTGAACAGCGGCGGCCGAGCAGCCCCTGATTTTTCAGAGACAGGCAGCCGAGCCGGGTGCGGGCAGTATCAAGGTCAGTACAGCGGGCCGCCGCACGGCTGGCCAGCACATCCATATACATACCGGGAATTTTATCCTGCCGCTGCGGGCTGACAAACAGATCATGCACCACCGGCCCGAACAGCACGGCTCCCCGCAGCTGATGTGCGGACAGGTATGCCATGCGCATTGCCACATTGGCACCGAAACGCAGCCCCATCACCGCCACACGGGTGTGGTCAATCCACGGCACATTGCGCAGCTGATCCAGCACCTGCTGGTGCATCAGGCTGCTTTCCTGGCCTAAAGTCTGTTTTGAGGAGTAACCGATTGACGGCATATCCAGCGTCAGCAGTGCAATTCCCTGCGGTGCCAGATAGTCACGGAAGTAGCGGCAGTAATCACTTTGCAGATTATCAAGACTGCCGCACATCATCACCACCGGAAACGCACTGTCTTTCCCCGGCGGGAGGTGCAGGAAAGCGCAGATGTTTCCGCCGCTCTCCATTTTGAATTCAATTTTTTTCAGTTCATATGCGGCAAACCGGGCGGAGTTTTCATACGCCTGATTTGCCAGAACGGTAGCCTGATCCGCCAGCTCATCCCCTTTTAAATGAGGATATCCCGCAATACTGTACAGATTTGCGGCAAGCAGCCAGGCTTCACAGGCTTTTTCGCCGGATTCAAATTCCAGCGCTTTGCGCTGCCACAACATCGCCTGCTGAGACCATTCATAAGCCCAGTTACCGCGGCGGTAGCCGATCACCGTATCCAGCAGTGCATCATCACTGCGGGGGGCATCAGATGCCGCGATACGGCTGAGAACCTCTTCGGTTTCCAGCGGCGGGATCCCCCGCCAGGCCCACATTAAGCGGTTAATCATGCGATACCAGCCCGGATGTGTACATCCGCTCAGGACGCTGCCCTTGACTTCCTTCATCCCGGAACGGGTAAAGTTCACCAGTGCGGATGTCTCAGGGTGTTTGATTTTCGGCTTAAACAGTTTTTCTGACAGGTTCTGTTGTGTCATGGCATTCGCTTACTGATCGCAGATGGGTTTAACAAAGCTGACAGTCATATCCCACGGCTGTTCGATCCAGGTATCCTGCGGGATATCAACCACATAATCGTCAACCAGCGGACGACCGGCCGGTTTGGCAAAAATTGTGACGAAATGCGCTTTCGGATACATATCGCGGATCATCTGAGCGGTACCGCCGGTATCCACCAGATCATCAACAATGATAAATCCTTCACCGTCACCGTCGGCTTTTTTCAGGACTTTCATATCGCGCTGATGGTCGTGATCATAGCTGGAAATGCAGACAGTATCCACATGACGGATACCCAGTTCACGAGCGAGTAAAGCACCCGGTACCAGACCACCGCGGCTTACGGCAATAATGCCTTTCCATTGTTCGGTTGGCATTAAACGCTGTGCCAGTTTACGGGCATGCATTTGCAACATATCCCACGTTACGACGTATTTTTCGCTCATATCAGATTGATCCCGGCTTGATGATTTACAGAAAAGAGTCTTTTTTGCGGAAAAAAGGTTGCGCGAGATTATAGTGACTTGAACCGCCAAAGACCAGAGCATCTGACAAATTCATCATAATTCCCTGTTATGACACACGCACTTTGTGTGAGAATTTGCTATTCTCCGGACATCGGATATTCGCGACCGCTCATTTTAAACAGCGTTACCGGCCGCCTTCGGGTATCCTCCCCCTAATAATGAAAAATGCAGTAACAGGAGATCGAACGTGTCTGAACTATCACAATTATTTCCGCAGCCGCTGTGGGATATTTTTGCCAAAATCTGCTCTATTCCTCATCCGTCCTACCACGAAGAGCAACTGGCTGCACATATTATTGAATGGGCAAAAGAAAAGGAATTCCACGTTGAACGTGACAGCGTCGGTAATATCCTGATCCGCAAACCGGCCAGCAAGGGCCTGGAAAACCGCAAAGCGGTCGTTCTGCAGGCTCACCTGGATATGGTGCCACAGAAAAATAATGATACCGCACACGATTTCGAAAAAGATCCGATTCAGCCATATATCGACGGCGACTGGGTAACCGCGAAAGGCACCACATTAGGGGCGGATAACGGCATCGGTATGGCCTCCGCGCTGGCGGTGCTGGCTGATGACTCAGTCAAACACGGGCCGCTGGAAGTCCTGCTGACCATGACAGAAGAAGCCGGGATGGACGGCGCATTCGGTCTTCAGCCGGGCTGGTTACAGGCTGATATCCTGATCAACACCGACTCCGAAGAAGAAGGCGAAATCTATATGGGTTGTGCGGGCGGTATTGACGTCACCACCACCCTGGCACTGAGCCGCGAAGCCGTTCCGGCCGGTTACAGCACCTTTACCCTGACGCTTAAAGGTCTCAAAGGCGGCCATTCCGGCGGCGATATTCATCTGGGCCTCGGCAATGCCAACAAATTACTGGCCCGTTTCCTGGCCGGTCACGCCGCAGAACTCGGTGCGCGTCTGGTTGATTTTCAGGGCGGTACACTGCGCAACGCGATTCCGCGCGAAGGCCACATCACCCTGGCAGTACCGGCAGATAAAGCCACTCAGCTGACATCACTGGCGCAAACCTTTGAAGCGCTGCTCAGAGAAGAACTGGCGCAGAAAGAGAAAAACCTGGTCGTCACCCTGGAAGCCGTAACCGCCGCTCAGGGCGTACTGACCGCCGATGTGCAGTCCCGTTTTATCAATATGCTCAATGTCATGCCGAACGGTGTGGTCCGCATGAGTGACGTGGTTCCGGGCGTGGTCGAAACCTCACTGAACGTGGGTGTGGTGAAAATGAGCGATGACCGTGTGCAGGTTATCTGCCTGGTACGTTCCCTGATTGAATCCGGCAAATCCTCTGTGGTCAGCATGCTGACCTCGCTGGCGGCACTGTCCGGCGCAGAGATTGTTGCCGAAGGCGGCTACCCGGGCTGGCAGCCGGATGCAGACTCTCCGGTCATGCATCTGGTCAGCGAAACCTATCAGCAGCTGTTTGATAAAACCCCGAACATCATGGTTATCCACGCCGGTCTCGAATGCGGTTTATTCAAAAAACCGTATCCGGAGATGGACATGGTCTCCATCGGGCCGACCATCACCGGTGCTCACTCGCCGGATGAACAAGTGCATATCAAGAGTGTCGGGCAGTACTGGCAGTTACTGACCGCTATCTTAAAAGCGATCCCTGAGAAAGCATAACAACGCCATTCAGTTCAGCGGCGGGATAACATTGTCCCGCCGTTTTTGCTTCCGCCTCAGAACCCGAGCAGCAACTGCCGCTCAAGCTGCGGATCGCGCAGTGTCACATGCAGCCCCACCAGCCGCACGCCGCGCCCTTCCCGGCGGCTCTCCCAGGCCAGTTCCGCCGTTTTCAGTAAATCCGCTTTATCCAGCACCTGATGGACATGTTCCTGTGTGGTCTGCTGAAAATCCGCAAACTTCAGTTTAATGCCCTGACGGGCGATCCGCAGATCCGGTGACACTTTTGCCAGACGGCGCTCCAGCTCCGGAAACAACTCATCAATAATCGTCTGACACTCATCCCACGAGGCAATATCTTCCGCCAGCGTCCGTTCGACGCCGACAGATTTTCGTTCCCTGTCCGGACAAACCGGTCGTTCATCGGTACCATGACTGCGCTGCCAGATGATCTGCCCGAACTTTCCGAACTGTTTCAGCAGCGAGATCTGATCATAATGCTGCACATCCCGGCAGGTCTCCAGCCCGAGATCGGCCAGACGTTTTGCCGTCACCTTTCCCACACCGGGAATTTTGCGCAGCGGCAGTGACAGCACAAAATCCGCCACCTGCTCCGGCGTGATAATGTACTGTCCGTCGGGTTTATTCAGATCAGACGCGATTTTGGCAAGGAATTTTACCGGAGCCACGCCGGCAGAGGCGGTCAGCCCCAGTTCGGAAAAAATGGTTTTGCGGATCGCTTCCGCTATCAGTGTGGCAGAGCCCCGGCACTGCGGACTGTCCGTCACATCAAGATACGCCTCATCCAGAGACAGCGGTTCAATCAGTGAGGTATAACGGGCAAAAATTGCATGCAGATGGCGGGAGGTGGTTTTATACAGCTCCATCCGCCCCGGGATCACTTTCAGATGCGGACACAGCTGCAGTGCTTTTGCCGTTGACATCGCACTGTGTACCCCGAAGCGCCGCGCCGGATAGTTAGCGGTCGCAATCACACCGCGCCGGTCGGAACTGCCGCCGATTGCCAGCGGAATATCGCGCAGACGGGGATCGTCACGCATTTCAATCGCCGCATAAAAGCAATCCATATCAATATGAATGATTTTACGCATCCGCCTCTCCTGCTCACCAACAACACTGTTTAAATATACAGTTAAAATCACTGTAATTCAAATTGGTTAATCTGCTTATTATTCACCACGTCAATCAGTGGGCTGAAATTTGCAAGTTTGTCTTTTTTTTCTGTGATTACATCCGGTTGTCATGTTACTCCGCTACAACAGCATGATATCACACCTGCTCTCTTTCTTTTTGACGGACGGATTATGAAAAAAATACTTTCAGCCCTTTTCCTGAGTGGCATTGTTATGACAGCCCATGCAGCCCCGCAAATTATTGCCCACCGCGCCGCCACGGCGGATGCCCCTGAAAACACCCTGTACGCCATCGATAAGGCGCTGGATAACAAAGCAGATGCCATCTGGATCACCCTTCAGCTATCAAAAGATAACCAGGTCGTGTTATACCGCCCGTCTGATCTGAAATCCCTGACTGACAAATCGGGCCCGGTTTCCGGTTACAGCGCTGCGGAGCTGGCACAGACCGATGCAGCCCGGGATTATAATCAGAAACATAAAACCCACATCAAAGCCTCTGTTCCGGCACTGGATACCGTCCTGAGGCGTTATCCGGATACCTTTTTCTATCTCGATATCAAATCGCCGGATGCCTCACCGGCAGTTTTCGCACAACAGCTGGATGCAGTTCTGACCCGTCATAAAGCCAAAAACCGTGTCCGCGTCTATTCAACCGGGCAGGATTATCTGGCTGCTCTGCCGTCATCAATCCCCGTATTTGAAAGCCGTAATACCACCCGTAATGCCCTGGCCGACAGCTTGCTCAGACACACCTGTGACCTGGCAGATAATCCGCAGCCGCGCTGGTATGGCTTTGAACTGCACCGCAACGTGGATGTGGTTGAAACCTTCACACTGGGTGAAGCCCGCTCTCCGGTTGTGCTGACCTGGGATAAAACCGCCATGGATTGTTTCCGCAAAAATAATAAAGACCGGGTTATTCTGTTCGGCATTAAAACACCCGCTGATTTACAGCTGGCAACAGAGCTGGGGGCAGATGGTGTAATGGTCGATTCTCTGCTCAATATGAAAATTAAATAATTAATCCGCGTGTTATTACGGGTAAATTTACCGTGCTGAAAAATAAGAGTGAAACCGGATATATTGTCAATTTCACTCTTATTTACTGCCTTCCGCCTTCCCCTGCCAGCCTGCATAATATTTTATAACTTCAACAAATCTCATTAATTATAGTAATTTATTTATCAGGTCACTTTTGTTATAACTATAAGAAACATCCTGGAGACCATGCGGTGATAAGCAACCTGTTTTTCGATTTACATTCACCCCCAAAATCCTTCATTGTTTTTACAGGATTCTTTTTTCTGTTATTCAGCGTTTATTCTTATGCAGACTGCGATGTGTATTCAGATGAAACACGCAGCAGCAACTTTATTATTCTGGGTGCCGGTATGATTAACGGCCCGGTAAAATCTGTCATCACAACAGCGCATTCCCCGGACAACAAGAACAGCAATATTATAATTAACGGGCAATATGACCTGACGCCGTGTGGTGAACTGAGTTACTTTTCGCTGGAAATCACTGAGCACTACCCGGGGTTACAGAACCGGATGTATTCCGAAGGTAAGATGACGGAGCAGGGTTATAGCTTATTATTCACGTCACAACTGCATGGCAGCGGAAAAGCCCCTGTCACTCTGATTCATGCCCGCAGTCGCCTTTTCTATAATCATCAAAAACAAATCGTCCGTGCCGAATCCGAAAGCAACAGTGGCGGCAATACCCAAAAATCGCATATGGAAACCGATTTTTTTTATGAGAATGGTTTGATTACACACGCCGTATCAAAAGGTGATTCCGCAGACACCGGCGGCGAAATCCGTTACGACTGGCGTCAGGATCGGCAGATAAATGCAATTATATCGCGGAGTAACGGGCTTCCTCAGCTGAACTATGAATTTGCGTATAATGATGACCGTCAGGTTATCCGGCAGACACAGACACAACATACGCCGCTGGGCCGGGTAAAAACAATTTATACCTGTCAGCAGACAGATACTTACGGTAATTGTGAAAAAGCACTCTGGCAGAGTATCACTGAAGGGAATCAGGCCAATAATATTATTGTGATAAATACCGCTATTGTGACATCAGACTATCGTTATTACTGATTCCGTATTGTTATCCTGCCAATAATAAACAAAGGCGCGTTAACGCGCCTTTGTTATATCTTCCGAATCTATACAATCCGGTTTTTATTCAGTTTCTCTTCGCGGGCAGCTTCACGTGCCATCCGTTTTTTCCGGGCATCACACGGTTCAGGACAGTCGCAGACTTTCTCGACACCAATGCTGCTCAGCCCGCCGCAACTTCCCTGAATGCTCTTGCGCTTAATGATATAGCCGAGAGACATTCCCAGAAACGCGACCAGGAACAGGATAAAGGTTGCGATAAATACTTTTATCACCATATCAGCCACCTCCTTTTATTTTTGCTGCAAATAGGGCTTAAATGCCTCACTGTAGCGTTCGTCAAATCCCTTCTCTGTTTTGACAATCATAAAAACAGGGATATTTTGTGCATTCGCCACCTCAAGACCGCGCTCCGGCCCGAGCACATTCAGCCCGGTAGAAAAGCCATCCGCACTCATGCAATTATCTGCAATAACGGTAATCGATACCAGATTGTGGTTAATCGGACGTGCTGTTTTCGGATTAATGGTATGTGAGTAGCGGACATTATTTTCTTCAAAATAATTCCGGTAATCCCCGGATGTCGCCACAGAGGCATTACCCGGCTCAATAATTTCCTGTGCAGACTGGCTCAGCCCCTGTGACGACGGTTTTTCAATCGCAATGCGCCACGGCTTGCCTTTGCCGTTAATACCCTGAGTCCGGACTTCACCGCCCACATCCACCATATAATTGCGGATATTCTGTGATTCCAGGTATTCCGCCACCGCATCCACCCCGTAGCCTTTGGCAATCGAGGACAGATCGACATACAGTTCCGGCACAGTCTTAATCAGATTATTACCTTCAACCTTCAGTTTATCAATCCCGGTCCACTGACGGCGGGTTTCAATATCCTGCTCTGTCGGTACATGGGTTACCCGTCCTTCCGGACCAAATCCCCATAAATTGACCAGCGGGCCGACCGTGACATCCAGTGCGCCATCTGTCAGCTGATTAATACGGATAGCCTCACGAACTACTTTTGCCGTCGCGGCAGAGACCGGAAACGGTGTATTCACCTCACGACTCTGATTAAAACGGCTGAGTTCAGAATCCGGCCGGTAGGTGGACATCTGGTCATTGACCTCTTCCAGCACCACATCAATGCCTTTCTGCAGTGATTCCGCCGGAGGATCTTTCTGATCAGCAACATATTTTATCGCGTAATAGGTACCCATCGTTTTGCCGTTCAGGGTGACCTGCTGTGCTTCCGGTGTGTTATCACCGCATGCGCTCAGTAACAAGGTCAACAGTGCCAGCGGCAGAAAAGCCCGTTTTATTTTTACCATACACAATCCAGTCTGATTTCAGATCATCTGCGCCCACAGGTGTGGGCGCAGTTTCGTTATGACAGGGGGCGGAAATCAGCCGCCGAAGTCATCCAGCATAATATTTTCGTCTTCCACACCCAGATCTTTGAGCATCTTGATCACGGCGGCGTTCATCATCGGCGGCCCGCACATATAGAACTCACAATCTTCCGGTGCCGGGTGATTTTTCAGGTAATGCTCATAGAGAACATTATGAATAAACCCGGTGTATCCGTCCCAGTTATCTTCCGGCAGGGCATCAGACAACGCCACGTTCCAGGTGAAGTTTTCATTTTCAGCCTGAAGCTGGTCAAAATCTTCCTCATAGAACATTTCACGTTTTGAACGCGCACCATACCAGAAAGACATCTTGCGTTTGGAATGCAGACGCTTAAGCTGATCGAAGATATGCGAACGCATCGGTGCCATACCGGCACCACCACCGATAAAGATCATTTCCGCATCGGTATCTTTCGCAAAGAATTCCCCGAACGGCCCGGAAATTGTAACTTTATCACCCGGTTTCAGTGACCAGATGTAAGAGGACATAATCCCCGGAGGGGCATCCGGCACTCGCGGAGGCGGTGTGGCGATACGCACGTTCAGCATGATAATGCCGTGCTCTTCCGGATAGTTCGCCATGGAGTAAGCACGCACTGTCGGCTCTTTCACATCAGACACATAGCGGAACAGGTTAAACTTGTCCCAGTCCTCACGGTATTCCTGCGGCACATCAAACTCATCATAGCGGACCACATGCGGCGGACATTCAATCTGAATATAACCACCGGCACGGAACGGCACACTTTCACCGTCAGGGATTCTGAGTTTCAGCTCTTTAATGAACGTCGCTTTGTTATCATTGGAGATAACTTCGCACTCCCATTTTTTCACCCCGAAGATCTCTTCCGGCAACTCAATTTTCAGATCCTGTTTCACATTCACCTGGCATGCCAGACGGCAGCCTTCACGCGCTTCGCGTTTGTTAATGTGCGACATTTCTGTCGGCAGAATATCACCGCCGCCTTCTTTGATCTTCACACGGCACTGGCCGCAGGTTCCGCCGCCGCCGCAGGCTGAGGAGACAAAAATCCCCTGACCGGACAGTACATTCAGTAATTTGTCACCGGCCGGTGCGTCGAAGCTTTTCTCCGCATCGCCGTTGATTTCAATCTTAACGTCCCCTGTGTTCACCAGTTTTGATTTTGCGAACAAAATCAATGCGGTCAGCGCCAGAACAATCAGGGTAAACATTGCCACGCCTAAAATAACGATATCCATAATTGCGTTTCACCCTTATAACTGTACGCCGGAGAAGGACATAAAGCCCAGAGCCATCAGTCCGGTGGTCACGAATGTGATCCCCAGCCCTTTCAGGCCGGCCGGTACGTCAGAGTATTTCATCTTCTCGCGGATAGCGGCCATCAGCACAATCGCCAGCAGCCAGCCGATACCGGAAGCAAACCCGTAAACCACAGACTCCGTAAAGTTGTAGTCGCGCTGCGCCATAAAGGACACACCACCGAAAATCGCACAGTTTACGGTGATTAACGGCAGGAAGATCCCCAGCGCGTTATACAGTGCCGGAAAATAGCGATCCAGAATCATCTCCAGAATCTGTACCAGCGCCGCAATGACCCCGATAAAGGTAATGAAGTTGAGGAAGCTTAAATCCACCCCTTCCATCAGTGCGCCGTCGCGCAGCAGCAGGTTGTACACCAGGTTGTTTGCCGGAACCGAAATCCCCAGCACCACGGTAACCGCCACGCCGAGACCAAACGCCGTTTTGACGTTTTTCGACACCGCCAGGAACGTACACATCCCGAGGAAGAAGGCCAGCGCCATATTTTCAATAAACACTGCCCGCACAAAGAGACTGATATAATGTTCCATATCTTAATCCTCCTCGACTTGTGACGGTTTCAGGGTACGGATCCCCCAGATGAGCATGCCGATAATAAAGAATGCACTTGGTGCCAGCAGGAACAGGCCGTTCGGCAGATACCAGCCGCCATTCTGCGCTGTTTCCAGCACGGTCACGCCAAAGAGTTTGCCGGAACCAATCAGTTCACGGAAAAAGCCCACCAGCAGCAGGATCACCCCGTAACCCAGGCCATTACCGATACCGTCCATAAAGCTTTCAAGCGGCGGCGCTTTCATGGCATACGCTTCCGCACGTCCCATCACAATACAGTTGGTAATGATCAGACCGACGAATACAGAAAGCTGTTTGGAGATTCCGTAGGCATAGGCCCGCAAAATCTGGTCAACAAGAATAACCAGCGAGGCGATAATTGCCATCTGAACGATAATCCGCACACTGCCAGGAATAAAATTACGGATCATCGAGATAAACATGCTGGAGAATGCCGTCACCAGGGTTACCGCTATGGTCATAACCAGAGCAGTTTCCAGTTTGGTGGTCACCGCCAGCGCCGAACACACACCCAGAACCTGGAGGGCAATCGGGTTGTTATCTAATAACGGTCCGAGAAGAACGCGTTTAATTTCTTTACTATCAGCCATGATTCAACGCTCCTTCGCGTACTGTTTTCAGGAACGGGCCAAAACCGTTGTCACCCAGCCAGAAATCAAACATATGCTGGATGCCGTTTGAGGTCAGTGTCGCACCGGACAAACCATCAATGCCGTACGGACTGTCAGTGGTGCCGCTGCGGACAATTTTGATGGCCGGTATACCGTCTTCATTAAACAGCTTTTTACCAATCCACTGTTTACGCCATTGCGGGTTATCCACCTCACCACCCAGCCCCGGGGTTTCACCGTGCTGATAGTAAGAGATCCCTTCGGAAGTGATACCGTCAACATCAATCGCGACAAAGGCATACATCACCGACCACAGACCGGAGCCGTAAACCGGCAGAACAATTTTACTGGTTTCACCCTGCTCATTCTGTACCAGATAGATTTCCGCGCTGTTGGCACGGCGGCGGATTTTCGCCAGATCTTCTTCCGGTGACAGGGCAATACTGGTCTCATCACTGCGCAGTTCATCATTGAGATCGTATTTGCCGGTGCTGTCCGTCATCTGACCGGTTTTTAAATCCACCATTTTTGCTCTGATGAATTTTTTATAGACTGCATCGATTTCGTCCGCCGTCATGGATGGCGTCAGTAACCCGGCCACATCCAGAATGTTACGCTGCTTATCCAGCAGAATCTGTGCCTGCTGCGTGGACTTCAGCCCCACAGCAGAACCAGCCACGACTATCGAACACACAAGGCAAAGGACGAAGACAACGATAAACGTTCTTGCGACACTGTCCTTGTTTTTCGTTTTTTCATTAGCCACGTGCTTTTCTCCGTTTAATGTTTGCCTGAACCACCAGATAATCAAATAACGGGGCGAATAAGTTGGCGAACAGGATAGCCAGCATCATCCCTTCCGGATATGCCGGGTTTGCCACACGGATCAGGACACACATCACCCCGATCAGGATCCCGTAAGCCCATTTCCCTTTATCGGTAAATGAAGCTGATACCGGGTCCGTTGCCATGAAAATCATACCGAAGGCAAAACCGCCCAGGACCAGATGCCAGTACCACGGCATAGCAAACAGCGGATTGGTGTCAGAACCAATCATATTAAAGACGGCGGACATCGCGATCATCCCGACCATCACACCGGCCACAATACGCAGAGAGGCGATACGGGCAAACAGAATGACGGCACCGCCGATCAGAATCATCAGCGTGGAGACTTCACCAATCGAGCCCGGGATGTTACCGATAAAGGCATCCATCCAGGAGATCGGCTGATTGGTTATGGTATTAACCAGCTGATGCTCACCACCGACCGCCCACTGTGACAGCGGCGTTGCACCGGAGAAGCCGTCAGCGGCAGTCCAGACCGTGTCACCGGAAATCTGAGCCGGATAAGCAAAGAACAGGAAAGCACGACCGGCCAGTGCCGGGTTCAGGAAGTTGCGTCCTGTACCGCCGAAGATTTCCTTCGCGACCACCACACCGAAGGTGACAGCCAGCGCAGCCTGCCATAACGGCAGCGTCGGCGGCACAATCAGTGCCAGCAGAATGGAGGTAATAAAGAAGCCTTCGTTGATTTCATGCCCGCGGATCATCGCAAACAGGACTTCCCAGAAGCCGCCGACGATAAAAATCACCGCATAAATCGGCAGGAAATAGACGGCACCGAACAGCATTTTACTGACCCAGCCCGCATCCTGTGTGAAGGAGACCCCGATAAGCTCCGCCAGACGATAATGCCAGTCACCGGCAATCACCTGCTGAAGCTCCGCACCGCTGTACATATCCAGCAGTACCGGTATTGCCTGGTTACCAACGTTATACATCCCCCAGAACATGGCCGGGAAAACGGATAACCAGACCAGGATCATCAGACGTTTAAGGTCGATGGAGTCACGGACATGCGAACGCCCGCGGGTAACTGTCCCCGGGGTATAGAAGATGGTGGCGGCTGCTTCATACAGTGCATACCATTTCTGTAATTTGCCGCCCGGTTCAAAATGCGGCTCAATTTTTTCGAGAAATTTTTTCAGACCCATGATTATCCTTCCTGCTCAATCCTGGTCAGTACGTCACGCAGCACCGGGCCGTACTCATATTTACTCTGACAGACATAGGTACACAGCCCCAGATCTTCCTCATCCAGCTCCAGCGCACCCAGTGCCTGGGCACTGTCAGTATCACCCGCCAGCAGATCGCGCAGGAAATGTGTCGCCATAATGTCGAGCGGCATCACACGTTCATAACTGCCGATCGGCACCATGGAACGTTCGCCGCCATTCATTGATGTAGTAAATGAAAACAGTTTCTTCTTAAAGAAATGACCCAGTGTGGTGCGGGTAACCGTGTATTTGTCTGTGCCCGGCATAATCCAGCCGAACAGCTCTTTCTCACGGCCTTCTTCCAGAACGGAGACCTGATTGGTAAAACGGCCCAGATAGTGATGAGCATCATCACTGGCCACGCCCCACAGGACAGAACCGGAAATAATACGGTTTTCACCGGCCTTCAGCTGCCCTTCGGTCAGTTCATACAGATCTGCGCCGAGGCGGGTTTTCAGCAGGCGCGGGTTCTCCACCTGCGGACCACCGAGCGCCACAATACGGTCGGTATATAAAAAGCCGGTCGTGAACAGTTTACCGATGGCGATGACATCCTGGTAATTCAGTGACCAGACGGTTTTCGTTGCGCTGACCGGTTCCAGGAAATGGATGTGCGTACCGGCAAGACCTGCCGGATGCGGCCCGGTAAATTGTGTGTAACTGACACGATTGTTATCGGTAACTTTTGCGAAATCAGCTGTACCGTGGCAGACATGAATCTTCCCTTCCGTCAGGCAGCTCAGTACCTGTAAGCCGTCATCAAACGACGCCTGTTCCTGACGGATAATCACCTGCGGATCAGCGGACAGCGGATTGGTGTCCATAGCAGTGACAAAAATAGCGGCAGGCACGGAACCTAATTTCGGGGTATGACTGAACGGACGTGTCCGCAGCGCGGTCCACAATCCGGAGGCCACCAGGTTTTTCTCTGCCTGTTCACGGGTCAGTGACGACAGATCCCGGCGGTCATAACTGTCAAACGTTAATTGCTCGTCTCCCTGTATCTCAATCACCACAGATTGTAATACACGACGCTCACCACGATTGATGGCTTTTACCACTCCGCAGGCGGGGCTGGTAAAAATCACACCGGGGTTCTTTTTATCTTCAAAAAGAGCCTGTCCTTTCTTTACTGATTCACCTTCCTGAACCAGCATCGACGGACGCATCCCGATGTATTCCTCACCCAGCAGCGCTGCGTGGCGGACTGAAGGGCCATCTTCTGTGACTTGAGCAGGTGCTCCTGCGATCGGCAGGTCGAGTCCTTTTTTAATTTTAATCATAAAATTTGCACAAGTTTTTGTTAAACCCACGTCATCACTGCCGCAGCAGCGTATGACAACTCAACAATAAAAACACTCCGGGCCGTTATTATCGCCCCGGGCTGTTTTTTCCGACATATGTCACGGTTTTGCGTAAACCCGATCCGCATTATTTTACCACTTCACAACAATTCTGTCCGGCGAAACGAGTGACCTGGCTCAAGCAAATAGGATTATTGTGATCAGAAAAAGCTCAATAACTCGCCTTTACCGAGTAATTAAGTCACCTTTACCGATTCCTGTCTCTTTTTTAACCACAATAATATTCGTAACAAATGATTTTATTCTCACAGGAAACCATTCACAAATTATCTGCATCATGGCAATCTGTTGTTACTTTTTTCACCAATCCATTGTTACCCTGAATACTGAGAATGCGACATATCATTTTTATGGTGATCGGCCTGCTGTTTTTTGCAGGGCAATCATCAGCAACCACAGAAAAATCCGCGTCATTATGGCTTACAACGCCGGTGAGTGATGCCCGTAACAGCCGGGTATTTATACAGATATTTAAAGAAGAAAAAGAACTGGAGCTTTATCAGCGGGAAAATAACGGACGTTTTAAACTGGTGAAACGCTACCCGGTTTGTCAGTTTTCCGGCGGGCTCGGGCCAAAGCAACTGACCGGCGATTTAAAAAGCCCGGAGGGATTTTACCGTATCAGTCTGTCACAGCTCAATCCAAACAGTCGGTTTTACCGAGCTATTAACCTTGGTTTTCCCAATGAATTCGACCGGGCGCATGGCTATAGCGGGGATTATCTGATGGTTCACGGAGACTGCAAATCCGTCGGCTGTTACGCCATGACGGATGCTTATATTGATGAGATTTACCGCTACGTGGAAAGCGCCCTGCTGAGCGGACAGACGGATCTGAATATCGCGATTTATCCTTTCCGGATGACGCCGGAAAACCTGAACCGCCACCGGAACTCCTCACATCTGGCGTTCTGGCAGCAGTTACAGCCTGCTTATCAGTATTTCGCGGATAATCAGATACCTGCCGTGGTTGCGGTTGTTAACGGCCGTTATGTGACCGCCGCACACACAGCGGTACCGGCACCGGCACCGGACGCCGGTTTACTGACTCAGAACACGGATTGATCCCGTTCGCCGTAATAAAAGAGAACGGCTTCGCCGGGCCCGATTTTCTGCCACTGCTCATTACCGGTCAGCGGCTGTGTGGCAATCACAGACACCACATCGTCCTGCCGGGTATGCTGCGAAAAATCAATCTCCACATCACTGTCCACCAGCCGCGCTTTACCGAAAGGCGCGCGGCGGGTGATCCAGTGCAGATTCGTCGAACAGTACGCCAGCACATAGCTGCCGTCTGACAACAACATATTAAAGACACCAAACTGCCGCAGCACATCCGCCAGCCGTTTAATTTCACGGAACACCGTTTGCAGATCCTGCGGCGGCTGCGGGTATTTTTCTTTCAGCTGATTCAGCAGCCAGCAGAATGCATGCTCGCTGTCCGTCTGGCCGACCGGGGTAAAAAAACCGGTCGGCAGATGTTCATAGCCGCTGAGCTGTCCGTTGTGGGCATATGTCCAGTTCCGTCCCCACAGTTCGCGGGTAAAAGGATGGGTATTTTCCAGTGATACCACCCCTCTGTTTGCCTGACGGATATGGGCAATCACCGCTTCGGATTTGACGGGATAGTCACGGACAAAACGGGCAACAGGAGAGTTGCAGCAGGCACGGGCGTCTTTGAATGTCCGGCAGCCCATTCCTTCATAAAACGTAATTCCCCACCCGTCTTTGTGCGGCCCGGTTTCGCCGCCGCGCGGGATCAGGCCACTGAGACTGAAATGAATATCAGTCGGGACATTTGCACTCATCCCCAGCAATTCACACATCGCCTTTCTCCCTTACCCGTTTTTGTGATGACTGAGGACTATTGTTACCCGCAATTCGTTAGTTTCACAATCGCGAAAATATCATTCTTTTAGATGATTTGGTTATATATAAGGTGATTTATGCTTATGGTGAATAAGACAAGCATTGTGCCATAAAAAAAGCACTCAACCGGCGGCAGAGTGCTTTTTCAGGAGATCCGGCTTATCTCCGGTTATTTGACCATTTCTTTTTCGATCAGCATGATCAGAATATGAATAACCTTAATATGAATTTCCTGAATGCGATCCGCGTAACCAAAATGCGGAACACGGATTTCAATATCCGCACTGCCTGCCATTTTGCCGCCGTCTTTGCCGGTCAGCGTGATCACTTTCATGCCTTTGGCACGCGCCGCTTCAATGGCTTTAATAATGTTACCTGAATTACCGGATGTGGAGATACCGAGTAACACATCCCCTTCACGACCGACAGATTCCACAAAACGCGAGAAAACATATTCATAACCGAAATCATTGCTGACGCAAGATAAGTGGCTGACATCTGAAATGGCAATCGCCGGATAACCCGGACGGTTTTCACGGTAGCGTCCGGTCAGTTCTTCCGCAAAATGCATCGCATCACAGTGTGAACCGCCGTTGCCGCATGACATCACTTTGCCGCCCGCTTTAAAAGAATCAGCCAGCATGACAGCAGCCCTGCGGATAGCATCAATATTATTCTCATCTTTCAAAAAGTTATCGAGGGTTGCCGCTGCTTCGGTCAGTTCACCGCGGATAAGTTCCTGGTACATAGAGATAGGCTCCTGAAAATGAATCGGATTTGTCTGTCCTGAGTGTAACGGATCTGCCCCGGTGAAAGAAGTCACAATCCGTGGCATCTGCAAATAAGACACATTTTATTCTGCTAATTTTGTGAGCTGAGTTGTAAATAAAATGTGAAATCGTTGAAGTTATTCCGCCGTTGCGCTAAATCTGAACACAACAGGTCAGACCTCTGATGTCGCAGTGTACTGACACGTCACATGTGCTGACACGGATACCCCTTACGGAGGTTCATCATGTTACTACTCAGTATTATCTTGTTTATCGCCGTCACCGGGCTGCTCGCTTTTCACCGGGTCAGTCTGAAGTTCAGTGCAACAGCACTGATACTGTTCAGTCTCATCATGAATGTCTTCCGTTTATGGCCGTTTGCTGTCACCGTTCTTCTGGCACTGATTTTCCTGCCGTTTGTGATCACGTCCGTGCGTAAAGCCCTGTTCAGCAGCCGTCTGATGCTGCTGTTCCGCAAAGTGATGCCGCCGATGTCACAGACAGAAAAAGAAGCGATTGATGCAGGCACCACCTGGTGGGAGGGCGATCTGTTCCGTGGTCAGCCCGACTGGCAGAAGCTGCACAGCTACCCTGCCCCGCAGCTGACCGCAGAAGAGCAGGCTTTCCTCGACGGCCCGGCAGAAGAAGCCTGCCGGATGGCCAACGATTTTGAAATTACCCACGAACTGGCGGATCTGCCGCCGGCATTATGGCAGTTCCTGCGCGAACATAAATTCTTCGCCATGATCATCCGCAAAGAATACGGCGGACTGGCATTCTCTCCCTATGCCCAGGCGCGGGTACTGCAAAAACTCGCCGGGGTTTCCGGTATTCTGGCGATTACCGTCGGCGTTCCCAATTCACTGGGGCCGGGAGAGCTGTTACAGCACTACGGCACAGATGAGCAGAAAAAACGCTGGCTGCCGGGACTGGCCTCCGGGGAAGAAATCCCCTGCTTTGCCCTGACCAGCCCGGAAGCCGGTTCTGATGCCGGTGCCATTCCGGATACCGGAGTTATCTGCACCGGCGAATGGCAGGGTGAACAGGTGCTCGGCATGCGCCTGAACTGGAATAAACGCTATATCACCCTGGCACCGGTCGCCACCGTGCTGGGTCTCGCCTTTAAACTGTATGATCCGGATAAACTGCTCGGTGAAAAAACCTCGCTGGGGATCACCTGCGCACTGATCCCGGTAAATACCCCGGGGGTTGAAACCGGTACCCGCCATTTCCCGCTTAATGTCCCGTTCCAGAACGGCCCGACACGCGGTAAAGATGTCTTTGTGCCGCTGGATTATATTATCGGCGGCCCGGCAATGGCCGGACAGGGCTGGCGCATGCTGGTGGAGTGTCTGTCGGTCGGGCGTGGTATCACCCTGCCGTCCAATGCCACCGGCGGGCTGAAAAGTGCGGCCATGGCAATTGGCGCTTATTCTTATATCCGCCGTCAATTCCGGATGCCGATCGGCAAAATGGAAGGGATTGAGGAGCCGCTGGCGCGGATTGCCGGAAATGCCTATCTGATGGATGCCGCCGCCACACTGATCACCACCGGTATTATGCTCGGTGAGAAACCGGCGGTTCTGTCCGCGATTGTGAAATATCACTGTACCCACCGGGGACAGCGCGCCATTATTGATGCCATGGATATTGCGGGGGGTAAAGGTATCTGCCTCGGGCCGTCCAACTTCCTGGCCCGTAACTATCAGGGAGCGCCTATCGCGATCACCGTCGAAGGTGCCAATATCCTGACCCGCAGTATGATTATCTTCGGTCAGGGCGCTATCCGCTGTCATCCGTATGTATTGACTGAGATGGCCGCAGCGGCAGACAATCAGCTGAATGACTTCGATAACGCGCTGTTTGCCCATATCGGCCATGTATTAACCGCCGCCACCCGCAGTTTCTGGCTCGGGTTATCGCGCGGGTATTTCAGTCCGTCACCGTTCCGGGATGCCACCCGCCGCTATTATCAGCACCTTAACCGGCTGAGTGCCAACCTGGCGCTGCTGTCAGACATCGCGATGGCGACACTCGGCGGCAGTCTGAAGCGCCGTGAGCGGATTTCTGCCAGACTCGGCGATATACTCAGCCAGCTTTACCTCGCATCCGCCACTTTAAAACGGTTTGATGAGGATGGCCGCCCGCAGGCTGACTTACCGCTGGTACACTGGGCAGTACAGGATTGTCTGTATGAAGCCGAAAAAGCGATGGATGAACTGCTGACCAACTTCCCTGACCGCAAAGTGGCTGCGCTGCTGCGTCTGACCGTCTTCCCGTCAGGCCGCCATCACCGTCCGCCGTCAGATAAACTGGACAGCAAACTCGCCCGTCTGCTGCAGGAACCGTCAGAGACCCGCGACAGAATAGGACGCGGACAATACCTGGCTCCTGAGCCCAACAACCCGCACGGGCTGCTCAATGCCGCACTCAGTGATATTCTCGCCGCCGAGCCGCTGGTAGATCGCCTCAGTCGTATGGCTGAAAAACACATTGATTTCACCCGGCTGGATAAACTGGCGGATATTGCCCTGGAAAGCGGAAAAGTCACACCAGAAGAGGCGGATATCCTGCGCAAAGCGGAAGCCAGCCGTCTGCGTTCAATCAATGTGGATGAGTTTGCACCGGAGATTATCGGCTTAAAATCACACGCTAATTCTCACCGTTACCGTAAAGGTGAAAATCCCTGCGCATAAATAACATGGCGGAGCCGTTCTCTGCTCCGCCATTACTGCGCTCTTTATTACCGTCCTGTGCTGCTGTTACCGGTCATATTGGCATCCAGGCTGAGGATTTTCCGCATTTGTGCGTCTGTCAGATCGGTATCAAAGAACTGCTTAAAGAACTGACGGATATCCTGCTGTATTGCCGTGTCATCTGCCGGTTTACGTTTAACCCGCGCTTCAATCCATTTCATCATCAGCGGTGTTTCGATCCCCGGTGCATCCCAGCGGTAAATACCGATAGGGGCTTTATAAACACGTCTGTTCTTCACAGCAGAAATCGTTTCTGCGCCCTGCCAGCCGACCGTATTCCGGTACACATCTTCCGGCACGAATGAATCAAACTGGCTCAGAATAATAATGTCCGGATCCAGGTTAATCACCTGCTCTGCCGACACCGTGATCCAGTTTGGTTTAACCGGCATATCATCTGTCAGATTAATGCCCCCGGTCTGGTTGATCATCAGGCTGTTTACCGAGGTCTTGCCGGCCACCGTCAGGTTTTTATCTCTGACATACAGAATACCCGGCTTTCCGTACGGCATCTCACGAATGGTCACCGGGGTTGAGTCTCTTGTCACCGTGTTCACTGACTGAATCTGATGATCAAAAAAAGCCAGTAAATCTGCGGCCCGCTTTTCTTTGCCCAGAATGTCGCCCAGCAACCTGATCCCGTTTTTCACATCATCCAAATCACCGTATCTGATTGCCACCGCCGGGATACCGAGTTTATCCAGTTTCTCTTTTTCTTCTTTCTGGTAATCCCAGATAATCACCAGATCCGGATTTAACCTGACCAGTTCTTCGCCGTTAATCGTGAAATCTTTATTCACAAAGGTGCTGTTCACTTTCTCAATACCGGGTGCCAGTGTATTTAAAATACTGTTACGGTAAGCCTCTTTTGCTGACGGATGCATCCCCACAATTTTTGCGTCTGAACCATCCACCACATAAATCATCGACATCCACGGAATAGGTACAACCGCAATCCGCTCTACCGTATCCGGAATAGTGACCCGGTTTCCGGCGAGATCAGTAATTTCTTTTGCCCCGGCACAATTGAAAAACAGCAGTAATACACAGGCACTGAAAATACGTTTTAAGACTGATATTGCCATGTTATCTTCCTGTCATTGTATTTACTGTTATCAGCGAAATGCCCGGATATACGGACGGGGAATTAATTTACGATCATATTTCAGTAAATATTCCAGATACCAGTTAGGATTGCGTAATAACCCGCGACCAACGGCAATTAAATCCGCATATTGGTGTTCTAATATATCATCGGCCAGTTGGTGATCACGAATACCCCCGACAACAATAACCGGTTTCTCACAGCCTTTTTTTACCCCTTTGGTATCTTCCAGCTGATATGCAACACCTTTATTGGTTCCGTGCATCTGACTGCCGCCATTGGATATATGCACAATATCAATAAGCGGATTAATATTACGCAGAATTTTTTGTGTAAATGAAATACTGTCTTCTTCGCAGTAACGGGTACCGATACGTAAAATAATCGCTTTATCTTCCGGCCAGGATTTGCGGACTGCGGCCAGTAATTCTGTCAGAAAAATAACCGGATCAGCATATTTATCGCTGCGCTGATTTGTCCGCCGATCAATAAACTGAGAAATTAAAAACTCATGGGATGCCATAATTTCCAGGACATCGAATCCGGCTTTATCTGCCCGTGCTGCCGCACGTGTATAACAGTCAAACAATGCAGTAATATCCTGCGCTGTTAATGCATTAATATCCTGAATAATATTGCCGGATTCCAGCCGTGACTTACTGCCTGCATGATTAAGCTGGATCGCCACTTTACTGCCTTCATTTTGCAGCATTGCCACAATCTGCGCCAGCATCGCAACATGTCCGTCCTCATATAAACCCAGCGCACCACTGCCCAGGCGGCCGTCAGCGGTAACCGCGCACTCTTCCATAATAATCAGCCCGACCTGACCGACAGCAAAAGACATATAATGCGCCAGATGAAAGTAATCCGCGTAGCCGTCAGTGGCTCGTTTTATTCTGACAGGCGGATAAACTAATTTATTTTTAAGCGTTAATTTTTCTGATACAAATGGCTGCATTAAATTCATAATACACACGTCCCCGGAAAAAGCTGACCGGTACTGTTATATAAAAACTGTACCGATAATAAATAATAAAGTGACTGAAGTGATAATAGAGGTAACAGTGCGGGGACTCTATGACAGGCAATCGGTTTTATAACACCAGTCACACTCTGCCGGAATATGGCCTCCGGATGGGATTATTGCGTTAAAAGTTATCATTCTGTTGTTATTTTTATGTAAGTAAAAATAACATTAATATACTCCCGGGGAGTATCAATAATAAAATCCCCGGGATGTTATTCCCGGGGATTTTCAATATTGGTCAGACACATCTGTTATTCAGTGATTTCCAGTGCCATCAGTTCATCAATGGTCTGACGACGGCGGATCAATTTCGCCTTTCCGTCAGTAAATAAGATTTCCGGTAATAACGGACGGCTGTTGTAATTTGATGACATCGATGCGCCGTATGCCCCGGTATCGTGAAATACCAGAAAATCATTCACAGCGGCTTCCGGTAATGCACGCGGCACCACCATCCCGCCTTCCAGCTGGGTAAACACATCCCCGGATTCACATAACGGCCCGGCGACAATGGTTTCCCGCACAGCACTGTTTTGCGGTTCTCCCGCTGCCGGTAACACTGAAATATGGTGATAACTGCCATACATGGCCGGACGCATCAGATCATTAAAACCACTGTCCACCAGCACATAGTGGCGGCTCCCCATCCCTTTGACCGCCCGTACCTGTGCCAGCAAAATACCGGATTCCGCCACCAGATAACGACCCGGTTCAATTTCCAGAGTGATCTCACGACCGAGATGACGGGCAATACGTGCCCGGGCGGCATCCCAGAGTGAGAAATAATTGTCGATATCAATAACTTCATCCCCTTCACGGTAAGGGGTCGATAATCCGCCGCCGGCAGAAATCGCGCGGATATCCAGATTATTGGTGATCACCAGTTCAGCCATGGCATCACAGACCGTTGCCAGGTGCTCATAATCCACTCCGGAACCGATATGCATATGGATGCCAGTTAATGTCAGCTGATAATGGCTGATTTCTGCCAGTGCTTCTCCGAGATCCGCAAACCAGATCCCGTGCTTGCTGTTCTCGCCGCCGGTATTGGTTTTCTGGCTGTGCCCGTGACCAAACCCCGGATTAATGCGCAACCACACCGGATGCCCCGGACGGCGGGCACCAATCTGGCGCAGCATATCCACCGAGCCGGTATTTACCGCAATGCCGAGTTCCAGCACGCGACCCAGCGTTTCTTCTGTGATCATATCGGCGGTAAACACAATTTCATCCGGACGGTAACCGGCTTTCAGTGCCCGTTCGATTTCCCCAGCGGATACGGAATCGACCTTGACACCATGCTCATGCATCAGACGCAGAATATGAATATTGGAATTGGCTTTCTGCGCAAAACGGATCACATCAAAGCGCTTCAGACGGGCAATACGGCTGATAATCACCTCACTGTCATATAACCAGAGAGGAGTACCGTACTGCTGAGCCAGGCTGCGCAGGGCATCCGGGGTAAACGGGGCGCGGAGTGTTTTGGTTGCGATAGTCATGATGTTGTGCTCTTTTTGATCGTGATCTCATTTTTTTCCATCGTGACAAAAATTCTGCGCGATTTAAAATATCTGATTTGCTAATGTCTATTCATTACTGATATGGATTCGATGAATAATGGAACACTACTCCTGGCGTCACATTGATATTTTCCACGCGGTTATGACCACAAAGAGCCTGACGGATGCCGCACAACTGCTGCATACCTCTCAGCCGACGGTCAGCCGGGAGCTTGCCCGTTTCGAGAAAATCCTCGGGTTCCGTGTGTTCGACCGCATCAAAGGCCGCCTGCACCCGACTGAACAGGGGCTGCGGTTATTCGAGGAAGTGGAACGATCCTATTACGGCCTTGAGCGTATCAGCCGGGCGGCGGAGAGCATCCGCCAGTTTCAGCATGCCCAGCTGGCAATCACCTGCCTGCCCGCTTTTGCTCAGTCATTACTGCCTGCTGTCTGCCGCACATTTCATGCGCAGTATCCGGATGTGAATTTTGAAATCGCCCCGCAGGAGTCACCACTGCTGGAAGAGTGGCTCTCCGCCCAGCGTTATGACATCGGGATCACCGAACATCAGCTGACGCCGCCCGGCACCCTGCAGGAAACCCTGCTCACGCTCAGTGAAGTCTGTGTGCTGCCGTCATCGCATCCGCTGTGCAGCAAATCAGTACTGGCCCCTGCTGATTTTGCACAGCAAAATTTTATCAGCCTGTCCGTTGCGGACAGTTACCGGCAGAGGATTGATGCATTGTTCAGTGAAAAGCAGATCCCTCGCCGGATGATAATGGAAACACACAGTGCGGCCTCGGTATGTGCCATGGTCAGGGAGGGGCTGGGGGTATCTGTCGTTAACCCGCTGACCGCCATGGATTGCAGCGGGATTTGTGTCCGTCCGTTCAGTGAAGACATTCCGTTCACCGTGAGTCTGATCCGCCCGCTGCACAGGCCGCATTCTGTACTGACAGATATTTTTATTACCCATCTCCGTCAGCATATGCAGGCTGTTTTGCGACAGTTAAAGCGGATTACCGGTTAGTTTTTTCATCCAGCAGATACGGCAGCCAGTCCGGCGAATGCGCAAACCACTCAGCCAGAAAATCCAGCAGCAGACGCAGCGGCCGCGCCATATGCTCGCGACTGGTGTAAATGCCGTAAATGCCGAGCGCAGGCAGCCGGTATTCCGGAAACAGACGCACCAGGCGCCCGGTTTTCAGATGCTCATACACCGAACAGTAAGGCTGCAATGCAATACCTTCCCCGTTCAGCGTTGCTTCCAGCAGAAACGTGGATTCATTGGCACTGAGCGCCCCGCTTACCGGGACAGAAATCACCTCATCATCCCGTTCAAATAACCACAGGCTGCGACCGTAGAAATTATAGGTCAGACAGGTCAATTCACTGAGTGCCTCAGGCGATAGCGGATACCCGTGTTTTTCCAGATACGCCGGTGCCGCACAAACCACAGAATCACAGCGGGAAAGCGGCTTCGCGATCAGGTTCGGCTCAAGGTTGTTGGTGATGCGGATCCCCAGATCAATCCGTTCCTCCACCAGGCTGATCGCTTTATTTGTAACCTGCACATCAACAGCAACAGCCGGATAACGTGCCCGGAACTGCACAAGCGCCTTTGACAGTGCCACCATCGCCAGTGACTGGGCACAGGTGATCCGCACCAGGCCGCTGACGGCCTCATCTTCTGTCACCACCGGACGGGCAATCGCCGTTGCCAGCGACAGTAATTCCCGGCTTTGCGTCAGCACCGCTTCACCGGCAGAGGTCAGCGTCAGGCTGCGGGTTGTCCGGTTCAGTAACCGCACACCGGCCCAGTTCTCCATTTCAGCCAGATAACGTGTGACCATCGCCCGGGACATACCCAGCATATCTGCGGCTTTGCTCATGCTGCGCTGTTCGGTAATGGCAATAAAAACCTGAGCGGCGGTGATCCTGTCCATTTTATTTGTCCGGTTTATGCAACAATGAAGACCGGATTATGGGGTTTTTCCGGCGGATTATGCAACTTATTATAGCGTCATCTTAACGACTCACCTGCAAAAAGGATAACACCATGACTTCTGCAATCCGTACCTCACTGGTATTCAGCGCCCTGATGGGGGCCTCTTTTGTCACTGCCGCCGCACCGCTGTCGCTGGAAGTGTATAACCCCGGCGAAAAAAGTATCTTTCCGGTTTCCTCGGAAATCATCAGCGGCAAAAATGAGGTGGTTCTGATTGATGCTCAGTTTCAGAAAGATGATGCTCAGGTACTGGCGGATAAAATCCGTGCGACCGGCAAAACGCTGACCACCATTTATATCAGCCATTCGGATCCGGATTTCTATTTCGGACTGGATGAACTGAAAAAAGCCTTCCCGCAGGCTAAGATTGTCGCCACTCCGCAGACCGTGGCACTGATTAAAGAAAGTAAAGACGGTAAACTGGCTTACTGGGGACCGGTTCTGAAAGAAAATGCCCCGCAGAGTATCGTTGTGCCGGAGCCGTTAGAGGGCAACCGCATTATGCTGGAAGGGGAAAGTATTCTGATTGAAGGGCTGGACAGCCCGGCACCGGAGCGCAGTTATGTATGGGTGCCGTCACTGTCTGCGGTAATGGGCGGTGTGCTGGTATCAGAGAATATCCATGTCTGGCTGGCGGATACCCAGACCCCGGAATCCCGTCAGTACTGGCAGCAGTCGCTGAAAAGTATGCAGGACAAACATCCGGCCACCGTGGTGCCCGGCCATTATGTCGGTAACAGCCATTTCTCACCGGCGGCCATTACCTTTACCGCGGATTATCTGACCCGTGCGGAAGCAGCCCTGAAAGAAAGTAAGGACTCACAACAGATGATCAGCACACTGAAAGCCGCTTACCCGGCCCTGGCGGATGAATCAAGCCTCGAACTGAGCGCCAAAGTGCTCAAAGGTGAAATGCGCTGGCCGCAGTAATCTGATTTAAGGAAAACAGAATGTCAGTAAAAACGCTGCACTATATTTATGATCCGCTCTGCGGCTGGTGTTATGGTATTGCGCCGTTTATTCAGGCCGCACATAAACAGGGCGTGACGATCGCCCTGCACGGCGGCGGGATGATTACCGGCTCACAGCGCCGCCCGGCAGATGACAGCATGCGGGAGATGATCCGCAACCACAATCAGCGCATCACTCAGCTGACCGGACAACCGTTTACCGATGCCTTTTACGCCCTGCTGAAAAATCAGGAGTGGGTAATGGATTCCGTGCCGCCGATTGCCGCCATTCTCAGTGCGCAGGCACAGTCAGGTAAAGGCATTGACATGCTGGAAGCCTGCCAGAAAGCCTATTATCAGGACGGGCTGCCGCTTAACCGCGATACTTTGCGCAGGCTGGCGGATAAACTGGGTATCAGCGATATTCAGTCTGATAATACTGAGCAGCATATTAATGAGAGCCGTCAGTTATTTGTGCATAACCCGACCGGCGGCTTCCCGACTCTGCTGCTGGAAGAGGACAGCCAATTTCAGCACATCCCGAACCAGGCGGTACTGGGTGCGGAATCTCATTGGGAAAGGCTGATCCCGTTACTGAAAACGACTGCCTGACATTATTCCCATCACCATAATCATCCCCGCAATTAAATGCGGCCCGAAGGCAATAATACGCGGGCCGCACTGCGGGTGATGATAACCGCGATGACGGAAATAGTGCATCCCGGACACCACCAGCGCTGACACACAGGCCAGCATCAGCAACAGCGCGAGTTGTTCCGCCCCCACCCAGGCCCCGGAGGCAGAAAACAGTTTGATATCCCCGCCGCCCAGGCCGCTTTTTTTCCGGCACCAGGCATAACCTTCCGCCACACACCAGAGCAGAAAAAAACCGCCGATCACCCCGTACAACGCGGAAGAGAGCGTCACCAGCCGGACCTCATTCTGAAACAGCAATCCGGCCCACAGCACCGGGAACACCAGTTTATCCGGCAGATAAAATACTGCGTTATCAATATGAAACAGCATCACCAGACACAAAAACAGCAGAGTCAGAAACAGGACATACACGCCCTGTCCGTCTGACCAGAACACGATCAGCACGCCGGATAACAGGCAGTGCAGATACAGCCACCCGCCCGGCAACCGCTGCGGATACTGATAGTAATGGCGCAGAATATATTCCGTCCCGGCTTTTAGCGGCAGCGGCAAAAATACTCCCCAGATAATCATAATCAGCCAGTCCATGTTTTCTCCGCGTCTTTCCCTGTTGCGATATCCGCAGCCTGCCTGACCGCCCCGGGAAAGACATCTTTTTTTCCCTGATTACCGCTGAATTACATTTTTTTTCGGGTCATCACGCAATATTGACAGTTACCCCGGCATGTAATGATCCCGGCTGATGCTTGCAGTGAGGATCCCCCCTCTATTATCATGGGGCAATGTGTATCAACCGGCAGCGTGCCGGCAGAACGTAAAGGATATTTTCATGCGGATCCCGCGCATTTATCACCCCGGCACTTTAACCCCCGGCATGGTGACAGAACTGACAGACGACGGTGCCAACCATGTTGCCCGTGTGCTCCGGATGAAAACCGGCTATTCCCTGATCCTGTTTAACGGCACCAATCGGATTTTTAATGCTGAAATTACAGATATCAGCAAAAAAAATGTGTCCGTCCGTGTGACAGATGAGCAGGACGATAACCGCGAATCCCCGCTGTCTATCCACCTCGGACAGGTGATGTCACGCGGCGAAAAAATGGAATTCACCATTCAGAAATCCGTTGAGCTGGGTGTTCAGATTATTACCCCCCTGATCTCTGAGCGCTGTGGTGTTAAACTGGATGGTGAACGGCTGGAGAAAAAACAGCAGCAGTGGCAGAAAATTGCCATCGCCGCCTGCGAGCAGTGCGGACGCAACGTGATTCCGGAGATCCGCCCGGTGCAGACCCTGGAAGCATGGTGTGCGGAAAATGATGATGCCCTGAAGATAAATTTACATCCGCGCGCATCACAAAGTATCAATACACTGCCCGCAGAAACCGCTAAAGTGCGATTGCTGATTGGCCCGGAAGGCGGGCTGTCAGCAGAGGAAATCGCGATGACCGCCGGTCATCAGTTTACCGACATCTTATTAGGGCCGCGTGTATTACGCACAGAAACCACCGCGCTCACTGCAATCACCGCATTGCAGGTGCGTTTCGGCGATCTGGGTTAAGGAGAAAAAATGATCAAGCTCGGTATTGTGATGGATCCTATCGATTCCATCAAAATCAAGAAAGACACCAGTTTCGCGATGCTGCTCGAAGCACAGCGCCGTGGTTATGAAATCCATTATATGGAGATGAATGACCTTTATCTGCATCAGGGCGTTGCCCGTGCCCGTACCCGCACCCTGACGGTGAAAGAAGACCCGGCGGGCTGGTATCAGTTCGGCAGCGAGCAGGATATCGCGCTGGGCACCCTGAATGTCATTCTGATGCGCAAAGATCCGCCGTTTGATACTGAATTCATTTACGCCACCTATATCCTGGAGCGTGCGGAAAGTGCCGGTTCCCTGATCGTCAACAAACCGCAGAGCCTGCGCGACTGTAACGAAAAACTGTTCACCGCCTGGTTTGCCGATCTGACCCCGGACACCCTGGTCACCCGCAGTGCACAGCGTCTGCGTGAATTCCATCAAAAACACGGTGATGTGATTTTTAAACCGCTCGACGGCATGGGCGGTGCGTCTATTTTCCGTCTGAAACAGGATGACCCGAACGTCGGTGTGATTATCGAAACCCTGACCAATCACGGTCATACTTTCTGCATGGCGCAAAACTTCCTGCCTGCCATCAAAGACGGTGACAAACGTATCCTGGTGGTGGACGGCGAACCGGTTCCTTATTGCCTGGCACGCATCCCGGCCAAAGGTGAAACACGCGGTAACCTCGCGGCAGGTGGGCACGGTGAAGTGCGTCCGCTGAGTGAAAGTGATTGGGCCATTGCCCGCAGCGTGGCACCGGTCCTCAAAGAAAAAGGTCTGATTTTTGTCGGCCTCGATGTGATCGGCGACCGCCTGACGGAAATCAACGTAACCAGCCCGACCTGTGCCCGCGAAATTGAAGCCGCACAACCGGACGTTTCTGTCACCGGCATGCTGATGGATGCCATTGAAAAACGTCTCGCCCGGTAACCGCCGGGGCTCTCCCCCGCACACCCATATCCGCAGGCCGTTCTTTCCGGTCTGCGGGCAGACTGAAAAGAAGGTTATGAACTTACAACATCATATTCTCATTGCTATGCCCTCACTGGATGATCCGTATTTTGCGCGTTCAGTTGTGTATCTGTGTGAGCACAATGAAAACGGGGCAATGGGACTGGTGATCAACAAACCAATCGAACAGCTGTCTGTCAGTAAAATTCTGCAAAAGCTGAAAATCACCCCGGATATCCATGATGAAAACCTGTCGCTGGAAAAACCGGTTCTGCTCGGCGGACCGGTTTCTGAAGAGCACGGCTTCGTGCTGCACTCCGGTGATAAAGAGTACGCCGCCAGTACCCGCCTGACCGATGATCTGTTTCTGACCACCTCGAAAGATGTGCTGGAAACCCTGGGAACCGCAGAGCAGCCGGCGCACTATCTGATGACGCTCGGCTACTCAAGCTGGACAGCCGGTCAGCTGGAGCGGGAAATCATGGAGAACAGCTGGCTGGTGGCCGATGTCAGTGAGCGCCTGCTGTTCCGTACCCCGATGCCCGACCGCTGGCGCGAAGCTGCCGCCGGTATCGGCGTCAATATTTACACCATTGCACAACAGGCCGGACACGCATAATGAGCAGTAATACTGTGATTGCCTTTGATTTCGGCACCAAAAGCATTGGCGTGGCTGTCGGTCAGACCATCACCGGCACCGCCCGCCCGCTGGCGGCACTGAAAGCCCGTGAAGGAATCCCGGACTGGGAGCTGATCGCCGCCGTGTTCCGTGAATGGCAGCCGGATTATGTGGTTGTCGGCCTGCCGCTCAATATGGACGGCACACCGCAGCTGGTCACGAATCAGGCGAAAAAATTCGCCAACCGCCTGCACGGGCGTTTCGGGATCCGCGCTGAACTCCATGACGAGCGCCTCAGCACGGTGGAAGCCCGCGCCAATCTGTTTGCAGACGGCGGCTACCGCGCTCTCGGCAAAGACAAAGTAGACTCCGCCTCTGCCGTGATTATCCTTGAAAGCTGGTTTGAACAGCTTTACCGCTGACAATTCTGCCCCGGCGCGCGGTACTGTTTACCATGCCGGTACCGCGTCCGCCTCCCCTGCAATCTCTCCTCTGCCGCGCCGCCATTGCAGACACTGCTCCTCCGTCATCATCCCGGACTGTGCGCCTGACTGCTGATGAGAGGCAATCTGATATGCTTTGTTATCCCGGATAAGGCTCTCCACCGCCGGGGTATTGATCAGCACATCAAACACGGCACAGCGCCCGCCGCCCTGTTTTGCCACCAGATACTGACTCAGCACCGCCACCAGACTGCCTGCCAGCTGGCTGCATACCCTGTTTTTTTCTGCGCCGCTGAACACATCCGTCAGCCGCTCAATCGCCGCAATCGCGCCTCTGGTATGAAGGGTACTCAGCACCAGATGTCCGGTTTCCGCCGCCGTCAGCGCAAGACGGATAGCCGCCTCATCCCGCAGTTCTCCCAGCATAATGACGTCCGGATCCTGGCGCAGTGCGGCTGTCAGCCCCTGCTGATAATCCTCACAATCACGGCCGATTTCCCGCTGGCGGATCAGCGACTGCCTGCTGCGGTGACGGAACTCCACCGGGTCTTCCAGGGTAATCACATGCCGCCGGAAGTGCTGATTGATATAACTGAGCAGCGCCGCCAGCGTGCTTGATTTTCCGCTGCCGGTCGCCCCGGTGACCAGAATCAGGCCGCTTTGCGTTTCTGACAGCAGCCCGGCAAACACCGGCGGTGCCAGGATATCCTCCAGAGAGGGAACCACCGGGCTTATCAGCCGCAGTGCGGCGTTCAGCAATCCCCCTGCCATGAAAATATTCACCCGCAAAGGTTGATCGCGGATAAACAACGCAAGATCCGCCTGCCCTTTTGTCATCAATCTGTGGTAATTTGCCTGGTCGAGGATCGTCTTTACCCAGCCGCGCAGTGCGTCATCCGTTACCGCCGCACAGTGTGTCTGCGAAAAAAGCTCTCCATCCACCCGTAATACCGGCACCTGACCAACACAAAGGTGCAGATCGGATGCATTATGCTTTACACTAAGGGCGATTAAATTATCCATATTCATTAGGTTATCTCCCGGATCATCATGAAACCAATAAAAGACAATCTGACAGAAATCAGAGAACGTATAACCGCTGCGGCGCAAAAATGCGGCCGCGATCCACACACAGTGACCTTACTTGCCGTCAGTAAAACCAAACCTGTGAGCGCGCTCGAAGAAGCAATAGCTGCCGGGCAAACCCGCTTTGGTGAAAACTACGTCCAGGAAGGCGTTGAAAAAATTCAGTATTTCTCCGCGAATCAACACCTGGAATGGCACTTTATCGGCCCGCTGCAGTCTAATAAAAGCCGTCTGGTTGCAGAGCATTTTGACTGGTGCCACACCATCGACCGGCTGAAAATCGCCCAGCGCCTGAGTGATCAGCGCCCGGCAGACAAAGCACCGCTGAATGTGCTTATCCAGATCAATATCAGTGATGAAAACAGCAAATCCGGTATCACCCTTGCGGAATTACCGGCACTGGCCGAACAGGTTGCGGCCCTGCCGAATGTCTGTCTGCGCGGCCTGATGGCAATCCCGGCACCGGAAACAGACCCGGAACGTCAGTGTGCGGTTTTCCGTCAGATGGAAACCGCTTTCCGTGAACTGCAGGGGAAATACCCGCAGGCGGATACCTTATCAATGGGTATGACCGATGATATGGACGCCGCGATTACCTGCGGTTCGACCATGGTGCGCATTGGTACCGCAATTTTCGGTGCGCGTAACTATTCTGTATCCTGATCATTCTGTATCATGACCTTCCTGTACCTTAGTGCGTTATCACAAACCGGTTAATTTGTTTTCTGTTAAGGATTTCACCGATGCAAACACTGAATTTTGTTGTCACCACGCTCCTGCATGCCTATGCCACGATTTTACTGCTGCGTGTCTGGATGCAATGGGCGCGCGCGGACTTTTATAATCCGTTTGCCCAGTTTGTCGTGAAAGCCACACAGCCGGTTGTCCGTCCGCTGCGCCGTATTATTCCGGCTATCGGCCCGATTGATACAGCATCCGTGCTGGTGGCCTATATTGCCGTCCTGCTGAAACTGCTCTTTCCGTGGTTTCTGGCCGGTTTTCAGGGCCAGCTCGGCGGGCTGATGCTGCTGGTTGCTTTCTTTAATCTTCTCTATCTTGCAGGTATGACGGTATTCTGGGTGATCCTCGCCCGCGCGCTGCTCAGCTGGTTCAGCCAGGGCCGCAACCCGGTGGACTATGTGCTGATGCAACTGACCGAGCCGCTGATGTCACCGTTCCGCCGTATCATTCCGCCGATGGGCGGCATTGATTTCTCTGCAATGATTGTCATTTTTATTCTGTACGCGCTGGGCTATCTCTATAACGATATTGTTCAGTGGATATTTTTATAATCAGGCGCTGATATGACCCGCAAAATTGTTTTAGCTACCGGCAATGCCGGAAAAGTCCGTGAAATGGCCTCACTGCTGGCAGATGCCGGTATGGATGTGGTGGCACAGACGGAACTGGGTGTCGGCTCCGTTGAGGAAACCGGCCTGACCTTTGTTGAAAATGCCATTATCAAAGCGCGTCACGCAGCAAAAGTCACCGGTTTACCGGCTATTGCGGATGACTCCGGGATTTCTGTCGATTACCTCGGCGGCGCACCGGGGATCTACTCCGCCCGTTATGCCGGAACGGATGGCAACGACGGTGCCAATATTGTAAAACTGCTGGCTGCCCTTGACGGCGTCCCGGCGGAACAGCGTCAGGCGCACTTCAACTGTGTACTGGTCTATATGCGCCACGAAAACGACCCGACGCCGATCATCTGTCATGGCCGCTGGGCCGGTGTGATCGCAGAGCAGGCGCAGGGCGAAGGCGGTTTCGGTTATGATCCGGTCTTCTGGTTACCTGAACTGAACAAAACCGCCGCACAGCTGCGTCCGGAAGAAAAACAGGCTATGTCTCACCGCGGCAAAGCGCTGGCACTGCTGTCGGAAGCCCTGCGTAATGGGTAAGCTTCCCCCGCTCAGTCTGTATATTCATATTCCGTGGTGTGTTCAGAAGTGCCCTTACTGTGATTTCAACTCTCACGCGCTGAAAGGTGAAGTGCCGCATGATGATTATGTGGCACATTTACTGGCTGATCTTGAGGCAGATTTACCGCTGGTTAATGGTCGTGAAATCCGCACTATCTTTATCGGCGGCGGTACACCCAGCCTGCTCAGTGCGGAAGCCATGCAGACACTGATGGACGGTGTACGTGCCCGTATTCCTGTCGCGGAGGATGCGGAAGTGACCATGGAAGCCAACCCGGGCACCGTGGAAGCCGACCGTTTCAGTGGCTATCAGAAAGCCGGTATCAACCGCATTTCCATTGGTGTGCAGAGCTTCGGTGATGACAAACTGATCCGCCTCGGGCGTATTCACGATGCCGGAGAAGCCAAACGGGCGGCCCGGCTCGCGGCGACACTCGGACTGCGCAGTTTTAACCTCGACCTGATGCACGGGCTGCCGGAGCAGCATCTCGGCGAGGCGCTCAGTGACCTGCGCCAGGCGATTGAGCTTGCCCCGCCGCACCTGTCCTGGTATCAGCTGACGATTGAACCGAACACCAGCTTCGGCTCCCGCCCGCCGGTACTGCCGGATGACGATCTTCTGTGGGATATTTTCTCTCAGGGGCATCAGCTACTGACACAGGCCGGTTATGTGCAGTATGAAACCTCCGCGTATGCAAAACCGGGATTTCAGTGTCAGCATAACCTCAACTACTGGCGTTTCGGGGATTACCTCGGGATCGGCTGTGGTGCGCACGGCAAAATTTCGTTTGCTGACGGACGCATTCTGCGGACAGTCAAAACCAAACATCCGCGCGGTTATATGGAAGGGCGCTACCTTGATCAGCAAAATGACGTGGCAACGGAAGACCGCCCATTTGAGTTCTTTATGAACCGGTTCCGCCTGCTGGAAGCGATGCCGCGCAGTGATTTCACCGATTACACCGGACTGCCGGAATCCGTGGTTCGCCCTCAAATCGAAGCGGCACTGAATGCCGGTGAGATTTCCGAAACCGCAACTCACTGGCAGATAACCGAACACGGCAAGTTATTCCTCAATACGTTGCTGGAACGGTTTTTATAAAACAAAAACCCGGTCGCTTTCACGCCCGGGTTTTATTAGTTATATCAATCCAGCTGATTACAGCGCGCTTTCCACGGCCTGCACCTGACGGCTCAGACTGTCCAGCCCGCCGCCGGAGAGATACCAGAGATCCGGCTGTAACACGATAATCTTATCATTCTTAAAGGCATTGGTCTTTTTCACGCCATCAGTTTCAAAGGCCGCTTTATCCCATTGCCCTGCGCCAATCGCCGCGCTGCGGTCAATCACCAGAATCACATCCGGGTTCAGCTCCGCCACCATGTCCGGTGTCACCAGCGGACGCTTATCTTTCTCTGCTTTCGGGTCAACCGGGATATCAACAGCAGCCGCTTTCACCACCTGATAGACAACCGGCTGTTTATTCGGGAATAATTTGCCGTCATTGTGCAGCATCACCAGTACTTTTTTACCGGATTTGGCGGCTTTTTCCTGAGCCTGAGCAATGGTTTTATTCAGTGCAGTCAGTTCTTCTGCGGTTTTCTTCTCAATATCATAAAGCTGACCGATCAGCGCAATATTCGCCTCTGCCGCTGCCAGATAATCATCACCGCCGGTACCGAGGTTCACTGTCGGTGCGATTTTATTCAGTTCATCGAATGATTTGCCCTGACGACCGGTGATCACAATCAGATCCGGCTTCAGTTCCGCGATTTTTGCCAGGTCCGGCGTCTTCATTCCGCCTGCATCCGCGACTTTGCTGTTCACCTGACCTTTCAGGTATGACGGCAGATTACCCAGCGGCAGCGCGACAACATTGTCAGCCAGTCCCAGCTTATTCATGGTGTCGTACACACCAAAGTCAAACAGCACCACGCGGGATGGTTTCTGTGCCACTTTTGCGGAGCCGGACTGATGTTCGATGGTCAGCAGCGGGCTTTTATCCGCCACAGCGGCGATATGATTCGGGGTGTATTTCGGCGCGGTGTCAGCCAGCGCGGAAGCGGAGGCAAAGCCTAAAAACGGAATTAACACTAACGGAATGATCTTTTTCATGTTCCTGCCTGATTAAATGCGTTTAACGTTGCAGTTCATTCTAGGCAGAAGCCGAAACATGTCAATCAAATAAGAATCATTATCATAACAATTATTATTTATTTGAACCTGATCAGCTAAAAAAACAGTTACCGGTACAAAATGTACCGGTAACCTTATATTACTTAAGGGAATTCATCAGCTGAATACGCTGCTGTTCCAGCGTGGTGACTTTACCGCACACCTGTTTACTGAACTGTTTAAAATCACCTTCCTGTTCACGCACGGCCTGCTGTAAGGATTTCTGTAACCCGTCCAGCCCGCTCAGTGCCGCACCGGCGGCGTTTTTGTCACCGGTCAGCCCGGCAAGCAGCTGTTTGCGGCCGATCTCATTGATCGCATCCTGAAGCATACCGCCGAGACGCTGCTGAATTTGCGCACGTCCGTCCTGCTCTACCTGCTTAATCGCCTGATGATGGAAAGCATAACCATCCGGACGGGTTTCAATAATCCGATCAACCTGTTTATTCAGATCCGCTTCCAGGGTTGTCAGATGGCCGCGCAGTTTGCTGTCCTGCCCCATCTCTTTGATCAGCACCTTGTCCACCGCCTGACGGGATTTACCGATCCGGTTCACCGCCTGCTGTTTTATCCACGGCACATCCTGACGCACACCTGACTGATAGCGTTTTGCATCCGCACTTTGTGCGGCGCTGAGTGTCAGGGATTTGCCGTCACGGGTAATCTGCCCGTCAGGGGTGATCTTCATTTCCCCGCTTTTCCCGATCACCTGTACATAGGCCGGTGTGATAACCAAATCATCCTGCGGGGTGACACTGCACTGATACCCTTCCGCCGATGCCAGCGACGCGGCACCCAGACTCAGAACGGCAATCCATTTACGTAACATAAACACTCCTGATTCTCAGACAGCGGACGCTGAACCCGGCGGGTTCAGAAAATAGAGCGCCCGATTTTTGCAGATAACATTTCTAAGGCAGCGCAACCGGCCAAAGAGTTCCCGGAATCATCCAGTTCCGGTGACCAGACCACCACAGAAAACTCGCCGGGCACCACACAGACGATCCCGCCGCCGACCCCGGATTTACCGGGCATGCCTATCCGGTAAGCAAACTCCCCCGAGCCGTCATACATCCCGCAGGTCAGCATCAGGGCATTTATCTGCCGTGACTGCAACGGTGTGATCACCGGCTCGCTGCCACCCAGCGGTACGCCGCCGTTGGCCAGATAGGCAAAACAGGTTGCCAGTTCAGCACAGTTCATTGAGAGTGCGCAATAGTGAAAATAGTTCTCCAGCACAGTCAGTACATTATTTTCAAAATTGCCGAAAGATTTCATCAGAAAAGCGATAGCGGCATTGCGGCTGCCGTGTTCCAGTTCAGAACGCGCCACCTGCAAATCATAGGTAATATCCTGACTGCCGGTCAGTTTGCGGACAAACTCCAGCATCCGCTGACGCGGCGCACTGAGGCGGGACTGCAGCATATCCGCAATAATAATCGCCCCGGCATTAATAAACGGATTGCGCGGAATACCCTTTTCCATCTCCAGAAGCACCAGCGAGTTAAACGGCAGACCGGACGGCTCTTTGCCGACCCGGGACCAGATCTCCGATTCCTTATAACGTGTCATCGCGAGTGTCAGACTCAGCACTTTGGAAATGGACTGCACCGAAAAGCGCTGATACGCATCACCGGCGGAAAAAATTTCTCCGTCCACAGTACACACCGCGATCCCCAGCCTGTCAGGTGAGACTTCCGCCAGCGCCGGAATATAATCCGCCACCTTACCGGAGCCAATCAGCGGCCGGACACGGTGTAAGATATCGTCCAGCAGTTCATTACTAAAGTGTGTGGTCAAAATTGTTACTCCAAAACACGGTATGCCGCAAATCCGGAGGCCGGAGACAGATAAGGGCACCCATTCAGGTGCCCTTATTAATAATTAGCGTGGTAAGAAATTTATCTCAGTCCCACCAGATATCGAACAGTTCAGACATCTGAATGTTCTGCATCCCTTTGGCTTTCAGCCAGTCACCTACCAGCTTACGGTGTTCATCGGTACACTCGCCGATTTTCTGTAAACAGACCATGGCTTCCCAGCTCAGGTAACCGCTGGCATCCAGCGCCAGGCCGTTCGGCTCGATCACTTCGTCAACCAGCTGATCAACCGTGCGGTCGATAGTATCGACATCAGTACCTTCCGGGAAATCCCATTTGAAGGAAAAACCGAGTTCGCGGAACTCATCGATACGCATTTTTTTCCGTAAACGACGACTACGTTGTGTTGCCATTATTTCATCCTCTCAAACATCAGATCCCAGACGCCATGGCCTAAGCGATGGCCGCGTTTTTCAAACTTCGTGACCGGCCGGGTATCCGGGCGCGGTACATAATCCTGTGTGGCTGACAGATTGCGGTAACCCGGTGCCTGAGTCATGACCTCAAGCATGTGCTCCGCATACGGCTGCCAGTCCGTCGCCATATGGAAGATACCGCCCGGTGCCAGTTTTGTCCGCACTTTTTCTGCAAACGGCAACTGAACAATACGCCGCTTATTGTGACGGGCCTTATGCCACGGATCGGGGAAAAACAGCTGTACCATATGCAGGCTGTTATCCGGGATCATTTTATCCAGCACTTCGATGGCATCATGGCACATCACGCGCAGGTTCGTTACCCCGGCCTCCTGAGCATCTGCCAGACAGGCACCGACCCCCGGGGCATGCACTTCAATCCCCAGATAATTTTTATCCGGATTCTGTTTCGCCATCTCCACCAGAGAAGTGCCCATGCCGAAACCGATCTCCAGCGTGACCGGTGCATCACGCCCGAACAGCGCGGTAAAATCCAGCAGTTCCGGGGTAAAATCCACACCCGCTGACGGCCACAGGTCAGTCAGGGCATCTTCCTGACGTTTGGTCAGCCGTCCCTGACGGCGCACAAAACTGCGGACACGGCGCAGGGCTCTGCCGTCTTCATTAAATTCCGGCGAAATTACATTGTTGATCATAAGGTTTGCTGTCAGTATCCCGGCAAAAATAAATCATAATGTGTCCGGCACAACGGGCTGCGCTGCGCTGACACACGCAAAGTGCGGCAAGTTTAGCAAGAGACAACCGACTTCGCACCGGTTAATCACCCTCTTTCGCACAATTTCGGGTAAAAGTTGGTTTACAGTCGCAAAACAGTGTGCTGGAATTCCCGTCAATTAAAACTATTCAATGATTATTTAATTCTCATGGAAGCACAGCAATTTTCGCAGTCGGTTCTGACGTGGTATCACCGCTGCGGCAGAAAAAATCTGCCCTGGCAGCAGGAAAAGACCCCTTACCACGTCTGGCTTTCTGAAGTGATGTTACAGCAGACCCAGGTGGCAACGGTTATTCCTTATTTTAACCGTTTTATTGAACGGTTTCCGGCGGTTACTGATCTCGCCGCCGCTCCGCTTGATGAAGTGCTGCATTTGTGGACCGGGCTTGGCTATTACGCCCGTGCCCGCAATCTGCACAAAGCGGCACAGACTATTGCCTCAGAATTCGGCGGCAGGTTTCCGGTCACGTTTGAGGACGTGGTTGCCCTGCCCGGCGTCGGGCGGTCAACCGCAGGCGCGATTCTGTCACTTTCTCAGAATCAGCACTTCCCGATTCTGGACGGTAATGTCAAACGGGTGCTGGCACGCTGTTATGCCGTCAGCGGCTGGCCCGGCAAAAAAGAGGTGGAAAACCGCCTCTGGGCCATTGCGGAAGATGTCACCCCGGCTGACGGCGTGCAATATTTTAATCAGGCGATGATGGATCTGGGCGCGATGGTCTGCACACGCAGCAAACCCAGATGCGAGCTGTGCCCGCTGCAATACGGCTGTATTGCGTATGCAGAGCACAACCCGGCGGCGTATCCCGGCAAAAAACCGAAACAATCGATTCCGGAAAAAACAGCTTACTTTCTTATCATTCAGCATGATAATGAGATCTGGCTGGAAAAGCGCCCGGCGAAAGGGATCTGGGGCGGATTATACAGTTTTCCGCAGTTTGCAACGGAAGATGACATGTACGGCTGGCTGGCACAGCGCCGTATCAGCCACTCACCGTTACAGCAGCTGATTGCTTTCCGCCACACATTCAGCCATTTTCATCTGGATATTGTCCCCGTTGCCGCAAACGTCACCGATCGCACCGCAGTCCATGACGACAGCGACGGGATTTGGTATAACAGCCAAAATCCCCCGGTAATCGGCCTGGCCGCCCCGGTGGAAACCTTGCTTAAGCAAATCGGTAAAGAACCCCATTTTTGAGGATGTTACATGAGCAGAACGATTTTTTGCACCTTTCTTCAGCGTGAGGCTGACGGCCAGGATTTTCAGCTCTATCCGGGCGAATTAGGCAAACGTATTTTTAATGAGATTTCCAAAGAAGCCTGGCAGCAGTGGATGTCCAAACAGACCATGCTGATCAACGAGAAAAAACTCAGCACCATGAACCCGGACGATCGTAAACTGCTGGAACAGGAGATGGTCAAATTCCTGTTTGAAGGCCACGATATCCACATTGAAGGCTATACACCGCCTGAAAAATAATCCTGTCATCAGAGCCCTTTCCCGGCTCTGATGTTGTATCTGAACCCGGATCACACCGTATTTATACCCATGAAAAAACTTGCTGCACTGATCATTCTTGCGCCGCTGCTGGCGTCCTGTACCGGTTCACAGAAACAGACGGATTACCGTCCGGAATATGTTAAGGATACCAACGGATTTGATATTCTGATGGGCCAGTTTGCCCATAACATTGAAAATATCTGGGGTATAAAAGAAGTACTGATTGCCGGTCCGAAAGATTATGTCAAATACACCGATCAGTACTACACCCGCTCCCATATCAACTTTGATGCCGGTACCGTTACCATTGAGACTCTGGCAGGGGTTGAGCCGGAAGCCCATCTGCGTCAGGCGATTATCAATACCCTGCTGATGGGGGATGATCCGGGCTCGGTTGACCTCTATTCCGATGCCAACGATGTCACCATCAGTAAAGAGCCGTTCCTGTTCGGCCAGGTGCTGGATCATACCGGACAACCCGTCCGCTGGGAGTGGCGAGCCACCAAATTCGCGGATTATCTGGTAACCAACCGCTTACAGCGCCGTCAGTCCGGCTCACAGATGATCACCTATATCACCCTGAAACTGGTGCCGAACCATCTGGACCAGCGCGCTCACAAATACCTGCCGCTGGTTCGTCAGGCATCCGCCAAATACGGCGTGGAAGAATCGCTGATCCTTGCGATTATGCAGACAGAATCCAGCTTTAACCCGTATGCGGTCAGCCGCTCTGATGCACTGGGGCTGATGCAGATTATGCCGAACACCGCCGGACGTGATGTGTTTAAATCACAGGGCCGCTCCGGTGTGCCAAGCCGCAGCTATCTGTTTGACCCGGCCAGTAATATCGACACAGGTACGGCATATCTGGCCATTCTGCAGAATACCTACCTCGGTGAGATCAGCAACCCGACATCACGGCGTTATGCGGTTATCACCGCCTACAACGGCGGTGCGGGCAGTGTGCTGCGTGTCTTTCACAATGATAAAAAGCAGGCCGCCCGCATTATCAGCGGTATGGAGCCGGGTAAAGTGTATGAAACCCTGACGACGAAACACCCGTCCGGTGAATCCCGTAATTACCTGCGCAAAGTCAACGATCTGCAAAAAGGCTACCGCCGTTAAGTTTTCCGGCGGACAGGATCTGCAATTGTCCGCCGGTAATTTTACGTGTTATGCCGTAAAAATGAATGTTACTGCTTAAAATTTCAGTAAATTGCAGAAAAAACCGTCACTTGATTAAATTTGAAGGAAATAAGATTGACGCCCGGAACGGAATCGGGTTTAATACGCCTCGTTGCCCGGATAGCTCAGTCGGTAGAGCAGGGGATTGAAAATCCCCGTGTCCTTGGTTCGATTCCGAGTCCGGGCACCACTATTTATAAGGCCTCGCTGAAAAGCGGGGCTTTTTCCTTTTCCGGCTACAGTAGATTTCCGGTCGTTGCAACACGTTATTTATTTGCTGGATTTCTCGCCATTTTTGACGATGTTTGTTGCTTTTAAACACATCAATATCTTCTGACAAGCCTCTCTCTCACTTCCCAGCTACGGTCTTTCTACGGTCAGTTACGGTTCTTCTCATTTCTAGTTGTAAGTACACCCGTTTCAGTTCCACACACTTTTTGAGATTTCGTTATTTTCAGCTAATAACCGGTATTCTTCCGGTGTCAGATTATTCAGGGATTCATGTGGACGCTCCCGGTTATATTCCCTCAGCCAGTGTTCCGTGATCTCCCGTACTTCATTCAGTGTCCGGAACAGATAAAAATCCAGTATTTCGGTCCGGTATGTCCGGTTAAAACGTTCGATAAAGGCATTCTGAGTCGGTTTACCCGGTTTAATAAATTTCAGTATCACTCCATGCTCTTCCGCCCGGTGTGCGAGTGTCAGTGATATAAGCTCCGGACCATTATCCATCCGCATTTTCACCGGGTATCCGCGTGTTGCTACAATTCTGTCCAATACTCGGACAACACGTTGAGCCGGGATATTCAGATAAATTTCTATCGCCAAGGCTTCACGATTAAAATCATCCACGATATTGAACGTCCGGAAACCCCTGCCACAGATCAACGCATCATGCATAAAATTAACCGACCAGGTCTGATTCAGTGTCTCCGGTGTTGCCAGTGGTGCCGGATTACGCACAGGCAGACGTTGTTTGCCTTTACGGCGAAAGTTCAGCTTCAGCAGATAATAGATCCGGTGAACACGCTTATGATTCCACCCGTTGCCCTGCCTGCGCAGGATCTGAAACAGCTTTTTAAGCCCGTAACGCGGATAATGTTCTACCGCCTCTGTCAATACCTATATCACCGGTTCATCCCACTGGGTATCCGGTTTGTAAAAATACACCGTCTGCTCACCAATATCAGCGATTGCTTAGGGTTTGCTCTAATATTTCCCCATTATCATTAACATACATGACTATCATTTTTTTTATACTGCCATGCATAGCGTCAATCGTTAATTTTTTGCTCGATAACGGTGGCAGTATTAAATCATTCCCTGATACTTCCTTTATCTTATTATCATCTGTCATGATTTTTAAATTAATAACAGAAAGGTGAATTAAGGATGGGTTGTAGCACTCTATATTTGTATTATTTATCTTTTTGCAAGTGATTTTTTCCACGACTTCTTCTGGTATGGTATTTATGGTTTCAGGCCTGAAAAATAATTTAATTTGAGTGTTCATTGTTATTAGTACACTATTTTCCGGGTTGAATTCTTTTTTTTCAGGTGGTATTTCGTATATGTTAAACCAGAAAAGAGATTCTTTATTGTCCGGCAATTTATCTTTATTATAGATAATCCTTACTCCTTTTATATCAGAAGGTTCCATCCTGAATACAGGAGGAATGCTGATAAAAGGAATGTTGACCGTTTCCGGATTGCCTTCTCCTCTGTCTATCCATGTCTGAACAATAACCGGATATTCATTAGTATTAGCCAGCATCAGACTTTGCTCTTTATCTTCTTCATGATAAATAATACGCGACTGAGAAGGCATAATACCGCAGTAAGCATTCATAGTAATCATGCTGAGAGAAAATAAAAGAAACATTAGTTTCATTATCATTGTATTTTTACCAGGACCGTTGCAGTCGCTCTGACTTTTCCTGCTGTTACAGTCTGTCCGTTAATTTTTTTTAGGTTTGCAGTGAAATTGTAGTTATAGTTAGTGTAACCACTGTGGGAACTGCCTGACTGTATTGCATTATCCAGTACCGGGTACCAGCCCGCACTGCTGCCCATATACGCTGAGTTCAGCGGATCTGTTCCCTGTTGACCGATTAATGTCAGTGCAGATAGAGGAGAGTTACTATAAGATATTGTTATACCAACCCCTTTTGCCATTTCAGAGCTCGTATAGTTATCAGAAAGAAGCATACTGACACCATTGCTGCTATTTACCAGATTCAATGTTTTTGCTGCGTTATAAGAGCCTGCTGATACCTGAAAACCTAAAGCAGTCTGTGAATTAGCCGTACCGGAAGTTACACTATTACTGCATTCTACGCTAACGTTAAACTGAGCAGAGCTGGCAAGACCCGCATCTAATTCACTGATTGTTATTGTCGGTAATAATACAAGTGGTGTTACACTCCGGGCAACACAAGTCGGGGTATTATAAAGCCTGTTCACGTTTCTCATACCATAACCGAATCCGTTATCAACGCCCCAGAACTTAAAGTTAGTGCTGCTGTCCTGCCCTTCTTCATCATGTGTCAATCCCGGCCCCACTAACTGAATATAACTATTCGGCTGAGTACAACTGTATAGCTTCCCGGCTGTATTTCCATAAACAATACCGCTCCCGTCATTATTATTGTTTCCGCAATAATAGCTTCTGGCGCTTGTACCCGGTAACTGACTTATACGGTATAACTCAGCCTGAAGCGGAGGTATATCCTGCAGGCGGATTTGGATTTTACTACCACTGGTCGCATAAGTGCTGACCGGCACTTTTTTCCAGTTACGGGTTACCACAACACCGCTCATGGTTTGTTTTATGCCCACGTAAGCAAAGTATGTCGCATAAACATCCGAAACTCCATCGGCCTGGCCCAGATCATAATAGCCGCCAACCCGGTCATCCCCGTTAGTCGCTACCAGGAAATAAATATCAGAGAGATCACTGGCATCGCACTGCCACAATACAGAAGAGGCTGTTGCACCACCATATGTGTAATTAGTTGGCGGAACAATAACACTTGCTAATAATGAGCCGGCCGGATAAAAATACGTATCGTATATATTGATTTTTCCGAACGGAATCAATGCAGTTCGGCCATCTTCAGTTTGTGATACACCGGTACTTGTACACCTTGCTAATGAGGGGAGTGCAAATACCAGTAAAAGAAGTATGACTCCCCGGATAATAATATAAATTTTTATCACAATCACATTCCTTTTGATGAGTTATTACAATGTACTGTCATATTAATTAAAGGCTGATTAATATCGTTTTCTTTTATCTTGTAGGGTAACGCACAATATGCATTACCATTTCCCCACCGCGCTGTCAGTACCCCTTCATGCTGCTCAACACGAACATAAATCTGCCCGCCTTGTCCTGTTATTCCAACCAGTTGATCTTGTGAGTCATAAACCTGAGCCCCCATAGGAATCGTCATTCCCGAATCTGTTATTGTTTTAATTAACAATGCAGCTCCTGTTCTGGTCCTGAATTTGACTTTGACGCCTGAGCCCGCTATCGGAGCTACCCGTTTCTGACTGTCCAGCACTTCAACATTCCCTTTCATACCCTGAGGATCAATGGATATATTGTTATAGCGGTAAGGCGTGACAGAAGGAACCAAAGCATATCCGTTACTGTCAATGTGTGTTTGTGATGACGTGAATAGTTTAGCTCCTTCGGCACCTTTAGCCTCGACCAGTGCAAAAGTGTCACCCAGGTACGGACCAAATGTCAGCCCGCCACTGTGAACGGCAAGCGCTCCCTGGGCATTACCTGATACCTGCCAGTAACCTTTACCCGTTGATGCATTCATTCCGATATTTACATCAGGAAGCCTTTTTTGCAGACTTCCTCCTAATGTAGTTTGTGCATATTTTTTGTCATGTGTCGCATTCAAGTTGTAACTGATCGTCTGCGCATCATCCATCATACCGGAAGCACTTGTCTGATATTGTTCGCCGCTACTTTTACTATAATTATAAGAGGCACTCAGGCTTACACTACGTGGCGAATTTAAAGAGAACGGGACCGAGAATGAGATAGCGGTTGCGGTTTCCATGGTCCCCGCATTGTCGTAATTCCCGGTACGTTGTCTGGCAAGAGATGCATTCATACTGATGCCATTATTAAATGTCTGGCTGTACCCTAACTGCAACTGCGTATCCCGGGATCTGCCATCACGGTAGTTCTGGGTTGCTCCGGTAATAAAAATATTGCCGTAGTCACCTAAACTCTGGCTGAGTGTTATATCAAACCGCGAACGTTGTCCGCTGGTATAGTTCAACCAGTCCGCTCCCGTCTGGCTATTACTCCTGGTACCAAGAATTTCAGTGAGTTCCCGGTAACCACTGGTTGAATAACGATAAGTTGCCAGAGATACCGTCGTTCCGGCCGGCTCGAATGTTTTACTCCATGAAGCCTGTGTCATCCATCCTTCTGCAGATGTATTGCCGGGTAATTTAGCACGCGAGAACGTTGTATTCAGTCCAAATGCACCGAAAGTACTGGTGTACACACCTCCGAATACAGTGGCAACATAATCTTCGGCAACGCGAACCCCGCCATTTGCTGTTATCGAATTTGTCAGCCCCCGCTGATAGGTAATATCCGCAAATGCTGATTTTTTCTGAGTATTACGGGTACGGCCGACAGCAAGATTATAGCGTGACATCCCCGGTCTCATTGACTCCGGAACAGCAGAAAAAGGAACCACGAAAGTTTTTACGGTACCATCAGCCTCAGTCACCTGAACCTGCAGGTCTCCGTTATAACTTGTCGGATAGAGATCATTTATTTCAAAGTTACCGGGTGGTACCGTTGTCTGGTAGATTTCCTGTCCGTTCTGGCGTACCACAACTTTAGCATTGCTTGATGCAATACCTCTGATAACAGGAGCGTAACCACGCACAGAATCAGGCAGCATAGCGTCAGCGGTGGAGAGGTTGATACCGTTATAACTCATGCCGGAAAAAAAACGGCCATTGGTGACCAGTTGCCCTGCCATGAACTGACTCATAATAGTAACTAAGGGACGTTGTATATAACTGCTTATGTTATTCCATGTATATCCGTCATTTTTATTCCACGCTACGTTACTCACCTGGCGATACTGCAATGCCCCAAAATTGACACCACCATTAACAGAAAGCCATCCGGAATCAAAATTATCAGTATTTTCATTCGAGTAAGAAATATGGTAATAGTTAACCAAATAATTAATAAAACCAATATTTTCACCTGAATCATAATTATCGGGATTGACATAACCACGAGGTTTTATATTAAGTAGCGCCTGAGGAACTGAAATATTGAGCTTCAGGGCAGATAATTCAGTTTTTTCTTCTGCCAATGAAGAAATATCAGATAAGAAAAAGCATTTGTTATTGCTATTTCTTATAATATCGTCTCCATTTTTAAATCCGATATCATTTATCAACTCCGGAGAAAAACAGGGTACTGAATTATCATTTATTACTTGATAGGATACGTCATATTTACCTATAAAAACCTGGTTGACATAAATATCAAGCTTATAATCCCCGGGAGGAACCGCACCCGGTTTACTCAGCATTTCAAGAGATGCCAAATCAAAATGTCCTCCCTTGAAAAGGGACGGATCAAAAATATATTCATTTTCATCAGCAGCAATACCAGAAAACGGGAAATTCAGAATTAATATCAGCGGAAAATATTTTTTCATTTTTCCCGTATACAAAATGTAATTACAGTTACAAATATCTTTCTTTTGTGTAATCAGTACCATAATCATTTACCATGGTCATTTCTAACAGTGCATCTTTTAACGTTTTTATTTTGGCAGGGACCCGCCATTGTACTGTTGACTGGGGTGATAACATATCCGATTCACTGATCACTACGGATTCGTTTCCGATTTTCAGCACTGCTTTCCGGATAGAAATATAAAAACCAGTAGGATTATGTACTGTTAAAATTCCGTTATTAAGACTGAAGTTAACTGACTGATAAGCATCAGTTACCTGACCTTTCAGGGAGTCCGGACGGTAAAAGATTTTAACTCTGCTGGTTACTGCAATGACTAATCTGTTTTGCTCTGTTGCCTTCAATGCGGGTAATTGAGTAAAATTAAGATAAAAAACAGATTCTTTATTTTCAGGTAAACGTCCGGTTCCATTGGCTATAAGTCTGACAGATTGTCCGGTGTGTGGTTCCATTCTGAATACCGGTGGCACTAATACAAAAGGAGCCGAAGGATCAGGGGTATTATCAGCAGTTGTTAACTGAAGCTGAATTACATAGGGTTGTGAGTCCGGATTTTTGAACTGAATAATTTTTTCAGTCGAAACGGACGGAAAAACAATTCTTGTTCCAGTCATAATAACGCTTGCATTAACATTGCTGACAAGCAAAAAAAAGACCGAACAAGCAAATGAATATATTATTTTTTTCATAATTATTTATTTCATAAAATTGGCAGCAATAGTATTGCTGCCAGTTTTTAATTTTTAAAGATAACTCACGGTATATTCAGCAACAGCTGTGATTTTACCTGCGGTACCAGAAGTACCCAGAGAGTAGTATTTTGCAGCAAACTGATAATCAGCAGATGTCTTATCTTTCTTTAATACCAATCCGGGTACTGACGTTACTCCATTTAAGGTAATAGCAGTCGTTCCGGCCGCTTCACTGAATAGCTGGATACCAAATCCGCTGGCTGCATCACTCCCAGTATAGGTATTGCCTAATACCCCTGTAGAACTGTCAACATTATAGCCTAAAAATTTTGTCGTAATATCAGTATCTGCCGAGGGAGCCTGACACCCGGTCAGGGATACTGTAAACGGTGTCAGACCTGCAGTTTGCCCGGAGGCCAGAGAGGCTCCGAAATCAGTAATAGCTACAGTGGGCAGAAGAACAACAGAATCAGTTTGTCCATTGATATCGACAGCACATGTCTGGGAAGTAACTTCACCTTCAAAAGTAACAGTTGGTGCGGCTAACGCAGCACAAGGTAGTGTAAGTAACGCACTGATATAAATCAGCTTATTTAATTTATTTTTCATAATCAAGGTCCTGTTAACATTTCATAAAAAACTACAATTCCAAAATGATTGTTAGTAAATGATTTTATGCCCAGACTGACCAGATAAAAGAATGATCATAAATCAAATTTTTGGAATGAGACACAAAATACTCTAATGGTGTGTTAATATCAACGAATAGTAAAAAGAAGAAAAAGCGCTTGTTTGATTTAACTTATTAATCGTAAAATTAAACTGTTAATACATATGAATTAGATAAATATATTAAAAAAATGATATTTTCACGTTATTTATGCTGATGGAGATCACATTAATTAATACATACAATGGGTAATAACTAATAAAATGGAGCGGCATTATTATTTTTGATGGGATGAATAAAGCTGACCTAGCTGGCCATATGGCGACGTAACCCTCGAAAACAGGCACTGTTTTATTGTGAGTAAGGCTGTCAGTACGCAGGCTATGAGTCGTCTGTTATTCCTAAAATTATATAGATTTGAGGATAGTATGAACCAATATTGTGATTGCAGGATTAATATGATAGCCGCATCATTGTCCAGTGATCTGAAAAAGAGCGCATAAGAAAATGAATCTACAAAACCAAGGTATTAATTCGGGCCGATATCTTCGATTACACTGACACGTTATGCGACAGGACTCAGCACCACAGTCATCTTGACTGAGACCTTTGAGCACAATTAATTGTAATTACCTAAAATATTTAATGAAATTGAATCAACCCAACTAAAGGCCAGATTTGTCTACCGTGGGTACGATCTGTGATCTCTTCCCTGTCTTCAGTACCGATTGTTTCCGGAAGATACGGCTGTCCTGATTGAGCGTCATGATGCACATGTCCGGGCGGATCAGAAAGTGATACCAGGTATTGTTGCCATCGGTATTGCCCTGTTCAGCGGAGACCAGTCCTCCCCTGCACGGTGCCGACGTTGACGCCTTCACGATTCAATAACCTTTTTTGGGGATCTTCAGCAAACATACCGGCTCCGGAACTGCTCAGGCAGGAACACCACACCCCGGAGGAATGTGTGGTGTCAGTGAGCACATTACGCTTCGATTGGTGCACGCCAGTCATCAGCACCGGAGGTGCCTGCGACGGTGTGTTCCCGGCTTATTTTGCGGTAGGACAGCGAGACTTCAATCAGCTGCGTGTAATCCGTTTTTTGCGGATCCTGACAGTGCGGCATTTTGCAGTCGATATTGACAATAGTGGCATCTTCCAGTGCGGTGGTGAAGAAGTGCTCCTGCTTACCTTCAACAGAGGTGCGGTACCATTTCAGTTGTACCTTAGGCAGCATCTCACCCGCCGCCAGGGCGTTGTACAACAGCGGAACCGCTTTGTTCAGCGCGACCGTGAATTTAAACGGACAGTGAGCAGGATATTTAACTTTTATAAATGATAAATTAAGATTTACTCAGCGCAATAAACCGGATAAAAAACAAACAAATACCCATATTTATTAAAAAAATCACATAACATATTGTAAATAATAAAAAATTGCCATTTTTTCAGATCATGTAAAAGAACCCTGTATTTTCCATGCTGAAACTCAGACTATAAACAGATAAAATCGTCGTCCGTAAAGTGAAACTCCCATTCCGGCAGCGTGCCTGCCAGTACAGCGACCATAACCGCCATAATTGATGACGGCTATCTGCTATTATGTTAATTTTCTCCTCATCTTTTTATTATCTGATGCAGTCGTATTAAATCTGCTGAGACCTCCGGTATTATATACAATATTGATACTGCTTTTATTATTATTCAGATCTAAACGATATTGCATATAGTTTTCCACCAGTGCAAACTTGTCCGGATTTTTTCGCTTAGCGTATCGTTTTCTTTTTAAAAATAATAAAAAACAAATAATGGCAGGAAGAGAAATACTCATAAAAAATGAAATAATAACTCCGGCAAACCCTGCCCCCAAATATAATAAAATCATCAGGCAAGGAATAAATATGATAAAAAACATAAGTATTGCTGATGCTAATATCGATTTCAGCGCTATTTCACTGTAATCAATATGTCTGTCCGACCTGAACAGATAGGCGGATTTATCAGTATGATTATAAAGACCGATTATCTGATTATTGTCGACATTACTGATCACTTCAACTTTATCATTCACCGCAACAAAAAAAGGATGCTCTATTTTCGTTAATACTGCTCCGAGCTGATAACCATGATGAGTTTTACAATAAAAGTCACTGTCACCATCACTAATCAGAAAATAATTGTTTGGTATCTCAACTGTTCTTCTGACATTATTAACCCTCAAACTGGTAACATTCATATTACTCTGTATTTGTACTTCATCAACATCTAACCACCTGACGCTAAGCCCGATGCTTTCAGCTCTCTTATTAATAAGTTCATAGTTATCGACTGAAAACAGTTTTTTTTGTCTTTCGAATAAAAACAGACTGATAAATGAAAATATTTTTTTCTCATGCTTTTTTATCAGCGTATGGATTTTTTTATCAGAAAAAGGTTTATCTATAATATTTCTCTCCCCCTGATAAATCTCAACTGATTCATTGAAAGGAGAGATTGCAAACATAACTAATTCTTTTGCAAAAAAGATATTCATCAAAAGTGAAAACAGAAACAACAGCCCGATAAAGATTGAATCTGCACCGCAAATAATCATCAAAAGGCTCACTGACATAGATAATGAACCGTAAGCCAGGTAGTTAAGTAAATTCTGACTTTCATCATATTTGTTTTCGGGCACTAACTCATTATTTTCGTCTTTTATAGCCCAATGAAGCCAATAGCCGCCATTATTTAACAGGTGCCCGGCTGCAATTATGTTATCTCCGGGCACTAACTGATTAAGAAAATCATCAGTATGATCAAATTGTGAATGACAAAAAAAGAAAATTTTTTCTGATGTGATAATACGGATAATTACATCTTTATAAACAGGTTGTATATCATAACGAATAAAATAAGCACTTATTCTTTCGGGCTTTATCAGCATTAACGTCGTTCTCTTAAATCATGTTGATACGATAACTTAATACATTCAGCTTAAATCAAATAAAACCACAACATCATTTTACTGATTAGATTAAAATGACAAAAACCAAATCACATAACGATAAACGTTATAAGGGATTAGTGTGGCTGTATCTGTAATAACAACTCATCAAGCCGTTTAATCACTAATGTACTGGCTTGCTCCATATTATTTAAACTGATATTCATCCGTTCATCATCGCCTGATCTGAATGCCAGTAACGCTTCCCGGCCGGAACGGTGTACTTTTTCATGAGGTACCTCAAGCTCAGAAAAACAACTGAGGTGTGAGAATTTATGCCCTTCCTCACCATAAAACCATTTCCCTAAACGACAATCGGTATGACTGTTAACTTCAGAGGTTTCATCGCGGTTAAAAATTAATTCATACACTTTAATCTTCCAGATAACATGATCTAATTTGACTGTGTTAAGAAATTGCTGAGTAGCAATGAAACGAATAATTTCCTGCATATGAGCAGAAAGTTCAATGGTCTGCTGTAACATTATACAGGCCTGTTCTGTCGCATAACGAATATCATTAATAGACTGATAATTTTTCTCCGCACTGGTACTGATGCTTTTTGCATGCTGATTGATATCCAGTGTTAATGCCGTAATATTCTTTGCCTGAAATTGAATGCCTGACGACAATTGTTTAATTTCTTTTGCAATTACTGAAAATCCGGCACCTCTTGCGCCGACATGAGCCGATTCAATAGCTGAATTTATTGCCAGCAGGTTTGTTTGCCTTGAAAGACTATTTATTTCATCAATATTACTATTTATACCGCCAAGTACAGAAATAAGCTCATCAACATAGGTGATATTTTCACTGGTATGTTGCTCAATGCGATGCACTAATTCAGAGAGCTGATTCATCTCCCGTCTGACGCTTTCATTTTTCTGATTAAGTTCATCGACAGTGACCAGTTCCTTCATCAAACGCTGGCTGGAATTAAGTAATGAATCACGAATAATTTCTACCGCACTGATACCGGAAATTAAATGCTGACACAACAGCTTGTCATAGGATTTCTCCGCTATATCACTGGCTGATATTTCCGTGCTGATAGTATTTGATACTACATCTGTTATTTTTTGCTGAGACGGTTGGTTGCGCTTATTTTTAAACCACTGCTTTAGTTTTTTACGCATTATATAAGTCCTTTTTTCTGTTTTTCATCATTAATGCTGCCAGACAGCCTGAACATTATCATATCATCTGACGTGAGTAATGATGTATATGAATCCGGTGTTAATTATGATAGTACGCAGATTTTATTGCTGCCACGGCATTATTTTTACACCATATTGCTTTATCTGTTTCTGTTTTCAGATTCACACCGACACACATTTATTCTTATTATGCGTATTTTGATAAGAATTCTCATTCATTTTCCGGCCCCCGGTTACATTTTGCATACAGTGTCATTATCCGGAATACAATCCTTCCCGGATGACACCCGTGTCTTTTATATTGTAACGTTATATTTTTACCCGAATTAAGAGTGAAAATTAATTTATCCGAATAATAAAAATAACTATTTGAATTTAAAGTTCAACTTGCTTTATCACATCAACAATAACGATCAAAAACGCATATATCAATAGTTGCAACCTATCGCAAATCCCGGTTTCGATCGTTTTAAACGATTGGATTGAGTAGTGAAAAACATTTTTAATTGATTAATATAATCAACCTGATATGTGTATTTTCCTTATTTATGTAATAAAAAGAGGAACCGTAAAAACGGACGGTATCACTATGCCGCCCCGTCAGAATACGTCTGTTCTTTTTTCGGCATAAAAGAATGACAGCCCCCTTTGTGGCTGGTATTAGATTTCATAAAAAAATACACTTAATATAGAGAGAAATAAATGCTTAGCCGTTTAAAAATAACAACTACGCTGACTGCAACCCTGCTTATATTCTGTGTATTACAACTATTAACAAGTGGTTTGTATTTTAATACTGTAGAAAGAGGCGCTTCATCTTTCCATCAGGTACTCAGTCTGAATGAGCGCAATGTTCTGCTATCCAATGTCTGGTCGAATTTTTCACAAGCCAGATTAAACCTCAACAGGGCACTTATTTCCGGACGAAGTGAAAATGAAATAGATTCACTCTTAAACAGCGCCATTAAAAACCTGAAAGACGTTGAAGGTGACTGGGAAAAATTTAATTCTACGCCAAACTTACATGGTCAGATAAGAACAAATCTGGAAGACAGCTATAACACCTACCATACAACCATTACCGAACTTATACAGTTAATACGACATCGTGATTTAAATACGGCAATATTACAGGACACTCAAACCAGTCAGGATGCTTATCTGACGCATTACGATACATACAGCCATAAAAATAACGATATTATTGCACAAATCATCAAAGAAGATGATAAAGCCGACCGTCAGTCAATATGGATACTGATTATCGTGCTCTGTATAACCCTGCTTATTGTGATTGGTATATGGTCAGCCCTTAAGCGCATACTGATTACACCGCTGAATAACGTGCTTGACAACATCCGGCATATTGCCGGGGGAGACCTGACCAGAACCATTGATATTCGCGGCTGTGATGAGGTGAATAAACTGGCTGAGACTCTGCGCTATATGCAGGGTGAACTGGCAGGGACAGTCAGTAATGTCCGTGACGGCGTTAATGCAATTTACAACGGCGCCAGTGAAATTGCGGCCGGGAATAACGACCTCTCTTCCCGGACCGAACAACAGGCTGCCTCTCTTGAAGAGACCGCCGCCAGTATGGAAGAGCTGACCGCGACCGTGCGCCAGAATGCTGATAATGCCCGTCAGGCCAGTCATCTGGCATTAACCGCCTCTGAGACCGCCGGGCGCGGCGGGAAAGTGGTGGATGATGTTGTGGATACCATGCGTGGCATCGGCGACAGCTCGAAGAAAATTGCCGATATCATCAGTGTGATCGACGGTATCGCCTTCCAGACCAATATTCTGGCGCTGAATGCCGCCGTTGAAGCCGCCCGAGCCGGTGAACAGGGGCGCGGATTTGCGGTTGTCGCCGGTGAGGTGCGTAACCTGGCCCAGCGCAGCGCGCAGGCTGCCAGGGAAATTAAAACCCTGATCGAGGATTCGGTCGGCAGAGTCGATACCGGTGCGGTACTGGTTGAGCGTGCCGGTGAGACGATGAATGAAATTGTCAGCGCCGTCACCCGCGTCACCGATATTATGAGTGAAATTGCTTCTGCTTCGGATGAACAAAGCCGCGGGATTGACCAGATTGGTGTGGCGGTAACAGAAATGGACAAAGTCACCCAGCAGAATGCCGCGTTAGTCGAGCAATCGGCAGCAGCAGCCGCATCACTGGAAGATCAGGCGGGCAAACTGACTCAGGCCGTATCTGTATTTCATATACAGGCCGGAAAAGTGACGGCTGCCGCCAAAACCGGCACTATCATACCGCTGCACTCCCCTGCCCCTAAAAAGCCAACAGATAATCCCGATGACGACTGGGAAACCTTTTAAGGTGTACATACTGAAATAAAAAAACGAAATTCTTACTTCATTGCACCAGATGCTGCTGAATTAGGTTTACCTCTTTTGCCCATACTTCATGGGCTTTTTTTTTAAAACCTGTCCCGGCGTTATCTCACACGTCCTGGTCCCCTTCCGCGAAATTTTTGTATGCACTGTAAAAACGAAAGATAAAAGCACATAAATGCACACTTATCAGAATATAATATATTGATTAAATAATGTTAACATGTCAGATGCTATTTTTATGGCAGTGTTCGCACTGTCAAATAAAAATAAATGACTTTAATGGCACCTGCAATACAACAATAAGGTATCACTGTGATTGGAAAGCTAAAAATATCCGTCTCCTTAGTTTTTGTTTTAATTTTGCTCCTTTTATTACAGATAATATCCGGGGTATTGTTCTTAAATTATGCAAATAATCAAAAAAATCAGGCCACACAGCTGGATTATGAAACGAAAAAAGTCATCTCCCTCGATGATGCATGGGTTTCATTAATAAGATCAAGGTTTGAAATCAACAGAGCGCAAAAATACATTGCTTATGCAAACCAAAAAGATTTAGGGAATGAATTATTAGTATTGTCAGAAAAAAAACTTGAGCAATCAAAAAAATCATTCAACGAATATAAATCCATTGATTCAAAAATAAAGAATACGAATGACGATGATTTAACCGTTACATTTAACAACTATTACAATGCACAATCAGATTTAATAAAATTCCTGCGCAATGACATGAGTGCTGAGTTTGCTGAACAACCAACTCAGGATATTGAAGATGCTTTTGAAAAACAATACAATGAATATAATGCAAAATATTTAAATTACTACACTGAATTTAACCAAAATTCAGGTACCAGCTATGATAATATACTATTCACCGTCATATCTATTCTAATCACTGTGTTAATTATTATTTCTTGTGTTTGGTTTGGCATTCGTAAAATCATTATTACACCATTAAACAGAATAGTATCGGATATTCAATCTATTGCTAAAGGTGATCTGAGCAAAACCATTGATATCACGGGCTGTGATGAGGTGAATAAACTGGCGGATACACTGCGTCATATGCAGCATGAACTGGCCGGAACAGTCGGTGATGTCCGTGATGGTGCCAATGCTATTTACAGCGGCGCCAGTGAGATCGCTGCCGGTAATAACGATCTCTCTTCACGGACTGAACAACAGGCTGCGTCTCTCGAAGAAACGGCTGCCAGCATGGAAGAACTGACCGCGACTGTACGCCAGAATGCCGATAATGCCCGTCAGGCCAGTCATCTGGCATTAACCGCCTCTGAGACCGCAGAGCGCGGCGGGAAAGTGGTGGATGATGTTGTGGATACCATGCGCGGTATCGGCGACAGCTCGAAGAAAATTGCCGATATCATCAGTGTGATCGACGGTATCGCCTTCCAGACTAACATCCTGGCACTGAATGCTGCCGTGGAAGCCGCCCGTGCCGGTGAGCAGGGCCGCGGATTTGCGGTTGTTGCCGGTGAGGTGCGTAATCTGGCTCAGCGCAGTGCGCAGGCGGCCCGGGAAATCAAAACCCTGATCGAGGATTCGGTCGGCAGAGTCGATACCGGTGCGGTACTGGTTGAACGTGCCGGTGAAACGATGAATGAAATTGTCAGCGCCGTCACCCGCGTCACCGATATTATGAGTGAGATAGCCTCCGCCTCGGATGAACAAAGCCGCGGGATTGACCAGATTGGCGTGGCGGTGACAGAAATGGACAGAGTCACCCAGCAGAATGCGGCATTAGTTGAGCAATCAGCCGCAGCGGCTGCGTCACTTGAAGAGCAGGCAAGCAGACTGACTCAGGCCGTATCTGTATTTCATATACAAGGCAGAGAACTGAAGGCCGGCACGAAAACCAGCATTATGGTGCCATTACAGCGTCCCGCGATTAAAAAATCAGCAGATAATTCCGATGATGACTGGGAAACCTTTTAAGGTGGACATACTGAAATAAAAAACGGAATTATTACTTCATTGCACCCTATACTGCTGAATTATATTCATCTCTGTTTGCCCATGTTTCATGGGCTTTTTTTTAATAACCTGCTCCGCTTATATCACCGGCAGTCAGCATTTACCGGCTGTTTCATTATTTTATTACCCATTAGAACAATAACGTGGTGATTAACGACACGTCAAAAGGGGTTTTATAACTGACTTATAGCTGTAAGCTTTCCGGAACCCCCGGCCTAGCCGGGGGTTTTCTGTGTACAATAAAAACACAATTTTTCCCTGATTCCGACATCGGCGTTACAGACAGGATTGCCAAGCCGCCGGATGTCCGTATACTGCCGGTATTTGCATCAGAAAATAATAAAAACACCGGTTGTCTTTTAAAGGAAAAACTATGTTTAAAAAAATCGCGCTCTCCCTGATGCTGCTGGCCGGCAGTATGATGCTGACCGCCTGCGGCAGTGATTCCCCGCAGGATGTCGTTAAACAGTTCTACAGTGCTGTTGAGAAAAAAGATGCGGATAAAGCGTATGAGCTGCTCGCCATCCCGGAAAAAGATAAACAGAAAAATGAGATGGAAATCAAAGGCAAAGTGCAGATGATTGTCGGCGATATGGCGCGCCGCATTGAAGGTAACGGCGGCGTGGAAAGCACGGAAGTGAAATCCGTCGATATTGATGAAAATAACAAACGCGCAACCGTGGTTCTGACGGTCAATTTCAAAGACGGCAAACAGAAAGATGAGCGTTTCCTGCTGACACAGGAAGACGGCGGCGACTGGAAAATTATCCTGCGCTGATGAAAGCCGCACTCCGCGCCGGGCTTCTGCTCCCGGCGCTGCTGGCAGCCGCGCTGCCTCTGTCTGCGGCAATCCCTCCGCCCGGCATTCAGAGCGGTGACCTGATTTTCCGTGACGGCGGCGAAGCCATCAGTGACATTGTCAGAAGTATCGATAACAGCGGTTTCAGCCATGTCGGTGTTGTTGATATCACACCGGAAGGCACTTATGTCATTCACGCCACCCCGCAGGAACATCCGGGCGGTATCAGCGGTGTGAACCGCGATCCCCTTGATTTCTTTATTCAGCACGCCAAAGACGGGCAGGTTACCTGGTATGCCGTACAGGCGGACGGTGAAAATCACCGGCGCGCGCGTGATTATGCCCTCGCCAGGCTCGGCACGCCTTTCAGTATCAACCCGCAGGATGGCCTGTACTGCACACAACTGGCGGCAGAGTCCTGGCAGTCTGCCGGCGTCACCATCATCACCGGCAAAACCCGTCTGAGTTTACCGCTGGCGGAAGAACCGTTAATCTTACCGGAAAATATGACCCGCTCGCCGCAACTGCGCCGTATTCCCTAATACCGGCCTCCGCGCGGCGGCAATTGCAATACAGGGAACAACATGGAGTTAATTTTTCTGGGCACCGGTGCCGGTGTTCCGTCAAACAACCGCAACGTCAGCAGTCTGGTGCTGGATCTCAAATCATTACAGCGCGGCCTGTGGATGTTTGACTGCGGCGAAGGCACTCAGCATCAGATTCTGAAAAGTCCGGTCAAAATCCCGAAACTGGAAAAAATCTTTATCACCCATCTGCACGGCGACCATATTTTCGGCCTGCCCGGCCTGTTATGCAGCCGCTCCATGGGCGGATGTGAGGAACCACTTACTCTCTTTGGCCCGCAGGGGCTGGCGCAGTTTGTTGAAACGGCACTGACCCTCAGCGGCTCATATCTGACTTTCCCATTGGAGATCATTGAGATAGATGAGGAAGGCGTGATTTATGATGACGGGCAACTGAAAGTCAGCGCTTACTCACTTGAGCATCCGGTGATCAGCTACGGCTACCGGATTGAAGAACATGATAAACCCGGGGCGCTGGATGCACAGCGCCTGAAAGCGGAAGGTGTCCCCGGCGGCCCGTGGATGCAGACCCTTAAACAGGGCGGCGAAGTGACACTGGACGATGGCCGGGTGATTTGCGGGGCAGATTACCTCGGCGAGCCGCAGCGCGGACGTCATCTGGTGATTTTTGGTGATACCGCACCGTGCGAAAATGCGCTGAAACTGGCACAGAATGCCGATGTGATTGTGCTGGAAGCCACGCTCGACGGTACGATGTCTGAAAAAGCCAACAGCCGCGGACACTCTTCCACCGTGCAGACCGCCACTCTGGCGCGGGATGCGGGCGTCGGTACGCTGATCGCCACCCATTTCAGCGGACGCTACAGTGAAGAAGATTGTGAGCGCTTACTTCGCGAGTGTCAGGCAATTTTCCCGGCCACCGTGTTTGCCTTTGATCACATGGTGTATCCGATTTAACCTGTCTGTCTCCGGCGTGATTATCACTGTTACACAGATTTTGATATAGTGAATGCTGTTTATTATTTCATTCACCGCCGGAGGTTTTACCATGCTGCCCGCCCACGAGTACGCCAATGATCTGATTTTATTTGCGCTGATTGTGGATTGCGGCTCCTTCAGTAAAGCAGCGGAAATGGCCGGTGTCACCGGCTCCGTACTCAGCAAGCGGGTAGGACGTCTGGAAAAAGCCCTCGGTGCCCGTCTGCTGTACCGTACCACCCGCAGTCTCTCTGTCACGGAAAATGGCCGCGTGTTGTATCAGCATGCCAAATCCCTTACCGGCCAGGTTCACAGCGCATTACAGGCAGTCAGTGCCAACAGTGATGAGCTGACCGGGCTTATCCGTATGTCAGTACCCACTATCTCCGGAGAGCTGGTTCTCAGCGAGAGTGTGGCAGAATTCTGTGAAAAATACCCGAATGTGAAAGTGGAAATGCATCTGGAGAACCGGTTTGTTGACCTGGTGAATGAACGGATTGATCTGGCTATCCGCACCGGTATGATGAGTGACTCCAGCCTGATAGCCCGCCCGCTGATTGATTCTCACTGGGTGATCCTCGCCTCCCCCCGTTATCTGGAAAAACACCCCGCGCCACAGAATCCGGAAGATTTACTGACACACAACTGCCTCACTTACACCTATCAGCAGAGCGGGACCTCAAACTGGCTGATGCGTCGCCCGGACACCGGTGAAATCTATGAATTGCAGGTGAGCGGTAATATCGCGTTCAATAATGCCCGCGCCATCCGCAAAGCGCTGCTCAGCGGTCACGGTATCGCCATGGTGCCGCGCTGTATGGTGCATGAAGATCTGGAAGCAGGACTGCTGACCGAAGTCCTGCCGGGCTACAGCGGGAAAAAACTCGGCGTATATGCCGTGTATCCGTACACCCGCCATCTGCCGGTGAAAATCCGCCTGCTGATCGATCATATCCAGCAGTCATATCAGGCAATCCGTCCCTATTTCGGCTGACAGATTCAGAATTGTTATCTGTTCGTGACAACGGATTAGTCGACTTTTGGAATTTCTCTATTGACCGTTATGGCCTAATTAATGTGACCCCGTCCTTTCATCATACAAATTAACCCATTAATTTACTGATAAATAACGTCTTTTTATTTCTTTTTTTCACCTGATTTTCCACGTTTTTATCATTTCCTGCCCATTTTCAATTGTTAAAAAAATGCAGCATAGATAATTCCTTTTGGTTGTGATTAAAATAATTCCGTAATGAAAATTTAACGAATCCTGCATGCAACATTAATTTTAAAACAATAATAATGTCAGAGGGCTTTATGGCTATTTTTTTCAGTCTTGCACCGATCGTGATGTTAATCTGGATGATGACAAAACGCCGCAGTATCCCTTCTTACGTCGCATTACCTTTCACCGCCGCCGTGGTGTTCTGTATCCAGCTGTTCTGGTTTAAAACAGATCTCACGCTGCTGAGCGCCAATATTGTCACCGCCTTTATTTCTGTGCTGACACCGATCACCATCATTGCCGGGGCAATTATGCTCAATAAGCTGATGCAAGTCAGCGGCGCGGAAAACGTGGTGCGCAGCTGGCTGGAAAACATCAGCCCGAATCCGGTGGCACAGCTGATGATTATCGGCTGGGCATTCGCCTTTACCATTGAGGGCGCAAGCGGGTTCGGAACACCTGCCGCTATCGCCGCCCCAATCCTGGTCGGTCTCGGCTTCCCGGCCATACGGGTTGCCCTGCTGACGCTGGTGATGAACTCCGTGCCGGTCTCGTTCGGCGCCGTCGGTACACCAACCTGGTTTGGTTTTGCCAACCTCGGGCTGAATGAAGAGAGTGTTTATCAGATAAGCCACTACTCCGCGCTGATCCACTTTGTCGCTGCATTTGTGATCCCGCTGCTGGCGCTGCGTTTTATTGTCAGTTGGCAGGAAATCCGCCGCAATATCGTGTTTATTCTGATCAGTGTGCTCGCTTGTACCGTGCCGTATCTGCTGCTGGCACAGGTGAACTATGAGTTCCCGGCGCTGCTCGGCGGGGCAATCGGCCTCGGGATCTCGGTGGTGACTGCCCGTGCCGGTATCGGCCTGACCCGCACAGAACAAAAAACAGAGAAAAAAGTGATCCCGTTCGGGCAGGTTATCAAAGCCATGACCCCGACCCTGCTGCTGATCGGTATTCTGATTGTTACCCGCATCCACCAGCTCGGCCTGAAAAGGCTGCTCAACAGCACTAACGTGATTTGGGAAGGCACACTGGGTTTCCTCGGCCATATCACGCTGAGTGATGCACTGATTGTCCGTCTGAGCAATGTGTTCGGCACCCCGGCGGCGGCAGATTATAAAACGCTGTATGTCCCGGCGCTGATCCCGTTCTTCCTCGTGGTGCTTATCGGTATTTTCCTGTTCCGCCTGAAACGGACGCAGGTAAAAACCATGTTTGTGCAGACCGCACAGCAAACCAACAAACCGTTTATTGCCCTGTTTGGTGCGCTGATTATGGTCAATCTGATGATGCAGGGCGGCGAAAATGCGCCGGTTTACATTATCGGTCGTTCTCTGGCGGGTGCCACCGGTGAGAGCTGGATCTACTTCGCCTCTTACCTCGGCGCACTCGGCTCGTTCTTCTCCGGCTCCAATACCGTATCCAACCTGACCTTCGGCGGCATCCAGCAGTCGATCGCGCAAACCACCGGACTGAATGTCAATTTAACCCTCGCGCTCCAGTCTGTCGGCGGAGCCATGGGGAACATGGTGTGTCTGAATAATATTATCGCTGTCTGCACCATCCTCGGTATTACCAATGCCGAAGGGTCAATTATCAAAAAGACAGTGGTTCCGATGTTTATCTACGGCGTGATTGCCGCCGTGATGGCACTGATACTGACCCTGTAACCGGGCACAGTGCTGAGTTTGTTACATACATATACAGGTATTTAAGATGATTATTTCCGCTTCAACAGACTACCGGGCGGCTGCCGAATCCAGACTGCCTCCCTTCCTGTTTCACTATATTGACGGCGGGGCGTATGCCGAGCATACCCTGAAGCGCAATACGGCGGATCTGGCGGATATCGCCCTGCGTCAGCGGGTGCTGCGCGATATGTCTTCTCTCAGTCTGGAAACTGAACTGTTCGGGGAAAAACTGGCAATGCCGGTTGCCCTGGCACCGGTCGGGCTGACCGGGATGTACGCCCGTCGCGGTGAGGTGCAGGCGGCAAAAGCAGCGGCGAATAAAGGCGTGCCGTTTACTCTCTCCACAGTATCCGTGTGTCCGATTGAGGAAGTTGCTCCGGCGATTGAGCGCCCGATGTGGTTCCAGCTCTATGTGCTGCGCGATCGCGGTTTTATGAAAAATGCCCTTGAGCGCGCCAAAGCCGCCGGGGTCAAAACGCTGGTCTTTACCGTTGATATGCCGGTGCCGGGAGCGCGTTACCGTGATGCCCATTCCGGGATGAGCGGCCCGAATGCCGCCATGCGCCGTGTGTTACAGGCGATGGTTCACCCGCGCTGGGCGCTGGATGTCGGCGTGCTGGGCAAACCGCATGATCTGGGTAATATCTCGGTCTATCGCGGCGCGCCGACCAAACTGGAAGATTATATCGGCTGGCTGGGAGCAAACTTCGATCCGTCCATTTCCTGGAAAGACCTGGAGTGGATCCGCGAGTTCTGGGAAGGCCCGATGATTATCAAAGGGATTCTGGATCCGGAAGATGCGAAAGATGCAGTGCGTTTCGGCGCGGACGGCATTGTGGTCTCCAACCACGGCGGCCGCCAGCTCGACGGCGTACTTTCCACTGCCCGCGCCCTGCCTGCCATTGCCGATGCGGTAAAATCGGATATCACGATTCTGAGCGATTCCGGGATCCGCAATGGCCTTGATGTGGTGCGGATGCTGGCGCTGGGTGCGGATTCTGTCCTGCTGGGTCGTGCTTTTGTTTACGCCCTCGCGGCACAGGGACAGGCGGGGGTCGAAAATCTGCTGGATCTGATTGATAAAGAGATGCGCGTGGCAATGACGCTGACCGGTGCAAAAACCATCCGCGATATCACCCGCGACTCGCTGGTTAATCTGCCCGGCTGATCCGTTTTTTTACTTTTCAGCAAAAGCCACTCCCCGGAGTGGCTTTTTTGTTTTATGTGGTTTTCTTGTGTGATCTGTCCGATTAATTATGATCAAACTCACACAAAACAACATAAAGCAAAATAATTAGCTAATAATTAAACAGAATAAAATATAACAAAATTACCAAAAAACCAGCTAATCACACTAACAAATGGACATATCATCACTATTTTCCCCGAGTTGAATCAATTCAGTGATTATTTCATAAACAATGCATCCTATTTTAATGTGTTGATTTACGTTGTTATCCAACGCAATATCAACAAAAAACAACAATAAGTCGTTACTTACCCTGAACCCCCTGAGGTCCGATTATGAAAAAAATTGTCATACTGGGCAGTAGTGGCGGGAACCTGTACAACCTCGGTGGTGCAGATCCTGAAAAACTTCTGAGCGAGATCTACACGCAATGTCAGTCCGCCGGTGTGTCTGTTGCCGCAGTGCAGTTTATTGCAGCACAGGCGTCGATGGATGTTGCCAAACCCTCTACCGCCGCTGCGGTCTACACCCTGACAGACGCCGATGCCGTGCCTGCCGTTACCTTCTCCGGCACTCTGGCGGAAGTGAATGACGCGGTACGCAGCAGTGATGAACAGATTGCCCGGCTGATAGAACAGGGTGATATCGACGGCATCATTATTATGAGCGGCGATCCGCACAACGCCAACCGCCTGGCACTTCAGGCCGCGGCAGAAAAGAAAGTGCCGATCGCCGGTACCGGCGGTACCTCGATGGCCCATATCGCCGCTGCCGGTGCCAATGTGATTGCCACCTCCGGTACCACCGGTACCACCAGCAGAACCCGGGCGATTTCATTTATCTCCTCGCTGTGCAAACACTGGGGGATTAAATTCCGTCCGGTTCTGGGCAGTGCAGGCAGCACCGGCGGGCCGTCTGATAAGAGCCTGCTTAAGCGGATGAATATCCGCGGCATTATGATCCCCGCCCTGCCCGGCTTTATTGCCATGGCGATTGTGCTGGCGCTGAGTCATATCCCGGGGCTGGAAAGCCTGGATGCCATTTTCCAGCTCCTGCTCAAAGGGCTGCCGGTGATTGTGGCGGTGATAGCCGCCAAACAGGTTTCCGAACTGGATGAGGTCTCTATTGTTTCCGGGGTCGTCGCCGGGGTGCTCTCGGTCGAGGGGGGGCTGATCGGCGGGATCGCAGGCGGGATTATGGCGGGTATTTTTGTCCGTTACCTGTTTGCCCTGTGCATCAGCTGGAAGTTCCCGATGACCACCGTCAACATCGTGGCAGGCGGGATTTCCGGTCTGGCTGCCGGTCTTATCATGTTCTACTTCCTCAGCCCGCTGGCGCTGCTGGCCGGTAACTACATCAAACTGGCGCTGGAAAGCACCCTCGCCTTCAGCCCGGTTCTGGCAGGTCTGCTGGCGGGTCTGGTTATCTGGCCTGCGATCCTCGGCGGTGTGTATCACGCGGTGATCCTGCCGCTGGTGCTGCTTGAGATGGAAAAAACCGGTGTCAGCTTCCTCGGCGCGGTGGATATGGTCGGGCTGGTGATGGTGGCAGCAGGGATTAACCTGGCAAACGTCATTGCCCCGCGTGAACGCAGTGAGGCCGCTGTCGCCGCCCCGGGACTGCTTATCAATCTGGGATTCGGTACCTTTGTGGAATCAGCGTATCCCTTCATGTTTGCCAACAAAATCGTGTTCGGCGGTGCCATTCTCTCCGCCGGGATCGGCGGCATGATGCTCGGCATGTTTAATGTCAAAGGGGTGGCGTATGTACCGGCGTTTGCCTCTCCGTTCTTATCCAGTAACGCACTTTACATGGCGCTGACCATGACCGTGATTCTGGTTTTAACCTGCGCCATTACTGTCATCGCCAACCGTTTCAGTGCCGTGACAACCGTGAAAGCTGCAGGCTGATGCAAAGACAACACAGCAAATAATAAGTGTGAAAAATATCACACGCCAACACCAGGGCTTTATGAAAACGGCATCTTCGGGTGCCGTCATACAAAAACACAAAAAAAGTAATAAGAGGTTGATATGTTTATAGGTGATATGAATAAAAAACGTGAACAGGCCATGGCAAAAGTCAGAAATGCTATTGCGCTGCACAACGGGCAGACTCTGCTCAGCACGGGTATCACCGGTGATGATGCGCGACTGGCGAAAGCAGTGTGTGATGCCGGGGTCAAAATGCTGGAGCCGAACCATCCGGCGCTGGCGCTGGCACGCGGACATCGTGGCGTGAATAACATGCACGCCGCCGAGCAGATCCGCCATGAGATCTCCACCGCGCAGATGGCGGAAGCCGTCAACGGTATCCGCAATGTGATCCCGGATGATGTCTTTATTACGGTCGGGATCGCCGGCGGATTCACCGAAACCATCCCGGTGCCGGTAACAGAAGAGGATATTTTGCAGATTGCCCGCGCCGGGGCGGACGGCCTGCACACCCATAAATCCACCTTTGACGATCTGGCTGATATTGTCAATCTTGCGCACCGCTTCGGCCTGACCGTGGATGCTTACATTGGTCACCCTGACGATCTGCACACCTTTGGTATCCCGGCAGAAACCCCGGAAGAGGTCGCGGAAGTGGCGAAGAAAATGGAAGCCATCGGCGTGGATATGATCGGCCTGATGACCGGTATGAGCTACGAGGGTGTGGCTGCGGGTGAAATTCCGGAGCAGATTAAAGCCCGGCTGAAAGCGTTGGTCGGTGCGGTCAGTGTCCCGACGCTGGCGGAAGGCGGTATTAACGTCGCCAATGCCAAAGCGTTTAAAGAAACCGGGGTGAATATTCTGGTGGTCGGCACCGCAATTGATAACGTGGTGTGTCAGGCAGCCGCGCAGGTCACCCAATCCTTTATTCATCATAACTGATGGTATTTCCAATGCGGGGGCACCGCTCCCGCTGAGGCTTTTTATGACCACACTGGCTATCGATCTCGACGGCACACTTTTACATCCGGATAACCGTATTTCAGAGGGCAACCGCCGGGCGCTGCTGGCACTGCCGCCGGAAACAGATATTGTGATCTGCTCTGCCCGCCCGCTGCGGGCAATTTTGTCTCTGACGGACAGCGCCGGGCTGCTTCCGGTACTCCGGGCTATCGGTGCCTGTAACGGTGCGGTGATTTATGACTGCCGCACACAAGCTGTTCTGAGCCGGACTGCCCTCTCTCCGGCTGCGTTAACCGCACTGCAGCACCTGCTCACCACCGGCTGGCATGCCTTCGGTGAGGATGAACTGCTCTGTCCGCCGGGGGAAATATCAGAATACACCATTCATGAAGCTGAATTATTCGGCCTGCCAATACAAACGCTTGCGACAGACGATATTTTCAGCCGGACAGATATCATTAAAATCACCCTGTGCGGGGAAACGGTATCCCTGCGGCAACGGGCTGAAAACCTTCGCCCGCAATTACCGGCGGAGATCAGCGCGTTCTTTACCGACCAGCACTATTTTGAACTGGTTCCGGCATCCGTCAGCAAAGGACGTACCCTGAAAATACTGGCGGAGTGCGGTATTCTGCGGCCGGGAACCATCATGGCCATCGGCGATCAGGAAAATGATCTCTCTTTATTTGCCGCTGCGGATCTGCGTGTGGCAATGGGCAATGCCGTACCGGCACTGAAGCAGGCCGCCGGATACATTACCGCTGACTGCCGGGAAGATGGCGTTGCTGCCGCACTTCAGCATTACAGGGCGGCATTTCGCAACGGTGCATAATGCGCTAATATTGTTCATGTTTACGAGTGTGATGAGAACGGTCATGAATCCGATAAAAAGAAAGGAATATATCCTCGATCTGCTGAATCAGAAAGGCGAGGTCAGTGTGCAGGATCTTGCTGATACGCTGAATGTCACCTCTGAGACGATCCGCCGTGACCTCTCCATTCTGGAGAAAGAAGGTGAGATCATTAAAATTCACGGCGGGGCGATGAAGAAAAAGAGTGTCAGCGAAGGCAGCTTCGAACAGCGGCTGGAACTGAACCGTGAGGAAAAAATGACCCTCGCGCGCTATGCTGCCGGGCTGATTTCCGAGCATGACACACTGTATATCGATTCCTGTTCGACAACCCTGCTGTTTTCCGCGCAGTTACCGGCGATTGCATTTACCGTTTTTACCAATTCCGCCCTTATCGCGGATAAAATCGCCTCGCAGAACCCGCTGGCAAAAGTGTATGTGCTGGGCGGTGAATACAGCCATGAATTCCGGGCCAATCTCGGCGCGAAAACCCTGCATGAAATCGATCATATTTATGCCGACTTTGCCTTTGTCGGCGCAGGCGGCGTGCGTGATGAAGGTATTCTGGTCAAAAGTGTCGAAGAAGGCATGATCGCACGGAAAATGCTGGAAAAAAGTAAACAGAAAGTCATCCTGGCCGACTCCAGCAAATTCGGCCAGCAGGGGATTTTAAAGATCGCGGAAATTGCCGTTATCGACAAAATTATCTGTGACGATAAATGGCAAAAAGCACACGAATTCCGTGAAAAATACCCGGAAAAAGTGGTTATCGTGCCATAACCTTACGGCTGTGATGGTTCACGGTGATGGCCGGTCATTCGCCCGTCTTTCATCACCACATTGAGGCTGCCGTTATAAAACTCCGCCAGGAACACGGTCTCAGGATCATCAATGCCCTGCTGTTTCAGGCAGTCTGTCAGCCACGCCTCATCATGACCAATCTGTTCCAGCTCATGTTTACGCGGCACGCCGTCTTTCATCACGATGACTGACGGCATCTGTGACTGGTCACAAATCACCGTCAGCTGACCGTCCGGCTCTATCTGCGCATAGTACACATCACGGTATGAATAGATCCCCTGTGCATGCATGCGGGAGGTGATATTCAGAATATCGATTTTATTGCGCTTCTCATGAATGCTGTCCATGATAAACGCCCCGTTTTTAATAATGGGGATAGGGTTACCGATAGTCACCGCCCGCAATACACTGATATGTTTGCTGACCCAATTGATTATGCTGATAAAACTCACGCCCATCAGCAGAATAATAATATATTGCGTCAGCGGAATGGTATCACTGTAAATAACCCCGCCGATAATGCCGCCCAGTACAAAGTTGCCGATAAAATCAACCGGTGTCATTTGTGATAATTGGGTTTTCCCTGAGATATTCATGTGCGTTAACACAATAACAAAACCGATGATAAATTTGACGATAACCAGAAGATAATATGTCATGGTATTTCCTTACACTGACAAATGACGATAACCAACTGAAATAAAACACATTACTGTGTTACGCGTATAAAACCACGTTCTGTATTGATATTACCGGATATTGTTATACTGCGGGATATTATTTTAGGACGTTACTGATAAATTTCCCCCGGTGCTATACAACCGGCGCTTCATTATTCTATGCTGAAAGGGATAACCCTGACAGAAAATTATATCTGTCAGCAGACTGCCTGATTTTATTATATAATCAATAATCACGGACACGATGTTATCCGGTTATTTTACTCAGTATTGCTGAAGAGGAGTTAATCATGAAGAAAGCATTATTAAGTTCACTCATCCTTGCAGGGGTATTCGCACTGGCCACCGGCTGTGACGACAGCAGCAAAACAGATCCTGCCGCGCAGAAAGCACAGGAAGGTGCCGCGCAGATTAAAGACGCAGCAGAGCAGAAAGCGGATGAAATAAAGCAGGATGCCAAAGAAAAAGCCGGTGCGGTGATGGCTGACGCGAAAGAGAAAGCGGCAGAAATCCGTGACAGTGCCGATGCCAAAGCGGATGAACTGAAAAAAGAAGCCGATGCCCTGCTGGCTGACGCCAAAGATAAAGGCGAAGACGCCAAAAAAGCCGCGGAAGAAAAAGCCGCAGAGCTGAAACAAAAAGCGGATGACGCCAAAGCCGCTGCTGATAAAAAAATTGATGAGCTGAAACAGGATGTCAGCGGAAAATCTGCGGATGCTCAGTAAACCGGAACAGGTAATATCCCGTACCAATCCGTAAAACAGCCGCCAGCCGGAAACAATGATTGTTTCCGGCTTTTTTATTGTGTTATTTCAGATAGTTTGCCGGTTCCCGTAAATAAAATTCACAGCGAAAAATATCTCTCTTTCCCGCAAAAATACCCCGCGACTTGCCGCAGAGTGACATTTTTGGCACTATAATCCTCTTTTTTTCACCAACCGGGGTAATAAAATCTGATATCACCGCATTTTTCCCGCAGGTTTAGCCTGTATTCATCTCCGTTTTTTCTGATCTCCCGCTGACACTATTTTGCCGGGGTTTCTATTTGCCGCTACGCAGCCGCGTACCGTTTTCAGAAGGAAAATCTGACGCTTTGATGCAGTTCTCCCCTTTTTACTGCCGGCGTTATCTGCAACTGATAAAAGGAATAATTCATGAGTCATCAGGACACTGAACAATCCGCAAAAAAAATGAAGATTAATCCGCCGGTTTTTTATATTTCGGCCCTGGTTATTCTTCTGATTGTCGGCTTTGCCGCCCTGTTTCCCCAGACGGCGGACATACACCTTAAAGCCCTTCAGACCAGCCTGTTTAAAAATGCCAGCTGGTTCTATATTCTCGCCGTCGCCCTGATTTTACTGAGCGTCACCTTTATGGGGCTGTCCCGTTTCGGTGATATTAAACTCGGCCCTGACCACGCCCGTCCGGCGTACAGCTATATTTCCTGGTTTGCCATGCTGTTCTCCGCCGGTATGGGGATCGGGCTGATGTTCTTTGGTGTCGCCGAACCGGTGATGCACTATCTTTCCCCGCCTGTCGGTACACCGGAAACGGTTGAAGCGGCAAAAGAGGCCATGCGCCTGACCTTCTTCCACTGGGGGTTACACGCCTGGGCTATTTACGCGGTTGTGGCGCTGATCCTTGCGTTTTTCAGTTACCGCCACGGCCTGCCGCTGACACTGCGTTCCGCACTCTACCCGATTATCGGTGACCGTATTTACGGCGCAGCCGGTCATGCGGTGGATATTTTCGCCGTGGTCGGTACGGTATTCGGGGTCGCGACCTCTCTCGGCTTCGGTGTGTTACAGGTGAATGCCGGACTGAATCATCTGTTCGGCCTGCCGCAGACAGAAACCGTTCAGGTGGTGCTGATTGTGGTCATCACCTCACTGGCAACATTGTCAGTGGTGTCGGGTCTGGATAAAGGTATCCGTTTTCTGTCAGAGCTGAACCTCGGTCTGGCGGTTCTGCTGCTGATTATGGTTGGTGTGTTAGGCCCGACCGTGCTGCTGCTGAAATCCTTTGTTGAGAACACCGGCGGTTATCTTTCTGAAATCGTCAGTAATACTTTTAATCTCTTTGCCTATGAGCCGAAGTCAGATGACTGGCTGGGCGGCTGGACCCTGCTTTACTGGGGCTGGTGGCTGTCGTGGTCGCCGTTTGTCGGGATGTTTATTGCGCGGATTTCACGCGGGCGCACCATCCGTGAGTTTGTTTTCGGTGTGTTGTTTGTCCCGGCGGGCTTTACCCTGCTGTGGATGACCTTCTTCGGTAACACCGCTATTGATCTGATCAAAAATCAGGGCGCAACCGCACTCGCCACGGTGGTGAAAGAGGATGTGTCACTGGCGCTGTTCCAGTTCCTCGAGTATTTCCCGTTCTCCACGGTGCTTTCTTTCTTTGCCATGCTGATGGTGATTGTCTTCTTCGTCACTTCTGCTGACTCCGGCGCGATGGTCGTGGACACTCTGGCCTCCGGCGGGGATGCTCACACGCCGGTCTGGCAGCGGATCTTCTGGGCCGGATTGATGGGCGTGGTAGCGATCACGCTGCTGCTGGCCGGCGGATTATCCGCCCTGCAAACCGTGACTATCGCCAGTGCCCTGCCGTTTGCGGTTGTGCTGCTGTTCTCGATTTACGGGCTGATCAAAGCCCTGCGGATTGATGTGCACAAGCGCGACAGCCAGCAGCTGGCGACCATTGCACCGACCGCCAGCCGCAATCCGATCCCGTGGCAGCGACGCCTGCGTAATATCGGGTATTTTCCGAAACGTTCGCTGGTCAAACGCTTTATTGATGAAGTGGTGTCAGAGGCGATGGAGATGGTGTCACAGGAGCTGGAAAAACAGAGCACCCCGAGCCGTATCGACCGCAGCCGTGATGACCGGATCACCTTTGAGGTCGATCTGGGGGATGATATGAACTTTATCTATGAAACCCGCCTGCGCTATTACAATCAGCCGTCCTTTGCCCTTTCCGGGATGACCGACGAGGAAAAAGATGAGGAGCACCGCTATTACCGCGCGGAAATCCATCTGAAAGAGGGCGGACAGGATTATGACATTATGGGCTGGAACAAGGAGCAGATTATTCATGACATCCTTGACCAGTATGAAAAACATATTCACTTCCTGCATCTGCTCGGCAAGAAGTAAGTCTGTCACTGTAAAAACGCCGCTCATCTGAGCGGCATTTTTTTATTCTTCTTCGTTGTCGCGCTGCGGCAGTGCCACCAGGTCATCCAGCAACGCATAGAGCTGGCGCACCTTCTCCGGCGTAAACTGTAATTCCAGCGCCTGATAGCCGGTCTCCACTTCCGCCTGCACACGGTGATACAGTGCCGTGCCTTCGTCAGTCAGGGAAAGATAGAGTTTGCGCTGATCACTGAGGGGCTTGAGACGATGAATAATGCCCGCTTTTTCCATCCGTGTCAGAATGCCGGTCAGGCTGGGACGCAGAATACAGCTTTTCTGTGCCAGGAGATGAAAATCGAGTGACGGGGTCTTAGCCAGTATGCGGATAATCCGCCACTGCTGCTCTGTCAGCTGGTGTGCTTTCAGGGTCGGGCGAAAGTAGCCGAGGACCACTTCACGGGCCTGCAAAAGGGCGATAAGTAATGATTCATGCATAATGGGTAATTTCTCCGCGATGTACTCACATCATAAACATCGACGTTATCAAAAAAAGGCGCCATTTTATCGGGAAAATGCGCAATCAGACATCCTCTGTTAGAATAAAAAGCATATCAGTCATAAAGACCCAAAGGACTCTCCTTTTATTAACGCTATATTAACAATAAATCAATGGTCTTCTGCTGATATCTCAGTGCCCTCATCACTTTTTTGAGAAAACGCAACGGAGCTCTCTATGTTCACCTCATCGTTAACCGATCCTTCCTTTTCCCTGCTGCGCACCGGCGGCTATATCAATGGCCAGTGGACCGATGCACAGGATAAGGCCACGTTTGATGTGACCAACCCGGCCACCGGCGGGCTGATCACCCGCGTCAGCGACCTCGGCGCACACGAAACTCAGCTTGCCATTGCCGCAGCCGAAAATGCCCTGCCGGGCTGGCGCGCCCTGACCGCCAAAGCCCGTGCGCAAATCCTGCGCCGCTGGTTTGATCTTGTTATGGAGAATCAGGAGGAACTGGCACAACTCCTGAGCCTGGAGCAGGGCAAACCGCTGGCGGAATCACGCGGGGAAATCGCCTACGGTGCAAGCTTTATCGAATGGTTTGCCGAAGAAGGCAAGCGCGTGTACGGCGAAACCATTCCGGCGACACAGAGCGGACAGCGAATCGCCACTATCCGCCAGCCGATCGGGGTGGTCGGTGCTATCACGCCGTGGAACTTCCCGAATGCCATGATCACCCGCAAAGCCGCTCCGGCACTGGCGGCAGGCTGTACCATGGTGCTGAAACCGGCAGCGGAAACCCCGCTTTCCGCCCTGGCGCTGGCGGCACTCGGTGAACAGGCCGGTATACCGGCCGGGGTGTTTAATGTTGTCACCGGCCTTGATGCGGCGGCTATCGGCGGCGAACTGACCACCAGCCCGGTCGTGCGCAAAATATCCTTTACCGGCTCCACCCGTGTCGGCAAGCTGCTGATGGCACAAAGTGCGGAGACCGTTAAAAAACTGTCTCTCGAACTGGGCGGTAACGCACCGTTTATTGTATTTGATGATGCCGATCTTGATGCAGCAGTTGCCGGAGCCATGGCCGCCAAATTCCGCAACAGCGGACAAACCTGTGTCTGTGCCAACCGTCTCTATGTGCAGGACGGTGTGTATGATGCCTTTGCCGCGAAACTGGCGGAAGCTGTCAGTGCCCTGCATGTCGCGCCGTACACCGACGAAAAAGCGCAGCAAGGCCCGCTGATTAATGAGGCTGCTATCCGCAAAGTCAGTGAGCATATCGCGGATGCGGTCAGCAAAGGCGCAACGGTTCTCAGCGGCGGTAAACCGGCGGCACAGGGCGGATTATTTTTTGAGCCGACTGTACTGACCGGTGTCACATCGGACATGCTGGTGACCCGCGAGGAAACCTTCGGCCCGCTGGCACCGCTGGTACGGTTCCGGGAAGAAGAAGAGGCCATACACGCGGCAAACAACAGTGAGTTCGGTCTCGCTGCTTATTTCTACTCCCGCGATATCGGCCGGGTCTACCGCGTGGCGGAAGCCCTGGAAGCCGGAATGGTCGGTATTAATGAAGGGATTATTTCCACAGAAGTGGCACCGTTCGGCGGTATCAAGCAATCCGGCCTCGGTCGTGAAGGCTCCCGCCATGGTATTGATGACTATCTGGAAATCAAATACCTCTGCTTCGGCGGGATCCGTTAATCCCCGCTGACCACCGCCTGCGGCTGTCCTTTCCGGCAGCCGCATTTTCTGACTCTCCCTTGTATTTTTCCCCGGCTATGATTAGACTGCGTATCATTCGCAAATAAGCAACAATTGCGTCACATTTTTTATCCCACCGGGAGTTGGTATGTCTTTGGATAATTCACAGCGTCTGTTGTTCCGCGACGCAATGGCGACACTCTCCGCTGCCGTCAATATCGTCACCACCGACGGCGACGCCGGGCGCGGCGGGCTGACCGCCACCGCGGTCTGCTCTGTCACGGATACGCCGCCGACCCTGCTGGTGTGCATCAACCGCAGCAGTGCGCTCAGTGAGGTGTTCAGAGCCAACGGTCGGCTGTGCGTCAATGTGCTCACCCATGAACATCAGGCACTGGCGTGTGATTTTGCCGGGATGACCGGCCTGAGTATGGATGCACGTTTTGCCGGTGATCACTGGCAGCCGGGAGCGCTGGGACAACCTTGTCTGCATGGCTCTCTGGCCTGTCTGGAAGGTGTGGTCACTCAGGTGCAGGAAATCGGCACACACAATATCTTTATGGCGGAGATCCGCAATATCGATGTCCGCGACAAAGGACATGGTCTGATTTACTTCCGCCGCGATTTCCGTACTGTCGAAACCGGTGATATCCCCGCTGCTGCTGTTGCCTGATCCGCTTTCATTCTTAGCATAACAATTCGTTAACACACATTGCGTTAATGAATTGTTATTCATCAGAAAAATATCTGTTACAGTTTGTCATATTTAATTCCGCCGCCCTCCTGACAACAGAATAAATAACCGCCAATCCGCTTAAATCACCATCAATAAAACCATTGCAGACTAATTATTGATGTCAATCTAATGAATTTTATTTCAATTATGATATTAATTATTGCAGTAAGTGTGATCTGCCTTTGAGATGCTCAGCAGGCAATATATTAGTCTGAGCCCTTTGGCAAATACCCTGACAAATACGCAAACACTCAACCTTACGCAAGAGTTTATCTTTTAGCTTTGCCTCCGCGATGCCGGGAAGGCTTTTGCGTGATGAATAATTATTAATAAGAGGCATTAAACCATGAGTAAACCCGCGCAGGTTGGTTTGTTTAACCAACCCAAGCCATTCTTCATGATTTTTATCGTGGAGCTGTGGGAACGCTTCGGCTATTACGGTGTGCAAGGCATCCTGGCCGTCTACTTCGTTCAGAAACTGGGATTCAGTCAGGAACAGGCATTCATCACCTTCGGGGCATTCGCCGCGCTGGTATACGGTCTGATCTCTATCGGGGGCTACGTCGGTGACCACGTCCTCGGGACCAAACGGACCATCATCTTAGGAGCCATTGTGATGGCTGTCGGTTATTTTATGACCGGCCTGTCTATCATGCACCCGGATCTGATCTTCTACGCACTGGGTACTATTGCTGTCGGTAACGGCTTATTCAAAGCCAACCCGGCCAGCCTGCTGGCAAAATGCTATCCGCCGAAAGACCCGCGTCTGGACGGGGCATTTACCCTGTTCTATATGTCGATCAACATCGGCTCCCTGATTTCCCTGTCACTGGCACCGGTTATCGCGGACAAATACAGCTATACCGTCACCTATAATATCTGTGGTATCGGCCTGCTGATCGCCCTGGCGGTCTTCCTTTTCTGCCAGAAAATGGTGAGCAATATCGGTTCCGAGCCGGATCACAAACCAATGAAATTCGGCAGCCTGCTGGTGGTTCTCGCCGGTAGTGTGGCAACCGTCTTCCTGTGCGCATGGTTACTGCATAACGTTATCATTGCCAACTATGTGTTACTCGCCGTTACCGCTGTGGTTATCTTTTTCTTCTTCCGCGAAGCGTTCAAACTGAAAGGCGTTGAGCGGAACAAGATGTATGTGGCATTTGTTCTGATGCTGGAAGCGGTTATCTTCTATGTGCTGTATGCCCAGATGCCGACTTCACTGAACTTCTTCGCTATCTATAACGTGCATCACACCATTATGGGTATCGATGTGCATCCGGTCAGCTTCCAGGCACTGAATCCGTTCTGGATCATCGTACTGAGCCCGGTTCTGGCTTACTTCTACAGCAGGATGGGCGCTCGCGGCAAAGATTTCTCCATGCCGGGTAAATTCACCATCGGTATGTTCTGCTGCTCTGCCGGTTTCCTGACCGCTGCCGCTTCCGGTATGTGGTTTGCGGATGCCTCCGGTCTGACCTCACCGTGGTTTATCGTTCTGGTTTACTTCTTCCAGGCCGTCGGTGAACTGATGATCAGTGCGCTGGGTCTGGCAATGGTGGCTGCGTTCGTTCCGCAGTACCTGATGGGCTTTATTCTCGGGATGTGGTTCCTGACTCAGGCGATGGCAACACTGCTGGGCGGTTACGTGGCGACCTTTACCGCCCCGCCGGAAGGCGTGACTGATCCGCTTCAGACTCTCGGTATCTACACTGATGTGTTTGGTAAAATCGGTATTGCAACGGCAGTTGCCGGCCTGATTATGTGGGCTATCGTACCGAAACTGAACAAAATCATGAAAGAAGAAAAAACAGCCTGATTGTGTTAACCGGTGCTGCGGCACCGGTTTACCGTCTCGTTTGCGTAATGACACGCTGTTGTGCATAACCCGGGCTATCCGGGTTTTTTATTACCTCCCCGCTCTGCTTTTCTGCCCGGTTTCACATTTTCCCGCACGCCATTTCTCAAATATTGGTATCCCTGCTATACGTTAATTAACTATTAATTAACAAATAGTCAATCACTTCATCATACAAAACCCTGCACGATCAACGGAGATAATAATGATAACCCCATGGCGAACACCTGTTCTTTTGCTCTCTCTGCTGCTTTCCCCGCAATTGTATGCTGCTTCCGAACCCGCCGCTGAAGCCCGCAACGGGATGGTGGTCTCTTCCCAGCATCTGGCATCACAGGCCGGGGCTGATATTCTGAAATCCGGCGGTAACGCGGTGGATGCGGCGGTGGCTGTCGGCTACGCCCAGGCGGTGGTGAATCCCTGCTGCGGTAATATCGGCGGTGGCGGTTTTATGACCCTGCATCTGGCAGACGGTAAAAATATTTTCATCAATTTCCGTGAGACTGCCCCGGCATCTGCCTCTGCGGATATGTATCTCGATAAAGACGGTAATCTGATCAAAGATGCCAGCCTGTACGGCTACCTCGCCGCCGGGGTGCCGGGAACGGTAAAAGGGCTGGATTATGCCCTGGAAAAATACGGCACCATGACGCGGGAACAGGTGATGGCACCGGCGATAAAACTGGCCCGTGACGGTTTTATCCTGACCCGCGCGGATACCGATGTGCTGGACACCACCACCGCCCGCTTTAAGCAGGATCCGGAAGCTGCGCGGATTTTCCTTAAACCTGACGGCTCCGCATTTCAGCCCGGCGACCGCCTGATTCAGACCGATCTGGCCAATACCCTGGAGCGTATCGCCAAAGAAGGCCCTTCCGCCTTTTATGAAGGTGACATCCCGCAAATCGTGGAAAAAGCCGCTCAGGCAGGCGGCGGTAAGCTGACAGCCAAGGATTTCGCGGATTACACCATTTCTGAGGTTGCACCGGTCACCTGTACCTATCGCGGTTATGAGTTTATATCCGCCCCGCCGCCGAGCTCCGGTGGCGTGACTATCTGCCAGACCCTGAATATTCTGGAAGGTTATGATCTGAAAGCAATGGGCTTTAACTCGGCGGATTATATCCACACTCTGACAGAGGCGATGCGCCATTCTTATATGGATCGCAACACCTTCCTCGGTGACCCGGCGTTTGTGAAAAATCCGACCGAAAAGCTGACCAGCAAAGCCTATGCGGAAGAACTGCGCAAAGAAATCATTCCGGGCAAAGCCACACCGTCAACTCAGGTGCAACCGGGCACCGGTCCGCATGAAAAACCGGAAACCACACACTATTCCGTGGTGGATAACAAAGGCAATGCGGTTTCCACCACCTATACCATCAACGGCCGTTTCGGTGCGGTGGTGATCCCGCCGGGCACCGGTTTCTTCCTCAATGATGAAATGGATGATTTCACCACCAAAATCGGCGAGAAGAATATGTACGGCCTGGTTCAGGGTGAGCGCAACGCGATTGCCCCGGGCAAACGTCCGCTTTCTTCCATGAGCCCGACCATTGTTACCAAAGACGGTAAGATTTTCCTGGTGCTTGGCTCGCCGGGCGGCTCACGGATCATCTCTATCACCCTGCAGACCGCGCTGAATATTATCGATCACGGCATGGCACCGCAGGAAGCTGTGAATGCGCCGCGTATCCACCATCAGTGGCTGCCGGATGAGGTGTATTACGAGCAGCGTGGTGTATCAAAAGACTCACTGAATCTGCTGGATAAAATGGGTTATAAGATGGTTGAGCAGACACCGTGGGGTGCCGCCGAGCTGATTATGGTGGGGTTACCGGGTGCCGCCGGGGTCAGTGCGGACTCTTCCGGCAATGATGCCGCCGTGTCCGGTAAGGTGCGGGAAGGTTATCTGTATGGTGCTAACGATGTGCGCCGCCCGGCCGGGGAGGCAGCAGGAGTCGAATAATCTCCCGGCCGGATTTGTAAACGCAGCATGCCCTGTCCGTCACGGACAGGGCATTTTTTATGGCAACCCGCTGATATCAATAATTAAATATTAACACCGTGCTGAGACGCTAATGCAGACAGACCACCGGCAAAGCCCTGGCCGACGGCTTTGAATTTCCACTCTGCGCCGTGACGGTATAATTCACCGAAGACCATCGCGGTTTCTGTTGATGCATCTTCAGACAGGTCGAAACGGGCAATTTCACTGCCGTTATCATTGTTACAGATACGGATGAAGCTGTTGCTGACCATACCGAAGTTCTGTTTACGAGCTTCCGCATCATAAATCGTGACGGAGAAAACCAGTTTTTTCACATCCGCCGGAAGGGTGTTCAGGCTGATTTTCACCTGCTCATCATCACCGTCGCCTTCACCGGTGCGGTTGTCGCCCTGGTGTTCCACCGCGCCGCACGGGCTGGTTTTGTTATTAAAGAAGATGAAATGGCTGTCGGATAATACTTTTCCGTCGTCACCCACCATAAATACCGATGCGTCGAGGTCAAAATCCTGACCATCAGTCACACGCGCATCCCAGCCCAGACCAACCATTGCCACGCTCATTGACGGGGCTTCTTTGGTCAGGGAGACGTTACCACCTTTTGTAAGAGAAACTGCCATTTTCGGACTCCTGCTGCGGATTATAAAGAGGGCTGGTTATCAGCCCGCTGAAAAAAATAATCAGGATGCGTTGATACCGTACTGCGCACAGACCGATGACAGACCACCGGCATAGCCCTGGCCGACAGCACGGAATTTCCACTCAGCACCGTGACGGTAGAGTTCACCAAACAGCATCGCGGTTTCGGTAGAGGCATCTTCGGTCAGATCATAACGGGCGATTTCAGTATTGGTGTCATCATTGACCAGGCGGATAAAGGCACCGGATACCTGGCCGAAGCTCTGACGGCGGGTCTGCGCGTCATGGATAGTGACCACAAAGACAATTTTGTCGATCTCCGCCGGAATCATATCCAGTTTGATGATCAGGGATTCATCATCACCATCGCCCTGGCCGGTGCGGTTGTCGCCGGTATGGGTGACTGAACCGTCAGATGAACGCAGGTTGTTATAGAAAATAAAGTCTGCATCACCACGCACTTTACCGGCGGCGGTCAGCAGAAAGGCAGAGGCATCAAGGTCAAAATCCTGACCATCTGTGGAACGAACATCCCAGCCTAAGCCAATCAGGACGTTTTTCATTGAAGGGGCTGTTTTGCTCAGCGACACGTTACCACCTTTAGAAAGAGAAACGCTCATTTCACTTACTCCTTAGTTAAATCAGTGACGGGTGGCGGATAATTACTTATCCGCACTTTCCGTTTTTTCCGGAAAAACAAAGCTGGCGATAATACCCAGTGCCAGAACCCCGAGCACCACGAACAGGCTGCTGGTGGCCGAAATATGTAATCCGTGACCCCAGAGGCTGTCTGTCGCATTCAGACCCAGTTTCACCGCGATAAAGAACAGCAGCGCAATAACCGCTTTTTCCAGGTGAACCAGATACTGCTTCAGTGCTTCCAGGACAAAATACAGGGTACGCAGGCCGAGGATCGCGAACATCATGGCGCTGTAAACAATCAGCGGCTCACGGCTCACCGCGATAATCGCCGGTACGGAGTCAAACGCAAACATCACATCGGACAGTTCCACCACCGCCACACACAGCATCAGCGGCGTGGCATACAGAGCGGCTTTTTTACCGCGCCCGATAGTGACGTCTTTGTTCTCCGGTTTTGCCAGTTCGGCATCCACTTCTTTCTGCGTCAGCAGGAAAGCGTGTCCGCTCAGCTTCGGCCAGATCGGGAACAGTTTTTTCACCATCCGGTAAGCAATGTGCTGTGAGTAATCTTCTATTTCATCCTGCTCTTCGCGGTTCCGCAGCATCATGACAGCGGTCCATGCAACGATCAGGGAGAAAATGACTTCCACATACGGCCCCAGGCTCAGCAGACCGGTCCCTATCGCCACGAAAATCCCGCGGAAAACGATAGCTCCGATAATCCCCCAGTACAGCACACGGTGACGGAAACGATCCGGAACCGAAAACCAGGAGAAAATCGCCATCATCACGAACAGGTTATCGACCGACAGCACTTTCTCAAGCGCATAACCGGTGACGAACAGGCTCGCAACCTCTGAACCGTGGTGGATATAGAGAAATCCGGCAAAACCCATTGCCACAGCAACCCAGAAAACAGACCAGATTGCCGCATTTTTCAGTGAAACCGGCTTATCGCCCCGGTGCATAAACAAATCAATAAAAATCGCACCGATTGCGAGGACGACGAAAACGGTGACTGTTTCCATCGGAAAACCGATATGTGTTGATTCCATAATTAACCCTTAGGTATAAAAATCAGAGACCGAATTCTGCCGGGTCAAACCCCAGGGCAGCGGCGATCTCTTTTACTGCTTTCTGCTCATCCTGATCGAAGTTACCGTCACTCTTCGCGACTGCAATCCCGACACGCACCGCTAACTGCGCTGCTTCCGGCTGATCCTTCAGCGCCAGGATATATTTCATGGTTTCACCTTTGCCGATTTCCATGTCGAAATCGAAACTGGTGACCAGTTTGTTGAAAAATGTAATCACTTCTTCGGTCTCAAAGACTTTCAGCTCTTCAGAGGATTTCAGAAAACCGATCATTTTCTGTTTTTCTTCCGCGCTGACCCCGTCACTGGAAACCGCGATACGGGCACAGACAGCGATTGTGCCTTCCATAAACTTACGGTTTCTGAAACGGCTGACCTGTTTTGTCAGCTCTTCACGGCCTGAATTAAACGCATTTTTGACCCGGTTAAGTATACTCATTGCTGTATCCTCACTTAAATTATTTCGAACCGGCTTTCCAGCGGAAACCCCACCCGAATGCTTCATCCATATCGCTTTGATTTTTAAAGAAACGGTTAAGACGTTCGACTGTTATCGCCCCGTTCTCATTGACCAGCCGGGCAATCGCGCACATGGTGCGGCGGTCGTCCCCTTCTGTCAGCCGGGTTTCCACCGGCGGCTGCTCCGGTACAAAGACCGTCACCACGCCATCGGTTTTGTCCCAGCTCGGTACGCCCTGATAAATAAAGGCGTAGATGAGGATCTGACGGATATGTTTCCACTCGCCGCCGTTGATATGCAGCCACTCACCTTCTGAAACCGCGCCGGTGCGATCATCGCCCTGCAACTGAATAAACGGTTCGCGCCGGTAATCGCCAAACGCATTACCCAGCGCCTGAATCACCGATTTCTGACCGTTTTGTAATTCAACAAATGCGCCCAGATCCAGGTCAATCCCTTTGTTACCGCCACCGAACACATTACTGAGAAAGCCCCCGGAACGGCTGTTCTGAGCATCCCGGTGCCAGTTCAGATTAATGCGGATTTCACCGAAGTTATCCCGCTTGCTCAGACTGATTGACGGCTTTTCTTTGCTCAGCGATATCTTGCTTAAACTGATTTTGCTTTCTGCCGGCTTGGGGGCCGGTGCCGGTGCGGACTCTGCCGCCACATCCACCCCGAAGTGTTCCGCCAGCGGTTTCAGTCCGCCGTTAAAACCCTGGGCAACAAAACGGAATTTCCACTCATTATTACGGCGGTACAGTTCACCGAGGATCAGTGCCGCTTCCTGACGACCGGCGGTATCCACAATGCCGCTGAGCCGTTTTTCGTGATCTGCCTCAACCTGAACTTCCAGGCTGCGCAGACCGGCAACAGTCTGTCCGCCGTCACAGGTAACCACAAACGCGACTTTCTGCACATCCTGACGCAGACGGCTGACATCCACCGTAAAGACGGTATTATTGCCGTTCTGCTGCCAGCTGATAGTGTTGTCATCATTCTGCGGCTGGCCGTAGAAGACCATGTCCGGATCGCCCTGCACTTTGCCGTCAGCATACAGACGGAACGCAGAGGCATCCGCCGCCGCACCGGACAGCACCGTCACCCGCAGTGTTTTCAGCGGTACAGGCGCATTCGCCCCGGGCGTCATGTTCATCAGCGCACCACCGTACTGACGATGTCAGCAGACATGTCGTCAATCGTGCGGCCACGGCATGCAGCACCGTGTGCGGTAAAGTTCCACTCACCGCCGCTGCGGCACAGGGAGGCGATCACGATACCGGTGTGTGAGCCCTGTTCATTCAGCTGATAACGCACCAGCTCTTTACCACTCTGATCCAGCACACGGCAGAAGGCATTTTCCACATCGTTAAATGTCTGACCACGGAAGCTGTTCACCGTAAAGGCCAGATATTCGGTATTCTGCGGCAGACGGTTCAGATCCACACGGATCACTTCATCATCACCGTCACCTTCGCCGGTCAGGTTATCCCCTTCGTGGATCACGGATTGACAATCTGATTTCAGTTTACGGAACCAGATGGTGTCGAGAATACGACCGTTTTTATCCAGCAGGATACAGCTGGCATCCAGATCAATGGAATCGTTACCGCCGCCGAACAGCGAACCGAGAAAACCTTTCTTTTTCTGAACAGGATCCCAGCCGAGACCGAAATGCAGCTGATTTAATGCAGCAGATGCCTTGCTGAGAGATACCGTCTGATTCTTCGTCAATGAAACCATATTTTCATTCCTTAAACGGGAGATAAAACCCGGCAACAGATACTGGTGATAATGAATTTTAAAAAATCATATCATGACGGAGTTCTTTGGCAAGATATATTTCACACTAAATTAATAATGCAATATAAACATATAGTTAATATGAAAATAATGATATTGAAAATTATAGACAATGTCAGATTTTGTCAGCATATTGTCAATTTAAACATAATCATAATATGATTGACATGTTTATTAATCCTAAATAAACTCGCTACTAATCTATCGGATAAAACAGAACAGGAATAAACAATAATGGCGCATGCGATCTGGCTGACGGAAGGGCTCTCTTCCCAGCGTGATCTGATCCGGAATATCAGGCTGTTCGCGCAGACATTACAGGTTGATCTCACGATTTTTGCCTCTCACCGGCAGCCCCGTCACGAGATCCTGTCAGAGGCGGATTTTTCCCTGACTGAACCGGCTGACGATAACGATCGGCTGGGGTTTATCCTGTCTGTTACGGAGAAATACGGTATTCAGGCAATCCATGCCGGGCGGAATACCCTGTGGTTTGAAACGCACAGAAACACTATCACGGCTTCCGGCACCCGGCTGATAACCGGTGTCGCCTCTCTGTCTGATCACACCGTGGCGGATGATAAAGTCCGCTTTGCTGCTGAGATGGCATCACACGGCCTGCCGGTTGTGCCTTCTGTACCGGTTACCTCTGCGGCGCAATTGCGTGATGCACTCACGCATTCCCCGTTTCCGGGTCTGCCGCTGTGCATTAAACCGGTTCAGGGCATTTACGGTGCCGGTTTCTGGCAGTTTGATGACAACGCGCCACCAATGGCCATGTTCACAAACCCCGAACGGCGGATCACCACACCGCAACAGTATTTGTCCGCCCTTGACAGTGCTGATAAATGCCCCCCGCAGGTACTGATGCCTTATTTGCCCGGCCCGGAGTATTCCGTGGATATTCTGGCTGATAACGGTGACGTGCTGGCTGCTGTTGCGCGGCGCAAAGAGGGTTCCCTGCAATACCTTGAACATGACGGCACCGCATTTGAACTGGCCTGCGCCTGTGCGCGGGTAATGAAGGCGGACGGACTGGTGAATGTGCAGACCCGCCATGACCATCACGGGCAGCCGCTGCTGCTGGAAATCAATATGCGGCCGTCCGGCGGTATCGGTTATACCGCGCTGAGCGGGGTGAATCTGCCGGGTCTGTTTGCCCTGCACAGTATCGGGCTGCTTAGTGCGGATGAGGTCAGAGACTATGACCGCACTGCATTTCGTCCGGCAATTGTCCGCCCGCTGACCGAAGCCGTCAGCTACCCGTCTGCCCTGAACAATGCAATACACTGAGGTCACTATGCCCGGTTTTACCCGTCCCGGTTACCACCGGTTCACACTGACAACCGGCACGCTGGAAGTCCGCAGCGATGCCACCCCGGAAACGCTGGATGCGTTGTTCGCAATCGCGGAGCGGCGTAACCCGAAACGGGCATTTCTGTTTGTCAGCAAGGTGCTTGGCCGCCATATCCCGGTCGAACCGGAAATCATGCGCGGTGTTTACCGCCGCCTCAGTGAGCAGTTTCCGCAGGATCTGCCGCAGCCGTTGCTGGTTATCGGTATGGCGGAAACCGCTGTCGGGCTGGGAGCGGGGGTATACAGCGAAATCCGCCGTCAGTATCCGGAATCTCTGTATCTTTCTTCCACCCGCCACCCGGCGGACGGCGAACTGCTGTGTGAATTTAAAGAGAATCACAGCCACGCCACCGATCACCTGCTCTATTTTCCGGTTGATCCGCATCTGAAAACCCGGCTGCAACAGGCAAAAACCCTGGTGCTGGCTGATGACGAAGCCACCACCGGCAATACGTTTACCAATCTGCTGACCGCACTGTATGAAAGCGGACAGCTGCCTGATTTACAACAGGTTGTGACTGTCACACTGACTGACTGGCGTGAAGCTCCTGCCGCCGTTCAGCACGGGCTGCCATTGCGGCATGTCTCTCTGATCAACGGCAGCTGGCGCTGGGAAGCGGATCCGGATGCGCCCCTGCCGGAGATGCCGGATGTGAATGTCAGCGCGGCGGGAACCGTGCCAATCCGCCGTCCGCAGACACGGGTACGGCTCGGTCTGCATGATCCGCACACCGATTTTGGCAGTACGGTGACGGCAGCACCCGGTGAGCGGATCCTGGTGCTCGGTTCCGGGGAATTTGTCCGGGAACCGTTCCTGCTGGCGGAACGGCTGGCAGATGCCGGGGCAGATGTAAAATTCAGTGCCCTGACGCGCTCCCCGATAGCCCCCGGCGGTGCCATTGAATCCGTTATTTCCTTCACGGATAACTACGGATTGGGGATCCCCAATTATCTCTACAATGTGGCACATCAGTCATTTGACCGCATTCTGCTGTGTACAGAAACGGATCCGGCGGCGTTTGATCCGCAGTTATTACAGGCACTGGCCCGCTGCGCGCCGCTGACGGAGGTGATTTATGACGACTAAACCGGTGATCCTGAGCGATCTGGATGACACCCTGTTCCAGACAAAGCGCAAAATGACGCAGGAGCAGGCACTTACGCCGTTCTGCGCCGGTGCCGTTGATCGCACATTACAACCGCGCAGTTTTATGACGGAAGAACAGGCCATGCTGACAGACTGGCTGCTGTCGCATGCCGATCTCATTCCGGTCACGGCACGCGGTACGGAAGAACTTCGCCGCGTCACTATCCCGTTCCGTTCTTATGCGATCACCACACACGGCGCGGTGATCCTGCAACCGGACGGCTCACCGGAGCCCCGCTGGCAGTCTCAGATGCTGGCCGCCCTCGCCCCTTACCGTGAACGGCTGCTGTCACTTCAGCAGTTTTGTACTGACCTGATGGCAGAGCGCGGTATTGAGGCCTGGGCGCGTATTAATTATGAGTACGATGATGTGCCGGTCTATCTGGTGATGAAGCACACTGACAGTACCCGCACAGCGGAACTGTATGCGGTTGCCGCAGAGATTGAACAACAGTTTCCGGCGGACGGGTTTTACATCCACCGCAACGGCAACAATATCGCCTGGCTGCCGGACCCGGTGGAAAAAGGCCATGCTGTTACGCACCTGCTGGCGTTATTACGGGCAGAGCGCGGCACTTTTCCGGTTATCGGCCTCGGCGACAGTCTGAGTGATTACCGCTTTATGAAACACTGCACCTGGTTCGGGATGCCGTCCCGCAGTCAGTTTGCGGAGGCGGTCGCCGCCCGGATTTTCAGTGAGGTATCCGATGTATAATTTTCCCCCGTTCTCAGGCAGTTATCTGCCGGATGATGTGCAGTTTCTGCTCCGGCCGGTTACCATTGATATGACCCCGGTGGATGTGAAAGAGCAACTTATCCAGTCCGGACAGAAGCACTATTCTGATATGCTCAGCCAGGAGCCCGCCCCCACGGACTGGCATCTTGATCTGTTTAACCGCGCACTGAAAAAAGGCGCTCCGCGTCTGGCGCGGGATGTGGACGCCCTCGCCCGTACACTGGGTGACTATTTTGCGGATCAGCCGGTTGTGCTGGTCAGCCTGGTCCGCGCCGGTGTGCCGTTAGGCGTGATGCTGCATCAGGCACTGCGTGATGCGGGAAAAATTTCACACCACTACGGCATCAGTATCATCCGCGATCGTGGTATTGATACGGCGGCGCTGGAGTGGATCGAACACCATCACGGCACCACCGGTATTGTCTTTGTTGATGGCTGGACAGGCAAAGGCGCTATCACCGGTGAACTGATCCGCTCTCTGAAAGACAGACCCGGCTACCCGGCCGATCCGCGTCTGGTGGTTTTGGCCGATCCTGCCGGATGCGCCTGGCTCTCCGCTGCGGATGATGACTGGCTGATCCCCTCCGGGATTATGGGAGCCCCGGTTTCCGGGCTTATCTCCCGCTCTGTCTGGTCAGATACCGGCCCGCACGGCTGCGTGCATTGTGAGCACTTACAACCTTATGAGTGCAGCCGGACACTCACCGATACCGTTGCGGCTTTACGCCCTCAGTATACGGCTGTTCCTGCCGCCGCATTTCCCGACCCGGACACCAAAACCGCACTGCGGGAAAAAAGCCGCGCAGTGATCACTGCACTGGCTGAACGCTGCAGTGTCACCGATCTGAACAGAATCAAACCCGGCATTGCCGAAGCCACCCGTGCCGTCCTGCGCCGGGTGCCGGATCACGTCTTTGTGCGCGACTGCACAGAGCCGGATGTGGAATTGCTGCTTTATCTCGCCCGTCAGAAAGGGATCACTATCACGGAAGCCGGCGACGCCCTCGGGCAGTACCGCGCCGTCACTATTATCAGGAAGGTATCACCATGACCCGACGTCTCTCCCCGTGGAATTTAGGGGCCTCACTCTATATGCCCGCCACCCGCACCGATATCACGGATGCGATTATCAGTAACAAAATCAGCGGACTGCGTTCACTGATTATTTGTCTGGAAGATGCGGTCAGTGAGGCGGATATCCCGCAGGCGCTGAATAACTTACAGGATATTCTGACCGCGCTGACGGCGGAAAAACAGCGTGCCGGTAACCAGAACTGGCCGCTGGTCTTTATCCGCCCGCGTCATCCGGAAATGGGATTGTGGCTGCGCGGGCACTGCGATCTCAGTGCCGTTGACGGGCTGGTACTGCCGAAATTCACACAGAAAACGCTGCCGGTCTGGTGGCAGGTGGTACAGGATACCCCGCTGTGTATGATGCCGACGCTGGAAACAGAAGAAGTCTGTGATGTAGTGCAGATGCGGGAGCTGGCGCAGGTGCTCAAATCCCATCCCTGTCATGACAAAATCATTGCGTTGCGTATCGGCGGCAATGACCTGATGAATGTGATTTCCCTGCGCCGTCCGCGCCATCTCACCCTGTATGACGGCCCGATGGGTTATGTGATTAAAATGCTGGTCTCTGTGTTTGCTCCGCACGATTTTGCCATGACCGCTCCGGTCTGCGAGCATATTGATGATCACGATGTCATGACGCGGGAACTGGCGCTGGATATCGCTCACGGACTGGTGGGTAAAACGGCGATCCACCCGAATCAGGTGGCGGTGATTGAGCAGGCACTGCGGGTCTCCGCCGATGAGCACGCGGATGCACTGCGGATCCTCAACTCCACACAGGCGGTATTCAAATCACAGGGAGCCATGTGTGAACCGGCGACACACCGCCGCTGGGCATCTGCCATTCTGGCCCGTGCCCGGGTGTACGGGATCGCACAGCGAAAAACGGACGAACAGCCGTTTAAAACACAAAATGGCTGAAACTGAGGACAGAAATATCATCAGACTGAATATCCTGCACTATTATATCTGAATACCTTGATATATCCTGACCAGCTGATTAAATAGAACTGTTATGCGGAACAGCCGTTTCCGGCATAACAGCAGCCCGGTCTCTTTGTTTTTATACAGGTGTCCCCAGACTATGCAATTAAGCACACGACAGGTTCGTTTATTCACCCTGGCAACCCTGCTCGGGGCCGGAAAACCGGTTCCGTCAGATGAAATCCTGGCGACACTCCGCTGCTCAGAGGCAACGCTGACCCGCACATTCAAAGAGTTACGTGATACGTGGACAGCAGAAATTCGCTACCGCAAAGCCTCACACACCTATGAAATGACCGATCCGGGCACACTGGATCGCAAAACACTGAAAAAGATGAGTGAAGAGCTGGAGAGCCACAACGGGCAGAAATCGGTGTATTACCGCGGGAAAGTGTCACTGGATAAAGAGAAGAAGAAAGCGGTATCGCTGTCACTGACCGGCACAACCGTCCGGAAGATAGCGCATTTATCCATGCTGTCCGGTAAAAACCGCAGTGATGCGGTAGAGATGCTGGTCAATCTTCATATCGATGAGCTAATTGAATCGATAATCCGGCGCAATGAAAGTCAGCAGAAAAAATAATCCGTAAAAAAAGCCCGGTAAAATACCGGGCGATTTTATTATTCACGCAACAAATTACAGAACGTTAACGCAGTTCAGCTCTTTGAATGCTTTTTCCAGACGTTCGATCATTGTCTGCTGACCGGCACGTAACCATGCACGCGGGTCATAGTATTTTTTGTTCGGCTTGTCTTCGCCTTCCGGGTTGCCCAGCTGACCCTGCAGATAACCTTCATTTTTCTGGTAGTAGTGCAGGATACCTTCCCAGGTTGCCCACTGAGTATCGGTATCGATATTCATTTTCACCACACCGTAACCCACTGCTTCTTTAATTTCTTCCGCAGTGGAGCCGGAACCGCCGTGGAAAACGAAATTCAGGCTGTTGTGCGGCAGGTCATATTTCTCAGAAACATAGTCCTGGGAGTTACGCAGAATTTTTGGTGTTAACTGCACGTTACCCGGCTTGTAAACGCCGTGTACGTTACCGAATGATGCAGCGATAGTGAAACGCGGGCTGATGGCATTCAGTTTTTCATAAGCGTACGCCACGTCTTCCGGCTGGGTGTACAGAGCGGAGTTATCGAGGTGGGAGTTATCCACGCCGTCTTCCTCACCACCGGTGCAGCCCAGTTCGATTTCCAGGGTCATACCGATTTTCGCCATACGGGTCAGGTACTTGCTGCAAATCTCAATATTTTCTTCCAGTGACTCTTCTGACAGGTCGATCATGTGAGAAGAGAACAGGGGTTTACCGGTTGCGGCAAAGTGTTTTTCACCGGCATCCAGCAGGCCGTCTAACCACGGCAGTAATTTCTTCGCACAGTGGTCAGTGTGCAGAATGACCGGCACGCCGTAATATTCCGCCATCTGATGCACATGATGCGCACCGGAGATTGCACCCAGAACCGCAGACTGCTGACCTTCGCCTTTAAAACCTTTACCGGCGATAAATGCGGCACCGCCGTTTGAGAACTGAACAATAACAGGCGCACGGACTTTGGCCGCCGCTTCCAATACGGCGTTGATCGAGTCTGTCCCGACGCAGTTTACCGCTGGCAGTGCAAAATTATTCTCTTTGGCTACCGCAAAGATTTTCTGAACATCATCGCCAGTGACGACACCGGGTTTTACAAAATCAAAAACTTTAGACATGTCAAATTTCCTGTATTGGTCTTTCGGAAGTTGTCACGGGCAGCTCACACTGCCCGTTGTTGTCATCTGATTATGACTGTTACTGTTTTGCACGTTCTTCGAGCATCACAACGGCCGGCAATTTTTTGCCTTCGACGAATTCCAGAAATGCGCCGCCGCCGGTAGAGATGTAAGAGATTTTGTCCGCAATGCCGAATAAATCGATAGCCGCCAAGGTATCACCGCCGCCTGCGATAGAGAATGCGTCACTGTCAGCAATGGCGTTAGCCACGATTTCTGTCCCTTTACGGAAGTTCGGGAACTCAAATACGCCGACCGGACCATTCCACAGAATCGTTTTGGCATTTTTCAGGATATCAGCCAGGTGCTGTGCGGATTCATCACCGATATCCAGTACCTGTTCGTCATCTTTGATGTCATTGGCTGATTTCAGCACCGCTTCTGCGGTTTCTGAGAACTCAGTCGCCACACGGACATCAACCGGTACCGGGATATCACAGCTGCTGAGTAATTTTTTCGCTTCCGGAATCAGGTCATCTTCATACAGTGAACGGCCGACATTGTGCCCTTCCGCTGCGATAAAGGTGTTGGCAATACCACCGCCGACGATGATCTGATCCGCGATTTTGGACAGAGAGTCCAGTACGGTCAGTTTGGTGGACACTTTAGAACCGCCGACAATCGCCACCATCGGACGCGCCGGGTTATCCAGTGCTTTGCCGAGTGCATCCAGTTCCGCCCATAACAGCGGACCGGCACAGGCAACAGGCGCAAATTTTGCCACGCCGTGAGTCGATGCCTGGGCGCGGTGAGCCGTCCCGAAGGCATCCATCACGAAAATATCACACAGTGATGCATACTGTTTTGACAGGGTTTCGTCGTCTTTTTTCTCGCCTTTGTTAAAGCGGACGTTTTCCAGTACCACCAGCTCACCGGCATTCAGTTCCAGACCGTTGAGGTAATCTTTTTCCAGGCGCACCGGGCAGCTCAGTTTATCTGCCAGATAATCAACAACCGGTTTCAGTGAAAACTCTTCGTTGTATTCCCCTTCAACCGGACGACCGAGGTGAGAGGTCACCATGACTTTGGCACCCTGTTTCAGTGCGGCTTCGATTGTCGGGAGCGAGGCACGGATACGTGCATCAGAGGTAACTTTGCCATCTTTGACAGGAACGTTCAGGTCAGCACGGATAAAAATACGTTTACCCGCCAGATCCAGATCGGTCATCTTAATTACGGACATGGTGAATCCTCTTGTTGATTCTCTTATCAGTTAAATTGTGTTCAATTTTCTGCCGGGGCACGCCGTCCCTCAGTGAAAACCCGCCTCAGCCATTGCCAGAGTGGTATCCAGCATACGGTTCGCAAAGCCCCATTCGTTATCGCACCAGACCAGCATTTTTATCAGATGCTGTCCGCTGACGCGGGTCTGGGTACCGTCAACGATAGCACTGTGCGGATCATGGTTAAAATCCGCCGAGACTAACGGTAACTCTGTGTAGTCCACTATACCACGAAATGCCCCCGTCGCTGCGTTTTGCAGAAGGCGGTTTACCTCCTGCGTGGTGACATTCCCTTTTACGGTGACGCTCAAATCAATCGCCGTCACATTAATTGTAGGCACCCGGACTGAAATCGCCTCAAAATGATCTTCAAATTTCGGGAAAATCCGCCGGATCCCCGCAGCCAGTTTGGTATCCACCGGAATGATGGAGTGCCCGGCCGCCCGCGTGCGCCGCAAATCACTGTGATACGCATCAATCACCGGCTGGTCATTCATCGCCGCGTGAATGGTGGTCACTGTACCGGACTCGATGCCGAATCCTTCATCCAGTAATTTTATCACCGGAATGATGCAGTTGGTGGTACAGGACGCATTCGATACAATGTTATCCTGCGCCGTCAGTGTGTCATGGTTAACACCGTAGACAATGGTGGCATCCAGGTCATTACCGCCGGGATGGGAAAACAGCACTTTTTTCGCACCGTTAGCGATATGTGCCAGCCCGTCATCACGGGAGCCGTACACGCCGCTGCAGTCCAGCACCACATCCACACCCAGTTCCGCCCAGGGTAACTGATGAATATCCGCTTCATGCAGGATGCGGATGGTGTCATCACCGACTTTCAGTGTATTTTTATCTGTCAGCTGTACCGGTTTAAAAAAGCGTCCGTGGCTTGTGTCATATTGAAGTAAGTGTGCAATACCTTCGGAATCCGCCAGCTCATTAATAGCAACAACGGTAATCTGCGTATTACGCCCGGTTTCATACAACGCCCGCAGCACACTCCGCCCGATTCGCCCAAACCCGTTGATTGCAATTTTTATTGTCATAGTATCCTCAGAAATAGCCAAATTATCAGCGAACTAAGAATAACGGACTCACGGGTTTTTGTACGGGGTATTTATCATAGAAACCGCAATCTTTTTTATCCTCTGCGGCACAATCATAATACCCTTATTACTGAAACGGTTCAGCTTGATAAAGACAGGTTATGCTAAATGAAAAAAGATCGCAAGATAGTCAGAGGAACAGAAATGAAAAAAGCGCATTCGGTCAAAAAAACCGGAATGCGCTTTCAGAATCTGTATCAGCAGATTATTTCAGCAGGGCTTTCGCCTGAGAAACCACGTTTTCAACAGTGAAACCAAACTCACTGAACAGCTGACCGGCAGGTGCAGATTCACCGAATGAATGCATGCCGACAATGGCACCCTGCATCCCGGTGTATTTAAACCAGTAATCCGCAATACCTGCTTCGACAGCAACACGTGCGGTCACGGCTGACGGCAGAACAGATTCACGGTAAGCAGCATCCTGTTTGTCGAATGCATCGGTAGACGGCATGGAAACCACACGTGCTTTACGGCCTTCGGCTGTCAGCTGTTCGTATGCTTTCACGGCCAGTTCCACTTCAGAACCGGTGGCAATCAGAATCACGTCCGGCTGACCTGCGCAATCTTTCAGGATGTACGCCCCTTTTTCGATATCTGCCAGCTGCTGCGCGGTACGCGGCTGCTGTGCCAGATTCTGGCGGGAGAAGATCAGGGATGTCGGGCCGTTTTTACGCTCAATCGCGTATTTCCAGGCTACCGCAGATTCCACCTGGTCACACGGACGCCATGTGCTCATGTTTGGTGTCACGCGCAGGCTGGCGATTTGCTCAACCGGCTGGTGAGTCGGGCCGTCTTCACCCAGACCGATAGAGTCATGAGTGTAAACAAAGATGCTGCGGATCTTCATCAGAGCCGCCATACGCACCGCGTTACGGGCATATTCAACGAACATCAGGAAGGTCGCGCCGTAAGGAATGAAACCGCCGTGCAGGGCGATACCGTTCATGATGGCAGACATGCCGAACTCGCGCACGCCGTAGTGAATGTAGTTACCCGCTTTATCTTCATTGATTGGCGCAGAGCCGGACCACATGGTCAGGTTACTTGGTGCCAGGTCAGCGGAACCGCCCATAAATTCAGGCAGCACTTTACCGAACGCTTCCAGTGCATTTTGTGATGCTTTACGGCTGGCAATGCTGGCCGGGTTGTCCTGGAGGTTCTGAATGAAGGCGTTTGCGTCAGCTTCCCACTGTGCAGGCAGCTCACCGTTGACACGGCGGCGGTATTCACGGGCCAGTTCAGGGAAGGCTTTTTCGTAGTGAGCGAATTTCACATCCCACTCAGATTCAGCGGCAGCACCGGCTTTCTTCGCATCCCACTCAGTGTAGATTTCCTGCGGAATTTCGAACGGCGCATACGGCCAGTTCAGTGCTTCGCGGGTAGCGGCGATTTCCGCATCACCTAACGGAGAACCGTGTGCATCTGCAGTACCGGCTTTCTTCGGTGAACCGAAACCGATAACCGTTTTGCACATCAGCAGGGATGGTTTGTCAGTAACCGCTTTGGCTTCTTCAACGGCTGCTTTGATCTGGTCAGGATTGTGACCGTCAATGCCGCGTACAACATGCCAGCCGTAAGCTTCAAAGCGTTTGGCGGTATCGTCAGTGAACCAGCCCTGAACATTACCGTCGATGGAAATGCCGTTGTCATCATAGAAGGCAACCAGTTTACCCAGCTTCAGGGTACCGGCCAGAGAGCAGGCCTCGTGGGAGATCCCTTCCATCATACAACCGTCGCCCATAAAGACGTAGGTGTGATGATCAACAATATCGTGACCCGGACGGTTGAACTGCGCCGCCAGTGTCTGTTCCGCAACAGCAAAACCGACTGCGTTTGCGATACCCTGGCCTAACGGGCCGGTGGTGGTTTCCACGCCCGGTGTGTAGCCGTATTCAGGGTGACCCGGGGTTTTGGAATGCAGCTGACGGAAGGCTTTTAAGTCATCCATCGATACATCATAGCCGGTGAGGTGCAGCAGGCTGTAAATCAGCATTGAGCCGTGACCGTTTGACAGCACAAAGCGGTCACGATCACTCCAGTGCGGATTGGTCGGGTTGTGCTTCAGATAGTCGCGCCACAGTACTTCCGCGATATCAGCCATGCCCATTGGTGCGCCGGGGTGTCCGGAATTTGCCTTTTGCACCGCGTCCATGCTCAGGAAACGAATCGCATTAGCAAGAGTTTTACGAGAGGTCATTGTCTACTCCAGGTTCGGATAAAAAGCAGATACAGGCTATTTTCGCAGTGCCGCGCACGGATGGCAATCCTTATCACCGGTCAGAGGCAAAGGGTCGGGGCTGAAAAGACAACAATAAGACGTCAGGCGAGGCGTGTCTGAAGACAGAAACAAGACTTCGCACAGGCGGCATTTTCGCTGACTAAATCGTTTTAGCACCAGGTATTGCGCAACAGCGGAAGTGACCTATTAAACCCGATTACCACAATGAATAGCAAGCGGAAATACCGCATTCTGTGCGGCGGAGTGTCGCAGGCGAGGTCATTAAAAAATGAAACTGAAGAGTAAAAACAGAAAAGCCCTGACATTGCTGTCAGGGCTTCTGTAATCTGGCGGAACGGACGGGACTCGAACCCGCGACCCCCTGCGTGACAGGCAGGTATTCTAACCAACTGAACTACCGCTCCGTGTGTTCCTTTTCGGGAACGGTGCGGATAATACGATGCCGGTTCCCGTTCGTCAATACCTGATTTGTGTAAATCCATGCAATTGCACAGTTTTTCGCCTGAGCAGACTGTTTTATACGGGTCACCGCACACGACACACGGTCTCCCGCAACGCAGTCACTCGTGTTCAGGGAGATGTTTGTTTTTCCAGATCAAGCAGATAAATCATGGCCTCATCCCTGCTCTCCCCGCACATTTCCCGCGAGGGCTGCAGTCCGCTGCAAACCGCCGGACGCAGCGGTGAACCGAAAATCAGGCACAAATTCTGTGCGGACAACTGCACACAACGGGTATTAGCGGGTTTGCCGTCCGGCATCCCCGGAATGGGGGATGAGATGGACGGTGCGGTGCAGCAGGCACCACAACCGCTGCGGCAGGCGGTCAGCTCCGCCAGATGCACGGGTTCGCCCCTTTTTTCTCCGCCAGATCCAGACGCGCCTCGTGCGCGGCAATTTCCTCATCCGTGGCATATACCACCCGCAGACCGCTCTGCGGGCGGGTAACGCGCTGAATAGTCTGAACGTTCTCTTCGCCGCTGTTCTCATTATCCGCAGAAAACGCCAGTGATGTCTGACCGCCGGTCATTGCCAGATAAACATCTGACAGAATCTCGGCATCGAGTAACGCGCCGTGCAGCAGACGTTTTGAGTTATCTATCTGATAGCGGTCACATAAGGCATCGAGGTTATTACGCTTACCGGGGAAAAGCTGTCTGGCGAGCGTTAAGCTGTCGGTGATGGTACAGAATTCCGCCGTCGGCGGGATCCCCCGGTTCAGCTTGCGGAATTCATAATCCATAAAGCCGATATCGAAGGGCGCGTTATGAATAACCAGCTCTGCACCACGGATAAATTCAATAAATTCATCCGCAATGTCGGCAAAAACCGGTTTATCCATCAGGAATTCATCACTGATCCCGTGTACACCAAAGGCTTCCGGGTCCACCAGCCGGTCAGGCCGGATATAAAGATGGAAGTTACGGCCGGTCAGGCGCCGGTTGATCACTTCAACCGCACCGATCTCAATAATATTGTGCCCCTCGTAGTGGGCACCCAGTTTGTTCATACCGGTGGTTTCGGTATCAAGAACAATTTGTCGTGTAATATCAGTGTGCATAATGGCGTTTTGTGTCAGACTCAGGTAATTGCCAATCAATCAGAGGAAGAGTCTACCAGAGATGAGTGACAAGGTAGAAATTTTCACCGACGGCTCCTGCCTCGGAAATCCGGGCCCCGGCGGCTACGGCGCACTGCTGCGTTATAAGGGCCATGAGAAAGCACTCAGTGAGGGCTTTTTTCTTACCACCAATAACCGGATGGAGCTGCTGGCGGCTATTGTGGCGCTGGAAACCCTGAAACGTCCGTGTGATATCGTGCTGACCACCGACAGCCAGTATGTCCGTCAGGGCATCACACAGTGGATCCATAACTGGAAGCGTCGCGGCTGGCGCAAAGCGGATAAATCCCCCGTAGTGAATGTCGATTTGTGGCAGCGCCTGGATGCCGCCATCACCCGCCATCAGATTGACTGGCAGTGGGTGAAAGGTCACGCAGGGCACCCGGAAAACGAACGCTGTGATGAGCTTGCCCGTGCGGCGGCAGAGTCCCCGTCACAGAACGATACCGGTTATCAGCCCGCCGCAGAATAATCCTCAGCGCCGTTTCAGACAGCGCGGCGGCGTCTGCTCACGGGCCGCGCCCACCACGTTATTCAGTTTCGGCCGCAGCAGGCGCAGCTTCTGCGGCGTGAAGGTCAGCGGCACCGTGCGTTTACGGGCCACAATCACGCCCAGACAACCGAAAATCCGTGCATAGCGGTTGCCGGCGCTGTCAGGGTTACACCACGGGATCGGGGTGGTAAGCCGGTGATACATAATTTCGTAATTGAGCAGACTGAGCCAGTCCAGCATACGGAACTGTGAAAACATCCGGCTGCACTGCGGCTCCCGGTTCAGACGCCACGGGATCAGTTTACGTGCCCCCAGCAGACTCAGCGGGTTAAAACCGCTGATAATCAGCCAGCCGTCCTCAATCAGAACACGATCAGCCTCGCGCAGCAGCCGGTGCGGATCACTGCTATAACCCAGATTATGTGCCAGTACACAGACGTCTGCAGATTTGTCCAGAAACGGCAATTGCGCCGCCTCCCCGAATACCTGTAAGGTGTTACCCTGCGGTGCCACATTCACCTGATGCGGGATCATGCAGCTGCTGCTGTCAATTTCACAGCTCAGCGTGCCGACCTTAATCAGATGAAAACCAAACATTTTCGGCCACCAGGGCGCCAGCTGAGCTTCCAGCGATTGCCGGAAGCGGCGTCCGCAGGGAATATCGCACCACGAGTCCGGCATCGTCAGAGTTTTTGTCGCTCGTGCAGAAAACATGGCTTTATCCTTGATTCACACTCAGAAAGGTGAGGTATTTATGGAGCTTATCAGAATTTCCGCGTTATCAGATAACTACATTTGGCTATTACGGGATAATGCGCACACCTGTGTCATCGTTGACCCCGGCGTCAGTGAGCCGGTACTGAATACACTGCGGGAGCGGGGACTGCCCCCTTCAGCCATCCTGCTGACACACCATCATGCGGATCACACCGGCGGCACGGCGGAGATTGTTTCACACTACCCCGGCCTGCCGGTTTACGGCCCCGCCGAAACCCTGCCGAAAGGCGCAAATCACTGCGTGCAGGATAATGATACGATTACCTGCGGCGGGATGACATTTCAGGTCATGGCGGTGCCGGGACACACACTCGGTCATGTGGCTTATTATTGCGAACCTTATCTGTTTTGCGGCGATACGCTCTTCTCCGGCGGCTGCGGCCGTATTTTTGAGGGCACACCGGCACAGATGTTCCGCTCGGTCAGCCGTCTTGCGGCACTGCCGGATGAAACACTGGTCTGCTGCGCGCATGAATACACACAGTCTAACCTCGCCTTTGCGCGCGCTGTCTGGCCGGAAAACCGTGATATTCAGGCATATCAGCAATATATTGCAGAATTACGTCAGAATCATGAAGCCACACTCCCCGTCACACTGAAAACAGAAAGGAAAATTAATGTTTTTCTTAACTGTGATGATATTGATCTGCAACATAATTTATCATTAAGTAAACATACGGCAGCAGCTGAGGAAACTTTTACCGCTTTACGCGCAAAAAAAGATCAATTTTAGCCGTAATCGTTGTCAGGGCGGAATAACACCAGTATGATTGCAAAACCTACAGACTGAAGAATAATAATGCTGATTCCGCCAATATGAAAATCAACGCTACACTTCTTGCCGCCGCAATTTTGCTGGCGGGGTGTCAGACTGCGCCGCAGAAAACTGCTCAGAAACCTCATTATCCTTCCGGTAACGGTTTTTTACTGACGACCCAGCAGATGAACGCAGCAAAGGCATCCTCCGTCAGTCCCGAAGATGATATCTGGGGTTATATCCGTGATGAAATGAAAATGACTATCCCGGACAATGACCGTATCCGCAGCGAAGAACGTTCTTATCTCGCCAAAAAGAGCTATCTCCACGATGTGACACTGCGCGCAGAACCTTACATGTACTGGATCATCGGTAAAATCGATGAACGTAACATGCCGATGGAACTGGTTTTGCTGCCCATAGTGGAGAGTGCTTTTAATCCGCATGCCACCTCACCGGCTCAGGCTGCCGGGTTATGGCAGATTATCCCGAGTACCGGCAAAGCAAACGGGCTGAATCAGAACCAGTGGGTTGATGACCGCCGTGATGTGGCCGCCTCCACCACTGCCGCGCTGGATTTACTGGAACGTCTGAATACGATGTTCGGCGGAGACTGGGCACTGACCCTGGCGGCGTATAACAGCGGTGAAGGCCGTGTGCTGCGCGCGATGGAAGCCAATGCCGCTGCCGGAAAACCTACGGATTACTGGTCATTATCCCTGCCGAAAGAGACCATGGATTATGTCCCGCGTATTTTTGCCCTGAGCAATGTTATCCGCAACAGTGATCACAATGGCGTGAATTTACCGGTGCCGGATGCAGAACGTGCCCTGGCACGGGTGAATATCGGTCAGCAGATTTCCCTAGATGTCGCGGCACAGCTGCTGGATATGCCGGTTTCCAGACTGAAAGATTACAACCCGAGCCTGAAACGCGGTGTGACCTCGCCGGCCGGCCCTCACTATCTGATGCTGCCGAAAACCAAAGTCGATCAGCTGATGAGCGCGTTATCTGATGACGCGGTACTTGATGATATCCGCACGGCGGTCGCGAAAAACAATCAGCGTACTGAACAGCTGAGTTCACCGGCAGGCCGTGCGCAGGCCGCGAAGTATAAAGTGAAAAGCGGTGATTCGCTCTACGCCATTGCTAACCGCCATAAGATGACCGTCGCTGAACTGAAACAGCTGAACGGACTGAAAAGCGCTGCGGTTCTGAAACCAGGACAGACATTGCAGGTGAAAGGCAGCCCGGTGGTGAAACCATCAAAAGCCGCCGCCAAAAATGCAATGCGTCTGGCGAAGTATAAAGTGCGTCAGGGGGATTCTTACTACAGCATCGCACAGCGTCATGGCGTGACACTGAAAGAGCTGATGTCCTGGAACAGTAAAGTCAAAATGAAGGATTTACATCCCGGCGTTGAATTAACCGTGTATGTTGCGAATAAACGCGGCTGATATCATCTCTCGTATCCGAAGCCCTGCCTGATGCAGGGCTTTTTTATACCTCATAATATCTGTATCTCTCTCCGGTTGTTATTCTTCTCTTCTGCACTTCTGCGATATCAGTACATCTGCGCCGATATTCATTGTTGCCGGTATAAAAAAACCCGCTGATCAATCAGCGGGTTTTCTGTGTTGAACTTTGCTTTCGTGTTTGTTATCAGCGGTGCCGTTATACCCAGAACAGCCAGGCGAAAGCTGAGATAACGATAATACAGGCGATATTCAGTACCCCGCCGACCCGTACCATCTCGGACTGTTTGATAAACCCGGTACCAAAGACTATCGCGTTCGGCGGTGTCGCCACCGGCAGCATAAAGGCACAGGATGCACCGATACCGATAATCATGGTCAGCGCCATCACCGGCATTCCCAGGCCATCCGCCACACCGGCAAAGATAGGTACCAGCAGTGCGGCACTGGCGGTGTTACTGGTGAACTCCGTCAGTACAATGATAAAGGTGGTGACAGCGATAATAATCACCAGCCAGCTGCTGTTACCAAAGGAGGTTTTCATCCAGTTTGCCATCACTTCACTGGCACCGGAATCTTTCAGGATCATACTCAGTGTCAGACCACCACCGAACAGGAACAGAACGCCCCACTCGGTGTTGTTCTGAATCTGCGACCAGCTTGCCACCCCGGTAATACCAATCAGCGCAGCGGCACTCAGGGCGATAATGGTATCGAAATCTTTAATTTTACCCAGCAAATCACTCAGCGGCGCACTGCCGATCCAGCAGATAACGGTCAGACCGAAAATACCGAGTGTCAGCAGACGTTTTGGTGTCCAGTGAACCTGCTCCACTTCAATTTCAAAACGGGCACCCAGTTTCGGACGTAACATCAGGTACATAATACCGAACATAATCGGCATCAGGATCAGTACCATCGGAATGCCGTATTTCATCCAGGTAAAGAAATCCATTCCCAGCTGGTTTGCAGCAATAATGTTCGGCGGGCTGCCGACCATGGTTCCCAGGCCGCCGATACTGGCGCTGTACGCCACGCCCAGCAGCATAAACACAAACGTATTACGATCATGACGGATATCGAGGTTGCCGAGGATGCCCAGCACCAGCGGTAACATCATTGCAGCCGTTGCGGTGTTACTGATCCACATGGACAGCGCACCGGTCACACTGAACAGCAGGATCACTGCCGCCCATAAACGACCACGGGCAATCAGCAGCAGACGGTTGGCGATCAGACGATCCAACCCCTGAATATGCAGCGCTGTCGCCAAGGCAAACCCGCCGAAAAACAGGAAGATGGTCGGGCTGGCAAACGACTGCAATGCCTTACCGGCTCCCAGTAATCCGAGAAACACAGCCAGAATCGGGATCAGTAACGCCGTCAGCGTGACATGAATCGCCTCAGTCAGCCATAACACCGCGACAAATACCATCAGTGCCAGCCCGGCATTCTCTTTGTCGTTGTAGGGCAGATATTTCAGCAGCAGTATCAGCAGCACAATATCCAGCGCCAGGATAATAAGTCCTTTTGTGTTAAAAGAACTCAGCCCGGTGGATTGGGTGAGCGTTTCTGAAGCGTCCATGATAATTCCCTCAGTAGAATGAAACAGTATTCACGAAACCGGTTGCTGTCATAGTTTAATAACCGGTGCCTTTGCGTGAATGCTAAAAATGTTAAACAATTTATCTTCATGTAAAATATAAAAAGTATTAATGACAAAATACATCACAAATCGTCCGTTTTGCGATCTGGGGCAACAGAATAAGTAAAAAAACTTGTCATAGCATGACAAATGACCAGTTTTAGTCATTGAGGAAACGGATAGAAAGCGGGGAAATATTCGTAAGGTAAGATAACGGCGTCATAAAAAAAGGTGTGTCCGCCGGACACACCTTTTTTAACATTCACAGTAACAATTACTGACCTTTGATCTCTTTGCGGCCGTGGAACGGCGCACGTTCACCCAGCGCTTCTTCGATACGGATCAGCTGGTTGTACTTGGCAACACGGTCAGAACGGCTCATGGAACCGGTTTTGATCTGGCCTGCTGCGGTACCGACTGCCAGGTCGGCAATCGTGGCATCTTCAGTTTCACCGGAACGGTGAGAGATAACGGCTGTGTAACCGGCGTCTTTTGCCATTTTGATCGCAGCCAGTGTTTCGGTCAGTGAACCGATCTGGTTGAATTTAATCAGAATGGAGTTAACGATACCTTTTTCGATACCTTCTTTCAGGATCTTGGTATTGGTCACGAACAGGTCATCACCGACCAGCTGGATTTTGTCGCCCATGACTTTAGTCTGATACGCGAAACCATCCCAGTCAGATTCATCCAGACCATCTTCGATAGAGACGATCGGATACTCTTTGGTCAGCTCTTCCAGGTAGTGCGTGAATTCCTGAGAGGTAAAGGTACGGCCTTCGCCTTTCAGTTCATACATACCGGTTTCTTTGTTGTAGAACTCAGATGCTGCACAGTCCATCGCCAGGGTAACGTCTTTGCCTAACTCGTAGCCTGCTGCTTTAACGGCTTCTTTGATATCAGCCAGCGCTTCCGCGTTAGAACCCAGGTTTGGTGCATAACCACCTTCGTCACCCACCGCTGTATTCATGCCTTTCGCTTTCAGCACTTTTGCCAGGTGATGGAAAATTTCAGAACCCATGCGGACAGCTTCTTTCAGAGAAGGCGCGCCGACAGGCTGGATCATGAATTCCTGGATGTCCACGTTGTTATCAGCGTGCTCACCACCGTTCAGGATGTTCATCATCGGCAGCGGCATAGAGTATTTACCCGGAGTGCCGTTCAGTTCTGCGATGTGTGCGTACAGAGGTAAACCTTTTGATGCCGCAGCGGCTTTGGCGTTTGCCAGAGACACAGCCAGAATCGCGTTTGCACCGAAGTTGGATTTGTTTTCAGTGCCATCCAGGTCGATCATGATCTGGTCAACTTTCGCCTGATCTTTAGCATCCTGACCCAGCAGCGCCTGTGCGATCGGACCATTTACCGCGCCGACTGCCTTCAGAACACCTTTACCCAGGAAACGTGATTTATCACCGTCACGCAGTTCCAGCGCTTCACGGGAACCGGTGGATGCGCCTGACGGAGCCGCCGCCATCCCCACAAAACCGCCTTCCAGGTGTACTTCAGCTTCTACAGTCGGGTTACCGCGGGAGTCGATGATTTCACGGCCGATCACTTTAACGATTTTGGACATTAGGTTTTCCTCAGTACAAGTTAAATTTTCAGATAAGTAACCGGTACTTACGACCGGTCACTCACCTCACATCTTATTTTAGCAGACCTTTCTGGTTATCAGAGGCCGCTTTGACAAAACCTGCAAACAGCGGATGACCATCACGCGGGGTAGAGGTGAACTCCGGATGGAACTGACAGGCCACAAACCACGGATGGTTCGGGTTCTCAATGATTTCCACCAGTTTGTTGTCCACTGAACGGCCCGCAACCAGCAGACCTGCATCTTCAAGACGCTTCAGTAACATGTTGTTCACTTCATAACGATGACGGTGACGTTCAGTAATCGCATCTTTGCCGTACAACCGGCGAACCAGAGAATTGTTCGTCAGGTGGCATAACTGACCGCCGACACGCATTGTACCGCCGAGATCGCTCTCTTCGCTGCGGACTTCAATATTGCCGTCTTCATCGCGCCATTCAGTGATCAGCGCAACGACCGGGTACTTACAATCAGCATCAAATTCCGTGGAGTTCGCATCTGCCATACCGGCCAGGTTACGGGCAAAGTCAATCAGTGCCACCTGCATCCCCAGGCAAATGCCCAGATACGGAATGTTGTTCTCGCGGGCATAGCGGGCGGTCATAATCTTACCTTCCACACCACGGGAACCGAAGCCGCCCGGCACCAGAATCGCATCCAGACCCTGTAACAGTTCTGTACCGCGGGTTTCCACATCCTGAGAATCAATCAGTTTGATATTCACAGTGAGGCGGTTTTTCAGACCGCCGTGCTTCAGTGCTTCGATAACGGATTTATAGGCATCCGGCAGTTCAACATATTTGCCGACCATCCCGATGGTGACTTCACCTGACGGATTGGCTTCCTCATAAATCACCTGCTCCCATTCGGAGAGATCTGCCTCCGGAGCATTAATGCTGAATCGTTTACAGATATAATCATCTAATCCCTGGGATTTCAAGAGGCCGGGGATTTTATAAATGGAATCGACATCTTTCAGACTGATAACCGCTTTCTCAGGAACATTACAGAAAAGCGCGATTTTTGCACGTTCGTTAGCAGGAATCACTCTGTCTGAGCGGCAAATCAGCACATCCGGCTGAATACCGATGGATAATAATTCTTTCACTGAGTGCTGAGTCGGCTTGGTTTTTACTTCACCGGCCGCGGCCAGATACGGAACTAAAGTCAAATGCAGATATAAGGTGTGTTCACGACCGACTTCCGCCGCCATCTGACGGATAGCTTCCAGGAACGGCAGTGATTCGATATCACCGACAGTCCCGCCGACTTCCACCAGCACCACGTCATGACCTTCACCGCCACGGATGATACGGTCTTTGATTTCGTTGGTGATGTGCGGGATAACCTGAATGGTGGCACCGAGATAGTCGCCGCGGCGCTCTTTGCGCAGAACTTCAGAGTAAACACGTCCGGTGGTGAAGTTATTGCGGCGGGTCATTTTGGTGCGGATGAAGCGCTCGTAGTGACCTAAGTCGAGATCAGTTTCAGCGCCGTCGTTGGTGACGAAAACTTCCCCGTGTTGGGTCGGGCTCATGGTTCCCGGATCGACGTTGATGTACGGATCCAGTTTCATCATGGTGACATTGAGTCCACGGGCTTCGAGTATAGCCGCTAAAGAGGCTGCGGCAATGCCTTTACCCAGAGAGGATACGACCCCGCCGGTCACAAAAATATAATTAGTTTTCATGCTGAACCTGAAAGTTTAGGTGTAATAGATGATGGATATAACAGGACGGGAAAATAGTATACCCTAACCTTATTTTGGCGACAAATAATCTCGTCACCTCTTTTCGGTTATCCGTCGCTTCCGGGGCGGTAAAAACCGCCTTTTTACACTAACTAATCAACGTCTTACATTTTATAAAAAACTTTTCATTCTCCGGTAAAATCATTAGCTGAAAGCATTAAGCTCATTCCTCACGGGATTTAACATCCTGCCAACTTTTCTCCATTTCATCAAGCGTTGCTGATTCTATCGTCAGTCCGCGGGCGGCAATATCGCTCTCCACCTGGCGAAAACGGTTCTCAAACTTGCGGCAGGCTTTTTGTAACACCATTTCCGGTTTATGCCCCAGATGACGGGAAAAATTCACCACCGCGAACAGCAAATCACCCAGTTCTTCAGCCACGCGCTCATCATTCACCTGCGGCTGATTCACCTCCTCCATCACCTCATCCAGTTCCTCGTATACTTTGCCGAGCACCGGCGGAAGTGTGTCCCAGTCAAACCCTGCTGACGCACAACGTTTCTGGATTTTATAGGCACGCATCAGGGCGGGCAGTGTTGCCGGGATATCATCCAGCAGAGAATACTGTGATTTTTCAGCACGCTCCGCACTTTTACGCTGCTCCCAGCCGGCAATAGCCGCTTCCGCGCCGATCCCCTGCTCACGGGCAAAAATATGCGGATGGCGGCGGGTCAGCTTATCACTGACGGCGGCGGCGATATCCTCAAAATCAAAATGCCCTTCTTCTTTCGCCATCTGCGCGTAAAACACCACCTGAAATAATAAGTCACCTAACTCACCTTTCAGATCGTCAAAATCTGCCCGCTCAATCGCGTCCAGAACCTCATAGGTCTCTTCCAGGGTGTACGGGGCGATGGTGGCATAAGTTTGTGCTTTGTCCCACGGACAGCCGTTTTCCGGGTCGCGTAACTGCGACATGATCGCCAGCAGGCGTTCAACTGATACAGACATGTGATTAATTCCTGAATATGATTTTCTGCCTTTTACTGAGTGTGACGTTTTGCCTCAATCACATCCGGCAGCTGGTTCAGTTTTGCCAGCACACGGCTGAGGGTCTGGATATTGTAGATTTCCATATCCATATCGATAGTGGCAATCTGCTGTTTTACATCACTGTGGCTGCGCACCCCGAGAACATTCACTTTCTCATTCGCCAGAATGGTGGTGATATCGCGCAGCAGACCGCTGCGGTCATTTGCCACCACCCGAACCACCAGGGAATAGCCGCTGGAGTAACTCGCACTCCAGACCGCTTCCACCAGACGTTCCGGTGCCTGCTCCTGCAATTCCGCCAGCTGTTCGCAATCCGCGCGGTGGATGGAAATCCCCCGGCCTTTGGTGATAAAGCCGACGATATCATCCCCGGGAATCGGCTGACAGCAGCGGGCAATGTGATGCATCAGGTTACCGACGCCTTCAACCACAATGCGACCGCTGCTCTGGTGAGCCGGTGCCGGTTTGGCCGGCGGGGCTTTTTCCAGGGTTTTCAGCGCTTCACGATCGGCCTCTTCCGCCGTCGGTTTGTTCAGTTTGCTTTGCAGGAAGTTCGATAACTGGTTGATGCGGATATCACCCACACCAATACCGGCCAGTACTTCATCCAGCGAATGCACGTTATAACGGGCGATCAGCAGTTTTTCGGCTTCTTTCAGGCTGATATCCTGCGCGGCCAGTTCGTTGTCCAGCATCTGCCGCCCGGCGATAATGTTTTTATCACGATCCTGTTTGCGGAACCAGTTATGGATCTTGGCGCGTCCGCGGCTGGTGGTGACATACCCCAGGTTCGGGTTCAGCCAGTCACGGCTAGGGTTCGGCTGCTTCTGGGTGATGACTTCAATCTGATCACCCATCTGCAACTGGTAACTGAACGGCACAATACGACCGCCGATTTTTGCGCCGATACAGCGGTGACCCACGTCACTGTGGATGTGATAAGCAAAGTCCAGCGGCGTGGAGCCGGCCGGTAAATCCACCACATCCCCTTTCGGGGTAAAGACGTAAACGCGATCATCAAACACCTGACTGCGTACTTCATCCAGCATTTCGCCGGAATCAGCCATCTCTTCCTGCCACGCGATCAGTTTACGCAGCCAGGCGATACGGTTCTCGTAACTGCCGGTTTTCCCGCCGCCTGCGGTGCCTTCTTTGTATTTCCAGTGCGCAGCAACGCCGAGTTCCGCATCCTCATGCATCTGCCGGGTGCGGATCTGAATTTCCAGGGTTTTACCCGCCGGACCCAGCACCACAGTATGAATCGACTGATAGCCGTTCGGTTTCGGGTTTGCCACATAGTCATCAAACTCATCCGGCAGATGACGGAAATGGGTATGAACAATCCCGAGCGCGGCGTAGCAGTCCTGAAGGCGCTCCACCACAATCCGCACGGCGCGGACATCAAACAGCTCATCAAAGGAGAGCGATTTTTTCTGCATCTTGCGCCAGATACTGTAGATATGCTTCGGCCTTCCGTAGATCTCGGCCTGAATACCCTCTTCTTTCATGTCGTTGCGCAGGGTCGTGACAAAGTTATCAATATACTCTTCGCGATCAAGACGGCGTTCATGCAGCAGGCTGGCAATGCGTTTATAATCATCCGGGTGCAGATAACGGAAGCAGTAATCCTCCAGCTCCCATTTCAGCTGCCCGATCCCGAGGCGGTTCGCCAGCGGGGCATAAATATTGAAACACTCTTTAGCCGCCAGGACGCGTTCGTCCTCGCCGGCATCTTTCACTTCGCGCAGATGGGCTATCCGCTCTGCCAGTTTGATCACCACGCAGCGGAAATCTTCCACCATGGAGAGCAGCATACGGCGGATGTTATCCACCTGCACCGAACTGGTTTCGTCGTTATGGGTGGCTTTCAGCTGACGGATAGCATCCATATCCATCACACCTTTGACCAGCAGCCAGATAGCGGGACCAAAGGCTTCGCTTATCTCTTCCTCTCCGAGGACCTCCGCTTCGGCCAGCGGAAAAAGCAACGCTGCGCGCAGACTGTCGAGATCCATACTGAGGGTGGATAAAATTTCCACCATCTCAATACCGCGCCCCAACAGCAGCGCCGCATCCTGATGTCCATCAACCTTCTGATGACAGTAATGCCAGACCTCTTCCAGTTTTTCACCCGTCACCGGGTTATGCAGCCCGAGGCTGTTAATCCAGTGTGCCGGGTCAAACTCACCGGCCGGTGTTAAATGCGCACTTCTTACCGCGACCATACATTCTCCCTACTGACTGACCGGTGGTGTCTTTGTGAAAAGCACCATCGACTCCAAATGGCCGGTTTGCGGAAACATATCCAGCATGCGGACAGCATTCCGGTGATACCCGGCACCATGCAGAACCTGACTATCCCTTGCGAGTGTTGTGGGATTACAGGAAACATAAACGATGCGCTCAGGGGAAAGCGCAACAATATGCGGCATAATCTCAGCCGCCCCGGCACGTGCCGGATCCAGTAAAACTTTGTTAAACCCGGAAGCCGCCCACGGCTCCCCGGTAATATCCTGCGACAAATCCGCGTGATAAAATGCGGCATTCGCCAGATTATTGAGACGGGCATTCTCCCGTGCCGTGCGGACCAGCGCGTCCACGCCTTCCACCCCGACAACCTCACCGGCGCGTTCCGCCACCGGCAGCGTAAAATTACCCATCCCGCAGAAAAGATCTAACACGCGATCGTGTTTTGTCAGCTCCAACCAGTTCAGCGCCTGTGCCACCATCAGCTCATTCAGGGCACCGTTCACCTGGATAAAATCCTGCGGGCTGAACTGTAATGTTAACCCGGCTACCGCGTAATGCGGAGGATAAGGCGCACAAACTGCCACAGGCGCTGTACCGGCACTGCCTTGCAGATAAAGCGCGGTATTATGTTCAGCACAAAACGCCGTCAGTGCGGATAAATCCCCATCACTGAGCGGCGCCAGATGACGCAGCACCAGCAGCGGGCCGCTTTCGGTATCCGCCAGTTCCGCATGACCGAGTGCCGGGGCGGCGGCCAGAGACGACAGACAGCGCTGTAAGGGTACCAGCAATGCCTCCAGACGAGGAACCAGCACCGGACACTGTGTGACAGCGACTGTTGATTTGCTCTGCGCCTGACGGAATCCCATGGTCAGCTGTTTTGTTTTCGGGGAATACACCAGCGCCAGCCGCGCCCGGCGGCGGTAGCCGTACTCTTCCCCGCTCAGAACAGGAACCTCCCCGCACACCTCACCCGTTTCGCGGGTCAGCAGATACGCGAGATACGCCGCTTTGGTTTCCCGCTGCATGGCAACCGGAATATGCTGCTGCTGGCAGCCGCCGCACTGCCCGAAATGACGGCAGGCCGGTTTGCGGCGTGCCGGGCTATCAGACAGGCGTTTCACCACGCTGCCTTTGGCATAGTGGCGCTTTTCTTCCGTCAGCCTGATCTGCGCGGACTCACCCGGCATCAGATCCGGGATAAAAACAGTTTTTCCCTGAAGGCGGGCAATGCCCTGCCCGAGAGCATCGAGAGAGTCAGCGGTGACAGTGACAGTCCGGGACTGCCGCGGGGTCTGACGGGGCTGAGAATAAAATTGCGCCATAATGATAAAAAAACGTTGTCTGTGAGACCGGTGATTTTCCCATAAAGCAGCGTATTGACCAACGGATTCTTCGGGTACACTGCAAATAATACGTCATGAACCGGTAAAAAATGCGTGGCGCTGATTATACCATACTGCCGGATAGTGCCTCAGCACTATTTGTTAAAAGGATAAATGATATTTATCGTTACACATCAATGCTGCCGGTTTCATTATTTATCATGCCTGATACCGCACAACCCGCTGAATAATACGCAATATCAGCCGCTGATAAATAATAAATTTACATGAACTTACCGGTGCTGATTTTTTTGGCACAAAAAAAACCGTTATTTAAAAAATAACGGTTTCAGGCCGGTAACAATAAAAATCTATCCTGATATAACAATGTTACGCATTCAGATCCGGCCACAACCCGCCGAAATGCATTAACTCCCCGCTGACCAGAAAACGGGTGATCATGTCATCCGCAGGCGTGATTCTGTTTGCCAGCCGTTCGCTGAGTAACTGCAGCCGCCCCGCCTCATTCAGCAGGCCATGCTGCTCCAGCGCGCGCCGGGCCGCGTTCAGCAGTGTCTCAATCACGGTGGAAACAGTCAGGTCAGCAAACGGTTCACGGGCAATGGCATTAAAGCGGTCGTCCGGCTGCACACCGTAATTAAAGGCGATGGTATCATCCAGCACCAGCCCGAGGATCCACGCGCAGAATGCCCCCAGCAGCGCCGGGTCCGGAACCGCATCGAAGGCTTTGAATTCAATCCGCCCGTGCTCACCTTCATTACGTGCCGGATAGATAAAGTCATGCGGATACACCGCAGGGTTGGTCAGAAACCCTTTACAGGCCGGACGGTGACAACTGCGCAGTGCGGTACGGCGGGATAAACCGCCCCATAACTGCCCGTTTTCCAGCGGGCCGTTCAGAGAGAGCGCCACCAGATACGGCGCGAAAAAGGTCAGTTTTTCAACCGCATGCACGACACGGGTATCACTCATTTCCGGTACGGAAACATTGATATCCGGCCCGCAGGTCTGCATCACCAGATCCGCGTGGCGGAAAGCGGCATGCTCCTCACGAAATACTTTTTCCCACGCATTCAGCGGCGGATTAAACTGATAACGCGGCGAAACCGGATGATAAGCACTGATTGCCAGCCCCAGCCCGCACGCTTTCAGGCGCTCACTCAGGTGCACTTCAATGGTCTGCAGAGAATCCAGCGCCGCCGTCACCGATTCTGCCGGTGGCGTGCGGATTTCAATCCCTTTGATAACCTGGCCGGTGAGCTGACCTTCCGGCGAAAAACGCTCGTCGCCCTCAACATACCAGTAACCGGCTTTGATACCCGCATCCCCTTTATGCAGCGAGGCGTCATCCATCCCCGGGCGGTTATTCAGTGCAGGTGCCAGCTCTGACAGGGTAATATTATCAAAGGATCGAATACCGGCGGCACTTTTATTCCGGTACTGTGTCAGCCAATATTCAAATTCAATCCCGACCCGATACTCTTTTTGCATACGTGATGTAATCCCGGTTAATACTTTTAGTGCAACGGTATAGCCCTGAAATGCATTCAGGCTGCGACAATATAATGTACAGATCCGCTACCGAATACAGTGAATCTATTTCAGCAACACCTGCGGATTAATCGTAGCAACAATTCCGGTAATATTGAACCGGAATTGTCAGGTCATTTGTGCGAAAGGGCTGCCATTAATCAGCAGGTTACTGACAAACGGAAAAACGCCGGTATTCTTCGTAAGCGTAGTGATCGGTCATACCGCTGATATAATCCTGAATCAGCCTGGCGCGGTAATAAAATTCCAGGATGCTCTGCTCTTCCGGCGGTTTATCTGCCAGTGCGGCAACGGCTTCCCCGTAGGCCGCCCGCTGCTTGCGTGACAGCTTATGTAACAGCCGCGTTTCGATAAAATAGTGTTTGTGGAAGTTCTCACGGACCAGATCGGCGAAATCCGCCTGCGGCATCATTAACAGTGGCCGGTAAAAATCCAGCAGGCCGTTGATGATCCGGAACCCCTGTAATTCCAGCTCTTCCACTTCGTGATGGGTAAACACATACTTAAACGCGACCCGTTTCAGGGTCTTCAGCAAGCGGTGCTCTTCACTTTTATCTTCCAGCAGCGCCTGATTGTAAGTGCCCGCAAACACTGCAGGCAGGTGATCAATAAAGCGTTGCGCAGTGTACGGCACCAGTTTATTGGTGATATAAACCCGCAGATACATAAAAAACTGGTCCTGCGGGCTGCGGTGATGACTGCGGGTAAGCGACTGATAAGCCCGTTCCACCGTATCCCGGAACAGAGGGGAATCCGCTGAGCCTTCCAGAACCTGCCACTCCTGACGCAGATACGTCACCAGGGTATCCGGGGTCAGAATACCTTTCTCCACCGCATCATCCAGATCAGCAATGCAATACGAAATATCATCCGCCGCTTCCATAATATAACTGAGCGGGAAACGGCAGAATTCACCGAGCTGTAATTCATCACGCAGCCGCTGAATCAGCGTATTTTCAGACCAGTAATAACCCGGTTTCTTGGTGAGATAATCAAATTCCGCCGGCACCGGATCCAGCTGCCAGGCGGGACGGGTATATTTCAGCACACTGCCTATCTGGGCAAATGTCAGATTCAGTTTCAGCAGATGGTGTGCCATCCGCATTCCCTGGGCATTGCCCTCAAACTGACACAAATCCCGGCGCAGCTGACGGCGCAGATGATCTGCCTGCGGCGAACCGGTCAGGCGCAGTGCGGCAATCTGACAATTATCCTCATCTCCGGTCTGCGGCTCGCCCAGCAGGTTACTGAACCATTTCTGAATCGCCGCCTCCCCGAAATGCCCGAACGGCGGGTTGCCGATGTCATGCATCAGACACGCCATTTCAACCACACTTTCAAACGCATCCGTACGCTCATCCAGGCCGTATTCTTCCAGTTTTTGTGCTTGTTTCAGCTGACTGAGGATCGTTTTGGCAATATAACGCCCGACCTGCTGCACTTCCAGGGAGTGTGTGAGACGGCTGCGGACGGCGGAATTCTGCTCCAGCGGAAAGACCTGGGTTTTCTGTTGCAGACGACGGACAGCGGCAGAATTGATAATACGGCCGCGATCACTTTCAAATGCCTGATTCACCAGAAACTCTTGTGCGGATCCCGCCGCAGAAGCACCAAACTGGCGGTGAAAATTCAGCTTCTTTTTAAAATCAATAACCGGCACGTCGCCTCCGTCTTCTTATCCGCACGGGAAAAGACACCACCCGCCGGGATTCGGTGATAAACTGTTGCTAATCCGTTATTATGCAGTTCAATTTCTATTCAGGGAGTATGACATAATGAAAGTCGGTATCATAGGTGCGATGGAGCAGGAAGTAACCCTGCTGCGTGATCAGATTACCAACATGCAGACCCTCCGCCACGGCGGCTGCGAAATCTATACCGGTCAGATTAACGGTGTTGATGTTGCACTGCTCAAATCCGGTATCGGCAAAGTGGCGGCAGCGATCGGTACCACCCTGCTGCTGGAACTGTGCAAACCGGATGTGGTGATTAATACCGGTTCTGCCGGTGGCCTCGCGCCGCATCTGAATGTCGGCGATATTGTTGTCTCCTCGGAAGTCCGTTATCACGATGCGGATGTCACTGCCTTCGGTTATGAACTGGGCCAGATGGCACAATGTCCGCCGGCCTTTATTGCCGATGCCGGTCTTATCGCACTGACTGAAAAATGCATTCAGACCCTCGGCCTGAACGCGGTGCGCGGCCTGATTTGCAGCGGTGATGCCTTTATCAACGGCGCAGAGCCGCTGGCGCGTATCCGTGCCGCCTTCCCGTCAGTCGTGGCAGTAGAAATGGAATGTGCGGCTGTCGGCCACGTCTGCCATCAATATCAGGTACCGTTTGTGGTGGTTCGTGCAATTTCTGATGTGGCAGATAAAGCCTCGCATCTCAGTTTTGATGAGTTTCTGCCGCTGGCAGCAAAGCAGTCGTCTCTGATGGTGGCGGAAATCCTCGCCAATATTGATTCACTGAAATGATCAGACGATCATTGCGCTTCGCCGGTCTGCTGTTTCTGCTGGCATCCGCCGGAGCACAGGCTGCGGCACAGCGGGTGATCGCCCTCTCTCCGTCACTGGCGGAGATGGCCTATGCCGCCGGTCTGGGGGATAATCTGGTCGGTGTCAGTGCCAACGCGGATTACCCGCCGGAAGCGAAAAACATCGAGCAGGTGTCCAGCTGGCAGGGACTGAACCTTGAGCGCATTATTGCCCTGAAACCGGATCTGATCATGGCCTGGCGCGGCGGCAACCCGCAGCGCCCGCTGAGTCAGCTGGAACATCTCGGGATCAACGTCGAGTATTTTGATCCGCGCAACCTTGATGAGATTGCGGATGATCTGGATCGCCTCGCGCCTTACAGTCCGCAACCGGCACTGGCGGAAAAAGCGGCTGCTGATATGCGCAGCGGGATTGACGCCCTGAAAAACCGCTACGGCGATAAACCGGAAAAACAGATTTTTCTCCAGTTCGGCCAGAACCCGATTTTCACCGCGTCCGGTACCACCCTGCAAAGTGAAGTGGTGACACTGTGCCGCGGTAAAAACGTGTTTGCCGACAGCCCGGTGCCCTGGCCGCAGGTTAACCGCGAGCAGGTACTGACCCGCAGACCGGACATGATCCTTATCTCCGGGGATGACCGCGAAGTGGAGAATGTAAAGCGCTTCTGGTCTCCGCAGCTTGATGTGCCGGTGATTACGATTAATGCCGACTGGTTCCAGCGCGGTACCCCCCGGCTGTTAAAGGCGGCGGAAGAATTGTGTGAAAAAATAAATAACACCTGATATGAATATATCATGTTAATAATATGCCGCTTATTATGCGGTATATTCTCTTTTTTATTTTATTATATTTAATTCAGCTTTCTTTTGTCATTATTACTTATTCTTTCAGCGACTATTCTTATTCCGTAAACCCAAGAAGATTCCGATACCCGTCAGCGCCGGAGCAGGCGACAATGCCACAGACTGAATAAAGAAATGGACTGTAACGATGATTAAATACCTCAAAGGTGATTTACTGAGATCTGACGCTCAGGCGTTGGTCAATGCCGTTAATTGTCAGGGCATTATGGGAAAAGGAATTGCCTATCAGTTCAAACTGGATTATCCGGTAAATGCACGCGCCTATGAAGCCTTATGCAAAGAAAATAAAATAAGTGCTGGTCAGTTATCAGTAACGGATGAACGCGGCCGCATTATTATTAACTTCCCGACCCGGAATCAACCGGATTCCCCTTCCGGTTATGAATTTATCGAAAATGGTCTGCGCGAACTGAAAGCTCTGATTAAAAAGCAGGGACTGAAATCCGTGGCTATTCCGGCACTCGGCTGCGGCAGTGGCGGGCTGGAGTGGCGTCAGGTGGATAATCTGATCCAGACACATCTCGGTGAATTAACGGATACCGACATCATAATCTATCCGCCGGTCAAATATATTGATGACAGCATCAGCCCGCATCATGTGCTGGTCTGGTGGATTGATAACTGCCTGCTGATCCCGTCACGCTACAATCTTTATATTGCCCTGTATATTTTGCAGCGCCTGAACGGCATGACACTGTTTACATTCAGCGGCACCATCAGCAGGCTCTATTCCGATGATGTTGATCGCTATGTGAATGATCTGCGTGACCGGATTGCGCATTACGGTCTTGATTTTAATACCGTGATCGATGTGCAGATTAAGCTAAACCGTGAACACCCGGAAAACCCGCTGCCGGTCTTCGATCACTATCTCAACCGGGTCATGGGATCACTGAATCCGCTGACCTACAGTGATCAGTCTTTGCTGCTGGCAATGATGATTGACGGATTATTGCAGGGTAAGGGGATCAAAGAGATCACCACCATTCTGCGTGAGCGCTATCAGGCGCGGGATATTGATTTTGTATTGTTCCAGGCGAAAAACGGCGGCCTGCTGAAAGACAATATCTTAGGGGATGTCATTCTGACCCGCTGATAAAAAAATCCGGACGTGAAAGCGTCCGGATTTTTGTTTCGTACAACGCATTACGCGCCGAGTGAAAAGAACACCACACGCCCGACCGCTTCACCGGCAAATACACAGATGACCGCCAGAGCCATCATCAGTGTGCCGTGAGTGACCTGTGCATTTTTCTGACACAGCAGACGACCGGCAAAGAACATCCCCAGCCCGATCAGCACCACACGGATGATATTCAGGTTCAGCAGCCCTTCCGGCATAACACGCGGCGTCATCCCGGCGTAGATTGGCTCACCAATATTGCCGAGCAGTGATAATGCGCTCAGCAGCATCAGCAGCAGTCCGGTCACACCGGCGGCGAGGGAAATCTTCACCACACGCTGAATAAGCACATCCTCACGGGCAAAGCCCAGTGCCGTCACCAGCAGCAGACCGGCGATCATCCCGCCGGTCAGCAGCACTGTGCCGAAGAATCCGGCATAGGTAAACAGCCCGCCCCACAGGTTAAACAGGGTGTTCGCATACAGTGCGGACATGGCATACATATACACCAGCCCTGCCGCCGCACTTAACAGCAGCAGGAAGCCGTTCACCTTCTGTTTTAACAGCAGCAGCGCGACACTGAAGAACAGCAGCGCCATATAAATGGCGGTCGCCCAGACTTCACGGCTCATCCATGACGTCGAGACGTGCAGCATGGTGTAAAACATATGGAACGGATTCCCCATATGGAACAGGGAGCCGAGTAATCCGACACAGCCCAGCAGGAAAGAAGCAACCAGCGGAACACGCACCCACTTCATCGCAGTGCGGGCATCCGTACAGCCGAACAGACGGAAATAACAAAGTAACGTGATCACCAGACAGCCGACCGAAGCCTGCATAAATAAGGTGAATATAACAAGAGGCAGTTCATGCATGGTAATGCTCCTTATCCTTTGGTGCCGACAACCAGGTTCGGCCGGGTAATGGATGAGCTTGGCAGACCGCCGATATCGGCATTGGTGCCGTATTTTTTGCGCAGTTCGCTGATCAGACCGAACTCAATGGCGCGCATCGGACAGGAATCCACACACATCGGATTGCCGCCCTGCTCCCGCAGATCCAGACAGGTATCACACTTGGTCATCATGCCGATCGCCGGATCAAACTGCGGTGCTTCATACGGACAGGCCCAGGTACAGTAACGGCAGCCCACACACTTATCATGATCCACCAGCACCACCCCGTCCTCTTCCCGCTTATGCATCGCGGTTGTCGGGCAATGGCTGACGCACTGCGGATCGTCACAATGGTTGCAGGCAATGGAGAGATGCCAGCGGCGCGGGCGCGGATATTCCCCAGCCTCGATATCATACACCCGGCGGAAATTACGCCCGACCTCGAGATCGTTCTTATCCTTGCACGCCACAACACAGGTTTTGCACCCGATGCAGGCGGCGACATTTATATAAAATCCAACTTGGTTATCCATGTCTGTGCCCCTTATCCGATAATCCGCTGCGGCAGACGCGCATCGTCAGTTAATTGCTCACCGTGCCATTTTTCGATATTACACAGCATCGTGTTCCACCCGGAGGTACCCAGTCCGGTCGGTACCTGAATGGTCAGGGTGTTATCCGCCCCGGCCATATCAATCCCGGTGGTTTCATCCACATTGGTCCAGCTGCCGTGCGGCAGTGCAACCACGCCCGGTTTCATGGTCTGGGTCACCAGTGCCGGACGCAGAATTTTGCCCTGCGGGCTGGTCACAAGGACGGTTTCACCCTGTTTAATATCCAGACGTCTGGCATCGGAGGCATTAATGTAGATCGGGCTCGGCCACTGCTCGCGCAGCCACGGCACGTTATCAAGGGTACTGTGTGAACGACGCAGATAGTGCGGGTTATAAACCTGGAACGGATAATCCCCTTTCTCTTTTTTGCTGAAATCTTTAAAGCTGGCTTCATAACCACTGGCTGACGGGATGTATTCGGCAATCGGCGGTAATTCTGTCCAGCCGCATTCTTTCGCTTTCTCCACCAGGGTTTCGCAATAGATTTCAAACTTACCGCTCGGTGTCGGGCGCGGATTCGCCGCCGGATCGCGGATAAAGTCCTCATACGCGATATAACCGTAATTATCATCCGGGGTGCGCTCCACCTGATACTTCCCTTTGGTCAGGAATTCATTCAGGGTGATGCGCCCTTCCTGCGGCGTACCGGTTACCTGCCACTCATCAATATCCGCCTGAGTGATGGTAAACAGCGGCGCTTTGGTGACACCATCCTCAGTAATAATGGTTGCACCGTTGAGTTTATTGAAGAACTGCTGTTTTTCGGAGATCGGGAAGATCTCATCCACATTGACACCCAGGCGTTTACCCAGCTCTTTGGCGATCCACTGGTCGCTTTTCGCTTCATACAGCGGCGGAGTCACATTCACCGCAGCAATGATGACTTCACGGTTACTCGGGTTAAGAATGGTACCCTCGCGCTCCCACTCAGTTGTTACCGGCAGGATCACATCGGAATATTTTGCACAGGTATGCGGGACATACGCTGCGGTTGCAATAAATTCCACGCCGCTGCGGTAAGCCTCGATTCCCTGCATAATGTTGGCGCGGGTTTGTAAGGTGGCGTTAAACGGATGAAAAATCATCTGAATATTGGCATCCACATCCCCGACGCCGCGCTGACGGAATTTTTTCTCCAGCAGGGCGCGGTTCAGTTCGTTGTGGTTGATTTTCAGAGTGACCGGGTTTTTCACCGCCGGTAAGCCGTTCGCCCCGGCCATCACCAGACGGGTACCGTTGTTCCCGGCAGCATAGTGACAACACGCGCCGGTCATGCGGCCCGGGCGGCCCATGTGTCCGGTCATAAACCCGAGTGTTGAGAATGCCTGAACCCATCCCTCACCGTTATGAATACGTGCCGGTGCCCAGCCGGTTAACAGCGCCACGCGCTGTGTGCCGCCGATCTGACGCGCCAGTGAGCGGATGTCCGATGCGGAAATACCGCAGATATCCGCCGCCCATTCCGGCGTGGTTGGCTTGCCGGTGTAGGTGCCGAGCAGATAATCCTTAAAGTTTTTCTTCGGATCCGCCCCTGACGGCATATTGCTCTCATCAAAACCGACGGTGCAGCGGCGCAGGAATTCCCTGTCGATCAGCGGATTTTCCGGGCTGTCCATCTCCAGCAGCGCATGCATGATCCCCAGAGCAAGCGCGTGGTCTGTCCCCGGGTTGATCGGATACCAGTCCGCATCCATCAGCTCTGCGGTGGCGGTATAGCTCGGGTCGATACTGATAAAACGCGCCCCGGCTTTTTTCGCCTGATAATAGTTATAAGTCGGGCTGCCCGGGCTGGACCACGCCGGGTTCGCGCCCCACATCACAATCAGCTGTGAGTTGCGCATATCAAAACGGTCATTGGTGCCGAAGGTGTAGAATCCCTCCAGCAGCCCCAGATGGGCCGGGGTTTCAAACCATGCGCCCCAGGAGGTGGTGCCCCAGTCGCCGGTAAAACCCCCGGCGGCGGAGAACACACTCTGGAAATCTGTGCCGTTACCGCCGGTGACCCAGAGGGATTCATTGCCGTATTGTCCGGTGATGCGCTTGGTTTCGGAGGCCACAATATCCAGTGCCTCATCCCAGCTGATACGCACCCACTGGTCACGTCCGCGCAGGGTTTTGTCCCCGCCGCCCGGTGCCCAGTTTTTGCGTTTCATCGGGTATTTCAGGCGATCGGCTCCGAACACCTGTTTGCGCTGGGAACGACCGCGCAGACACCCGCGCTGCTGCGGGAAGTCAGGGGAATCCGCCACCACATCATCGGTTTTTTGTCTGACCACCACACCATCGGCCACCAGTGCTTTGTTAACACAGCGCCCGCCGCAGTTATGCCAGCAGGCGACAGGTTTCCACTGCCCTTTCGCGGCAGTCGCTGCCGCCGGAGTGGTTTGTGCCGGTGCCGGGGTGGCCGCGTGAAGTTGTCTGCTTAACGGCAGTGCCGCCATGGCGGATGCCGCCGACGTCCATTTCAGAAATGAACGGCGGGTTACGCCGGTTTTCTGTCTGTCTGACATTGCTCTTACCTCATCATCAGGTTTTTAAATTATTATTGTAAGTTTATTAATTCATTGATTTTTTTATAATCACTCCGGACAAAGACCTCCAGAAGTGAGCTGAGTTGCCGGTAAAATGCGGTTTCCGCATGATTATTCAGCTCACGGCAAAACGGCGTGATAAACGCCAGCAGATGTGCCTGCATAAAGTCAGAAGAAACCGCCAGCGGCGCAGTGATGCGCTCACACATCACCTGTTCATGGTCAAGCGCCTGTGACGCCTGTTCACTCAGCTTCCAGAGAAAATCAAGCTCATAGCCGATGTGATCTGCCGCCTCATACTCCGTTTCCGGCAGATGAAAACCGTTCTGCTGATAAAAGGTTTTCACATTCAGGGTACTTTCCTGAAACAGCAGTTTGTCGCGGGAGACATAAACCGACTCCCACGGCGGTGCAGGCGGCGATTCCGGCCCGATAAACAGGCGCGTGAAATCCCAGTGCAGCGCCTCAAAATCAGATGCCCCCTGTTTAAGCATGCGGGTATTCAGATCATCCTGCATGGCATCGAGTGCATTGCGCATGGCGGGTAGTGCGTCATCTGCCGGAAACAGTGACAATCCCTCATCACGCAGATAAACCAGCAGTTCAGCTGTCGGTTCGTCCGTCAGCAGACGGCGCAGGACGTCATAAGCAAACTGACGCGCATACAGATAATCCGGATCCCGGTCATCACTGTTCACACATACCTCCGTGGATATCGTCGGGCGAAAATTCAGCGGGCGTGGTGAGTTCAACCCGCACTTCTTTAATCAGGGGATTGCCCTGCTCATCGGCTTCCGCAATGTGGGATGTCAGCAGAACAGGCAGTTCAGGGATGTCTGCCAGGCGCATAATCGATTCAGGGTTGAATTGTAAAAAACCGTGCAGGAGATCTTCACGGAACGGAAGATCCGCCTTACGCAATGCAGCCGCAACAGCAGCACAGTCCTCACCGAACACTTTGGCGCTTTTGAAAAAGTAATCACGGGAAGAAAACAGGTAATACGGCTCCGCGCTGATAAAAGCATTGCTCTGATACACCTGGCCGGTGTGTTTGTTTTCCAGCGAGCAGTAATGGACACCAACGGAAAGCTGATTTTCGAGGGCAAACTTCAGCACCCGCAAACAAGCCAGTTCACTGTCTGCTACCGCCATCCCGCCGGCGTACCAGTAGTTGTAATAGACTTCATAAGGCGGATTTTTCAGGGCAAAGCCCCGTTCCTGATAGGCCGGGCTGTTGGTCAGCGGGAAACAGAATTCCAGCAGATTGATACCGTCCACGCCGATAGCATCCAGTTTCAGCAGCAAATCATGCATCTGCTCCTCACTGCCCGGGATCACCGGCATTTCCACCATCACATCGGGGAAAATCTCCCGTGCCAGCGCTATCCGGCTGAGAATCTTTTCAATTTTCTCCGGCGGATCATCAATTTTGATACTGAAACGCACCTCTTTCAGACCGGCTTTCGCCAGTGCCAGCGCGGTATTGCGATCCAGCGGATCACCGGCGGTGTACAGCCGGGTATGAACGCCGGGCAGTTTCGCCTGTACCGTTTCAAAAAAGCGGATACTCTCCTGACGAAACAGCAGCGGCTCACCACCGGTCAGCGCAATGTGGGTCAGCGGATAGCCCTCTTCGGCAATCGCACTCACTTCACCAATAGCATCCCGCATCTCATGCTGAAAACCGTCGTAATTTTCCTGATTCGGATTGAAGCAGAAATAACAGTCGCGGTGACATTTCAGGGATACAAACGTGGTGTAACTGCCCTCGCCGGTACGGCACTGCACACAGGCGGATGACAGCCAGCGGCTGTGGATGCTTTTGCCGTTGTTGGCAAACACCGCGCCCAGTGCTTTCACCTCACGGCGCAGTGCGTCCGTTTCGGCCTGACGCCGGTACGGCGATTCAAAAGGCAGCCCGTACTGTGCAATGGCCTGCTGCGTCTGTTTTTCAATCTCCAGATAACGCAGCACATACCGCTGTAATGCCGCATTATGTTGTAAAACCGGGGTCTGTTCTGTCAGCGGGTAAATCATGGCAGATTCCTTAACGTACTCGGCCGGAAACGATCCGGCGGGTATCACAGGCTGAGATAAAATAGTCCGGTATATCCCCGCATTTATTTTTCATATTTTCAGACGTGATGGATGTAAACAGGTCATATTTTTATATGTTCAGTGTAAATCAGTGAGATACAGACATATTGCGCGGGATCAAGATGAATCCAATTTAGCGATATAAATAACAATATATAACGATGGGTGCTATTAATCCTGACTGAACATAATAGCCGCCGGAATGTTTAAATAAAAAATCGTTATAAATCAAATAATAAATGAATTTTTTATTACTGCATAATCGTGATGAAAAAGCATGATATTTAATAAATAATGAATTTAAACCTTATCTGATAATAAGTGTATTCTGACTGAAAAGTGTTAAATAATATTTTTTTGTTTCATTTTATTAATTCATCAATTTATCTGACAAATAATACGGATATTCTCCCGGAATATAGCAACGCTGTCACTGCTTGCGAGTACCCTTTTTAGCCGGAGATCCCGGTTTTTACTGCAACGCGGAATAAAATCACATTACGTGACCGATTTTCCCTGCACAAGGCCGGATATAAACAATTATCCTCTTTTTCTTTATGGATACAGGCTACAGGTCATCACCCATTTTTCTTCAGCAATACTTATCGGCATAAAAAAACGGGCGCTTTCCGGGCGCCCGTTTTTTTGTTGTCTGCGGATACGTCAGATACTGAAAGAAGAACCGCAGCCACAGGTTGTTTTGGCATTCGGGTTGGTGACGATAAACCGTGAGCCTTCCAGCCCTTCGGTATAATCCACACAACCGCCGACCAGATATTGCAGGCTCATCGGATCAACCACCAGCGCCACGCCTTCTTTCTCGATGGTCATGTCGCCGTCATTGATGGCATCATCAAAGGTGAAGCCATACTGGAAACCGCTGCAACCGCCGCCGGTGATATACACACGCAGACGCAGGTTCGGATTTTCTTCATCCGCGATTAAGATTTTTACTTTTTTAGCTGCCGCATCAGTAAATTGCAGGGGCATTGCTGCATCATCGCTCATTTATTACTCCAGACTGGCCGCGACCAGTAAACACACGCAGAAGCTGACCGCTTCCGGACACTACTGCTGATTATCCACCACCTCCGGCAATCGTTCAAGTTTCGTCACACAGAAAGCACAGTGTCCACACTATTAATAAGGATATAGTTATCATGAGGATAATGCGATAAGTTGGATTCACCGCCGCTCTCCTTTACAATAGCCGCAATTTCCCGCTCACCGACTGACAGGAGTCCTGCATGAGCCGTTCTGAAAATCTCTATACTGAAGCACAACATTTTATCCCGGGTGGTGTGAACTCACCGGTTCGTGCCTTTAACGGTGTCGGTGGTACGCCGCTGTTTATCGAGCGCGCCAACGGGGCTTATATTTATGATGTCGACGGCAAAGCCTATATCGACTATGTCGGCTCCTGGGGGCCGATGGTGCTGGGGCATAATCACCCGGCCATCCGCACCGCTGTCATCAACGCGGTGGAAAAAGGGCTGAGTTTCGGCGCGCCGACTGCTGACGAAGTGGAAATGGCCAAATTCGTTACCGAACTGGTACCGTCCATGGATATGGTGCGCATGGTGAACTCCGGTACCGAAGCGACCATGAGTGCGATTCGTCTGGCGCGCGGCTACACCGCCCGCGATAAAATCATCAAATTTGAAGGCTGCTACCATGGGCACGCAGACTGCCTGCTGGTCAAAGCCGGTTCCGGCGCACTGACCATCGGTCAGCCGAACTCTCCGGGTGTACCGGCAGACTTTGCCAAACACACTCTGACCTGCACCTACAATGATCTGAATTCTGTCCGTGAGGCATTTGAAAAACATCCGCACGATATCGCCTGTATCATTGTCGAACCTGTCGCCGGAAATATGAACTGTATACCGCCGTCAGCAGACTTCCTGCCGGGCCTGCGCGCCCTGTGTGATGAGTTTGGCGCGCTGCTGATTATCGATGAAGTAATGACCGGCTTTCGTGTCGCCCTCGGCGGTGCGCAGGCACATTATGATGTTGAGCCCGATCTGACCTGTCTGGGTAAAATTATCGGCGGCGGAATGCCGGTGGGTGCTTTCGGTGGTCGCGGTGAGATCATGGAAAAACTCGCCCCGACCGGCCCGGTTTATCAGGCAGGAACCCTGTCCGGTAACCCGATCGCGATGGCGGCAGGTCTTGCCTGCTTACAGGAAATCGCTCAGCCGGGTGTGCATCAGCGCCTGACCGAACTGACGGATATGCTGGCAGACGGCCTGTGCGAAAAAGCCCGTGAAGCAGGTATTCCGTTTGTGGTTAACCATGTCGGCGGCATGTTCGGCCTGTTCTTTACCGATGCACCGGCAGTCACCTGCTATCAGGATGTGATGAACTGCGACGTTGAGCGCTTTAAGAAATTTTTCCACCTGATGCTGCAACAGGGCATTTACCTGGCGCCATCCGCCTTTGAGGCCGGATTTATGTCTGTCGCGCACAGTGACGAAGATATCCGCAAAACCATTGATGCAGCCGCTTACGCTTTCTCTGAGCTGTAATGCCCGCATAATCTGTCACGCCCGGCATCTGTCCGGGCGTTTTTGTTTTTCAGCTTGCTTTCTGCTTTTTTTTGCTTAAAATTCGCAGTGTTAGCCCACTCTTTTTCCGTATTACCGCGGCTGCTGAACCCGGTAATTCAATGCTGAAGAGAGAAAAAGATGGATAACACCCGAAACCGCGCCTGGCGCAGATTTAAAAACCGTATCAATAAGTCCCGTGATCAGAAGCACGATGCATCGTTATATGATTATCCGGCGGAAAAATGCTGGAAAATGATGTACGGACGCAGTGAAAAAATGATCCGGGCGGCTCAGTTGGGCATGGCATATCCGCAGGTCAGTCAGGCGGTTCTGACACGCAACGCCTGCGACGAGGAAAAGAATCGATGAATGTCCTGTTTATCTGCAGCCGCAATCAATGGCGCAGCCCGACAGCCGAACATCACTGGCGGAATCACCCGCAGTGGTCTGTCCGTTCTGCCGGTACCAGCCGCAATGCAAAACGCCGGGTTACCCCGGCGTTACTTCAGTGGGCTGATGTGATTTTTGTGATGGAGCAAAAACACAAAAACCGCCTGAAAGCGGAATTTACCCGTCTGCTGGATCACAAACCCCTTCATGTCCTTGAGATCCCGGATGATTACCATTACGGTGATCCGGCGCTGATCGCCCTGCTGGACGATCTGGTGCCGCCGTATCTTTCCGCTGACTGAATATTACCGGATCAAAATTCCCGCTGCTCTGTCAGCCAGCCGTTAAAGTGCACCGAGCACTCCTCTTTGTCGGCCAGTCCGGAGGCGATAAAGATATTCTTCTTATTCTCTTTATTCACATACGTGATCCGTAAAACCAGGTTATACGCCGGGTTAGCGGAAAACAGTTTCTTATAGGATTCCGGTGAGCTTTTGGATTTGTCTGTCAGGGAATCATAGGTTTCCTGCGCAAGCTGAGAAATCAGCAATTCCCCGGCCGGTTGAGCAGACAGAATTTCTGTTTTGGTTTTGCTTTCATCAATCTGTTTCAGATCAATGTGAAGCGTATGCTCCATCACTATCTGCATTTCCCGGTCAACCGAGCGGCCGGGTTTGCTGCATTCACTGACAACATCCGGTGCGGCAAACAACGGCGTACTGACCAGTGCTAACAGCAACGGTGATAAATATTTCAGTTTCATTCGACAATCAGCTCCGTATCACCACTGTCCACGATTTCTTTTCTGCGGGATTTTATCAGCACAATACAACCGGTGGATGCCGTCCCGGGATTACTGACACTGTCTCCGTGGATCAGGAATCCTGCCCGGCCGCACATATCATTACCGGCATCCGGCGTTAATCTCAGGGTATAGGCACCGGCCGTGCTGTGGGTGAACGGCGCGCCGATGGTGTATGTTCCGCGCGGCAGCGGTCCCTGATTCGCTCTGCACTCATAAGCAGAATCATTTTTGTACCCTTCAGCACCAGCGTATTCCGCATAAAATTTATGTACGCCGTCCAGTGAGAATGCCCGTGTTGCAACATCATATTTCCATGCCATTTATGAATATTCCTTATCCGTTAAAAGCAATTATCATGATATAAATTTTATATTTTCAAAATCATAAGAATAATAGCACCAGAAAGATAAATTAACAGTGACATCCGGCTAACCGGGAATCCGGCTTAAAAAGAAATACGTAATGCCGCAGATAAAAAAAACGCCTCCGGAGAAAGAGGCGTATAAAATGACGGGCAATGTAATCAAACCGTATCACTGTGAATATTATGCTTTTATAAATGATTGCACGGTGGTCAGCGCCAGCCGGGTCAGGGCTGAGTAAAACGGGCTGTTTCCGTGTGTATCCAGCCGCTGCGCATAACGCGGCAGCCAGTTCATCAGATGCTGACTGAGCAATGTGTTCACCGCCGCACCCCGCATTTCAGATGCCAGTACTGCTGCCTGGAATAAAATCAGCCCGATATGGTCAGCCGGTTCCGGATACGGTGTTTTCAGTTTCAGCCGCTCCTGTTTTAAGAACGCGCTCAGCGCAAGGGTTGAATCCCCCTGCAGTAATCCCTCTGCATCCAGATACACCGAGCCCCAGGGCGGAGCCGGTAACGCTCCAGGCCCGGCAAACAGCGACTGCCATTCGGATTTCAGTACCTCCTTGCCCTCACCCGCCGTGCGGCTCAGCTGTGAACACAGTGTGTCATCTACCTCACACGGCCATTGCTGCACAAATCCCGGCAGGGTAAACAGGCGCATAGCGGCCCGGTTGCTGTCATCATCCGGCGGGAACAGATAACAGATCCCCAGCACGTTAAACGCAGCCGCATAGTGAGCTGTTTTACTCATCACATCCCCCGTCAGATATGAATGTAATAGAACACATAACGCAGCATAAACTCTGCCGCGATGGTCAGCAGACAGCCGCTGATAAACCCGGTGCAGACCGGTAAACCGCTGCATGCTTTTTTCTGAGCCCGCACCAGAGAGATACCGCAGAGTGCCACACCCATCACTGCCGCGGCCCAGACACCAATCCGCAGCCCGGCAATACTGTCATACGCTTCAATGGGTGACAGCGGGAATGTGATTGATGTGTATGTCAGCTGCGTGCGGGTCAGGTAATGTGCATAAAACGGCTGATACAGCAGACGCCCGATCAGACTTACCGCCATCACACTCCACAGCAGCCATAATGATGATAATGACAGTGCGTCAGCAGGCAGTGTCATCCCGGCCCTGTGTCCGGCTTTCCGGATCATTATCACCACCAGCACAAACAGGACAGCACCGAGTGTCAGTGTTGTACCGTAAAACATCAGATAGGTGTTGATGTCATTCCAGGTCAGAATCGAGGTGTAGCGGTAAATCGATGCCATACAAAAAATATCCGCCAGCCCGATAGCCATTGCGCCGCCGTATAACAGGAAAGAGAATTTTCCCGTTTTCCACAGCCAGAGAAAACTGACACCGAGCGTACCGACAAACGCAGCCGTGACCACCACTTCACGGCTGAGCCAGGCACTGAACACATTATTAATCGCATTCGGTGCATTGAGCGGCACACCGAGGTGGGTAATTGACGCAGCAGAACCGACCCCCGCAATGGCGCAGATAATAAAAATCGTCAGCATCATAAAGCGCTTAAAGCTGTCTGCCGGGAGGCGGCGGCTGAGATGCACGGCAAACACCCCGCTCACAACGCACAGCCCCGCCGCCGCATTCATCATGTAAGTGAAAATTAACAGTGACCACTCATTCATTTTTCTTTTCTCTCACTGTTCATGTCATCAAAATTTGCGCCCTGATGCGGATTGATCACCAGATTCGGATGCGTGATTGACGGATCCGGCAGTCCGGTCACGTAATCAAGGTCACCGTATTTCGCCCGCAATTCCTCAATTGGCCCGAACTGGATCGCCCCGAGCGGACAGGTGCTGACACACACCGGCTGCTCACCGTTTTGCTGAAGATCAATACAGAAATCGCATTTCGACATCTGTTTCGTTTCCGGATCCATCTGCGGTGCGCCGTACGGACACGACCACGCACAGGCACCGCAACCGACACATTTATCGGTATTAACCATCACAATGCCGTCCCCTGCCCGCTTATGCATTGCAGTTGTCGGGCAGTTACGTACGCAGATCGGATCTTTGCAGTGGTTACAGGAGATGGAAAGCGTATAGGCGAACACGTTATTAATCAGTGCGCCGTTTTTATTGCGGCTGTAGCCGCCGCCGGTCATTTCATACACACGGCGGAAGCGGCGGCCGACATCAAGATTATTCTTGTCCTTGCACGCCACCTGACACGCCTTGCAGCCGGAGCAGCGGGCGGAATCAATATAGAAACCTAACTGTTTGTCACTGACTGCCGGATAAACAATGAATTTACTCATGCTTTTTCCACCTCAACTAATAGTGTCTGGTGCGCGTTGCCGTGGGCGAGCGCGGTACTGCGTGACGAGGTGAGCACGTTGGCACATCCGCCCTGATCAATGCCGTTGCTGTCCGGCTGCCACCAGGCACCGGCCTGTAATGCCACCACGCCCGGCATAATGCGCGGTGTGATTTTCACCGCGATCATGGTGATCCCGCGGTCGTTATGCACTTTCACTTTTTCGCCGTCACTGATACCGCGATCAGCCGCATCCGCCGGGTTGATCCACAGCTCCTGGCGCTGCACTTCCTGCAGCCACGGGTTGGCAAACTGGGTGGAGTTCGCGCGGTTGCGCCCTTTCCAGGTGATCAGCTGTAACGGGTATTTCGCGGTCAGGCTGTCTTCCGGCCCTTCTGTTGCCGGAACGTAATGAGACAGCGCCGGGATCTCCGGATTGTGCATGTCATACAGGCGTTTGGAGAAAATCTCGATTTTGCCGGACGGGGTCGGGAACGGGTTATTTTCCGGATCCTGAATATTTTGCTCAAACGCTACATTTTGCGTATGCGGACGATGGGTCAGCAAATGACGGCGTTTGACCAGCAGTTCATCAAAGGTTGGGATGTTATCTTGCGGACGCTTCTGTGCCGCATCATTGACGAGAAATTCTATCCAGTCGCGATCCGTTTCATGGCCTTCAGTAAATTCATCACGGACCCCCAGTTTCTCTGCCACTTCGCACAGCCAGTCATAGTCCGTGCGCCGTTCAAACTCCGGCTCAATGGCTTTTTCAGACAGGATCAGATAATCGCCGTAACTCCAGGTGCCGCCAATATTCCAGCGTTCCAGAAAACTGGTTTCCGGCAGCAGCAGATCCGCATATTTGGCGCTCGGCGTAAGATAGAGATCACTACAGACAATAAATTCGACTTTCGATTCATCCGCCAGCACGCTTGCGGCATGAAGAATATCGGTGTTCTGGTTGGTCATGTAGTTACCCGCCATCGAAAAAATCATTTTGATTTCGGTGCCGAGTTTGTCTGCATTTTTCAGCCCGTTCTCTGGGGTCACCAGGGTTTTGTCTTCGCACGCCTGCACCCAGTTGGTGATATTAATTTTGGCTTTGACCGGGTTATCAAACAGCGCCGGTCCGGCGATGGTTTTGCGCAGTTCCGGGTTCAGCGCCATACCGTAACCCGCCGCCCAGCCGCCGCGCACACCGACATTACCGGTGATGGTTGCCAGCAGCGTCGCGCCGCGTGCACTGCGCTCGCCGCAGATATGACGCTGCGGCCCCCAGCCCTGCATCAGCACCGCCGGTTTGGTTGTGGCATATTCACGCGCCAGCTGACGGATAGTGTCCGCCGGGACTTTGGTGATTTTTTCTGCCCATTCCGGGGTTTTGGCAACGCCGTCTTTCTGTCCGGTCAGATACGCCACCAGTGATTCATTATCCGCCACGCCTTCCGGCATCTGGTCTTCGCTGAATCCCAGGGTGTATTTATCAATAAATGCCTGGTCATGAAGATTTTCTGTCACGATGACATACATCATCGCATCCATCATCGCATTGTCGGTCGTCGGCAGGATCGGTATCCACTGATCCGCCAGCGAAGAAGCGGTATCGGAATAGCGCGGATCAACGACAACAAATTTGGTGCCGTTCTTTTTCATTTTCTGGAAATAGTGGTTACTGTGCCCGAAAATCGTTTCGTTCGGGTTATGCCCCCACAGGATCACCAGCGGCGTATTTTCCAGGGTATCGAGTGTGCTGCCGCTGGCCGCCGTGCCGTAGGTATAGGGCGTAGCCGCCATGGTGTTGCCGTTACTGACGGAATGGTAGTTTTCCAGAAAGCCGCCGGTCAGGTTAAACAGGCGGCGCAGCATATTTGCGCCGGAAAAAATCCCGCCGGTCACCCCGGTACTCAGGCTGACAAAGCGCGATGCCGGGCCGTATTTGTCACTAATGCGCTGCCATTCGGCGGCAATCAGGCTGGTGGCTTCTGCCCAGCTTATGCGTTCAAAACGGCCTTCACCGCGCTTACCGACCCGTTTCATCGGGTATTTCAGGCGATCAGGGTGATAAATAAATTTCCGGTATCCGCGTCCGCGTACGCAGGCCCGCATGATCGGCATCTCTTCATTGAGTTCCGCATCCGGCCGGGTTGTGATGCGGATAGCTTTTCCGTCTTTGATATGCGCGCGGATATCACATTTCCCGCCGCAGTCAAAGCTGCTGCAGGTCGGTACAATGCGCACGCCGTCATCCGTCTGATGAACCGGAATATGGGCCGGATCGGCCGGTACGGATGCAATACTTTCGGATGCCAGAAACGGCACCGCAGATAATACAGAACTGACCTGTATAAAGCGGCGGCGGCTTATTTCGCCGGGCGCGGCGGATGTTTCATTATCGTGGCCGGATTGATGACTCATAATGGATTTACCCCGGGTGAGAAACAGAGTGCGGTATTTAAAACATCAGGAAATAATAAATATTATTTAATTTTAAATGACCGGAAATAACTTCACGCCACCGGTAATCGCTTAATAACCGGAAATAATGATAATCTGTATAAACAGAATGGCGGCAGCAAAATAGTAATGGATTAATATATTGCCGCCATGCGCAAATCAGACAACGGCATTTGAATTCCGGCCTGTTTCCGGTTACTGTTAACCGAACGTTTTCTATTTGTTACCGTAATAATACAGATGTGGCATCCGCATCTGTTATTGTCACAAAAGCCCTGTTTTGCGGTGGCGGGATCTGATATAACACCCGCCGGTTTTTATTTTCAGCCAGATACGGAGCGCGGCACTCATGAGAAATATTCCGTTAAAAAGCGTGGATAATATCGCGCGGGATGTCATTGCGCTCGGCACTGATTATCTGCCCGATACCCTGCTGGAATACCACGCCCACCGCCGGGCACAGTTTTTGTATCCGGCCACCGGGCTGATTGAAGTCAGTACCGCAGACGGTGAGTGGGTGATCCCGCCCTCCTGCGGGGTGTGGATCCCGGAACAGGTCGCCCATGAAACCCGGATGCTGAATGTCAGTACCCGCAGTCTGTATATCGAACCGGCGGCAAAGCCGCGTCACGCCGCCAGTTGTGAGGTGGTGAGTGTCTCCCCGCTGCTGCGCCAGCTGCTGCTGGAAGCGGTGGATATCCCGGCGGAATATGATATTCAGGGGCGTGACGGTGTGCTGATGCAACTGATCCTCTGCGAGCTGGCGCGCATGCCCCCGCTGCCGTTTTTCGCCCCGATCCCGCGTGATGAGAAACTCGGCCGTCTGTGCCGTGAATTTATGCGCAAACCGCTTATCACCTCACAACCGGGAGAGTGGGCGGAACAGCTGCACAAAAGCGAGCGCTCTTTCAGCCGTTTTTTCCGCGCCCAGACCGGGATGTCATTTTCAGAATGGCGGCAGCAGGCGTGTCTGCTGAACTCGCTGTCTCATATTCTGTCCGGAAAATCGATTACCGAAGTGGCGTATGAGCTGGGTTACAACAGTGCGGGGGCATTCTCAATTATGTTTAAAAAACAGATGGGGCAATCCCCTTCCCATTTTAAAAATGACGATTCGGATATCCGCCATTTTTAAATTGTTTTTTAACAAATATAATGTGTGTATGATAGCCGGAATATAATTGATTTATTTTCTTGTTTTCTTTTTTTTCGTATTTTGTTTAATTGATCTGAATCAAATTTAAATTTAACTCACTACCACTTTGTGATTATTTACAAAACACGAAAAACCCCAATTAATCATTATTAAACATCAAAGTTCACTTTCATTGATTTCAGGCAATATAAATTCAACCTTTGCTGATATTCTCCTCACGATTTTTTACAAATAAATAAAAAAGAGGATGCGATGAATTTCAGCCGCAGACAGTTCTTTAAGGTTTGTGCCGGCGGTCTCGCCGGAACAACTGCCGCTGCGTTAGGCTTTATGCCGTCAGTAGCAATGTCCAACGTCCGGGAATACAAATTACTCCGTTCAAAAGAGACCCGTAACACCTGTACCTACTGCTCCGTCGGATGCGGATTACTGATTTACAGCATGGGTGATGGTGCCATGAATGCCAAATCAGCGATTTTCCACGTCGAGGGTGACCCGGATCATCCGGTCAACCGCGGGGCGTTATGCCCGAAAGGTGCCGGTCTGCTCGATTATATTCACAGTGAAAGCCGTCTGCGTTATCCGCAGTACCGCGCGCCGGGCTCCGATAAATGGCAGCGCATCAGCTGGGATGACGCATTTGAGCGTATCGCCCGTCTGATGAAAGCCGACCGTGATGCCAACTTCATTGAGAAAAACAGCGAAGGCACCACGGTAAACCGCTGGCTGACCACCGGGATGCTCTGCGCCTCTGCCGCCAGCAACGAAACCGGGATGCTGACCCAGAAATTTACCCGTTCTCTCGGGATGCTGGCAGTCGATAACCAGGCGCGTGTCTGACACGGACCAACGGTAGCAAGTCTTGCTCCGACATTTGGTCGCGGTGCCATGACCAACCACTGGGTTGATATCAAAAACGCCAACGTCGTTGTGGTAATGGGCGGGAATGCTGCGGAAGCACATCCTGTCGGATTCCGCTGGGCGATGGAAGCAAAAAATAACAACGATGCCACACTGATTGTTGTCGATCCGCGTTTTACACGGACCGCGTCGGTGGCAGATCACTACATCCCTATCCGCTCCGGAACCGATATCACCTTCCTTTCCGGTGTGATCCTGTACCTGATGGAAAACGGGAAATTCCACGACGAGTATGTGCGCCATTACACCAATGCGCCGTTACTGGTCCGTGAGGATTATGCTTTCAGCGACGGTTTATTCAGCGGCTACGATGCTGAAAAACGCCGTTACGACAAAACCACCTGGAATTACCAGTTCGGTGAAGACGGCTATGCCCTGCGTGACGACACTCTGCAACATCCGCAGTGTGTGTGGAATCTGCTGAAAACGCATGTCAGCCGTTATACCCCGGAGATGGTGGAAACAATCTGCGGCACGCCGCAGGCGGATTTCCTCAAAGTCTGTGAGATTCTGGCCTCCACCAGCCCGGCCAACCGTGCGGCAACCTTCCTGTATGCCCTCGGCTGGACGCAGCATACCGTCGGTGCGCAGAATATCCGTACCATGGCGATGATCCAGCTGCTGCTCGGTAACATGGGTGTGGCAGGCGGCGGTGTGAACGCCCTGCGCGGTCACTCCAATATTCAGGGACTGACAGACCTGGGTCTGCTCTCCACCAGCCTGCCGGGTTATCTGACTCTGCCGTCCGAAAAACAGACGGATCTCACCAGCTATCTGAACGCCAATACGCCGAAAGCCACGCTGCCGGGCCAGGTCAACTACTGGAGTAACTATCCGAAGTTCTTCGTCAGCCTGATGAAATCGTTCTACGGCGATGAAGCAACCAAAGAGAACCAGTGGGGCTATGACTGGCTGCCGAAGTGGGATCAGGCTTATGACGTGCTGAAGTATTTCGACATGATGAACAAAGGCGAAATCAACGGCTATATCTGTCAGGGCTTTAACCCGGTCGCGTCCTTCCCGGACAAAAACAAAGTGGTCAGCTGCCTGAGCAAACTGAAATACCTGATAACCGTCGACCCGCTGAGCACTGAAACCGCGAGCTTCTGGCAGAACCACGGTGATATGAATGATGTCGATACCGCATCCATTCAGACCGAAGTGTTCCGCCTGCCGTCCACCTGTTTCGCGGAAGAAGACGGCTCTATCGCCAACTCCGGCCGCTGGTTACAGTGGCACTGGAAAGCGGCAGATGCCCCGGGGGAAGCCCGTACTGACGGCCAGATCCTTGCCGGTATTCTGTGGAAAATGCGCGAGCTGTATCAACAGGAAGGCGGTCAGGGTGTTGATCAGCTGATGAAAATGTCCTGGGATTATGTGCAGCCGTTCAATCCGGAATCCGACGAAGTCGCCAAAGAGAACAACGGCGTGGCCCTTGACGATCTGTATGATGCCAACGGCAATTTACAGGCGAAAAAAGGCGAACTGCTCAGCTCCTTTGCGCTGCTGCGTGATGACGGCTCCACCGCGTCCTCCTGCTGGATCTACACCGGCTGCTGGACCGAACAGGGCAACCAGATGGCGAAACGGGATAACAGTGACCCGTCCGGCATCGGTAACACCCTCGGCTGGGCCTGGGCATGGCCGCTGAACCGCCGTGTGATCTATAACCGCGCTTCTGCTGATCCGCAGGGTAAACCGTGGGATAAGAACCGTATTCTTATCGAATGGAACGGCAAAAAGTGGGTCGGTAACGATATCCCGGACTTTAATGCCTCTGCGCCGGAAGCGGGTGCCGGGCCGTTTATCATGCAGCCGGAGGGCTTAGGCCGTCTGTTTGCCATCGATAAAATGGCGGAAGGGCCGTTCCCGGAACACTACGAGCCGTTTGAAACACCGATTGGTACTAACCCGCTGCATCCGGAAGTCGTATCCAACCCGGCCGCCCGTATCTTTGAGGATGATAAAAAACGTCTCGGAAATCATACGGAGTTCCCGTACGTCGGCACAACCTATCGTCTGACCGAACACTTCCATACCTGGACCAAACATGCGCGGCTTAATGCTATCGCACAGCCGGAACAGTTTGTGGAAATCAGTGAAACGCTGGGCGCAGCCAAAGGGATCCGCAGCGGCGATAAAGTAAAAGTCAGCAGTAAACGCGGCTTTATCCGCGCGGTTGCGGTGGTCACACCACGCCTTCAGACACTGATGGTGGACGATAAACCGGTCGAAACGGTCGGGCTCCCGATCCACTGGGGTTTTGAAGGTGCCGCCCAAAAAGGCTTTATCACCAACACACTGACGCCGGGAGTCGGTGACGCCAACTCGCAAACGCCTGAGTTTAAAGCGTTCTTAGTCAATATCGAGAAGGCGTAAGGAGGAATTATGTCCATGCAATCTCAAGACATTATCAAACGTTCTGCGACCAACAGCATAACGCCGCCTCCTCAGGCCCGTGACAACAAGTTTGAAGTCGCCAAGCTGATTGATGTATCCACCTGTATCGGCTGTAAAGCCTGTCAGGTGGCCTGTTCCGAGTGGAATGACATCCGGGATGAGGTCGGGTTCTGTACCGGGGTTTATGATAACCCGACGGATCTGAGCGCCAAATCCTGGACTGTCATGCGGTTCAGTGAAACCAAAGAGAACGGCAAACTGGAGTGGCTGATCCGCAAGGACGGCTGCATGCACTGTTCAGACCCGGGCTGTCTGAAAGCTTGCCCGTCTGCCGGTGCGATTATTCAGTACGCCAACGGGATCGTTGATTTCCAGTCAGAACACTGCATCGGCTGCGGTTACTGTATTGCGGGTTGTCCGTTCAATATTCCGCGTCTGAATCCGAAAGATAACCGGGTGTACAAATGCACACTCTGTGTTGACCGGGTCAGCGTGGGCCAGGAGCCGGCCTGTGTGAAAACCTGTCCGACCGGTGCTATCCATTTCGGTACCAAAAAAGAGATGCTGGAAGTGGCGGACGAGCGCGTGCAGAAGCTGAAAAAACGCGGCTTTGCCAATGCCGGGGTCTACAACCCGGACGGTGTCGGCGGCACACACGTGATGTATGTGCTGCAGCACGCGGATAATCCGGAACTCTATCACGGGCTGCCGAAAGATCCGCAGATTGATACACCGATTGATCTCTGGAAAGGGGTACTGAAACCGCTGTCGGCTATCGGGTTTATCGCCACCTTTGCCGGACTGGTATTCCACTATGTGGGGATCGGCCCGAACAAAGAGACGGACGATGAGGAAGAGGAGGAAACTCACCATGAGTAAGAAAAGCAAAATGATCGTCCGCACGAAGTTTATTGATCGTGCCTGTCACTGGACAGTGGTGATCTGCTTTTTCCTGGTCTCCTTATCCGGTATTGCGCTGTTTTTCCCGACACTGCAATGGCTGACGGAAACCTTCGGGACACCGGCAATGGGGCGTATTCTGCACCCGTTCTTTGGTGTGCTGATTTTCGTCGTGCTGATGTTTATGTTTTTCCGCTTCGTTAAGCACAACATCCCGGACAGAGAAGATCTGCCGTGGATTAAAAACATTATCGAAGTGCTGAAAGGCAATGAGCATCATGTGGCGCGTGTCGGTAAATACAACGCCGGACAGAAAATGATGTTCTGGAGTATTATGAGCATGATCTTCGTGCTGCTTGCCACCGGGATCATCATCTGGCGTCCGTACTTTGCGCACTACTTCCCGATGTGGATGATCCGCTGGAGCCTGCTGATCCATGCGACCGCCGCTATCGTCCTGATCCACGCCATCCTGATCCATATGTATATGGCTTTCTGGGTGAAAGGGTCGATCAAAGGTATGGTGGAAGGTAAAGTCAGCCGCCGCTGGGCGAAGAAACATCACCCGCGCTGGTATGAAGAAGTGGAAGCCGAAGAAGCGGCTGAGGAAGCGAAGCAGAAGAAGTAATCGTCACCGGCTTATCACTGTGAACTGCGCCGCAAACGTTCAATACAACGAATGCGGCGCAGTTTTTTTATGGTTTGATTTTTGGCTGGGGTGGTGACGGGTTTTGCAGGTTGGGAATAATTATTGGTCTGGTGAAGTCTGTACCAGCGTTAAGGAGGTGCTATGGGTGTTGAATTTCACATAACGAGAGCTGAATTTTGGGCAGAAAATGAAGATGCGCAAATAACCGCTGATGAATGGCTTAACTACATTAATAACGATAATGAATTAAACAGATATATTATAAACGGCGATTACCACGCCTTGTGGTCTGGCCCCTCGTTGTACGAAGAACCATGGCTTGACTGGAGCGAAGGTAATATTTATACCAAATGGCCTGATACATACCTGTACAGAAAGATGTTGCAGATTGCAAAGCACCTTAATGCCCGCGTGATGGATGATGAAGGTACGATTTACAGTGACGAATCACAGTGGGAGTATGATCCGTCAACTTACGCTTAACTCCTGCTGTTGGCTCGCAGAGGACAGGCCGGGTGGTTATCAGGTCTGCTATGAGCGAGGAGCGGAAGTTCGTAAGAGTATTGGTAGGCTGATACTAATGTTCATTAGTATGGATCTAACCAGTTTTTCTTTGATTTTTTAGCGCTTTATAGTTATATAAATGGACTTTAAATTGCGTGGTTAATAAAATGAAAATCGTAGAAATAGATGAATGGGATGAGTTTGAGAAAAGATTGCCATTGGAATTAAATGAAATTGAATTTGATGGTTTGGTACTAGCCAGAAATTTTGCTCTTGAAACTTATGACGTTAACAATGAAAATAGCGATCCAGTAGATAGATTCAGTCTTGCTAAAAACACCGGTACTGACCGTGATAACGATAGCATTTTTTGGAATGAACCAGGGCATGACTATGAGCATGATAAATATTTCTCTGGAAAATCCCCAGCAGACATTATATATGCCTATGTCATTAAAATTGATTCTGATGGTTATAGTGTTTACTATCGGCATGATATTCCTGAGAAAATGGATCTTATAGATGGTCTAAATGAATGTGATGGAATATTGATATATGATCAAAGCAAACTAGAGCGTGTGTCAAAAAATGAATATTGGTTTTCTTCATCCCCTTTAGATGCATTGCTGATGATTTTTAAGTTAAACGATTGCTAATATTTTCTCTTATACAAATATTTTTCGATGTAACTATGTCCGTTTCTGGTGCCAAACGGCTTAGTCCGAGGGATATGGTATCTTCTTTGAGCAAGATGCGGCCATTTCTGATTGGAATTGGCTTTTCGGGAATAATGATTCTATTAATAACCATTCTGCATTTTAATTAACTGATTATAGGTCAAAAAGTGAAGTTCTTAGTAGTAACTCAATTGTTTAATTGGTGATTTAGGTCTTATTAAGACACCAGAAATTAAAAAATTGTTTATGTAACACCAATCAATGTCAGTTGATGGATATTAAAAATTGTTGTCAAATATATTCATTTTATTTTTCGAGAAATCTCCAACTTTTTCACTTCTGTGGTTAGATAATTAATAAACATTAGTTGCTAATAGTGATTTCAAATTGTTTAAGGTATTACTTATGTCTGACTTGGCTTCAACTACAACAATTGGAATGGAGCATCTTTTTGCCTCATCAAGTTCCCATTGGACCCATTTAGAAGTAAATATTGAGCTTGATGCAATTAAAATTAGTAAATTAGATTGTGATAACATGAATTCGACATGCCGCTGTTTATCTTTTCCACTGTTATGTAAAAGATCGATGTAGCAATTACCATAAAGTGAAACAACCTCTGCTACACACTCTAATAGTTTTTTATCAATATTATTATCTCTAGTCGTGTAGCTGACAAAAATATTCATACTACTTACCTATGTGTACATAAACAAGCCAACCAATAATTTCTATAATAGCAAAAGTATAGTATAGGGCCATTGAATGGTTAAATGCTGCTTTAAACCAAGTTACCTCTAAATTTTCAGTAGGATAGTCATTAATAGAATTTCTATTGGCCAATGCAATCAGTTTATTATTCATGGCCACTCTCGTTTTTCTCTGGAAATAATATGCGGAAAAATCTGCGATCCAGAAACCAAAACATAGAATAAAAGTTATATAAAAATAAGAATGATCAAGTTTACCATCGGTAAGTTTTGCTAATATAGCCAAAGTTGCACCGATAAGCCCTACGCATATCTTTTTGAACTCAAAACAACTCTTACTCATTTGAAGTGTCGCTTCATGGAGTTGATTCACAACAACCCAATCAAGCTCATCCTCACAGCTTTTTTTATATTCTTCCATTACTCTTAACCTTTGTGTTCGGATAGGTAAAGTATCACAAAATTGAAGAAGTGAAATTACCCGCGCATGATGTTTTCACAAATGAAGTATAAACTAAATGGAGCCATATCAATAAGTAAACGTATTAGTTTCATTCACAACCTTACCTCGCGAACAACTAAGCTAACGTTATCGTAAAGAAATTTCAATGAATTAATGCAAATAAAACCATAATAAATAGTACGTTACCTGAGGCCGTCAGCACAACATTGATGAGAAACTACATCGTTTGCAACGTCCGCTCCTGGCACAAAGCAGTCCATCAGATTAGATTCATGCCACAATTGTATCAAACCAAATCTGAACTAATACAACTGACAGAAGCAATTGCAGTGGTGCAGACTGGCTTTATTCTGATTTATCCGTTTCGTGAAGGATTAACTGTTCACTATCAGGCATTATCAGCGTCTATTGTATTTTCTTACTGTTTTTCATCGTCCGACGCTATGGGAGCACTTCATGACCGACCAGTGCTATTTCTTTTCAAATTCAGGTGATTCCATACGTTCATCCGGCAGCTCATTAAGCCATACATCTTCTTCAGAATCGCCGTACAGCGTGATCCCCGAAATATCGATTTCCTTTTCCAGGCGGTGCAAATCATAGTTTGCCTGTAAGCGCAGCCAGAATGCCGGGTTACTGCCTAATGCTGCCGCTATCCGGATAGCCAGGGCCGGTGTCAGGGCTGTTTTCCCCGATAAGAACCGGGAAACTGTTGCCGGTGTTACCCCGATATTTCCGGCAAACTGACGAACTCCCACACCCAGGTCAGTCAGTATATTGGCTACGATTGTACCGGGATGTGAAACAATAGCCTGTTTCATCAGTGATAATTCCCAAATTTAAACGCGTCTGTTGCCTGACATGTAACACCGTATCATGGTGTTACTCATCATGCAACAGCGAGCTCTATTCCATAAAACAAAACCCGCCCTGCGGCGGGTTTTCAGTGCTTATCACAGAACAGCGGATTACTGTTCAAACATCTCTTTCAGCCAGCCGGGGGCTTCTTCGCCCTGCTGCTGAGCCGGTGCCTGCTGACCGCACAGCGCTTGTGCGTCCGTTGTCCAGACCGGTAATGTCCGGGTGACACCCACGCCGTTGCAGACAAAATTGCCGTCCGCATTGATGGACATCTCCGCGATATCTTCCGGTGGTGTGAGGTTCAGCGCCAGCGGCGGCTGATTATCCAGATAACGTCCGTAAAGCACCAGGGCACCGGAGCCGCCGTACAGGCCGGACGGGCTGTTGTCATCCAGCCCCATCCAGGAGACGGTGACTTCTTTGCCGTCGATACCGACAAACCAGCTGTCGCGCATGTCGTTAGTGGTCCCGGTTTTCCCGGCCAGATGGTATTTACCGAATTTCGATCCCAGACGGCGGGCTGCGGTACCGCGTTCCACCACCTGCTGCATGCCGTACAGCGTCATATACGCCGCCTGCGGAGCCACTGCACGCTGTGCCTGCGGGAAGCTCTGGTAAATCACTGTACCGTCTTCCGCGATCACCGAACGCAGTGCGGACAGTGTCGCGCGGTTACCGCCGCTGCCAATGGTCTGGAACAGCTGCGAGACCTGCAATGGTGTCAGGTTTACCGCGCCGAGCAGCATTGCCGGGACTTTCTGGATATTTTTCGCCGGTGCGCCGAGACGGACAAACGTATCGGCTACCGCATCCAGACCGACCGCCATACCGAGGTTAACCGTCGGTACGTTGATAGAGCGCGCCAGCGCATCCACCAGCATCACACGACCGCTGAAGGTTTTGCTGTCGTTACGCGGTGACCAGGTACCGCCGCCGCCCGGCACGTTAATGGTCAGTGGCTGGTCGTCCAGCCAGGTATTCAGGCGGTAAGTATCCGGAATACCAAGCGCGGTGAGATAAGTCATCGGTTTTGCCAGCGAGCCGATAGAGCGCTCCGCCGCCATAGCACGGTTAAATCCGGCAAACTGCGGCTGGGAGCCGCCGACCATTGCGCGGACTTCCCCGCTGATGCGGTCAACCACCACCATTGCCCCTTCCAGCGCCGGTTTTTTACGTTCCGCGCGGATGGCTTTCACACCTTCTTCAACGGCATTTTCTGCCGCATCCTGTGAGACCGGGTCCAGCGTGGTGAAGATTTTCACGCCGGACAGATCATCCACTTTATCGCCGAGCTTCTCGCGCAGTTCCTGACGAACCAGCTGCATAAACGCAGGCTGCGGCGTGATCACACCACTTTTCTCTTTTACACCCAGCGGACGTGCGCTCAGGACATCATACATTTCCTGATCGATCACCCCGCCCTGGGTTTGCAGAAGTTTCAGCACCACGTTACGGCGTTCAAGGGCATTTTTCGGGTTACGCCACGGGTTATAGATTGACGCCCCTTTTACCATTCCCACCAGCAGTGCCACCTGGTCGAGGCTCAGTTCATCGACCGGACGGCCGAAATAATAGAGACTCGCCAGCGGGAAGCCGCGGATTTGCTCGTCCCCGCTCTGTCCCAGGTACACTTCGTTGAGGTACAGCTCCAGAATGCGGTCTTTGTCATAGCGGTAATCCATAATGAGCGCCATATAGGCTTCATTGGCTTTACGTGCCAGTGTCCGTTCATTGGATAAGAACAGGTTTTTTACCAGCTGCTGTGTCAGGGTACTGCCGCCCTGCACCGCACGTCCCGCCGTCAGGTTTGCCAGAAGGGCACGCCCGATGGAGGTGATGCTGATCCCGTCATGCTCATAGAAATTACGGTCTTCGGTCACCAGCAGGGCTTTAACCAGTTCATCCGGGAAGCCGCTGCGGGCCAGGAACAGACGCTGCTCACCATTTGCGGATTGCAGCATGGTGATCAGTTTCGGATCGAGGCGGAAGAAACCGAATTCACGACCGTTATCCATGTTTTCAATTTTTTCCAGTCCGCTGCTGCTGAAAGTCAGACGGGCGTTAATCTGCCCTTCTTTACTGTCCGGGAAATCAAACGGACGGCGCAGCATCTGGATGGTATTACCGGTCACAGAAAATTCACCGGCGCGGGTGATTTTGGTGACTTTGCGGTACTGCATGCCTTCCAGCAGTTTCACCATTTCATTCAGGCTGTAATCCATGCCCGGCTCAAGGTTGACGGTGCGTCCGTAAACCGCCGCAGGCAGATCCCAGACTTTACCGTCCAGGCGGTCGCTGATTTTTCCGGCCAGATAAACACCGTAAAGCCCCAGCAGGATAACCATCACAATGCCGAGTTTGACCAGGAACCAAAACCAGCGCCAGCGCCGTTTAGGCGGTTTGTTCTTGCGCCCTTTTTTGCTCATGCGCGCGCTGTCCTCATCATCATCGTCATAATCATCCGGTTCGTCATCACCAAATTCATCATCGTATTCAATATCATCGTCATAATCCTCATCCCGGCGGCGACGGCGGTCTGAGCGCCCTCTTTTTTTACCGGCAGGCGCTTTACTGCCCCTGCGGCCGGTGGGTTCACGATCAAAATCAGACATGGTCTCTCCCGTCAGTCTGTCTGCCGCACAATCATGTGCCGGGCGGGACAGGCGGTTATTTCATCAGTTGCTATTGTCGCCGATTCCGGCAACAGACACAGTAAAAATCCGTTAAACAACGACTATCTTTGCATTTACATAAACTTTTTTACACGCTTTGTCGGCTGTGCATTTGCCGGATCGTCCGGCCAGAAATGTTTGGGATAGCGCCCTTTCATCTCTTTCTGTACCTCCCGGTAGCTCCCGCCCCAGAAGGCTTTCAGGTCGGCGGTTACCTGTATCGGGCGGTGTGCGGGCGATAACAGGCTGACCGTTACCGGCAGCCGTCCCTGCGCCACCACCGGTGTTTCACGCACACCATACATCTCCTGAATGCGGACTGCCATCACCGGCGGTTTATCCGCCGCATATTCTACAGGGATCCGGGTGCCGGTGGGTACTTCAAAATGACGCGGAAACTGTACATCAAGCCATTGCTGCTGCAACCAGTCCATGCGCTGACGCAGCGCGCCGTATAAATCCAGCTTTGCCAGCTGCTGCTGATTGCGCACCCCGGTCAGGTACGGCGACAACCACTCATCCAGCCCGGCGAGCAGTGTATCATTATCCGCCGCCGGCAGCGGCTGTTCCGGGAACAGATCGTGTGCCAGCTGCTGGCGGATAAGTAGCTGCTCACAGGCTTCATTGAATGGCAGAACAGACAATCCCTGTTCGCGGATCCAACTGAGCAGAGCTTCGCGGACAACCTCATCAGACGGTGCTGCCAGTGGTTTTCGCTCAATAATCAGCTGCCCGCAGGTAACTGCCTGCCACGCCTGCCAGCTGCCTTTGTTTTCATCACGGGTCAGGCGGTTTTCGGTTTTCAGCAGATGCGGTGCCATCTCTGTCAGCTGTGATAATTCAAACGGCACCGCTTTCAGGATCCGTGCATTAGCCTGCTGCTCATTTTGCAGGATCAGCGGGGCGATAAGCCCGGCTTCATTGCTGAGCGGGCTGCTTTCATCTGTCACCGCACCGGTACCGTTTGCCAGTAAAAATGTACCGGAGCGCCCGCGCTTCCCGGCGATTCTGTCCGGAAAGCCCTGTAATAAGGTGCGGCACAACCAGCCGCTGTCCGGATCATGAGACGGCTTTCTGACCGGCTGGCCGGCGGCCTGCAACAGCTGATGCGCCCGCTTATCCCAGCGGGCGGAGGGATGTGTCAGGTCATGCAGCAGATTGCCGTTACCTTCGCGGGAAGGCTCTTCCAGTGCGGCAATCAGCCGGGCAGCATAGTATATCTGTGCCGGTTCTTCATTAAGGGTATAAAGCCACAACGCAGAGAGGCGCGGCTCTGTCCCGGAAGCGGCCATTGCCGCGCCTTTGGCAGTCAGTCCGCCCTGCGGCAGAAGGCAGCCCATTTCTGTCAGTAATTTTTTCGCTACCTGTACCGCCACGGCAGGCGGGGTATCAAGCCAGGCAAGCGCGGATACCTCACGGCAGCCCCACTGCGCCAGGTTCAGCATCAGTCCGGACAGGTCACTGTGGCAGATTTCCGGTTCACTGTGCGCAGCGGCGCGTTCGGCTTCCGCCTGTCCGCACAGATGCAGACAGATCCCCGGCGCCAGTCGTCCGGCACGCCCTGCCCGCTGTGTCATCGATGAACGGCTGATGCGGCTGCGTACCAGCCGGGTCAGGCCGCTGCGCGGATCAAACTGCGCAGTTTTCTCCAGACAACTGTCCACCACCAGGGTCACGCCCTCAATGGTCAGACTGGTTTCGGCAATATTGGTCGCCAGAACGATTTTGCGCATACCGGACGGCGGCGGTTCAATCGCCTGCTGCTGCTCTTTCAGCGACAGTGCGCCATACAGCGGGCAGATAAGGGTATCCGCATCGGTTTTACCGGTCAGCTGTTCCTGCAACCGGCAGATTTCCGCCTGTCCCGGCAGAAACACCAGCACAGAGCCATCCTCCTGCTGATACAGCTGCAACACCGCCCGGGCCACCTCACTGATAAAAGGCTGATGCGCACTGAGCGGCTGATAGCGTCTCTCCACCGGGAAAGCCCGCCCCTCCGCCGTGATCACCTCTGCCTGCGGCAGCAGGGACAGCAGCTGTTCATTATCTAAGGTCGCGGACATCACCAGCAGACGCAAATCATCATGCAGTGAGGACTGTACATCCAGCAGCAGCGCAAGGGCGAGATCGGCCTGTAAATTCCGTTCATGGAATTCATCCAGAATAATGACACTTACTTCGGATAATTCCGGATCCTGCTGTAACATTCTGACCAGAATTCCCTCTGTAACAACCTCAAACCGGGTGGCGGCGCTGACCCGGGTTTCGCCGCGCATCCGGTAACCCACCGTTTCCCCCGGACGTTCGCCAAGCTGTGACGCCAGCCGGTGTGCCACGCTGCGGGCCGCGATACGACGGGGCTCCAGCATGATAATCCGCCCGCTGACAGACGGATCGTTGAGCAGCAGCAGCGGCAGAATGGTGGATTTCCCGCTGCCGGTCGGAGCCTGTAACAACACCTGCGGGGCACTGTTCAGTGCCGTACTGAGTGCCGGATAAATGTTACAAACGGGGGAATATGTCACAAAAACCTCATCATTATCTGCTTAACTTTCGACGCGCAACATTGTAGCATTGCCGCCCCCTGAAAAGTGCAGTCACATTGACAGGAGTTACGATGGAATTTCATCCCCCGTTACAGGCGGGCACGCTGGTGCAGCGTTACAAACGGTTTCTGGCGGATATTATCACGCAGGACGGGCGCACCATCACCATTCATTGTGCCAATACCGGCGCAATGACAGGCTGTGCCACACCGGGTGATACTGTCTGGTATTCCGAATCCGCCAATGCGAAGCGCAAGTACCCGCACAGCTGGGAACTGACGCAGACACAGGACGGGCATCTGATTTGTGTGAATACGATGCAGGCGAACCGCGTGGTGGCAGAGGCGATTGCGCAGAACCGGATCCCGGAACTTGCCGGGTATCAGACGCTGACACAGGAAGTCAGATATGGCAGTGAAAACAGCCGGATCGATTTTTTACTGACCGATCCGCAGAAAAAGCCCTGTTATGTTGAGGTGAAATCCGTCACGCTGCTGGAAAACGGACACGGTTATTTTCCCGACACCGTAACTTTACGTGGACAAAAACACCTGCGTGAGTTACAAGCAATTGCTGAAGCGGGAAATCGTGCTGTTCTGTTTTTTGCTGTACTGCATTCAGGGATTGAGGCCGTATCGGACGCAGCACACATTGATAAAAAATATTCATCACTTTTGCGGCAGGCATCACAGTCCGGAATTGACGTTATTTGTTACAGAATGCGGATAACACCGGATGGCATCACTGCCGGAGAAAAGATACCCTTTGCATTCATGGGGTGAATATCAATTTTTTTAATAATAAATAGGATGTTTTGTGAGTTGCGGAGTGAATAAACACGCTGTTCTTCACACCTTACAAAACTAATGAAAGCAAGGGTTGCATTATCCATAATCATCTGCTATCTATAGCGGCCTATTTTTCCCCTCTAAGGGATATTGTCAGACATGCGTGTGTAGGAGAAGCATTATGCAAGAAGGGCAAAAACGTAAAACCTCGTCCCTGAGCATTCTTGCCATTGCCGGCGTGGAGCCGTATCACGAGAAGGCAGGCGAAGAATACATGAACGAAGCCCAGTTGGCCCATTTCAAGCTGATACTTGAAGCATGGCGCAACCAACTCAGGGATGAAGTAAACCGCACTGTCACGCACATGCAGGATGAAGCAGCTAACTTCCCGGACCCGGTTGACCGGGCCGCTCAGGAAGAAGAATTCAGCCTGGAACTGCGCAACCGTGACCGCGAACGCAAACTGATCAAAAAGATCGAAAAAACCCTCAAAAAGGTTGAGGACGACGATTTTGGTTTTTGTGAGTCCTGCGGGGTCGAAATCGGTATCCGCCGTTTAGAGGCGCGTCCGACCGCAGATTTATGTATCGACTGTAAGACGCTGGCTGAAATCCGCGAAAAGCAGATGGCGGGCTGACAGATTCACCACAGACGGCGCTTTGACAGCGCCGTCCGTTTTTATGCCTCTTCAATGACGGAATATTCTGCCGGCTCAGCGCCCGGTTATACCGGCCGCTTCGCACCATCACCTTCCGGTGCGCTTCATTTCGGCTCTCTGGTGACCGCACTGGGGAGTTATCTTCAGGCCCGTCACCTCGGCGGACGCTGGCTTCTCCGTATTGATGATATCGACCCGCCCCGCGAAGTCCCGGGCGCAGCGGATGCTATCCTGCGAATTCTTGACCATTACGGCCTGCACTGGGACGGCGATGTGCTGTATCAGTCGCGCCGCCATGATGCTTACCGTGACGTGATTGAACAGCTGAAAGCCACCGGGCTGTGCTATTACTGCACCTGCACACGGCATGATGTCCATGACAGCGGCGGTCATTACCCCGGCACCTGCCGTCAGCGCGGACTGCCGCCGGATAACGCCGCACTGCGGCTTATCAGGACGCATCCGGTGTACCATTTTACCGATGGCCTGCGGGGGGATGTGTTTACCGATAACGCCACGGCAGAGGAAGATATCATTATCTTCCGCAAAGATAAGCTGTTTGCCTATAACCTGGTAGTGGTGCTCGATGATGATTATCAGGGCGTGACAGAGGTGGTCAGAGGCGCAGATTTACTGTATCCCACCTCACATCAGCTCTCATTATACCGCCAGCTCGGGCTGCCCGCGCCGCATTATCTGCATTTGCCGTTGATGCTGGGCCCGGCGGCGCGTAAACTCTCCAAGCAAAATCATGCCACCCCGATGCCGCTCAGTGATCCGCGCCCGCTGTTATGGCAGGCGTTGCAGGTGCTCCGGCAGCCGCTGCCGGAAACGGATCCGCTGTCGCTTTCCCTGACTGAACTGCTGGCATACAGTGTGCGGAACTGGGATATTACTGCTGTCCCCCGCAATGATGTGGTGACGGACAGGGAATAATTCCGCAATATCCGGGCTAAGGCATTCTCAAAAAACCAAGTGTACGATATTATTAGTCGCTTATTTTTTAGATCATTTAATTGTTATACAGAGGTGTACCATTTTAAACCGAGTCGCAAAGTTCTGTCGCAGTCTGATTTCCCGCGAGAATAAGGCAGATTGCACAGAGGCTGCCAGTGAAAGGCCGGCCCCGAATGCTGACCATACGCCGCAGAATCCGTCACACCGTGAGGCTTCCCCCGCGCGTCCTGCCGCTAAACGCAAGAAACCGGCAAAAAATATGGATAACAGCGGGACAGTCAGCGCAACGGTAATTCCCCGCAACAGTCACTCTATTTCCCGTCAGGACATCAGCGAGAATGCGCTGAAGGTTCTGTACCGCCTGAATAAATCCGGTTTTGACGCTTATCTGGTCGGCGGCGGTGTCCGTGATCTGCTGCTGGAGCGCAAACCCAAAGATTTCGATATCGCAACCAATGCCACGCCGGACGAAGTGAGAAAACTGTTCCGCAACTGCCGTCTGGTCGGCCGCCGTTTCCGTCTGGCTCACATTATGTTCGGCCCGGACATTATCGAGGTCGCGACCTTCCGTGGTCCGCATGACAATAATGAACCGGCTGATGACGGCAAAGCCCGTTCTCAGCAGGGCAAAAACGGCATGCTGCTGCGCGATAATATTTTCGGCACCATTGAAGAAGATGCGGTCCGCCGCGATTTCACCATTAACAGCCTTTATTACAGCGTGGCTGATTTTACCGTCCGTGATTATGTCGGCGGGCTGGCAGATTTACAGCAGCGCATTATCCGCCTGATCGGCGATCCGGAAACCCGTTACCGGGAAGATCCGGTGCGTATGCTGCGCGCCATCCGGTTTGCCGCCAAACTGGATATGACCATCGAACCGAAAACGGCCGCGCCTATCCGCACGCTGAGCACCTTGCTGCGCGATATCCCGCCGGCACGTCTGTTCGAGGAAGTTCTCAAGTTATTACAGGCCGGTGACGGACACCGTACGTTTGAATTATTACGTGAATACGATCTGCTGGATATGCTGTTCCCGCTGGTTGCCGGGCCGCTGAAAGAGAACCCGGACACCCCGCTGTCCCGTATCGTGGATCAGGTACTGAAAAATACCGACTACCGTATTCATAACGATCAGCGCGTCAATCCGGCCTTCCTGTTTGCCGTGATGCTGTGGTATCCGCTGTGCGAACATGCGGAAAAACTGACCCAGGAGAGCGGGCTGGCCTATTACGAAGCCTTCGCGATCGCCATTAATGACATCCTGGATGAACAGTGCCGCGCGATTGCTATTCCGAAACGCCTGACCACCACCATGCGTGATATCTGGCAGTTGCAGTTACGTCTGCCGCGCCGTCAGGGCAAACGCGCGATCCGTCTGATGGAAAATCAGAAATTCCGTGCTGCTTTTGATCTGCTGGAACTGCGCGCGAATGTGGAAGGCCGTCATGAATTGCAGGAACTGGCTCACTGGTGGGCGGATTTCCAGCAGGCGAATGCCCCGCAGCAGCGCTCGATGGTGACTGAACTGGGCAGTGATCCGGTCAAACGCCGCCCGCGCCCGCGCCGCCGCCATCCGCGCGCCCGTCAGGGTAACGGAAACAGCGAATCATGATTCCGGTCTATATTGCGATCGGCAGTAATCTTGCCGATCCGCTTGACCAGGTTAACCGGGCGATTGCCGCGCTGGATGCTGTCCCGCAAAGCCGCCTGGTGCGCCACTCTTCTTTTTACCGTACCGCGCCGATGGGCCCTGCCGGACAGCCTGACTATCTCAATGCGGCTGTTCTGCTGGAAACTGACCTGACACCGCACCAGCTGCTCGATGCCACCCAGGCCATCGAACTGGCGCACGGTCGCGTCCGCAAGGATGAGCGCTGGGGTCCCCGAACGTTAGACTTAGATATCATGCTGTTTGGTGATAGGGTTATCAGTGATGCGCGGCTGACCGTGCCGCATTACGGCCTGAAAGTGCGTGAATTTATGCTGTACCCGCTGGCCGAAATCGCCCCCGGGCTGATTCTGCCGGACGGCGAATCACTCGCTGCGGTTGTTGCCCGCACCCCGGAAAACGGGCTTGGCTTCTGGTCATCATCCGGGCCGGTACGCTGAACGTTCTGCTCAACAGACAGATAAGGAGACACTGATGCGGATTATTGAAACTGCGCTGATCCTGCGCAAAGAAATTGCCCGTCTGCGGACTGACGGCAAACGTGTTGCGTTTATCCCGACCATGGGAAACCTGCATGACGGTCACCTGGCACTGGTAAAAGAAGCCCGTGCACAGGCAGATATTGTCGTGGTATCTGTCTTTGTCAACCCGCTCCAGTTCCCCCGTGAAGATGATTTGCAGCGCTATCCGCGCACGCTCCAGGCAGACTGCGAGAAACTGAGCAAAGCGCAGGTGGATCTGGTGTATGCCCCGGCGGTCAGTGATGTTTATCCGCACGGGTTAGCTCACCAGACTCAGGTGGTCGTACCGCCGCTGGTCAGTCAGTGTGATGAGCCGCATCAGCGCACCCGTCTGCGCGGTATCGCCACCGTGATGTGCAAGCTGTTCAATCTGGTGCAGCCGGATATCGTTTTCTTCGGTACCAACGACCATCCGCGTTTCCTGACTATCCGCCGTCTGATCCGTGACCTGAATTATGATATCGCTCTGGCCGCCATTCCGACCGTCCGGGAAAAAACCGGGCTGGCACTCAGCTCCTGCAATACCCTGCTGAATAAAGAGGAAAAAGAGGCAGCACCGCATCTGTATCAGGTTATGCAGGCCCTCGCGGATATGATCCGCGAACGTCCGAGTGCTATTGCCGAAAGTCTGGATAATGCCCGTGACGATTTAAGCCGTGCCGGATTCCGTGATATCAGCCTGGAAATTTGTGATGCTGATGACCTGGAAGCGGTGCGTGTCAACAGTGAGAAGGCCGTGATTCTGGCCTCTGCCTGGTTGGGAAATATCCGCCTGATCGACTGCCTGCATGTTAACATGCCGAACCCGGCAGGCAGTGAGACGGCCTCTCCGTCACGGTAAAATAGCCCTCAATCTGCCTGAAAAGCCCGGTTTCCGGCGTGCTGCTGTAATGATGCAGCCGGAACCAGGCCAGAAGCCCGTCATAGCGGGCTTTTGTCAGTTCCTGCTCCGCCTGATAATACCGATCCCGGGCATGTGCCACCTCCGGCTGACTGTTCTGCCCTGCCGCATACCCCTTTTCCGCCGCCGTGACCTGTAACTGCGCTGCCGCAGCGGCCTGCTCCAGTGCCGCCAGCTGTATACCGCTGTGGCGGAACACCTGATACAGACGCGCCAGGTCACGCCGGCGTGTCTGTACCAGCGCATCCTGCTCATACTGCGCCTGCTGAATCTGAGCAGATACCTTACGCATCCCCGCCAGATCTTTTCCGCCGCTGAACAGCGGAACGGAAATGTGAATCCCGGCGCTGAGATTACGGTAGCGCTGTCCCACGGTATCACTGCTGTCTGACCGGGTATCCGACCAGGCGGCAAAGAGCTGTGCCGATGGCATAAACGCCCCGCGCTGTACCTCTGCCGCCGCTTTTGCCAGCGCAGTTTCCTGCTGTGCCGCTTTGATTTCAGGATGCTCCGCCACCATCAGCTGTTCCTGAGCCGCATAATCACCGTCATTCAGATACGGTAACCGGAAAGTCCCCGCTTTCAGTGCCGGCATATCCTGCATCCGCAACTGCGGCAGGCCGGTAAGATCAGACAATATCAGCAACGCATTCAGACTTTCCGCTTCGGTTTCCGCAACCTGCGCCTGACGCTGCCGCTGGCGGGTACGGGCAGATTCCACCTCCGTCACCGTTCCTTCCCCGAGCTGCAAAAGGCGCTGTGCGGCGGTCAGCTGCGTGGTATTCAGCGCCAGCCGGAGCCGGTCTGTGTTCTGTATTTCCAGAACACAGGCCAGGTTCAGATACGCAGAAACCAGCCGGTCAATCAGTTCTGCCTGCTGTATCTGTAAGCGGCTCTCTGCGGCAGTGCCGCGTATCTGTGCGCTCCGGTACTGATGATATGCCGTGTAATCAAACAGCGGCTGCGTCACCACCAGGTTGAGGGAATGGCTGCTGTAACCCCGCTTACCGACAACCGGTGCCCGCTGTGTCAGCCGGTTATACGGCGTGTTCTGATAACTCAGCCCGGCGGACGGCAACAGGTGTGATGTCCCGGCGGCAGCCTCCGCCTGATCCGCCTCATAAGCCTTTCCCGCAGCACGGAATGACAGATCATTGTTCAGCGCGGACTGACCGAGTTCAGATAATGTCACCGCCTGCACACCGGCGGACAACAGACACAACAGTGCCGCAAAAAGGCGTTTTGCAGAATGCATACGGATCACTCCTCAGTCAGTGCGAAAAAGAGCCGGTCAGTCACAGGCTTAAACAGATAACTGAGCAGTGACCGCTCACCGGTGCGGATAAAAATCTCAGCGGGCATACCTGGTTTGATCACCTGAGCCGCCGCCGTTTCCGGCACCGCGATCTGAATCTGATAATAAGGCTCCCCGTTTGCCGGATTGATCAGACGATCGGCGGAAATCATTGTCAGTTCGCCACGCAGTTTGGGAGTCAGGTTCTGATTGAATGCAGTAAACAGCAGATCAGCACTCTGACCGGGAGCGACTTTATCTATCCACTGTGGTGATAATTTTCCTTCAATAATCAGCGTCTGCTGCGCAGGCACCACTGACATCAGTTTTTCCCCGGCCTGCACCACACCGCCTGCGGTAAACACGGACACATCCATAACGGTGCCGGTCACCGGCGCGGTGATAACATGCTGTTCCAGCCGATCATTCTCAATTACCTGCTGTTTTTTAAGCTCACTGCGCTGAACTGACAGACGCGATAATTCCTCGCGGATCCCGCTGTGAAAAGCCGCCCGCCGCTGTATGATCTGCTCTGTCTGCGCGGCCTTTTCTTCCTCCGCACGGCTTATCTGTAACCGGGTATCATCCGCCTGATTACGCAGTGCCGCACTTTCCCGGCGGATTTCCTGATAGCGGTGGCGCGGCAGATACCCCTCATCCGCCAGCGATTTCAGATTTGCCGCCTGTGCCGTCAGGCTGTCCGCCTGTTGTGCGGTACTGCGGGCAATGTCCCGCAGAGTAATAAGCCGCCGCGTCAGGCCGTCAACCGTGATCTGACGCGCCTGAAGCTCACTCTCCAGTTCAAGACGCCGGTCTGTGAGCAGTGCATTCTGAGCCTGTAATTGCGCCTGGCCATACGCGGACGGCGCATAAAACACATCATCCGCCGCCGGGGCAAATACCGGTTCACCGCGCAGTTCGGCCTCCAGCCGCCGTTGGATCAGCAATGTGCTGTCGAGCTGCTCTGCCAGCGACACCGCCTGAGCCTGAGACTGCACCGGGCGCAGCCGTACCAGTACCTGATCTTTTTCCGCCCGCTGACCGTTCTGCACATAAATCTCAGAAATCACACCATCCGCCGGAGACTGCACCTGCTTGATATTACCGGCAATCACAACCGTTCCTGATGCGGCAACGCCCTGATCCAGTGGTGCAAATCCCGCCCACACCAGAAAACCGGCAAGGCCGAAAGCAACCACGTATTTCCCCGCCCGCTGATACCCGCCGGTATCGGTTTTTACCCCCGGCGCCGCGGACAACCATTTAGTGATCATTATTTTTACCCGCCTGATGATTAAGTGTTTCAATGACCTTCTCCGCCGGGCCAAAAAGCTGCATCCGTCCGCCTGCAAGCAGCAACAGCTTGTCCGTCACGGACAGCAGCGGTTTATGGTGAGTAATAAGCACAATGGTTTTTCCCTGTTTTTTCAGCGTATCCATGGCAGCTAACAGCGCACTGAGCCCGGCATCATCCAGCGCGGCATTGGGTTCATCGAGAATGATCAGTGCCGGTGAGCCGTACAGTGCCCGCGCCAGGGCTATCCGCTGCCGCTGACCGCCGGAAAGGCCGGTACCGTCAGCACCGGTCAGCGTTTCATAGCCCTGCGGCAGTTGCAGGATCAATTCATGTACCTGTGCCAGTTGCGCCGCACGGATGATATTTTCCGGATCAGCATCCGGGTCAAAACGGGCAATATTATCGGCGATTGTGCCGGGAAAAAGCGCAATATCCTGGGGAAGATAACCGATATATTTGCCGGACACCGCTTTGTCCTGCTGACAGAGATCGGCCCCGTCCAGCCGGACAGCCCCGCGTGTTGCAGGCCATAACCCGGCGAGCAGTTTTGCCAGTGCCGATTTTCCGGCACCTGACGGACCGATGATCCCCAGCACCTCCCCCGGTACGAGGCTGAAATGCAGATTGTGCAGCTGCGGCGTGTCAGCGCCGGGATAACCCGCCTGCATCACGGAGACGGACAAATTACCCTGCGGAACCGGCAGTGCCAGCTTCTGCGGTGGTTGCGGGTGAGCCGCCAGCAACGCCGTAAGCCGCTGATACGCCAGCCTGCTCTCTTTCGCACTTTTCCACACCCCGGTGACCTGTTCGACCGGCGACAGCGCACGTCCCAGCAGAATCGACCCTGCAATCATCATGCCGGGCGAAATGGTGTTATCCAGCGCCAGCCAGCCGCCCAGCCCCAGCATCAGGGATTGCAGGATCAGGCGCACAGTTTTGGTGGTTGTCATGATTTTTGCTGAATAATCACTGGCCTGCGTCTGTTCTTTCAAACTATCGCAATGCCGGTTCAGCCAGCGCTGACGCAGATATTGCTGCATTCCCATCGCGTCAGCCGTCTCCGGATGAGCAAAATGGCTGCTCTGCATGCCCTGTGCGGCGGAGGAACTGCGGTTTGCGGCGGTCAGCGGCGCCCCGGAAAGCCGTTCATTGAGCAGTGCGAGCGCAATCAGTACGGCGGCACCGCCGCAGGCAAATAACCCGAGCCACGGATTAAACAGCGCGATCACCAGCAGATAAAGCGGAAACCAGGGCAGATCGAGAAAAGCAAAAACACCGTTGCCGGTCATAAAACGGCGCAGGATCATCAGATCGGTCTGTGCCTGTAACGGCAGATGCCCCGGCGTGCGGTGCAGTTTTGCCTGAAACGCGGCGTCATAAACCCGGCTGTTCAGCGCCAGATCGAACTGGTTACTCATACGGATCACCAGCATATTGCGCAAATAATCGAGACCGCCGGTCAGCGCCAGTAACCCGGCCATTATCAGCGTCAGCATCAGCAGTGTCATTTCATTGCCGGAAGGCAGAACACGATCGTACACCTGCAACATATACACAGACGGCACCAGCATCAGCAGATTAATCAGCGCGCTGAATAATGCCAGTGAGGTAAACAGGGACTTACGGGCGGCAATAAATGCCGTAATGTCATTTCTGGTTTTCCCGGAAAGCATACACAGGGACTCCGCCCGGCATGTCTGCCGGGATTGATAGTATTAATCACAGGGTAAAAAAGAGATAAAGTTACTCTTTCAGAAGACGTGCGCCATTGTCATGCCAGATTTCCGCACAGTAACGGCCGGGGGCTTCAGCGGAAAAGAAATAACGGGTAGTGCCGTCTGCGCTGAGAAACGCAATGCCGTCCGGCGCCGGACGCCAGGCCGTTATCTGCGGCTGTGCCGTGAAATGCAACTGAAACCCGTCTGTTGTGCTGTCGGGAACCGCCATGAGTTCGACCGGCAGCGTCTGCCCGTCCTCCGTAAACTGCCAGTGCCCCTGAAGCGCTTCTGCAGCGGGAATTTTCTGGCTGATTGCCGCGCTCTGCCCGGATGACAGCAGCGAAAACAGTAATAATGATGTCCGCGTGATATGCATGATACCTTCCTGAATGCTGCGGACGCCGCACCGGCCGCGCCCGCCTGCTGCGTTAAACGATAAAGTCAGTGTGAACATTCACCATACCGGTGATATCCACTTTAAAATCAGGCTGATACGAATTTCCGCTGATATTAATCAGCAGTTCAGTCAGGTTCAGCCCGTCATCATAGCGGAGCACCGCTTCCCCGGCCGTACCGGTAAATTCATCGGTGAAATAAATGAATTTGTCCCCGAAACTGTTCTGATTCAGCCCCTGCAGGTCAATTCTGTCCAGACCGGTTGAGAAATCACGGATATGATCAGGCTTCTCAAACGGGGAATCCGTCACCGCCGAGAACACGAAAATATCGTTCCCGGTACCGCCCCACAACTGATCCTGCCCGGCACCGCCGTACAGCACATCATCCCCGCCGTTGCCCATCAGGATGTTGTTCTCATCGTTGCCGATGATCACATCGTTTCCGTGCCCGCCAAACGCATTTTCAATCTTCACACCATGCGCGATTGACACATTCCCTGTCAGACCGCCGACATCCGAAAAGTCCCCTTCGCGCAGAGAAATTTTCTGATCCTGCTTATAACGGGAGAAATTCAGGGTGTCATTACCGCCGCCGTCCCAGACGGTAAAAATAAGCTTATCTGTGGCACTTTTGGCAGAGTAATAATCACGCCCGGTATTAGAATCAAAGCCGTACACAGTGTCATCCGTGCGGATGTTATAATTTGCGCCATACAGTTTCTGAATCGCGGTAATATCATCCAGCAGTGGTGCGGAAGCGTAGTAACCTTTATGATCCGCACCGGTGATTTTCTCACTCCAGTAACTCATCACGCTGTACTGACGGGTATCCTCAGCATAAGCCGCATCCTTATAGGAAGGACGCCCCTGACCGGCGTTATAATTACCCGGATGATTTAACCCGAGGGTATGGTCAATTTCATGAATAAATGTCTTACGGCCATAGTTTCCGGACACCGGCGTTATATTCAGTACCCCGGGTTCTGAGCTGTACCAGGACTGGCCGGAAACATCAAAGCCCCGTGAGTCGGTATACGGATCACCAAAATAATCTTTGGTGTGCGGCAGCCAGGCGTAGGCCTGTGTGTATTTATCATTGATATAACCAAAGGTGATATTGGTGTAGATATCTCCCCGGCCTGCATCCACTTCAGTAAAGGTAATGTTTGCCACGTCAGCCCATGACTGCAATGATAACCGGGCCTGATCTTTCTGATAGTCATTGAAACCCTGTAATCCGGAGTTTCCTGCCGCGTTATAATACATCCCTTCCCATGTCGGGAATGAATAGGTGATTTCCGCCGGTTGCCCGAGCACACCCGCGCCATTCCAGCCGGTATTGGTTCTGACAATCTGACTGCCCGCATCAAAGGTATTATATGAAATTTTATTATTAATCCAGTTCCCTTTACCCCGTCCCGGGCTGCTTAATACATCATCGACCAACGACCATCCGTCTTCCCTGCCGTATGCAGCGATACCCATAAAAATATCTCCGAATGTAATAATGAAACAGAATGAAATTTATCCTTAAACATCAGTACACAGCCGGTTTTTACCAGCCCGCACACGATAAACACATTAATTTAATTAATCTATATAGCAGGAGATAAATGCATACTAATTCTGTGATTTAACTTTGGCAGTGACGGGAACGGGAGAAGGTCTGTATTAATCGGAGATAAACCGAGGAAAAATAATTACATAGCGCAGGAAAATAATCAGGACGGAGACAAAAAGCCCGGCAACGATGTGCCGGGCAGATGATCAAAAAGCAGGATCAGGTTCTCAGTCCGCGCCCTTTCTCAATCAGGCGCCAGGTGAGCAGATAAAATACGGCAATAAACAGGCTCAGTACCCCGAGAGTGGTGGTCAGGGAAACATCACTGATACCAAGGAAACCATAACGGAAACCGCTGATCATATAGACAATCGGGTTCAGTTTGGACACCGCCTGCCAGAACGCCGGTAACAGCGTCAGGGAGTAAAACACCCCGCCGAGGTAGGTCAGCGGTGTCAGAACGAACGTCGGAATAATGCTGATATCATCAAAGCTTTTCGCAAACAGCGCGTTAAGCAGCCCCGCCAGCGAGAACAGAATGGAGGTCATCAGCAGCGTGGCAATGATCATAAACCAGGAGTGGATCTGTAACGGCACAAAGAACAGAGACACCAGGGTGACCAGAATCCCGACCAGCACACCGCGCGCCACGCCACCGCCGACAAACCCGGCGATAATGACATGGGTCGGCACCGGAGCCACCAGCAGTTCCTCAATACTTTTCTGGAATTTTGCCCCGAAAAAAGAAGAGGATACGTTGGCATAGGAGTTCGTAATCACTGACATCATAATCAGGCCCGGCACGATAAACTGCATGTAACCGACACCGCCCATTTCACCGATCCGGTTACCGATAAGATTACCGAAAATAATAAAATAGAGTGACATGGTGATCACCGGCGGGATCAGCGTCTGAACCCAAATCCGCATAAAACGGGTGATTTCTTTGCGCCAGATTGTTTTCAGCGCCACCCAGTACAGCGACATCATTTCGCAGCCTCCAAATCATGATTCACCAGATGCACAAATAATTCCTCCAGCCGGTTCGCTTTGTTGCGCATACTTAACACATCAATGCCCTGCGCATTCAGCTGGGCAAAAACACCGTTCAGTCCCTGTTCACGGCGGACATCCACCTCCAGTGTTGAGGTATCAGTAAGCCGGAACGTGTAGCCCTCAAGCTGCGGCAGCGGGTTTTTTGAGCCCAGATCGAGGATAAAGGTTTCCGATTCCAGCTTACCGAGCAGCGCTTTCATGCTGGTGTTTTCCACCAGCTCACCGTGCTGGATAATCCCGATATTGCGGCACAGCATTTCCGCTTCCTCAAGATAGTGCGTGGTGAGAATGATCGTGGTGCCCTGCGCATTCAGGGTTTTGAGGAATCCCCACATGGAGCGGCGCAGTTCAATATCCACCCCGGCAGTCGGTTCGTCGAGGATCAGCAGTTTCGGCTGGTGCATCAGTGCACGGGCAATCATCAGGCGGCGCTTCATCCCGCCGGACAGACGCATCGCACGCTCATCACGTTTCTCCCACAGATCCAGCTGCGTCAGATAGGTTTTCGCCCGCTCCTGCGCCAGTTTGTGCGGCACCCCGTAATAACCGGCCTGCTGCAGGACAATCTGCAGCACGGTTTCAAACGGATTGAAGTTAAACTCCTGCGGTACCAGGCCGAGCTGACGTTTGGCTAAAACCAGGTCGGTATCGATGTCATAACCGAACACGGAAACTTTCCCGCCGGTTTTATTCACCAGCGAACTGATGATCCCGATGGTGGTGGATTTTCCCGCGCCGTTCGGCCCCAGCAGGGCGTAGAAATCGCCGGCACTGACTTTCAGGTCAATTCCCCGTAAAGCCTGCACGCCGCCCGCATACTGCTTGGTTAATTGTGATATTTCCAGTGCATAGGTCATAACAGAAAAATACCTTTTTAATTTAAAAATTTGGGTGCAATATAAACCGCAATAATACCTGCGAACCGAAATCGGTTCTTGACAATTCGTCTTCTTTGCTGAAATTATTTAATAACAATTTATTAAAATTTAAATTTTTTATACAAAAGATTCTAGCGAAAGGATCTGTAACAGGCTATCCGTCATGATGAAAAAAATCGAAGAACTGTTTGCTCATAACAAGCAGTGGTCCGAATCTGTAAATGAAAAAGATCCGGAGTTTTTCAAAGAGTTAGCACAGGCTCAAAAGCCCCGTTTTCTCTGGATCGGCTGCTCTGACAGCCGTGTTCCTGCCGAAAAACTGATCGACGCCGCACCGGGCGATCTGTTTGTACACCGTAATGTGGCCAACCTCGTCATCCATACCGATCTGAACTGCCTGTCAGTTATCCAGTATGCGGTGGATGTACTCCAGGTTGAACATATCATCGTCTGCGGTCACTATAACTGCGGTGGTATTCAGGCCGCGATTGAAGGCACCGAGCTGGGGCTTATCAATAACTGGTTACTACATATCCGCGATATCTGGTATCAGCACAGCTCCCTGCTGGGCGAACTCGCGCCGCAGGATCGTATCAACCGTCTGTGTGAACTGAACGTGGTCGAACAGGTGTATAACCTGGGTCACTCCACCATTATGCAGGCAGCGTGGAAACGCGGCCAGCGTGTGATGATCCACGGCTGGATCTACGGGATTAACAACGGCCTGCTGCATGATCTGGATATCAGCTCTGACAGCCGTGAGAAAATGGAACTGGTCTACCGCCAGGCCGTCGCCAAACTGTCAAATATGCCGTCGTCCTGATCTTACCGCTGAACAGTATCTCCGGGTACTGTTCAGCCTTACGTATCATTACCATCCCGCCCGTAATATCTTGCGCTTATTATACTGATTTTATATAAGTACCTGTTCACTCCGCTTTGTTCATATTAAAGGATTTTTTATGAATACAATGATCGTCAGAGAAACCGGCATTTATTTTATCAAAGAACAGATTTATCCGAAAGGCGGGCTGCCGACCCTCGCAAATACCATCGGGCCCTCCGCGAAACAGATATACCGGATGGTACTTCAGCTTAAAATAGAGCAGGATGTTTTTTACGATAATAAAAAAGTAAATCATAATGACCTCAGTACATGGCAGCAACTCAGAGTACTGTTTGATAATGATATTATCTCACAACGTGATAAAAAAAACGGGAAAGTTATTGTCGGGTTAGAGTATGCCGGATTTGATACTTACGTGACGCCTTTCGCGGGATTTGAAGATACTCTGCCAAAAGCGCTGACAAATGACTATCTGTACAATAAGGACCTGCTTCCTGCTCCGTTCATTTATGGCAAAGATCCTATTCCGTCTGTCAGATTGTATAACAACCCTCATGTTCAGTTTTTTATGGACCAGGGCGGTCGGGGCACCCCGACAGCACTGGGAAAATTTGATAAAAACAACCGCAATCTCGGTATCATAAAAAATGAAACTGAGTTTACTCAAATATTAAATATGATTAAGGCTGGTTATGAGAAAAAATGATCTGCTGATGATCCTTTCATTCAGTTTAATTAATTTAATGGCAGGCTATTCTTTATCATCAGTTGCCATGAATATCTATTTTCCGGCGGATACCACCGTCATTTATACTGATATTTCGGCTATCTTTACGACTAAAGCCATTATTGCCGCTGGTTTTTTCTGTATCAGTCTGATTTCATTTTTAGTTATTTTTGCCGGCAGGAAAGCGATCTCCGCTCAGTCCGCTATATTAATGACTGTGATTAATGTCATTACCTTTATGCTGGTCACATTCTGCTACGGTAAAATTTACTTCGGTAACATTTTTCCGGCCGGAATAACGGATGTCCCTTTTTCAGTCTTTAATGACTATCAGTTACTGCTGTTAACAGCACTAATTTCCCCGGTTATCCAGTTCATCATACTGAAACTGACAACACGCTGAAATAAGATAAAAAAACGGCACCTTCCGGTGCCATTTTCATCGACACAACCGGACAAATTACGCTTCCAGCAGTGTTACATGGCCGATATACGGCAGGTGACGATAGCTCTGGGCGTAATCGATGCCGTAGCCGACCACAAATTTGTCTTCGATTGCGTAACCGACCCAGTTAACCGGGACATCCACCTCACGGCGGGACGGTTTATCCAGCAGGGTGCAGATAGCCACAGAGTTCGGGCCGCGCAGGGACAGGATGTCGCGCACACGGTGTAAGGTATTGCCGGAGTCAATGATATCTTCCACGATCAGCACGTCTTTGCCGCGGATATCTTCGTCCAGGTCTTTGACAATTTTCACATCACGGGTGGACGAGGTGCCGCTGCCGTAACTGGATACCGTCATAAAATCGACTTCATGCGGGACATCAATTTTACGGCACAGGTCAGCCATAAAAATAAAGGATCCTTTCAGTAACCCGACTAAGACCAGCTCTTTGTTGCTGTGACGATAGTGTGCGGAAATTTCGCTGCCCAGATCGGCAACACGCTGCTGAATCTCAGCTTCGGAGATCATTGTATCTAAGGTGTGTTTCTTCATGATTTTTTTGTCGTCAACGGTACGCTGTTTCAGTGGTTCGGCATTAAACCCGGTTTAATACCGGTCAGAAAGCGCGTTAGTTTAGCATACCACGGACAGATAAACAGTATCCGCGCCATGACTGACGCGGATTGTCACCGGTTAATGTTATCTTCAGGCCGTGACCGTAAAGCCGGTCATCATACCGGTATCTTCATGTTCCAGTAGGTGACAGTGCGCCATAAACGGATGCGCATTGGTCGCCGGATGGTCAAATTTCACCAGCACTTCGCTGACATTACCTTCGATCCGGACCATATCTTTCCAGCCCTGCCGGTGTGCCGCCGGTGTGCGTCCGCCTTCACTGAGAATGCGGAAACGGGTGCCGTGGATATGGAACGGGTGCAGCATCATGTCGCCGACACCGGAGATAATCCAGCGCTCCGCCTGCCCCTGTTTCACATCAAAGGCGCTTTCGGTCATGGAGAACGGGATACCGTTGATGCTGTTGGCGTTCATCAGATCAACCTCACCGGCACCGCAGTGACCGCCGCGCATACTCTGTCCCGGGCCGTTATTCATTCCGCTCATATGACCGCCCATGCCGCCGTGCATGCCCATCCCTGCCATGGCCTGCGGGCCGTATTTGTCGGTCAGCATCATCATGCCCTGCATATCGAGGCGCATATCCATCATCAGACGGAACTCACGTACCGGCAGACGGGAGGTGTCGATCAGGGCAGGCATGGCTGCCAGCACATCCGGCAGTTTGCCGCGCGCGGCATCAAGTGTCGGACGGACAGACAGCACCGGCAGCGGAGCATCAAACGGTGCGAGGGTCATTCCCATCTGACGTACCGGCAAGGTGACAATATCAAACATTTTTCCGTCTGATGTGTCCACCAGCACGTCAAACCGTTCCCCCGGCAGCATCGGCAACTCCTGCACTTTCACCGGTTCGGCGAGCAGGCCGCCGTCACTGCCGACCACATACAGCGGACGCCCGTCACCGGCAGCCATCCGCAGACTGCGGGCATTACAGCCATTGAGCAGCCGCAGCCGCAACCAGCCGCGCGGGGCCATATGCTGCGGGTAAACCGCACCGTTGGTCAGCATGGTGTCACCAAACCAGCCGACCGCCGCTGACATAACATCCAGCTGATAATCAATGTCGCCGTCTGCCGTCAGACGCTTATCCTGCAATACCACCGGGATATCATCGGTGCCCCATTCACCCGGCAGACCGGTTGAAGCGGTATTGTCATCCTCAATCAGTACCAGCCCCGCCAGTCCCATTGCGACCTGATGACCGGTTTTGCCGTGGGTGTGGGGGTGGAACCAGCAGGTCGCTTCCGGTTGATCCGGGGTGAAACTGACCGTGCGGGTGCCGCCCGGGGCGATAATGGCCTGCGGCCCGCCATCCTGCTCACCACTGATTTCCAGACCGTGCCAGTGAACCGTGGTCGCTTCCGGCAGTTTATTGACGATATCCACTGTCACCGGTTTACCGCGCCGCAGTTTTAGTGCCGGGCCCAGTAAATCACCGTTATATCCCCAGGTTTGGGTGGTTTTGCCGGGAATAAACGCCATTTTCCCCTGCTGAATATTCAGGGTGATTTTTTGTGCATTATCCGCCGTTAACAGCGACGGAATACCGAGAGCCGGGCGTTCCTGTGCCGCAAAAGCAAACCGGCTCCATGCCGGCAGCATCGTGGCAGCACCTAAGAATGCGCTATATTTCAAAAAATCGCGTCGTTGCATGATATGCTTCCTTTATCATCAGTGGTGATATGCTATGACAAAATAATTGAGTTCTGTTATAGCGCAGGCTAAACCCTGCCCTAAGGGTAAGGTCAATCTATTCCCTTTCCGGGAATAAGGGCTTTACACCACTTTAGTCAGCGGATGACATTCGTGACAAAACTATTAAAATCTTCACATAAACTGACAGGCGCTACCGGTAAACTACTTACTATGAAACTATTCCTTCACACTTTATTCAGCTGTGCCCTGCTGCTTTCCCTGCCCGCGAAAGCGCTGACGCCGTCACAGGCTGAAGACCTCGCCGGACTGACTGCGGTTTTTATTTATCTGAAAAATGATTGCGGCTACGGGGATTTACCGAATGCCCGTATCGAAAAAGCGATCTTACTGTTTGCCAAAAGTAACCGCTGGGATATGAGCAATTATGATACCCGGCAGATGGCGGCAATGAATAAAGAGAACTATTTCGACATCAAACAGATAAAGCTGCCGGAAAACTACAAATGTACTGCACTGGCCCGTGATTCACTGCCGTTACTTGCCTATGTGAAATAATTTACCGGCACCCGAATCGGTTAAGCGGTAAAAAAACAGCCGGAGAGCGGATTTCTGTATGAATGTCCTCGATTATCACCCGCTATATTGGTATAACCTCTGTCAATATTGATCCCTTTCTGCTGATAATACGCTGTCCGGACATGATAAAAATAGCGCTCATTGATGACCATGTAGTTGTGCGATCCGGTTTCGCCCAGCTCCTGACACTGGAGCCGGATATTACCATCACCGGACAATATGCCAGTGCGGCGGAAGCCTGGCCCGCACTGACCCGTCCGGATATTGATGTGGTGATCATGGATATTTCCATGCCGGATGAAAACGGATTACAGTTGCTCGCCCGTCTGCGGGAGCGCAAAACGTCCTTCCGTACCATTATTCTCAGTATTTATGATACCCCCGCCTTTGTGCAGAGTGCGCTGGACGCCGGTGCCAGCGCGTATCTCACCAAACGCTGCGGCCCGGAAGAGCTGGTTCAGGCGGTGCGTTCCGTGCATCAGGGCGGCTGCTATTTGTGTGCGGATGCCATGCGCGCGCTGCGCCAGTCACCGCCGGAGAACCGGGCGCTGGAAGAGCTGACCCCGCGTGAGCGCGAGGTGTTTGATCTGCTGGTGGCCGGGATGAGTGTGCGGGCGATAGCGGATAAACTCGATCTCAGCCATAAAACCGTTCATGTCCACCGCGCCAATGTGCTGGGCAAACTGCAATGTGACAGCACGATCGATCTGGTTCATTTTGCCCTGGCGCATCACCTTATCGCGGGGCAATAAGCCATGAGGCGCGGTGCCCGTCTGCTGTTACAGTCGGTATTTCTGCTGTTCACCTATTCCCTGACCTGGATTGGTCTGTGGATCATCGGTTTTTATCTCAGTCAGAACAGTGTGCTGTCAGCGTTTTTTCTGCCGGAAGGCTTGCGGCTGGCGCTGATGATCCTGCTGTGGCGGCGCTTCTGGCCGACGCTGTTACTCGCCGAGCTGCTGCTGACTATCTGGCTGGCACAGGAACAGCTGCTGTCACAGCCGGTTATCCTGCTGTCGCCGCTGCTGAGCCTTATCAGCGCCTTTATTATCCAGACCACCTGGTGGCGCTACACTCTATACTGGCAGCGCCTGTTACTGCTGATCGCCGGTGTCGGTATCAACAGTCTGCTGCATACCCTGGTGTTCAGCCTGCTGACGCCGCTGAGTGTTACTCAGATTTTCCTCACCACGCTGACCGGCGGTATTCTGCTGACCCCGTTCGTCTATCTGATCTATGAATACCTCCATGAACAACATTTCCGCCTGATCCTGGATTACGGCACGCCGGATCCGCAGCTGCGCACCTCGCTGCTGATGTGGTGTTTTCTGTTCTGTCTGGCCGGGCTCAGTGCCCAGATCTTTTTTACCCCGGAAATTGAGCGCCTGCTGGTGCTGCTGGTATTTATCCCCAATGTCTTTATGGCCTACCGCTACGGCTGGCAGGGCGGTGTGCTCTCTGCCCTGCTCGGTAGTCTGATCATTACCTTTGCCCGCCAGTTTAACGGCGCATTTGCTGATTTGCAGGAATTACAGATGTTTATGAGCACCCAGGCGCTGATTGGTATCGGCCTCGGGATTGCCATCAGCCGTCAGCAGCAGTTGTCGCGCAATTTACAGCGCTACCGCGAACGGCTGGAGCAGGAGTTACAGGCGCGGCGGGATCTGATGCAGCAGCTGGTACATACGGAAGAGGATGTCAAAAAAGCGATTGCCCGCGAGCTGCATGATGAAATCGGCCAGAACATCACGGCGATTCAGATCCAGTCGATGCTGGTCAGAAAAACCGCGTCGGATCCGCAAAGCAGTCGTGCGGCGGCACAAATCAATGAACTGGCACAGAAAATCCATCACTCCACCCGCCAGCTGCTGCGCGAACTGCGCCCGCCGGTACTCAGTGAAATGTCTCTCGAAAATGCACTGCGCCATCTGATGACGGAATTTGCGTTCGGGGAAAATGGTATTCAGTGTGAATTTCATTACGAACTGGAACAACAGCCGGAAAATGAAACCGTGCTGTTCACCCTGTACCGGCTGGTGCAGGAGTTGTTAAATAATATCAGTAAGCATGCCGGCGCCACTCACATCCTCATCATCCTGAAACAGCAACGTGACACGATACAGCTTCACGTCTCTGATAACGGCATCGGTATCCCGGAGAGCAAACGCCGCAGCGGCTTTGGTCTGCGCGGTATTGAAGAGCGGGTCCGGGCACTCGGCGGTGACTGGACACTGACCACCACCGGCGGAACCCGGATTATTGTTAACCTGCCCACATTTTCTGATGAAAATCACGAAAACTAAGACTTATTCTTAGTCATCTACTACCTTCTCTCATCCTTTTTATTGACAGATTGATTACATTTGCAGCCTGAACGGGACATAACGTAATGGCCGGAAAACAGACCCAAACCATGGATAAAACCTATCAATTCTGGCGCAACAAACTGATGTTATCGATGATAATCGGTTACGCCACGTTTTATCTGACCCGCAAGAGCTTTAACTTTGTGATGCCGGTGATGCAGACAGAACTGCATCTCGATAAAAGCGATATCGGCCTGATAGCGACCGCGTTTTACCTGAGTTACGGCATCTCAAAATTTGTATCGGGGATTTTCCACGATATCACCGGTTACCGCTGGTTTATGGGCGCGGGACTGTTTATGACCGGCGTGCTGAATATTGTGTTCGCCTGGTGCCTGTCATTTCCTGCTCTGCTGATTGTCTGGACACTGAACGGTTTTTTCCAGGGCTGGGGCTGGCCGCCGTGCGCGCGCATTCTGACACACTGGTATTCGCGCAACGAACGCGGCTTCTGGTGGGGATTATGGAATATCTCCATCAACCTCGGCGGCATTACCCTGCCGCTGCTGACCGCCTGGCTGGCGACCCGCTACAGCTGGCAGACCGCCCTGATAGTGCCGGGCATTATCGGGATGGTCACCGGCCTGTGGCTGTGCCGCCGCTTACACGGCACGCCGCAGGAGGAAGGATTACCGACTGTCGGACAATGGCGGCATGATCCGTCAGAACTGCGCCAGGAGCAGTTATCCCCGCCGCTGCCGATGCGGGTGATCCTGAAAGAGACCATTTTATGTAACCGGATGATCTGGTTACTCGGTTTCTCCTACATTCTCGTTTATCTCATCCGGATGGCGATCAATGACTGGGGAAACCTGTGGTTATCCGAAACACACGGCAGCAATCTGCTCAGTGCCAATGCCACATTGTCACTGTTTGAACTGGGCGGTTTGCTGGGGGCGGTCTGTGCGGGCTGGGGATCGGATATTTTATTCCGTGGTCAGCGCGCCCCGATGATTCTGCTGTTTTCCCTCGGCCTGTTTATTGCTGTCAGCGCCCTGTGGTTAATACCGATTCATCACTACGGACTGCTGGCGGCGTGTTTCTTCAGTACCGGCTTTTTTGTATTCGGGCCGCAAATGTTAATCGGACTGGCGGCGACAGAATATTGCCATAAAAAAGCCGCCGGTACGGTAACGGGTTACCTCGGTCTTTACGCCTACTTAGGGGCGGCAATGGCCGGGTGGCCGCTCGCGCAGGTCATGGCACATTACGGCTGGCAGGGCATGTTTACCCTGCTGACCAGTGCTGCGGCACTGACGGGATTACTGCTGATGCCGCTGCTGATAGCCAATGTCAGCAAGCGGGAACATCTGGCAGGCTCTGTTTCACTCTCCGATGACAGAACCCTATAATAAGGAAAGAACTGATAATGAAACTCAAGACCCTCTCTGCTCTCGCTGCCGCCGGTTTATCCCTGGCTGCTGTTACCACCTCTGCAAATGCCGCCGGTCGTCTGGTGGTTTACTGCAGTGCGACCAACGCCATGTGTGAAGCTGAAACACAAGCTTTCGCCAAAAAATACGATGTGAAAACCACGTTTGTCCGTAACGGTTCCGGCAGCACCCTGGCCAAAATCGAAGCGGAAAAACGCAACCCGCAGGCTGATGTCTGGTACGGCGGCACATTAGATCCGCACTCACAGGCGGGTGAGATGGATCTGCTGGAAGCGTACAAATCCCCGAATTTAGATCAGATCATGCCGCAGTTCCGTGATCCGGCCAAACGCAAAGGTAACTACTCCTCTGCGGTTTATGTCGGCATCTTAGGTTTCGGTGTGAACAAAGATCGTCTGAAAGAAAAAGGCCTGCCAATCCCGACCTGCTGGAAAGATCTGACCAAGCCGGAATACAAAGGCGAAATCCAGATTGCTGACCCGCAGAGCTCCGGTACGGCTTACACCGCACTGGCGACATTTGACCAGCTGTGGGGCACCGATCAGGCATTCGATTACCTGAAAAAACTCAACAGCAATATCTCCCAGTACACCAAATCCGGTATTGCCCCGGCGCGTAACGCCGCCCGTGGTGAATCCGCTATCGGTATCGGCTTCCTGCACGACTATTCCCTGGAAGTGGAAAACGGCGCACCACTGGAGTTAATTTCCCCGTGTGAAGGCACCGGTTATGAAATCGGCGGTATCAGTATCCTGAAAAATGCCCGTAACATGGACAACGCCAAACTGTTCGTTGATTTCGTGCTTTCCAAAGAAGCCCAGGAAATCAGCTGGAAAGAGGGTAAATCTTACCAGATCCTGACTAATACCACGGCTGAATCCTCACCAATGTCACTGAAACTCTCTGATCTGAAACTGATCAACTACGATATGGATAAATACGGCGATGCAGAAACCCGTAAGAATCTGATCAACAAGTGGGTCACCGAAGTCAAAATGAGTAAGTAATGTTGTCTGCCGCGCGGTGTTCTGCCGCGCGGTTTTGTTTTTATTATAATAATTATATTGTCTTGTCTCATTCAGTTGAGTGAGAACAGGCAAGGGAGATTCTTTAATGTCTGAAACCCTGACTCTGCCTTCAAAACAGGGACGGGATTCCATCTTCTTATGGCTGCTGATCGCGTGGCTGGGCTTTGCCCTTCTGCCGTCCTGGAGCCTGGATTATGGTTTAACCGACTCCACACCAGATGAAATTCTTGCCGCTTACGGCTGGCACGGGCTGAATGTCAGCTGGCTCTGGTATCTGCTGCCGTCAGTGCTGTTTTTCCGTTCGCTGACACCGGCATCCCGCGACCAGCGGGGACGTCACTATACCGATATCGGGATCGCCGTTCTGACGGCAGTGGTGGCGGTTGTCAGCGCCGTATGGGAAGGAAAAGGCCTGGGTTATTCCGCTATCGTGCTGTTTATCTCGCTCGGCATGATCATGACCCTCGCCCTCAAGCGCCTGGAATGGCTGGGCGGTGACCAGTTTGTTATCGGCTCGCTGATTGCGGTGGTCGGCCTGATTGCGTTGTTTATCGTATTCCCGAGTGTCGCGATTTTTATCCCGATGTTCACCGACAATAACGGCGATTTCGCGCCGTTCGCGTTTGTATCGATTCTCACACAGTCCCATATTGTGCAGGTCATCTGGAACTCCGTGATGCTCTCACTGGCGGTCGGGGCGGGCTGTACCTTCTTCGGATTGATTCTGGCGATTTATACCAGCCGTATCGCAAAACGCTCGGCAATTATCGGTCGCGTGTTCTCCATCCTGCCGATTGTCACCCCACCGTTTATTGTCGGCCTCGGTGTCACCCTGATGATGGGACGTTCCGGTTATGTGACCGAATTCCTCGCCACTTATGCGGGGTTGGAAAACACCAACTGGCTGTACGGTTTCACCGGGATCTGGCTGGCTCAGGTGCTCGCCTTTACGCCGATGTCCTTTATGATCCTCGACGGTGCCATCAAAACCATTCACCCGTCACTGGAAGAAGCGTCTTACACCCTGCGCGCCAACCGTTTTCAGACGTTCTTCAACGTCTTTATGCCTCTGCTGAAACCGGCGCTGGCTAATGCCTTCCTGATTGTGATTGTGCAGTCGCTGGCAGACTTCAGTAACCCGCTGGTTCTCGGCGGTAACTTTGACGTGCTCGCCACCCAGATCTATTTCTATATCACCGGTTCCCAGCTTGATTATCAGGCCGCCAGTACCCTCGGTGCTTCTCTGCTGGTCTTCTCACTGCTGGTCTTTTGCGTGCAGTATATGTGGATCGGCAAACGCTCTTATGTCACGGTGTCCGGTAAATCGTACCGCGGGGATGTGCAGCCGCTGCCTGCCGCGCTGGTTGCGTTTGTCACCACGTTCCTCGCTATCTGGGTTGTCTTCAACCTGGTGCTGTACGGCAGCATTTTCTACGGCAGCTTTACCGTGAACTGGGGCGTGGATTACACCTTAACCCTGGATAACTTTATCAAGCTGTTCGGTCAGGGCATGAATGACGGCGCATGGCCTTCACTGCTCGACACCCTGCTCTACGCCGGGATCGCCGCACCAATCACCGCCGTGCTCGGCCTGCTGATCGCCTACATTGTGGTGCGCCAGGAATTCCGCGGCAAAAAGACCATCGAATTTACCACGATGCTCTGCTTCGCAGTGCCGGGTACGGTGGCGGGTGTGTCTTATATCCTCGCCTTTAACGATTCCCCGTTCTATTTAACCGGGACGGCGGCAATCGTGATTATCTCCATGACAATGCGAAATGTGCCGGTCGGGATCCGCGCCGGTATCGCCGGTCTGGGGCAAATCGACAAATCCCTGGATGAGGCGTCACTCAGCCTGCGGGCCGGTTCGATGCGGACCATCTTCCACATCCTGCTGCCGCTGCTGCGTCCGGCGATCCTGTCTGCGCTGATTTACAGCTTTGTCCGCGCCATCACCACGGTCAGTGCCATTGTGTTCCTCGTGACACCGGACACCCGTGTGGCAACCGCCTATATTTTGAACCGCGTGGAAGACGGCGAATACGGTGTGGCGATTGCCTATGGCTCAATCCTGATCGTCGTGATGCTGGCGATTATTTTCCTGTTCGACTTTTTGATTGGCGAAGCCCGTGTTTCACGTTCCAAAGCCAAAAATGCACAGTAATCATGGAGTAACCGACATGACACAACAAAGTTTTGTTGAATTAAAAAATGTGACTAAACGCTTTGGCACCAACACGGTCATCGACGATTTAAGTCTTTCTATTCCGGCGGGCAGCATGGTCACCCTGCTCGGCCCGTCCGGCTGCGGAAAAACCACCGTGCTGCGTCTGGTGGCGGGGCTGGAAAAACCGACCGAAGGCAAAATGTTCATCGATGGCGAGGATGTCACAGACCGTTCCATCCAGCAGCGTGATATTTGTATGGTGTTCCAGTCTTACGCGCTGTTCCCGCATATGTCCCTCGGCGATAACGTTGGTTACGGGCTGAAAATGCTGGGCCGCCCGAAAGCGGAAGTGAAAGAGCGGGTGGAGGAAGCCCTGGAGCTGGTGGATCTGGCCGGATTCGCGGATCGCTTTGTCGATCAGATCTCCGGCGGGCAGCAGCAGCGTGTTGCGCTGGCCCGTGCGCTGATCCTCAAACCGAAAGTGCTGTTATTTGATGAGCCGCTGAGTAACCTCGATGCCAACCTGCGCCGCAGCATGCGGGAAAAAATCCGTGAATTGCAGCAGCAGTTTAATATCACCTCCCTGTATGTGACCCACGATCAGAGCGAGGCCTTTGCAGTCTCGGATATGGTGCTGGTGATGAATAAAGGGAAAATCATGCAGCTGGGATCGCCGCAGGAACTGTATCGACAGCCTGCCTCGAAGTTTATGGCGAGCTTTATGGGTGATGCCAATATCTTCCCGGCGACACTGACCGGTGACGCCGTTGAGATTTTCAGCTACCGCCTGCCGCGTCCGCCGCAGTTCATCACGGACAAAAGCAGTGTCACCGTCGGTGTGCGTCCGGAAGCCATTACCCTGAGTTTGGAGGGTGATGAGAGCCAGCGCTGTACCGTGTCTCATGTGGCCTATATGGGACCGCAGTATGAAGTGACCGTCGATTGGCACGGACAATCTATACTGTTGCAGATTAACGCCACACAATTGCAGCCGTCTGTCGGTGACAGTCTGTTCCTGCAAATCCACCCTTACGGCATGTTTATTCTGCCGGAAGAGCAGTAATTTTCCCCTGAATGCAAAACCGCTTCCTCCCGGAAGCGGTTTTTTTGTGCTGCTCACACGGCACGGTCAATTATTTTTTATAGCGGTAACCGGCTGAGAAATTCTCACGCGCCTGCTCCTGAGCAGCATCAAAGAAGGTTGCCACCTCCTCTGCGGTCTGCTTCGGCAGCTTTTTCGCCGCTTTCTGAATACGGTGCAGTGCTTCTGTCGCATCAGAACGGATTTTATCGGTATTCTGTTGTGTCAGCTGACCAAAACGTTTTTTCACATCCCCGTTGACGATAACGGTATCCACCCCGGACGCGGTGGTTTGCAATACGACTGAACCCGCCGGATAACTGGACGGCACAAAGGCTTCTTTCTGGGAAACGATAATAATATCCGCTTTTTTACCTTTGCTGATGGAGCCGATCTCTTTCTCCATCCCCATTGCTTCCGCACTGCCGTGTGTTGCCCAGGTCAGCGCATCACGCACACTCAGGTCAATTTTGGTGGTGGTTTTACCGGTGCGGTTTGCTTCTGCTTCGTTGTCCATACAGCGCTGGAACTGAAGACCCAGACGCATCTGTGAGAACAGGTCACCGGAGCCGACACACACTATGTCGCTGCTCAGACCCGGTTTAAAGCCGTGATCAAGACTGGCGCGGAACGGCGGACGTCCCATCCCCATCTGCATTTCGGTTTCCGGCGCGATAGAGACTTTACCGCCGGTCTCTTTCAGGATCTTCCACTCGCTGTTGTCCAGTGACGTACAGTGGATATGGAGATGACCGGGCTTAAGCAGATTATTGTGTTTCAGCTCATGCAGCCCTTTCAGCAGAATAGATTTTTCTGCCGCCCCGGTATGGGATGCGACAAAAATGCCCAGCTTATTCGCCAGCTCAATCTCTTTTGCGGTATCGGCAAACGGAATGGTGCCGAAATCGCTCAGCAGAACCCCCATCTGATTCAGACTACGGTTGCTGTAGCCGTAATAGTGCTGATGAATATTTTTCATCACATCCAGACGCTGCTGATGGCTGCGGAAGCGGTTGCTGCCTTTATAATCATATGCCTGCATACCGTAGGCATAGATACTGCGGATACCGGAAGCACGCAGGGATTCAATCGCTGCCGGGGCATGATCCGGTGAGTTAACACAATCACAACAGTCAAGAATGGTGGTCACCCCGGCATTCAGTGCCTCAACCGATCCCACCAGCGCGGCCATGCGGATATCGTCCGGCTCCATGACTGAACCGATGCCGTAGAACGTGGACCCGAGGAAGCCGGCCAGTGACATATCCGCAGAAATCCCGCGCAGCAGTGACATCCAGGTATGACGGTGACTGTCGATAATCCCCGGCAAAATAATACCGCCGTCTGCATCAATCAGTTCCGCATCCACCCCGGCGAATTTGGACACCGGGCCGATATCGACAATTTTATCGCCGTCAATCAGTACCGCCCCGTCAGCAATATCACCATATTTTTCATCCATGGTGATCAGATAACCGTTATAAATCAGTTTGTTTTGTTTATCTGTTTTGATATAGCGTTTATTTTTATCATTGTCCCCCGCCAGCACAGCGCTTCCGCCTGCTAATGCGGAATGGCTGCCGAGCGCACCGGCCGCCAGCCCCATTGTGCCGAGACCGGCATTTTTCAGGAAAGATCGTCTTGACGGATCCTGCGCTTTTTCTGTCATTTGATTATTACTCCTCACACGGTTAACAGACACCCATAAAAATGTACTAATTAGTACACTTTGAAAAAGTGTAACAAGAGTAATTCGTATTAACCAGTACATATTGTGTGATTTTCTGTACGGACAGACACCGGGCACAGTTTTTTCTGTCATCTTTTTTTATACTGCCTGATGCGTTTTTTATATGAATATCAGGGAAGAAATCATAATGCGACTGTCCCATACCTTTCTCAGAGGGCTCTCTGTACTGCTGCTGTGCGGGATGTTAAGCGGTTGCGGGGTATTTTATGGTGCCATGTGCGGCAGTATGACCCTGTTTACGCCGTCAGAATCAGTGACAAAAATCGCGCTGCCGGATGGCGTGACAGATCAGCCGTATGATCAGACTGCGGAAATCGCCCGGCATACCGGGATGATCCCGTTTTATGTCAGTGAGAAACCGGACTGGATGACCGTCACACTGATGTCAAAAAATGAGGCCGGGGAATGGCTCCCGCTGATCACCGAAGAGGAGTGGCAGACACAGGTGATGAAAGCAGATGAACGCCCGCTGATCGCCGCCCGTTTGCAGGGAACGCCGCCGGGGCGCGGCAACGTCCGGATAAACATCAAAGGTGCAGCCTACCGCACCATGTGCGGAAGTTCTGATCCGGTCTATTCCCTGCGGCTGACGGTGAAAAAAGCGGAGTAATTACTTACTACGCTTAATTATTTACTCCGCCGTTCCTGAATATACAGCACCACCGACGGCACGCTCTGAATAATCAGCATGCGGAGAATATGGTTGAGCATAACAAAACCCGCATCTATCCCCATGGCAATTGCAGCGAATGTCATCGCTTCCATGCTGCCCGGCGCCCAGGAAAGCAGCAACATCGGGAAGGAGAAGCCGGTCAGGTGAGATGCTCCGAATGCAATCAGTGCAGTCAGCACAATATTGATCAGTACCACCTGCGCGGAAGTCACCATATTGCGCAGCAGTGACCTCAGCGGAAACAGGACAAAATAGCTCCCGATATACATGCCGATCAGCGTCATACTGATATCATTCAGCGGCAGCGGAAAAACAATGTAAGTACTCACCACGCTCTGAACAGCAATCGCCGTGCCCAGTGATGTCAGCATAAACGGTGCCGGAACATTGATTTTTTCCAGCGCTTTGCCGGATAAATACCCGCACACCGCAATCACCAGCAGCCACAGTACGGACACCAGGCTCTGCGGCGGAATATCAGCAGGCGACGGGACAGGATGATCACTGCCGACCACCACTCCCGCCAGCATAATCAGAATGATCAGGCGGATAGTATGGGAAATCACCACCTTCTGCGGCGGTGTACCGGTGTGGTCCATCAGCGCCAGAATCGCCGCCATTGCCCCGGGCACCGCACCCAGCAGAGATTCCTGAACTGACCACCCCACCCGTTTGCGGAACCAGAGGAAACTGACGGTAAACTGCACCGCGAGACACGACACCATGGTGAGCATAATCAGCAGAAGATGATCAAACTGGCTGAGATCGACACGGGTAAACATCAGCCCGACGGATGTTCCGAGCACCATCTGAACAAAGGTTAATGTTCCCTTCGGAATAGTGAGCGAAATGGTGAAACGGTGCGCAATAATAATCAGAATAATGGGACCGAACATCAGCGCCATCGGCACGTTCAGGTACGCCAGCAATAATCCGGCAGCGAAACAGGCCGAAATCCCCGCTGCTGTTTTGATAATATTCATATTGTTATAATGTCAGCCGGTTGCCGGAACAGGAAATCAGTCTATCACCGGAATCAATTAATTACAGGGGATATAATTATGCGGGTAACTTTCTCGCCATCAGAAGCGGAAATCGGTGTGGTGCATGGCAGATAAGAAAACAGCCGTGATTACGGCTGTTCATCGTGTTCAAGGCTGTCCGCCATGGCCTGATTCAGAATCGCTTTTGCCATCCACTGTGTAATATCAATGACTTCACCGTCATTCATTTTCCAGATATCTTTCATCACCAGGAACACTTCCGAGCCGTACACCAGCGAGAACGCGCGGATCACTTTATCCAGTGTTTCCTGATCGACATGCGCCTTCAGCGGCTCGGTAACATTCGCCAGAATCGCCTTACGGTGCCCTCTGACCAGTTTTTTCTCTTCATTAATCTGGGATTTGGCCGATGCCGAGCGATCCTGCGCCCACTGCTGCAACGACACATACAGTGCCGCACGCAGTGCGCCTTCGTGGCGGAACATCTGCGGATACGCGAAAGCCAGTAATTGTTCCATCCGGTCGCGGGTTTCCGGGCTGTCAGAGCGCCAGGTCAGAATCGGGCCGAGACTGGCATCCACGGTGGCGGCGATTAAATCACTTTGTGTCGGAAAATAGCGGTAAGCCGTTGCCCGTGACACGCCGGCTTCTGCTGCCAGCTCAGAGACTGAGGGCATTGCACCCTGCTCAAACAGGGCCAGCGCGGTATTGACCAGCAGATTAAATGTCCGCTTCCGTGTGCCGGAGTAAGGTGCCCCATCATCAGTACAGGCCATAACTGATTTCCTTTAACAATTTTCGGTGAATTTCGCGCGGCTATCTTACACAACATCCCCGCCTGCAACACCCTTATGGTGTTTTTTTATCAAAAAACTGATTTAAAGATAGACAAATTGAGATGCATGTCTCAAAATCCGTCAAACAAAATGATACTACAGTCTCATTCTGGTTATGATGCGTTATCAGATATCCGATATCCCTTTGAGGTTAACCATGAACAGCAATAAAGGCGCTGTCTATATCGCCACAACGCTCGATACCAAAAGTGATGAGATTTTTTATGTCAGTGAGCTGATTCAGCGCACCGGCCTCACGGTAAAAACAGTGGATTTAACCACAAAACCCGGCCAGCTGGCCCGGGAAGCGGATGTCTGCGCCCGTGATGTTGCCGCCTGTCACCCTGACGGCGAAAGCGCGGTTTTCTGCGGCGACCGCGGTCGTGCTATCGCGGCAATGGCTGTCGCCTTTGAACGTTTCCTTGCAAAACAAAATGATATTGCAGCACTTCTCGGTTTAGGCGGATCCGGTGGAACGGCACTGATTACACCAGCAATGCAATCCCTGCCTGTCGGCATCCCCAAACTCATGGTTTCCACCATGGCCTCCGGTGATATTTCCGGCTATATCGGCGCAAGCGATATTGCCATGCTCTACTCTGTCACTGATGTCTCCGGCCTGAACCGAATTTCACGTAAAGTTCTCCGTAATGCGGCTAACCAGATTGCCGGGGCGGTTTACTTCTGTCAGGAAGAGCAGGTGACTGATAAACCGGCTATTGCCCTGACCATGTTCGGTGTCACCACACCGTGTATCCAGCAAATCAGCAAAGAGCTGGAAGCGGATTACGATTGTCTGGTCTTTCACGCGACCGGCAGCGGCGGTAAAGCCATGGAAAAACTGGCGGATGACCATCTGTTCGACAGTATCCTTGACCTGACCACCACGGAAGTGTGTGATTATCTTTTCGGCGGCGTTCTCGCCTGTGATGAAGACCGTTTCGGTGCTATTGCCCGTTCACAGACGCCGTATATCGGCTCCTGCGGTGCTCTGGATATGGTCAATTTCGGCCGCCCGTCCACCGTACCGGAAAAATACGCCGATCGTCAGTTTTATCACCACAACGCCCAGGTCACCCTGATGCGGACTACCCCGGAAGAAAATGCACAGATGGGACGCTGGATTGCGGAAAAACTCAACCAGTGTCACGGTGATGTTATTTTTATCATTCCGGAAGGCGGTTTTTCCGCCCTCGATGCTGAAGGTATGCCGTTCTGGTCGCCGGAAGCGGACCGCGCCTTTATTGAGGCGTTCGAAACTTATTATAAACAAACAGAAAAACGTATTTTACGCAAATGCCCGTATCACATTAATGACCCGGAATTTACCCGTTTTGTCATTAACCAACACCAGCAATTACGGGCGAAATAAGGAGACACAAGATGCCACTTTCCCGTGACGCATTACTGAAAAAATTCAATGACATGATTTCACGTGGTGAGCCGATTATCGGCGGCGGTGCCGGTACCGGTCTGTCAGCAAAATGTGAGGAAGCCGGCGGTATCGATCTCATCGTTATCTATAACTCCGGCCGTTACCGCATGGCAGGACGCGGCTCGCTGGCCGGTCTGCTGGCTTACGGTAATGCCAATGAAATCGTCATGGATATGGCAAAAGAAGTGCTGCCGGTCGTGAAACATACGCCGGTTTTGGCGGGTGTTAACGGCACCGATCCGTTCTGTCAGTTTGATAAATTCCTCGACGATATCAAAGCCACCGGATTTTCCGGCGTGCAGAACTTCCCGACGGTCGGTCTGATCGACGGTAAATTCCGTGCCAATCTGGAAGAAACCGGCATGGGTTATGCGCTGGAAGTCGAGATGATCCGCAAGGCACGTGAAAAAGATCTGCTGACCACACCGTATGTTTTCAGCCGTGAAGATGCTATTGCCATGACCGAAGCCGGTGCGGATATCCTCGTGCCGCATATGGGCCTGACCACCGGCGGTAATATCGGGGCGGAAACCGCCACCACGCTGGATGACTGTGTTGAGATGATCAATGACTGGGCGAAAGCGGCTAAAGCCATCCGTCCGGACATTATTGTATTGTGTCACGGCGGCCCTATCGCGACCCCGGAAGATGCACAATACATTTTAGATCGCTGCCCGGACTGCCACGGTTTTTACGGGGCCAGTTCCATGGAGCGTTTACCGACAGAAGTGGCATTAAAAGCCACCACCGAAGCGTTTAAAAATATAACAAGATAATTAAATTATTTATTTTTTAAGTCAACACCGGGTGCCTGCAATCTCTGTTGCAGGCATTTTTTTAACATCAAAAATCCGCCCTCATGAGTCAGCGGATTGATATACAATAAGATTCAGATTTATTACGGGTAAATATCCCTTTTAACATCCATAATAATACTGAATTTAATTATGCACGGCCTTTCTGTGCTTTAATGCTTTTGGCATTATCAACAATGCTGGTCACGCCAAAACCGATACCCGCTGTTGCCAGGATCGGGCTCAGGCCGACAGCCGCACCGATACCGCCACCCAGCATTGCGCCGGATGCTTTAAAATTAGTCTGATAACCGCCGGCAGCACAACCTGCATCAACGATACCGCCGATAGTTGTCCCCATTGCAGCACCAATACCACCGAATACCAGACCCAGGCCTAATAAACCACCATTAACTTCATTCATTTCCTGAACTGTTAATTCTTTCATTGTTTATTCCTTTATATTTCCGAAGGGAATGTTGTCCTTTACTGCTTTTTTCATGATTGAAAAGAACAGTTTTGATTACAGAAAATTAACCTGCATTCCTGTAATTGTTGCTGAGTATATACCTATTTGTATTTTAAAAAAAAGTGCATTCATTAATTTTTTCGAGTTTTTCAATATTCACCTTTATGTATTTTTACGAAGAATAAGATAACTCACTCCCTTTTGTTCACACAAAAAGTTTCGAAAATAATAAGTAGTAATGACAATATGTTATCTTATTTTGCTTGTTTTATACTCACAATATTAAAATACACCTTTACTTAAAAGTAAAAATAATGTCAAAAATACATTCATTGCGAAAATTCTGATAATAACCGGTAACCCCCTTCTTACTCTGCTTATTAGGAATAAATAGGTATAAATTCGGATACGATAAAAAAACCGCTGCGATTAGAATTGCTGTCTGAACAAAAACATACCTCAGTAATTTTATTTATTCTCCGTATGATGAAGGATTGGAGTCCATATTGTTCCGGCAGGAAGCGCTCGATAACAGAAAAATGAAATGGCGGGGCAAAGCATTATTACTTCCCGGAGTTCCGTTATGGATAATTATGACGGCATGTTCCGTATTCCTGATCGTTTTTCTTATTTTTATTATTTTCGGATCTTACACCCGGCAGGTCACTGCCACGGGTGAAGTCACCACATTCCCGCGCGCGGTGACGATTTATGCAAATGCCCAGGGATTTGTCACGAAACAATATGTCCGTGAAGGCCAGCATATTAAAAAAGGCGACCCGATCTATGTTATTGATGTCAGCAAAACAACCTCCAGCGGCGTGGTGAGTGATAATCAGCGCCGTGAAATTGAAAATCAGCTTTTGCGTATTGATAGTATGATTTCCCGCCTCGAGGATAATAAGCGCGATACCCTCGATGCCCTCGAAAAACAAAAATCCCTTTATATCGATGCCTATAAGCGCTCGGAAGGCATTGTAAAACGTGCCGAAGAAGGGATCGCCATTATGAAACAAAATATGGAGAGTTACCGGGGTTATCAGAAACAGGGATTAATTAATAAAGATCAGCTACTTAATCAGGTAGTGACTTATTATTCCCAGCAGAACAGCCTGCTGAACTTAAGCGGACAAAATGAGCAGAATGCGCTGCAGATTACCGCGCTGGAGAGCCAGATCCTGACTCAGGCCGCAGAATTTGATAACCGGATTTATCAGATGGAACTGCAGCGCTATGAGTTGCAGAAAGAGATGGTCAATACGGATGTCGGTGGCGAGATTATCATCCGCGCCCTGACAGACGGCCGGGTGGATTCTCTCGGCGTAACCGTCGGTCAGATGGTCAACCCCGGCGATACCCTGCTGCAGATCCTGCCGGAAAATATCCGTCAGTACTGGCTGGTGCTCTGGGTGCCCAATGATGCGCTGCCTTATCTGAATGTCGGTGATGCGGTGAATATCCGTTATGAAGCCTTCCCGGCGGAAAAATTCGGCCAGTTTGCCGCCACCATTCAGGTGATTTCCAAAACCCCCGCCTCGGCACAGGAAATGATGACCTATGCCGGCGCGCCGAAAGTCAGTCAGATGCCGCAATCCATCCCCTATTACAAAGTCATTGTACGCCCGGAAAAACAGATGATCACCTATGACGGCCGCGGGCTCAGTCTGCAAAACGGCATGAAAGCCAATACCACCCTGTTTCTGGAAAAACGCAAAATCTATCAGTGGATGGTATCGCCGTTCTATGACATGAAACAGAGCGCCTCCGGGCCGGTGGCATTCACCGGGGAAACAGAAAAACCGGCCACAGCGGCTGAGATCCCGCAGCCGGATCGCAATAAAGACACGACACCGGCAGCCACTTCACTGGGCGTATTCGGCACCACAGGAGCAGACACACCATGACAGAACGGACGCTGTTATCTGACCGGGAGGCTGCATGCGCCGTTTATCCCTGAAAAACCTGCTGGAAAAACTCGATCTCCGTCTGCGTCAGCGCATTCCGGTTATTCATCAGACGGAGTCATCCGAGTGCGGTCTTGCCAGCCTTGCGATGATCTCCGCGCATTACGGTAAAAGTATCGATCTGATTTCCCTGCGTCATCAGTTCAATCTCTCGGCCCGCGGCGCGACCCTGGCCGGACTGACCGGCATGGCAGCCGAACTGGGCATGACCACCCGCGCCCTGTCACTGGATATGGATGACCTGCAGAATCTGCGCCTGCCGTGTATTTTGCACTGGGATTTCAATCACTTTCTGGTACTGGTGAAAATCAGCGGCAACAAATTTATCCTGCATGACCCGGCGTATGGCCGCCGGGTGGTCGGTATTGAGGAGATGTCGCGCAATTTTACCGGCGTGGCGCTGGAAGCCTGGCCCGGCAGCACCTTCACAAAGCAGGAGGTGGTGAAAAAACTCAGTCTGCGTAAGCTTATCGGTAATATTCACGGGCTGAAAAAAGCGCTGCTGAAAATCTTCGCCTTCTCCGTGGTGATTGAAGCCATCGGCCTGATTATGCCGGTCGGCACACAGCTGGTGATGGATCACGCTATTCCTGCCGGTGATCAGGGGTTATTGTCCCTGATTTGTGTCGGGCTGCTGTTCTTTATTCTGCTGAAAGCGGCGGTCAGTATGTGCCGCGCCTGGGCGAGTCTGGTGATGGAAACCCTGATCAACGTCCAGTGGCAATCCGGATTATTCGCTCATCTGCTGCGGCTGCCGCTCAGCTATTTTGAGCGGCGTAAACTCGGGGATATTCAGTCCCGTTTCGGCTCGCTGGATATTCTGCGCACCACCTTTACCACCAGCGTGGTCGGGGCGATCATGGACGGTATCATGCTGGTCGGTGTGTTTATCATGATGATCCTCTACGGCGGCCATCTCACCTGGATTGTGCTCGGGTTTACCGCCGTGTATATCGGGCTGCGGCTGGCGACCTACCGTTATTACCGTCAGCTGTCGGAGGAATCACTGATCAAAGAAGCACGCGCCGGGTCGTATTTTATGGAATCCCTCTACGGTATCACCACGGTGAAAACCCAGGGTATGAGCGAACGCCGGGGGAATCACTGGCTGAATCTGAAAGTCGATTCGATCAATACCGGCATCCGCCTGACTAAAATGAATCTGATGTTCGGCGGGGTGAATACTTTTATCATGGCCTGCGACCAGATTGTCATCCTGTGGATCGGCGCGACGATGGTCATCAACAACGCCATGACCCTCGGGATGTTTGTCGCGTTCAGCGCCTACCGTGAGCAGTTTTCTGACCGCGCGGCCTCCATCATTGAGTTCCTGCTGCAACTGCGCATCATGAGCCTGCATAACGAACGTATTTCCGATATCGCCCTCAACGAACAGGAAAATAAAAAGCCGGATGTACCGTACGAGCCGCAGATGCAGGCCGCCGGGCTGGAAACCCGCAATCTGGCGTACAGCTACGACAGCCAGTCTGCGCCGATCTTCCGCGATATTAATCTGTCGGTCGCCCCCGGCGAAAGCGTGGCCATCACCGGGCCGTCCGGCTCGGGAAAAACCACGCTGATGAAAGTGCTGTGCGGGCTGTTTGAGCCGTCAGACGGCAAAGTATTTATTGATAACATTGATATCCGCCAGCTCGGCGTGAATAACTACCATAAAATGATCGCCTGCGTGATGCAGGATGACAAACTGTTTTCCGGCTCGATCCGCGAAAATATCTGCGGGTTCACCGAAAATCCCGACGAACAGCTGATGATCGCCTGTGCGCAGGCCAGTTATATTCATGACGTGATTATATCGATGCCGATGGGCTATGAAACACTGATCGGCGAGTTGGGCGAAGGGCTGTCCGGCGGGCAGAAACAGCGGATATTTATCGCCCGTGCGCTGTACCGCAGACCCCGGATCCTGTTTATGGACGAGGCCACCAGCGCACTGGATAAAGAGAGCGAATCTTACGTCAATCAGGCGATCCGCCAGTTACCGATCACGCGGATTATTATTGCGCACCGCGAATCGACGATTGAGTCAGCGGACAGGATCATTAATCTCAACAATCCTGCCGCTTAAGTCATCGCTTACCGGTAAACCGGCAACAGGCTGAAACCCGATAAAATATGTACCACCGCGTTCAGTACCCCGAAGCCCGGGATCAGCCAGATAATCAAACAACCCCTGCGTCCCCCCCAGGGAACGAACTGCCACCGCAAATATTTCTGTTTTGTGACTGAAATATCACTACACCAGTTTACTGATCCAGCTATTAACATCACCGGCCAGGAAATTCACCGGCGGGATTTCAATCACACTGTATGCGCCCGGCTGCTGACGGCAGGCCGCCCGTGCCGCAGACACCATAAACTGGGAGGTCAGCGCCGGGTTGTTGATGCGCATGCTGTATTCAAACAGCTGGTTATGGGTTTTACCGGACACGCCTTTGTGGGTCATGGAGACACCGTGTCCCACATCTTTCAGGGCATCCACACTGTCCACCTGACGGACATGCGTCTCATCGGAAGCAAAATAGCTGTCGGCTTTCAGTGCGGTGGTCACGGACTCAATATCATACCCCGGTTCAATCTCAACATAGACCATGCGGCGGTGAACACCGGTACCCAGCGGAATGGTCATAGAGAGTGCATCTTTCACACCGGGAATTGCTTTGGCGGCAACACTGTGGCCCATACTCATCCCCGGCCCGAAGTTGGTGTACGTCAGCCCTTTCGGTGCCATTGCCTGCATCAGCGTGCGGATAATGGAGTCGGAACCCGGATCCCAGCCTGCGGAGATGATGGCAGTACACTCACCGGCGCGGGCAATCGGGTCAAGGTGCGCTTTCAGCGCGACTATTTCACTGTGAACATCAAAACTGTCCACGGTATTAATCCCCAGTGCGAGGATCTCTGAGGCCACCGCACGGATAGCGCGGGTCGGCGAGCACAGCAGTGCCACATCTACCTTGCCCAGTTCACGGATATCCGCCACCACCGGATACACAGAATCCGTATCCGCAGCAGACGGGTTGCGGCGCACAATCCCTGCAATCTCAAAATCAGCGGCAGCTTCCAGTGCCTCAATCGCATACTGTCCGATATTGCCGTAACCAACGACGGCGGCTCGTATTTTTTTCACGGAATTCTCTCTGTCATCATTGATTCGTCAGACAAGGAAATCATACTTATTTACGAAAGGAAACATTGATTTCTTAATTAGTTATGAAAAAAATGTTTTATTTTTCACCTTTCACTATTCTCAGTAATATTATCCTGGTAGAATCCGGCTCCCTGTATCCATCCCGGAACAAAAATCACACTCTTTACAGAAGGTCGTCATGCATCAGTCTGATGTGACAGAGCGCGGGCTCTTTTCTTTAAGCTGGCCGATTTTTATCGACCTGTTATTACACTTTTCCACCTTCCTGATTAATACCTGGATGGTCAGCCATGTGTCGTCAAAATATCTGGCGGCCATGGCGGTCGGCAACCAGGCGTTTGACCTGTTTATCACGATTTTTAACTTTATCAGTGTCGGGTGCAGTGTGGTCATCGCCCAGTATATCGGCGCGGGCAGACGGGATAAGGCCAGTCAGGCCATTCATATTTCCATCGCGTTTAACCTGCTGCTGGGATTACTGTCCGCCGGGTTTACCATTATTTTCGGTTATAAAATTCTGGAACTGATGAATACCCCGGAACATCTGATGGAAGATGCCTTTAATTATCTGCATATTCTGGGGATCTGTTTAATTCCGGAAGCGGTGACCATCATTCTGGCGGCCTGTCTGCGCGTCTACGGCAGAGCCAAACCGGCAATGTATGTCACGCTGGTCGCCAACGTGGTAACTGTCGTCGGTAACTGCATTGTGCTGTACGGCCTGTTCGGGCTGCCGCAATACGGGCTGGTCGGTGTCGCCTGGTCCACCGTGGCCGGACGCCTGATCGCCGTGGCGCTGCTGTGCGGCCTGCTCTTTTACGGTCTGCGGATTAAATTCGTGCCGCGCATGCTGTTTCACTGGTCCAAAAATATGCTGAAGCAGATCCTGCATGTCGGTCTGCCGTCTGCCGGGGAGAACCTGGTCTGGATGCTGCATTATATGGTTGCGATTGCCTTTATCGGGCTGATGGGCGAGACCGCGCTGGCGGCGCAGACCATCTACTTCCAGTTATCACTGTTTATTATGCTGTTCGGGATAACCATCAGTATCGGGAATGAAATCCTGGTCGGGCATCTGGTCGGGGCAAAACGCTTTGAGGATGCCTATCAGCGCGGCATGAAAAGCCTGAAAACCGGCTTTTTCAGCACCATCCCGATTGTCTTCCTGTTCTGGCTGTTCCGCGACCACCTCGCTTACGGGCTGAGTGACGATCAGGCGGTGATAAAACTGCTGCTGCCGCTGTTCCTGCTGTCGGTTTTCCTCGAGCCGGGACGCACGCTGAATATTGTGATGGTAAACGCCCTGCGTGCCGCCGGTGACGCCCGTTTCCCGCTTTGTACTGCCCTGTTCTTTATGTGGTGTGTGGCGCTGCCGGTCGGCTATGTGCTGGGAATCAAACTGGAGATGGGAATACTGGGGATCTGGATTGGTTTTCTGTGTGATGAGTGGCTGCGCGGGCTTGTGAATACATGGCGCTGGCGCTCGAAAAAATGGCAGTCAAAACGACTGGATATTGAAGGCTGATCCTGCGGCAGAATTCCTGCTGCGGCTGCGCAGCGGGAATTACCTGACAAACCAGCTGATAACATCACAACCGGTCAAATAAGAGAAAAAATACAGAGTTATGTTCTGATAAATAGCGATGAACACAGTTTTTCGTGACTGCTGTCACGGGAGCTCATCACACTTTTTTATTTATGCATAACATAATGCATACAAATCATATTCAATAATATATTTAAATCAAATGGTTAGATAAGTATTTTTATCTCTTTTCACCGCCGGACGATTTCTTGCTTCTTTCCCCCTTATCCACCCTATTTTTCATTTCCGGGAGAAAGTTTTTCTCCGGATTCTGAAAATACCCCTGAATTGTGAAAGGATTTTTCTGCTGCCCTTTCGGTACACTGATCCGCATAACGGATTCGCGTATTTAAGGCTGAAAAATGGCAACACATCACACCCCTGCTCAATGGAACAATTTTGTCGCGGCACTGCGTCAGTCAGTCAAACCGGCGACAGGCTGTACCGAGCCGATTTCTCTGGCACTGGCTGCCGCAAAAGCCGCCGCCTGCCTCAGCGGCGCACCGACCCAAATTCGCTGCTATGTCTCCCCGAACCTGATGAAAAACGGCCTCGGCGTGACCGTTCCGGGAACAGGCATGACCGGCCTGCCGGTCGCTGCGGCACTTGGTGCTATCGGCGGACAGCCGGATGCCGGCCTGAATGTCCTGTGCGGGGTGACTGCGGACGATATTGCCACCGGGAAAGCCTTTCTTGCCTCCGGTGCGGTGTCTGTGGAAATCAAAGAGCCGTGCAGCCACGTGCTTTACTCTGAAGCCACCGTATACAGCGGCGACGATCAGGCCACCGTTACTATCTGCGGCGATCATACCCATGTGACCGAAATCAGCCATAACGGCACGGTTATTTATCAGGATGATGCGCTCACGCATCAGGGCGGCAGCGATAACCCGTTCGCGGATGCCTGCGCCCGGGATATTTATGATTTTGCCACTCAGGCACCGGTTTCGATGATCAATTTTATGCGTCAGGCCGCTGATCTGAATGATGCCCTGGCCCGCGAAGGTATGTCCAATCCGTACGGGTTACAAATCGGCCGTTCGCTGGAAAAACAGCGTGAGCGGGGATTGCTGTCAAAAGACCTGCTGTCCGACATTATGATCCGCACCTCATCAGCCTCGGATGCCCGTATGGGCGGCGCGCAGCTGCCTGCCATGAGCAACTCCGGTTCCGGTAACCAGGGGATCGCCGCTACCCAGCCGGTGGTGGTGGTCGCGGAATATTTACAGGCGAATGAAGAGCAGCTTATCCGCGCCCTGACATTGTCTCACCTGATGGCGATTTATATTCACAGTCAGTTCCCGCCGCTTTCCGCTCTGTGTGCGGCGACGACCGCCTCAATGGGGGCAGCAGCCGGTATCGCATGGTTATTTGAAGGGAAATATGAGCCGGTGGCGATGGCTATCAGCAGCATGATCGGCGATATCAGCGGTATTATCTGTGATGGCGCTTCCAACAGCTGTGCGATGAAAGTGTCCAGCGGTGTCAGCGCGGCCTATAAAGCGGTGCTGATGGCAATGAATCAGCAGTGTGTCGGCGGTAACGACGGCATTGTCTGCACGGACGTGGATAAATCCATTGCTAACCTCTGTGCGCTGGCCAGCCTGTCTATGCAGCACACCGATGTGCAGATTATTGAAATCATGGCAAACAAGGCAAAATCAGCCTGATTTTTCCGGGTTTGGCTTTTTAAGGAAGCCCCCTTTCCTTTACCGGCCGCACCGGCCGGTTTTTTCATGGCGTCCATAACCCCTGTGACGGACAACACAAACACCGGTTTCTGTCCTCGCTATCCATTATCCTCTTTGAATAGTACTTACAAAAAAACCACCCTGACGGTGGTTTTTTTGTAAGTACTATTATGTTCGTCTGCATGCATTTTTCAGCGTCATACGGAGAGGGCAGTCTCTTTATCCGTACCGTACACCAAAATTACAACATAGCAGAGGCAACTAGTCAATACTTAAATATTCATTAATTTCTTGGTCAATCATGGCTTCTGATATTTTATTATCTGACTCTAAACTATCCGCTCTTTTTTTATTGTTTGCATATTCCTCTCGTAAATCAGGCAGACCAATGGACGATAGCAATGCCTCTTCAAGCTTCCATATATCGGATCTTATTATTTTCCGGGTATACTTTTCATCCCTGAAAAATTTATATGCGCTGCGATTTTTCGCATGCGGGGGTAAAATCCTGGCCGGAGAAACAGTCTGTATCATTTCACATAAGACATAACTTTATTTATCTTTTAAAAAATCAGAAATAAATTCAACCGAGCTTTCATCCAACTTAAACACTGACTTATTAACGGGGCAGGAGTCTGGTTTTTGTGACGTAACAGGAACTATCTTCACACCATGTCTGTCCGCACTGACCACGATAGCCGGCCTTCTTTTATGCATTTCACCATTCTGATGATAGCACGGGTAAGAGTACGTATTTTTAATCTCTCCTGACAGATTTGTTAATTGATATATATGACCGAATTCAACAATAACAATTGCGCCCTTCTTAACAATTCCCCAGAAGGGTTTCTTTACTTTCTTAGCTGTTTCATTTAAATAAATATCGGTCTCAATATCCTTTTCAGAAAGGTAAATTTCATACACGCCTTTCTGAGAAACAGCCCCAATAACATACTCTACCTTCCAGCGGGTACTTTCTTGGTTTGAGAATTTCCGGGTAATAAAGAATGGTGTATTTTTACGGTTTACCGGTAAAATAAACTCATTAATATTCTCATGAACTTCCCTTCCTAATAATTCAGGTTCATTAAATTCACATGCTGATAATTTATCTTTTTTATAATAGCAGATTACTGTTCTTTCCATTTTCCACTCATATCTCATCAGCTGACCAGGTAATGAAAAGTATCCTTTATGCCATATAAAAAAACAAGAACCAGCACCGCGTAATTAATATTCCTATTTACTGACAGACAACCGGCAGTATTTCCCCGGAGCACCGGGGAAATACTGATTTATGCCGTCAGCGTGGCAAACGCATTGCGGATTTCCTGCTCCGGCAGCTGCATGCCGATAAAAATCAGCACACTCTGTTTTACATCATCCTCGCGCCATTCGCGGTCAAAGTCCGCGCTGTACAGGCGCTGAACGCCCTGGAATAACAGGCGGCGCGGTTCATCTTTAATCCAGAGTAACCCTTTATAACGCAGCATATTATCGGCATAGCTGAGCAACAGGGTTTCCATGGCGCGGGAAATGGCACTGATTTCCACCGGTTTATCCATGGTGATCACCAGAGACTGAATGTCATTTTGCTGTTTCGGCGCAAAGCGGAACAGCGGCTTGCTGATTTCCACATTGTCATCCAGCATAAAACCGCCGACATTAAACAGCAGGTTCATGTCAATATCGCCGTTAATCACCTTATACACCGGCGCTTTGGCATTAATCCGCTGCAAACGGGCGAGCAGCGCCTCATTATCCGGCTCAACGTCCGTTTTGGTCAGCAGAATGCGATCCGCGTAGCCAATCTGCGCCTGAGCGATAGTGAACTGATCCAGCTGCTGCTGTGCATGCACCGCATCCACCAGCGTGATAATGCCGTCCAGCACATAACGCTCACACAGTTTCTCATTGGAGAAAAAGGTTTGTGTGATCGGCCCGGGGTCGGCCATCCCGGTGCACTCAATCACCAGGCGGTCAAAATCAATTTTGCCGCTGTCCAGGTTTTCGCACAGGTCGAGCAGCGCATCTTCCAGCTCACTTGAGCGGCTGCAGCAGATACACCCGTTGCTCAGGGTTTTTATCTGTGTGGCGCGGTCACCGATAATTTCATCATCGATAGGCACCTCACCGAATTCATTTTCAATCACAGCAATTTTCTGCCCGTGCTCCTCGTGGAGAATATGGCGCAGCAGCGTGGTTTTACCGGCCCCCAGGAAACCGGTCAGGATAGTCACGGAGATAGGTTGCATAATCGGGTCCTTCTTACAGACAGACAGCGGAACAAAGGCTGTCAGAGTAACAAATAACACGGATAATAAAAAATATCCCCCGTACAATGTGACTGACATCATACGGGGGATGAGACTTCAGCGTTACTGCATGCTGTTATCAGTGTGAGGAGGAGACTTTAATGCCCTCTTCCGGAACAGGAACATACGGTGTTTCGTTGTCAGTACGTTCCGGGTTTTTGCTCGCTTTCATCGCGGTACGGATGCCGTAGAAGATAATGCTGTACACCACGACCAGGAAGATAATACTCAGACCGGCGTTGGTGTAGTTGTTCACCACGATGTGCTGCATATTGGCGACCTGCTCAGGCGTTAACGCCACACCTTCGGCAATACGGCGTTTGTACTCATTCGCCAGCCAGAAGAAGCCTTCCAGTTGCGGGTTGTCACTGAACAGTTTCAGACCCAGCGCCCATGTGGTACAAATCAGCAGCCATACCGCAGGGATAGTGGTTACCCAGATATATTTGCTGCGCTTCATCTTAATCAGAACAACGGTGGACAGAACCAGGGCAACAGCCGCCAGCATCTGGTTGGAGATACCGAACAGCGGCCACAGGCTCTTAACGCCGCCCAGCGGATCGACCACGCCCTGATACAGCAGATAACCCCACAGACCCACGCAACCGGCAGTACCGATCACACCGGCAATGAAGGAGTCAGTTTTCTTCAGGAACGGAACGAAGTTACCCAGCAGATCCTGGAGCATAAAGCGGCCGGAACGGGTACCCGCATCCAGTGCAGTCAGGATAAACAGTGCTTCAAACAGGATCCCGAAGTGATACCAGAAGCCCATATCCGCCGCAGGAATGATTTTGTGGAATACATGCGCGATACCTACTGCCAGTGTCGGAGCACCACCCGCACGGTTGAGGACAGACGGCTCACCAATATCTTTGGCGGTCTGTAAAATCTCTTCCGGCGAAATCACAAAGCCCCAGGAGCTGACTGTTGCGGCTGCCTGTGCAGTCACATCTTTCAGCTGCGCCATAATCATCGGTGCATCTGCGGTACCGAGGTTATGCAGATCCGGCATGGTGATACCCAGCGCCGCAGGCGGGGTGTTCATGGCAAAATAGAGACCCGGCTCGATAATGGAGGCTGCAACCAGCGCCATAATCGCCACAAAGGATTCCATCAGCATGGCACCGTAACCGATATAACGGGCATCGGTTTCACAGGCCAGCAGTTTTGGTGTGGTACCGGAAGCAATCAGGGCATGGAAGCCGGAAACCGCACCACAGGCAATAGTAATAAACAGGAACGGGAACAGAGCACCTTTCCAGACCGGGCCGGTTCCGTCAACGAACTGAGTCATCGCCGGCATTTTCAGATCCGGGTTGAGAATAACGATACCCACAGCCAGACCGACGATAACACCGATTTTCAGGAAGGTTGCCAGATAGTCACGCGGAGCCAGAATCAGCCACACCGGCAGCAGAGCGGAAACAAACGCATAGCCGATCAGGGCATAAGTGATGGTGGTATCTTTAAAGGTCAGCGCCGGGCCCCAGTACGGGTCGTGTGCGATCACACCACCGAACCAGATAGCCGCCACCAGCAGCACAATACCGATGACAGACACTTCACCGACACGTCCCGGCCGGAGATAGCGCATGTAGATCCCCATAAACAGGGCAATCGGCACAGTGGATACGACGGTGAACACACCCCACGGACTTTCTGCCAGCGCTTTCACCACAATCAGTGCCAGCACGGCGAGGATGATGATCATAATCAGGAAGCAGCCGAAGAGCGCGATAGTGCCCGGCACGGTGCCCATCTCTTCTTTAACAATCTCACCCAGAGAGGCACCGTTACGGCGCGAGGAGATAAACAGCACCATAAAGTCCTGTACCGCACCCGCCAGCACCACACCGGCCAGCAGCCAGAGTGTGCCCGGCAGATACCCCATCTGCGCGGCAAGTACCGGCCCGACTAACGGACCCGCACCGGCGATCGCGGCAAAGTGGTGACCGAACAGAACGTTACGGTTAGTCGGAACATAGTTCAGACCATCATTATTAATCACCGCCGGTGTTGCCCAGGTCGGATCCAGTTTCATAACCTTTGTTGCGATATACAGGCTGTAGTAGCGGTACGCCACCAGATAGACTGATACCGATGCAACAATGATCCATAATGCACTGACATGCTCGCCGCGGCGTAATGCGACAACGCCGAGACAGAAAGCACCTATAATCCCCAGGATAAACCAGGGAATGTGCTTAAATAAGCGATTAGAGTTCATAACGCACCTTAAATGTGACTGTGATAATCAAAAGGATCCGTATCCGTACGGAAAAAGTGTTCCAGCCGAATAAAATAGAAACTTCCTGCAAGTGTGTTTTATGATAGAAAAATCAAGGCGGGAAACGGGGATTATCCCGCGAGCGGTTGTATAGCAGATTAAGCGGTCACTTTTTGCCGCCGGGCGGTTTTATCCGCCTCCCGGGACGGTAAAATTTGTGATCGGGTTAACGTTATGTTTTTTAATTTTTTTTATGCTTTTTGTTAATTTTTTATGAAAGCGTGTTTTTATCCGCTTTTCTCCGTGATTTATGACCTGAAACCGACAGAAGACAGTAACCGATATGACTAAAAAATCCGGCACACCTCCCGGCAATTTCCGTGCTTACGCTGATAAGCAGACACAACGCAACATGCTGTTTCAGCGGGTTCTCCGCCTGCTGACCTTCGCTGTGGTTTTCCTCGCCGGATTTATGATTTATCAGACCTGGCAGACACAACAGAATGATGTCTATGCTGACGGGCAGATAACCGGTTATCTGCGGACAGAAATGCGCGATACCCGTTCGGGACAGCAACTGGTTGGCTGGCCGGTGGTGAAATTCGTGACAGCGGATAATAAAATCGTCACCTTTACCTCAACAGATCAGCTGCTGTGTCAGTCGCAGTGTGAAAACGGCCCGGTGGGTGTTTATTATCAGAAAGAGAATCCGGGCAAGGCACAAATAGCGGACTTCGGTGCCCGCTATGGTGAAATGATTGTCTGGGGTGTGGTCGCCTTTATTCTGCTGGCGGCCTATGTCCTGAACAGTTGGCGGCAGCGTATTCTGGCGCGCCGCCGTTACGGTGCGGCATCATAAACGGCTGTCCGGCGGCGGTGTCCGGCCGAATCCGGTGATAAGACCGTAAGGTGAAATACGGAACCAGTGACCGCCTGTCCACCAGGCGTGCTCGCCGTCGGTTTCCTCTTCACAGCCGACACCGACCTCGGCAGTACCGTTGACAAAACCGTACGTGCAGTCATAAATGGCGGGGATCACCACCCGCCCGGTGACGCTGTCCGCATAACCGATTTTATTGCCGGAGCGGATACGGTAACGCCCGTTTTCCGGTTCATCCGGCGCGCTGTCGAAATAGTACGGCTGATACGGCTCCTGCAGATTACGGTCAACGAAATGGCTGCCGAACGTGTCTTTGTCCCGGTACAGACAGAGTTCAAAGGGATTGTCCGGCCTGAAGCAGTTATCCGCCACTGACGGTTCATCAGCCCTCGCCCGCACCCATTCACGGGCTTTTTCTGCCTGCACATCCGTACCGGCAAACGCGGTCAGCGGCAGCAACATCACAAATACGATCCCCGGTATTCTGCATTTCATCGGTTATTCCTCTGCCTGACCACGGTCTGTGATACCTTCCTCTTTATATACAGGAAGGTCATCACAGATATTACCCCGGTCAGCCGGTGACGACTACTGATGCCGCAGCCTGTTTTGCCGCATCCACCGCTTCCTCAACGGACGGAGCCAGTGCCAGGGCGACACCCATGCGCCGGGAGCCGTCAATCTCCGGTTTGGCAAACAGGCGCAGCTGCACAGTCCCGGTCAGGGCGTGCTCCAACCCGCTGTAATAAACGTCATCACTGCGCAGAGACGGCAGGATCACGGCTGAAGCAGCCGGACGATACTGAACTATCTCGCCGGCCGGTAATCCGAGAAACGCCCGCACATGCAGGGCAAATTCAGAGATATTCTGTGAAATCAGTGTGACCAGTCCGGTATCGTGAGGACGCGGCGAGACTTCATTAAAAATAATATCCTCACCACGGACAAACAGCTCAACACCGAACAGACCATAGCCACCCAGTCCGTTAACGATTGCCTCCGCCACCTGCTGCGCCCGCGCCAGAACCGCATCCGGCATGGCCTGCGGCTGCCAGGATTCACGGTAATCACCGCGTTCCTGACGGTGCCCGACCGGCGCGCAGAAATGCACACCGTCTGCCGCACGGACAGTCAGCAGCGTGATTTCATAATCAAAATCAATCATCCGCTCGACAATCACCCGCCCTTTTCCGGCACGTCCTGCTTCCTGAGAGGCCAGCCAGGCATCGTGCAATGTACTTTCATCACGGATAATGCTCTGCCCTTTACCGGATGAACTCATTACCGGTTTGATAATGCAGGGAAATCCAATCTCAGCAGCAGCACGGACAAAAGACGCCTCGTCATCCGCAAAGCGGTATTCTGATGTCATCAGCCCCAGAGATTCCGCGGCCAGGCGGCGGATCCCTTCGCGGTTCATGGTCAGTTTTACCGCATTGGCACAGGGCACGACATGAAAACCCTCCTGCTCCAGACGGTACAATGTGTCTGTCGCAATCGCTTCAATTTCCGGCACAATATGGTCAGGCTGTTCTTTCCGGATCACAGCTTCCAGCTCCGCGCCGTCCAGCATATTGATCACATAACGGCGGTGCGCGATATGCATGGCCGGGGCGTTGTCATAACGATCGACGGCAATCACTTCAATGCCGAGCCGCTGACACTCAATCGCCACTTCTTTGCCTAATTCGCCTGCGCCCAGCAGCATCACCTTCGTGGCACCCGGGCGTAATGCCGTACCTAATGTTGTCATCACTGTCACCTGTTCAGAAATACCGGAAAATTTGCGCGCCATTATACACGCAATCGTTTGTCTTAGTCACGAAATAAGCAAATCACCGGCTGTCACAGCACTCAGCGGGGCTTGATGCCCAGACCGGCTTTTGCTGTATTTTTCCGGTGGTGGCGGATAAGAGACAGAATGCAGAACAACAATCCCAGCCAGATCAAGGAGAAACTGACGCCTTTGACGGCATCAAAATGCTCATTAAAGAGGAACACCGCCAGCAGGAACTGAATGGTCGGTTCGAGATACTGTGCCAGCCCGATAGTGGTCAGTGTGGTGGAACGCACCGCAGCCGTGAAGAACAACAGCGGCAGCAGTGTGACAGGCGCGGTCAGTATAAAACAGATGCGGGTAAAGGTATCTGCGGTGCTGAATGTACCCGCTCCGCTGTTTTCAAGCCAGAAATACAACACAATGGCCACCGGCAGCAGCCAGAGACTCTCAATCAGCAGTGAGGTCGTCAGATCATAACGGATAAATTTGCGGATAAAGCCGTACAGTGCAAAGGCAGAGCCCATCATCAGCGCCAGTTTCGGCAGGCTTCCGTACTGATAAAGCTGATAACCCACCCCGGCACAGACAAAAATCAGCGCGGTTTTCTCTGCCGGTTTCAGGCGTTCATGCAGGAAGATGACACCCAGTAAAATAGAAAACAAGGGAGTAATGAAATACCCCATGCTGGCTTCCAGCACCAAATCATGGGTCATCGAATAGGTAAAGGTGCACCAGGATATTGCCATCACACTGGTACTGAGCAGACAAAGCAGCAGCGAGCGCTTATCCGCCCATACCGCGTTTATCCGGGTACGGTTTTTTAAAAAGAAACGGGCAAACAATAACAGCGGAATTGACCAGAGAACACGCTGGGATAATAACTCCAGCGGTTGTACCCCCGGCAGCAGGCGGTAAAAAAGCGGTGTGATCCCCCAGAGAAAATAAGAAAAAATCGCCAGCATTGCGCCGGATCGTAAAAACATGGTTCAGCCAATCCTGTTTATCATTATGTTATGACTATCATACCCCTCTGCATTAAAAATCCCATGCGCCTGCTCAATTTATTTCCCGCCGCCGGTTTATTCCGGATCATCATATTATGCGTACCCTGACCCCGGCATTTGCTACGCAGATATCACTATAAAATATCAATTAAACTTGATTTTTTAATTGATAACGTTAACATAATAAGTATCATCAACAAATCATTTTTGGGTATAATTCCTAATATTTGATGTTAACGTTAACTCTGAGTAGTTATAGCTAGATAGATCCCCTGAATTTTTATACTCTGAAAATTCTTGTTACTCATAATGCATTGATGATAAAAGATAAATAATCATTTGATGTTCATTTTCATGATAAACAGAGTAACACTTCAGATATTAACCTCCGGAGATTGAAAAATCTTTCGTGCGGTAGCTTTGTCTCTGAAAAATATCGTTATCTTTTTTTAATTAAACATTTTAACGTTAACATCATAAGATAAGTAATAACAATTACGATTACAAAGACATTGAAATACAAAACAACATAAAAACACAAAAATGAAAGTTTCATGTCTGGTACAAACGAAATTAACACTTAATGTTGCGTTCAAAACGACAGATACATCCGCAATATTAAAAATAACGGCATTCTGGTTTTTGCCCGGCAACGCGCTGCCGGTTAATTAAAAAAATTAACCAAACAGATATGGCTGAAAATCAGGCAGAAGAAAGAGAAAGGTATCCATACCGGGGAAATCAGAGTGAATCTCTGGTCAGTATCCGGCAGGGGACATAAGTCCGGGCTGTTGAACCGCGCTCTTCAATAAGATGCAGAGCCGCCGCCTCCCCCAGCAGGCAATACGGGGAACAGATGGTGGTCAGCGGAGGATAAAAAAGCTCACCGGTACCGGTCATATTCTCAAATCCGAGAATACCGGCCTGTTCCGGAACAGAAATACCGCGCCTCAGTAACACCTGATAGGCAATAAAGGCAATCTGGTCATTACCGCAGATAATGCAGTCAAATAATGGTGAGTTACCGTCGGTATAACGTTCTATCAGTGTAATAACGTCCCGGTAATAAATGTCAGACTGTTTTATATTGTGCTGAATCAGCCCGCTGACAGATAAACCGGCATTCAGCCAGGCATGCTGAACCGCATCACGGCGTAAACCGGATGAAAGCAATTCAGCAGGTGGCCAGATACACAGCGGACGGCGGTATCCCCGCCGGATAAGATATTCTGTCGCATCGTACTGACCGTGATAATCATCCGGAATATACGCAGGTAATGCCGGGTTATCAGGATCAAAGCAGTTTGTTAATACCAGATTTTTGTCACGCAGCAATTCAGGAATATTTATCCCGCACAGTTGTGCACCGGTAATAATAATACCGTCAGGACGCCGGGAAAGAATTTGGCGGACAGCCCGGATCAGATCATCTCCGGATGAAATATTGATAACAAAACTGTCCCAGCCGTATTTTTTTGCACACTGTTCGATAGCCAGCAGTATTTCGACAGAAAACGGGGCGGAGGCTGTATCAATGGCTAATACCCCCATACACGACAGATTTGTATTTTTACCTCTGATTTTACGGGCTGATAAATCAGGCACATAATTCAGAACGTCAATAGCATGCTGAACCTGTCTTAATGTCTCAGGCTTCAACAACTCAGGATTATTTATCGCCCTTGAAACCGTCATCAGTGAGACTGAAGCCAGCCGGGCAACATCTTTCAGTGATGCCATATTGTTGTCAGCAAAAAATAGGTGATTGCTTTGTTGCGCGAAAAAGAAAGAAAAATGTAAGCTAACATTTATAGCATATAATATCTGTAACCCCAAGGGTAAATGTAAGTATTTATTTCAAAGAATACCTGTTCAACCCTCAATTGAACGAATTTTAAAATATTTTAACACTTTGTTTTTAATGCAAAAAATAACAAAAAATCCGGGTTATCACCGCTTTTATGTAAAAATAAACACGGATTCAGAAATGGAATTTCCTTATCCATTTAAACATTTTTTCGACGTTATATTATCTACAATACCCAAAATTTGCGTAGATACACCTAAGTAGTTATGCCTTTATTTTTATCCATTAATATCGGCTTATTTCTGTATCCTATTTTAATGAAGGAGTAAATTATGGATGCCGTTATTCATTTAATCAATTGTGCTGATTTGCCAAGCAATAATATTAACTTTATGCTTGATGACATGAACTGCGAAGTAAAATCATATTCATCTGAGCAGTCTTTTCTGAAATATTATGTTAATACGCCGAAAGAGCACGCACGTGAATGTATTATTCTTGAAGTCGGTGAATCGTCTGCTGACGCCTTCTATCTTATCGATGAACTCAAGCGACTGAAAAGTATTATTCCGGTTATTGTTATCACTGCTTATCCGTCTTTTGAAACCTGCCGCCGTGCATTTAAAGCAGGCATTCTGGAATTCTTCAAGAAACCGATTAATTCCGAACTGTTAGTTAATGCGATTCATGATGCTTTTAATCAATATGAAAAAAGCCTTAACAAATACCACACCTATCAGCGACTTAAAGATAAGTTCAGTAAATTATCTGCCCGTGAGAAAGAAGTTATGGATATGATCCTGGAAGGAAATACCAGTAAAGAAGCCGCACAAAAATTATCACTGTCACCCCGGACTGTAGAAGTTCATCGCTCTAATATGTATACCAAACTGCGTATTAAATCATTACCGCAACTTGTACAGGAATATGATTTTTACAAAAACTATTCAGATTCAGTCTGAACATTACCGGCTTTATAATAATTTTCATATTCCGGTTTTGTAATTAATAAATATACCGATGTTTTACCTGTTTTTATTCTCTTATTTAACTGCTTCTGATGCTTCACGGTTAATACAGAATATTTCCCTGTCATATTCCGGGTTACACCATTGTTACTACGGGTGACAAATTGTAATATGCTGATAATTCGCCAGGGTTTTACTCTGATATTGACAATACATGCCGGTAGTCATATATACCGGAAAGCAGATATTATGAGATCTGATACCCTGCAATACTGATATGAAATCTTATTAATAACACCTGACACCCGATTACTCATTTTAATATTCACTTACAAATGCGGTGTGATATTTTTTATTTACCTGAGAATAAACAGGTAACACACGCTGCCTGCCCTCCCTCTTTACGCCACTCTCCCTGAGCGCTTTTATGCCGGAATTACCTGCAATAACAACGCGCCCCGCCGTTACTCTCTGATATCCGCTCTGTATTCCTGTAATAAAAAGCGATAAAAAAGCATCCGCGACAGGATGCTTTTGCTAGTCGTCTGACCGCCGGATTATTCTATTTTCAGCACGTTCAGTTTGATCATAGACATTGAGTTCGGTGGTATCTGCCCTGCAATACCGGCAGCCCCGTAACCACCTTCCGGTTTAATATACACATCAACTGAACCACCGGCACCGACAAGCGAAATAAATTTGGCCAGGTCTCCGGGTAACTCATTGAACGGCACAACTGCCGGTGCATTTACCGGATGCGACACGGTCACTTTACCGTCCGTTAATTCTTCATGCATTGCAAACGTGATCGTTTTGCCTTTCAGCGCTTTATATTTCTGTCCCTGTTTGGTGATGCGGTAATAAACATCCGGTGACATTTTTGCGTAATTCTGCCGTTCCAGCCGGCTGATCAGCTCCTGATTTTTCCGTTTATTCAGCTCACCGACCTGCTGAAAAGTATAAGCAGCCACGGCCTTATTTTTTTCTTCCACTTTTGCAATCTGTGTATTCAGGCTGGTATTTTCAGTCCGCTGTGCGCTGACAACCGCCTTCTGTTTATCCATTTCTTTCTGTAATGCAGTATACTTCGCCGCGATATCCGCATTTTCTTTCAGCTTAGCCGCTGCTTTGGCAAGCTCGGCCTCTTTATCAGCCAGTTGTTTTTTCTGGTTATCAAGCTGCGCATTCAGTTTAATTAATTCCGCATCAGATTTTTCCAGTGCGGCAACCTGCTGTGTTTTCTCTTTTAACGCGTTATCCAGCTGAGCAGCCCGCTGCTGTTCTGCGGCTAATTTTTTATTCAGCTCGGCATTTTCTGTCTGAACAGCGCTGCTCTCTTTATCTGAACCGGATACTTTCGCGGATAACTGTTGTTTATCCGCCGTCAGTTGCGCAATTTTTTGTTCCAGCGTGGCTTTGTCCACCGTCAGTGCAGCGATATCTTTTTTCAGATTGTCACTCTGACGGGTATTATCTGCCTCACGGCTCTGTAATTGCGCCGTCAGCTTAAGTTTATCCGCCTCATGCTGCTGCAATGCTTTTTCCAGTGCGGTTTTATCCGCCGCATTTTTCTCTGACTGCGCTTTATCCGCCGTCAGCTGTGCAATCTGTTTTTCCAGCGCCGTTTTATCCGCTGCCAGGGTGCTGAGTTCTTTTTTCAGCTTATCGCCCTGTGCCGCTGC
>NZ_JBICLU010000011.1:0-217621 GCF_043105645.1 Morganella sp. TYF_1 | reverse complement strand
TGGGTGGCTTTTTTGCGTTTGGGGGAAAGAAAAAATATTTTTCACCTGAATACGTGTTCTGAACCGGATAGCATGAATCAAAGTTTGCTAAGATAGTGACGGGCAGAAGCAAACAGTATCGGGGTCATCGTTGAAAGAGAAAAAAAACTGGTCTGTCCGGTATGTCGCAGGGCATCCGGCACGACAATCCGTCCTGAGTAGATCATAATGAATCACGGTGAGAAAGTGCACTATATACATGTATCGCTGTCATCTTTCTGATATCTTTCATATTCCTCAGAATGCAAACAAATAAGCTAAATCATCTCCTTCCCGGACTACCGGTAACACTCAGCAAAATAATTCCGTTTGTATTTTATCTGTCATTACAACGATACTTTCATCATCACTCTGATATTTCCCGGTCTTATTTCCTTAAATCACCAGAGAAAACTGAGTTTCTTCTCCAACAGGTATTCGGATAATTACGTTAATAATGGTAGTTTGCAGATAATGTATATACTTACCTTAGTTGTTTCAGAGCAAGACAGGGATACAACAGTAATAGTAATAAATGTTGCCGGGGATGATATCTTCAGGATAGATTCGTGAAATCAGTGAAGAAAAACAAGCAGATAATGAATCGGCTAATCAGCGCTGTGGTTTAAATAAACGGGTTGGTATTTCTGTGCCGGAATAAGATTATCTGTTGTTTTCTGTGGATTAATTTTCCTGCAGCTGTTTTATCCGCCAATTTGTCAATTCAATCTGACAGGCTTTCATGATATCGCCGGCACCGCTACCGCCGAGAGTGGCATCATAGCGATACCGGCATTCAGCCGGGTATTTGCGGTATTCAGCTTTGCATCCAGGCAGCCTGCAATTTTTGTCCGTGGTGCATCCCTGACAGACTGATAGCATTGCTCCAGCGGGCTCAATCCTTTTTCCTCTGCCGCTGTTACAGCGGAAAAGCTGATGCTTAGACCGGTAATACTCAGCATTACAGCAGTACGGGATAAATTCATGCTTACTCCTTATTTCAATCTATCATAGGTTTCCCCTGTGCCATAAGGGTATAAAATAATACCACTTTCCGGATCTTTAATATCCACGGGTAAACGTCCGCCGGGATAATTAAGCGGACGGGCATTTTTATCGGAAAATAACGTCCGTAAGCCACTCCGGATATTCGTTTCCAGTGCGTTACGCTGACCATTTGTGATATCAAACCCGGTAATACCATAGATGGCAATATTGGCTTTTACATTGCTCAGACGCGCAATATCGTATGGATCCCGTGACGATATCACGACGACAGGAATGTCCGCATTATTGGCGGAGTTGATGATAATTTGTGCATTTGTATCGCGGCTCCGCAGGTTGTAGGTGACCAGTAAAATAATATCCTGCCCGCTGATCATAGTGCTGACTCTCTTTTCAGAGAGTGTTTTCTGATCTGTTTTTATTTTTTGTGTAGTGACATGAATTCGGATTTCCGTTTCCTGCGCAATATCATTCAGATGTTTTTTAATTAACTGATTACGGGGATATTCATCAGAAATTACCAAAATTTTATTATCCGGTTTCAGTTGGTAAGGCAGGATGCCGTCATTTTTTATAATGGTAACAGCCTGTTCTGAAATTTTGTTTTCCTGATTTTTATGTTCTGCTGAAGCAACAATTTGCTGCGCTTTCACCGAATCAGCAGGTGCCCCGCTGAGAGCGTTATTCAGTTTCATCACAACCACCCGTTTTGCTGATTCATCAATACGTTGCTGTAGTTCCGGGTTTTTTTGTGCCTGTTCATCCAGGTAGCGGTATAAATTATCAAGGCGCTTAACCGCATCTTGATCCCACATTTTTACCGGCATCAGGATAATATCTGCACCTGCGGACAGAGCATGCTCAACGGCAACATTGAGCTCAAAGTTATCAGTGATGGCTTTCATATCCATGGCATCCGTAATTATCAGCCCCTGAAAATGAAGTTCATTGCGTAATATACCGGTCAGGATAGGTTTGGATAATGTGGCGGGTGTTCCCGTTTCTGAACCGTCCCGGGTTATTATTTTTGTATCATCCAGTGCCGGTACAATAATATGTGCAGTCATAACTGCGTCTGCGCCATGTTGCAGTGCATAAGTAAATGGCGGTAATTCTGTTTGCCGCCAGCTTTTTTCATCTGATGTGACAACCGGAAGAGAGACATGTGAATCCGTTGAGACATTGCCGTGGCCGGGAAAATGTTTCAGAGCAGTGATAAGTCCGTACTGATGAATACCACGGATATATTCAACCGACAAAATTTCTGTCAGCTCTTTTCTGTCAGAATAAGCCCTTACACCAATAACCGGGTTATCCTGATTATTATTGATGTCCACGACCGGGCCAAAATTCATGTTAAATCCCAGAGCGGATAGCTCACTGCCATGAATTTTACCGGTTAATCTTGCGGATTCCGGATCACGGGCAGCACCCAGGGCCATATTTCCCGGCATTTCTGTGCCGACCCGTAACCGGGTGATATATCCGCCTTCCTGGTCAGTACTGATAAATAACGGAAGACGATAACGGGAGGATTGAATATCATTGATCAGTTTTACTGTTTGCGGAGTATCAATTAAATTCTCCCTGAATAATACAACGCCGCCTAACCGGTAACGATAGATGATATCTTTGATATCGTTATTTATATTAATGACAGGGATAGAGACAGGACTCCGGAACATATCCCAATAGCGAAAATCAAGCATCATCAGTTGACCGATTTTTTCTGTCCTGCTCATTGATGCAACAATTTGTTCAGCTGCCTGCTCAGGATTTTTTCTCAGTGTATTCAACTCCTGATGCGTCAGTGGTTCAGCAATTCCCCTGAAACTGAATAGTATTATAAATAACAGTATTGATTTTTTCATAATGACATCCTTTTCATGATGTTCTTTCAATTATTTATTATTGCCGTTTATTTTTATTTTCTGAATTATCAGACTACTAATAATTCCTTTTATCCTGATAGCGTTATCCGGCGGATTTTTGTTCTAATTTCTGTTTGTCAGCAGGATATAACGGATGAATAAGGAAATCAAAAAATGATGCAAAAGACAGTATTGGCAAATACAATCTGCGGCGTACTTTTAGTGAATTCAATGACTGCTTCGGCGGCTATAACCTATCAATATGAAAAGGACGTTACGAACAAGACCGTTATTGATAATCAGGTTGGCATTAAGCCGGGTTCTGGTGATGACGGGAGACAAACAATTAGTCAGGGCGGAAAGTCAATCAACAGCTGGGTTTTTGATCATGGCAGTGTTGAGGTGGATGATGGCGGTATCCTGGATAAAGCTAAGGTGGGTGCCCCGAGAACGGCTTCTGAACTAAACAGTGAAAGTCGTTCAGACATATACCGTCCGGCAGGCCGTGATGGTCAGGTTGATGTGTACAGCGGCGGAAAAGCGACAGATACGCAGATCATTGGTCAGGGAATTGTTAATGTCCATGAAGACGGTATTGTCAGTAATACATCTGTCAGAGATTTGGGTGTTCTGCGTTTTCATATCGGCGGTGAAAGTCGCAGCGCACTGAATGTTGAACGCAGAGCATTCGTCATTTTGGATAACAATCCTTATTATGGTTCAGGTAAAAATACATTTATAGAGCAGATGAATCTTGCCGGTACTCTCTATATTCAGGATATATCTACAGTAATAACAAATGATAACTCATCATTGAGATGGGCAGGGCGGGATATAGATGTTGATCCTGATAGTTATTTTCAGGTTTCAGAGATCAATAAACTTCATTTGGATCACGGCTCAGTTTACCTTAAACCCTCTCTGGATAAGAGAAATGTAACGTTTAATCAGTTAGTGGTAAAGAATCTCAGCGGGCAGGGAACGTTTTCATTCCATACTCAAATTGCAGATGATGTTGGTGATAAATTAGTGGTAACCAATAAAGCAACCGGGAAATTTAACGTCAATGTTTATGATACCGGAAAGGATATTACTGACCCGGATGAAACTGTTGAGCTGATTGAAATTAATAAGGGTAATGCGAGTTTTAAATTAGCCGGAAAGAATGGTGTGGTTGACTTGGGTATTTATAAATACCGGCTGATTAAAGGTATAAAGAGTAACGGGAAATCCACCTGGTATTTAGCGACAAAAGCAGACCATATTCCGTACCCGGATATTGATCCTGACGGAGAAACTCAGGGCGAACCGGATATTGATAAAAACGATGAGTATATTCAGGAAATTGATACGGAAACCGGAAAGGATGTTACTGATGATACCAGTATACCTGAGCTCCGGGATGTACTGTCCAACAGCGCACTGGCCGGGTTATCAATGGCATCAGTAAATCGTCAGATACTGCGCAGTGAGAACATGTCCGGACCGTCACGACGCTATATCACAGATGATTTATCAGATAAGAAATACGGAGCCTGGGCAAATTACCGCTATGACAATACAAAATTCAGTGACAGTAAAAGCCGTGCGTTCAGAAACAGCCTGAATATTCTGGAAATCGGTTACGATAAAGTCAATAAAGCGCGTTACGGGGATATTGCATTCGGTTTATTTACCAGCGCAGGGAAAACCCGATCAACATTTGATTATACACCGGGGCAGGGCAATACGGACAGTTTTGCTATCGGTGGCTATACCCACTGGCAATATCAGGATGGGTATATCGCCGGTATGCTGAAAGGCTCGCATTTTAAAAATCGTGTTAATACTCAAAGCAGTGGTGGCGGAGCAGTTGATGGCTCATTTAAGCAAAATGCGCTGACCGTCAGTGCGGAAGCCGGAAAGAAACTGATTATTACACCGGAAATCAGCTTAACGCCTTACGGGCGGATAGATTACAGTCGTTTCAGTGAGGCAAAATATCAGTTATCGAACGGAATGGATATTCATGAGCATAACAGTGACAGTGTGAACGGGGAATTGGGGTCACGTCTCAGCATGAAGACGAAAATTAATGACATCAGCGTCAGTCCTTTTGTGAATATCGGTGTTTCACATGAGTTTGTGAAAAATAATAAAGTGACGCTGAATAAAAAAGATTTTTCCGCCAGAAATGAAACCACTACCGGTAAATACCAGTTGGGCGCAACGATTGATTTGACACCGGATACCCGGATAACCGGCAGCCTGGGTTATCGTCATGGTGATAAAAATGAATCACCGGTCAGTGCTTATATCGGATTGAAAGTCAGTTTCTGATGTTTATTTTTATCAGATAAACAGCCATACCGTTTCTCCGGTATGGCTTTTTTAATATCGTTACTGATGCGTGGCGGTCTCTTCCCGGGGTAATGCGGAAGCCGGCACCCCGAAAAGTTTGTCAAATGCCCAGTTGAAGAAGAATGTGTAGATCGGAATAAAAATAATCAGGGCAAAATCCAGCAGAAAAGCCTGTATTAAGCTGACCGATAACCACCATGCAATCAGCGGGATAAGGAAAACCACCAGTGTCAGCTGAAACAGAACGGCATGCACCAGTCTGCGGCGGAATGTCCGGATGCGGGACACCTGCCGGGATTCCCAGAACTCGAACAGAGTATTAAAGATAAAATTCCAGCTGACGGCGATGGTGGTGATCACCAGTGCCAGCGGTCCGGTCACCCCGGCTGAATTACCGGAAAGTAACGCCAGTCCTAAGGATGAGATGATCCAGCCGATAATCTCATAAGTGGTGATAAAGACCAGTTTTCGTTTTAAACCCTGCATATTTGTATCCTGAGTGTATCGCTGAAATAGAGAAGGCCGGAAAGGTAAATCAATAGAGATGATAATAAAAGTCAGCTACTATCAGATTTTCTGACAGGAAGGAGGGGGAATGCCGTTTAACAGTGATAATTTACAGCTTTTTCTGACCGTGCTGGAGAAAGGCTCATTTTCAGCTGCCGCAAGGGCACTGCACCGGGTGCCGTCAGCGGTCAGTATGGCGGTCAGTAATCTGGAAGCGGAACTGGGGTTTGCACTGTTTGAACGTTCTGGCAGAGCGCCGGTACCGACAGAAAGAGCCCTGGCGCTGGCGCCGTATGCCAGAGAGATAACCGATAAAATTCATCAGCTGAATGTGTTTACCCGTGAACTGACACAGGGTGTGGAGAGTACACTGGCTGTCGGTGTGGCAACGGATGTGAACCCGGCGTGCCTGTTTGCTGCACTGCAGATCATTAATCAGCGTTATCCGTTGCTGAAAACGGAGATTTTGTCCGCACCGCAGGATGACATCCTGCCATTGCTGCATCAGGGGCGGATCCAGCTGGCGCTGGTGTTCGGCGGGCTGCATGTGGATCCGCGTGAGCAGTTTCACTGTATCGGCTATGAATCCCTGGTGGCGACTATTTCAGCCACACATCCTTCACTTTCGCAGCAACAATCTGTTTATATTGAGGATTTGGTACAGATAAAACAAGTTGTGATTGCCAGCCATCACCATTCTCTCAGTGATGTCCGTTCTCAGGTGGCGACAAAAACCTGGCAGACCGATAATTTTTCGATGGCGCTGGGACTGGTTAAAGCGGGTATCGGCTGGGGGAATCTGCCGGAATCGATGATCCGGGCGGAAGTGGCGTCCGGGACACTGAAGGTACTGTCATTCCGCAATACCCGCAACGGTCTGGTGCTGCCGGTGCATATTGTCAGCCGGAAAGGGGATGTGCTTAAACGTGGTGCGCAGGAGTGTATCGGGTTGCTGACGGAAAGCCGTGTGTCTGCGGGAAATTAGTTGTTATGATAACGGGATAAATCAGCAGAGAGGAAAAGCGTATGTTTGAAATCCGCGATTTACAGGTTATTCAGGGCGGAAAAACATTGTGGGACGGCCTTTCTTTCCGGCTGAATGCCGGTGAGCGTCTGGGGATCTCCGCACCCAGCGGGTTCGGGAAAACAACGCTGGGGCGGATCCTGGCACAGTGGCAGCAGCCGCATGCCGGGGAACTGCTGCTCGACGGCAAGCCGGTACCGAAAACCGGCTATTGTCCGGTGCAACTGGTGCCGCAGCATCCGGAGAAGTGTTTTAACCCGTACCGTACGACCGGTGCCGGGTTATATGATGCCTGGAAACCGGATGCGGAATGGCTGGAAAAGCTCAGTATTGAGCCTCACTGGCTGGAACGCCGTCCGGATGAATTGTCCGGCGGGGAACTGGCGAGAATCGCACTGCTGCGGGCGTTAGATCCGCGTACCCGTTTCCTGATCGCCGATGAAGTGACCGCGCAGCTGGATGCACATATTCAGGCGCAAATCTGGCAGGTGCTGATTGAAGAATCAGAGAAACGGCCGCTCGGACTGGTCGTGTTCAGTCACAATAAGGCGCTGCTGGACAAGGTCTGCACATCGGTATGGGTTGCCGGGGAGCCGGAGGATAGCCTGCTGTCTGATGTGGCGGTTTGACTTTTCTGTCCGGTGACATAAAAATACGAAGCTGATAAATAATAATGATAATTATTACTGATTTTGAAGGATCAGCGACGTGAAAAAAACTCTGCTCTGCTGCGCGGCATTCTCTGCATTTTCCGCGCAGGCCTCTGCTTCCTGCCAGTCACTTTCCGCTCCGGATGAGAAACAGACGGTGGTGATTACCGGCACGTTTGATCACAACGGACAGGCTTGTGTGCAGTTGCCGCTGTCAGAAAAACAGGTTGTGATCGCGGAAAGTGAGAATGTCCGTGATTTGTCACTCTATGACAGTCAGATGACACCCCGCCGTGCGCTGCTTACCGATAATCCTGTCACCGAAATGCAATCTGTGACGTTCACATTACCGTTTGATGACACCTGGACACTGACCTCACAGGGTATACCCGGCTCTGAATGGAAGTTGGCGCTTACTAACTATCCGTATCAGCCGCTGGTTGAAAACCTCTCCCTGCCGGTGGACAGTGTTCGCCTGCAGCAGCTGATAACGCGGGTTAACGGGGGGGATACCTCGGCTTTCTGGCAGGCGGTGACAGAAACGCCGCTGGTTGAGGAGTATGACGAGCACCACAAACGGATCACTTTCCTCTGGCGAGGTGCGAAAGTGAATGCTTACATACTTGGCGCGCCTTCCGGACAGCATGATCCGATGGCCAGACTGAATGATACCGATATTTGGTATCGCTCCTACATTGTTCCCGCAGAGACTGTCAGCCAGTATAAAATCGCCCCGGATATTCCGCAGCTTGACCGTTCCGTTGAAGGTGCCCGCCGCAAAGCGCTGCTGAGCACGGCACAGGCGGATCCGCGTAACCCGCTGAGTGCGGGTGCAGACGGGGCGGATGAATTCAATCGCCATGCCATTATTGCGTTAGATAACAACAGAGTGTGTGATTTCCGGACGCCCGGACAACAGCCGGTTTTTGGTACGGTGGCACTGCATCAGCTGCACAGCGATATCCTGAATAATCAGCGGGAAATTGCAGTGTATACCCCGCCGGAGCCGGGTGCGGAGCCTTGGTTGCTGGTGCTGTTTGACGGGCAGATATACCGCAAAAACTATCATATCGTCACATTTATTGATCAGTGGGTGAAGCGCGGGGAAATTCCGCCGCTGTATGTGGTGATGGTGGACAGCATCAGCAGTGAACAGCGCGGCAAAGAGCTGCCGCCGAATGAGCTGTTCCCGCAGTTTCTGGATAAAGAGCTGATGCCGTGGCTTGTACAGCAGGGTATTGATATCCCGGCCGGCCGGACCATTGTTTCCGGCAGCAGTTACGGTGGTCTTGCGTCTTCCTGGAATGCGATGAAATTACCTCACCGTTTTGGCAATGTGCTGAGTATGTCCGGCTCTTACTGGTGGTCACCGGAGGGAGAGCCGCCGGAATGGCTGATTCGCGAGTTTGCAGGTACTCACAAACTTCCTTTGCGGTTTTTCCTTGAGGCCGGTGTGTTTGAAACCCGTGCCGGTGCCGGCGGGATTTTGCATAACAACCGGGCGCTGTATCAGATTTTACAGGAAAAAGGTTACGAGGTTACCCGTGAGGAGCGCCCGGGCGGACATGACTATGTCTCATGGTGCGAAACTCTGCATTCCGGGCTGATGTATCTGACTGACACAAAGAGGTCACAATAGTGTCACGCTGATGTCATAAGAGCGGATTAGGCTGTCCTGCGTTGATAACTGACTACGTTTTATTAATGACAAGGATTCTGCTCATGCTTCATGCGACGATGAAAACACGGGTTGCAGCTGCCGTTCTGGCACTGCTGACGGGCTCTGCATTACCGGCAGTTGCAGCGGGGAATGCCGATGCCATTCTGGCACAGGATCGCGCCGCCAAAGGCAATATCACGGAGTTCGGCGGTGCGCGCCGTCTGTCATCCGATCAGACTGAGGCGCTGAAAGCGGCTATCGGTCAGACCAAAGCAAAAAATGTGATTCTGTTTATCGGCGACGGAATGGGTGATTCCGAAATTACCGTGGCGCGTAACTATGCAGAAGGCGCGGGCGGCGTGTTTAAAGGGATTGATGCCCTGCCGCTGACCGGTCAGTACACCACGTATGCGCTCGATAAGAAAACACAGAAACCGAATTATGTGACTGACTCCGCTGCCTCTGCGACTGCCTGGGCGTCCGGGGTGAAAACCTATAACGGGGCGCTGGGCATCGATGTTACCGGCAAACCGCACACCACCATTCTCGAGCTGGCAAAGAAGAACGGCAAAGCGACCGGGAATGTCACCACATCTGAAATTCAGGATGCCACACCGGCAGCCCTGATCTCTCATATCAGCCAGCGTAAATGCTACGGTCCGGAAGAAACCGCAGAGCGCTGCAGTGCCGATGCACTGGAAAACGGCGGGTTGGGCTCTATCAGTGAGCAGCTGCTGAATGCCCGTGCGGATGTCACGCTCGGCGGCGGCGCGAAGAGTTTCCGCCAGACAGCCAAAGCCGGGGACTATGCCGGAAAAACCCTGGAAGAGCAGGCTGCGGCACGCGGTTATCTGGTTGTGAAAGATGCCAAATCGCTGGCGGATGTGAAAGCGGCAAATCAGGATAAACCGGTGCTCGGATTATTCAGTGACGGCAATATGGAAGTGGCGTGGGAAGGCCCGAAAGCGTCCTACCGCGGCAACCTCGATAAACCTGTCGTGGAGTGTAAACCAAGTTCAAAACTGGACCCGAATGCCCCGACACTGGCTCAGATGACTGAAAAAGCCATTGATCTGCTTAAAGATCATGAAAACGGCTTCTTCTTACAGGTGGAAAGCGCCTCCATTGATAAACAGGATCATGCGGCAAACGCCTGCGGTCAGATCGGTGAAACGGTCGCGCTGGATGAAGCGGTGCAGATCGGTATGGAATACGCGAAAACACACGGTGACACACTGGTGATTGTCACAGCTGACCATGCTCATTCCAGCCAGATTATTGAGGCGGATGTGGTCTCACCGGGGTTGACTCAGGCACTGCTGACCAAAGACGGCAGCGTGATGGCAGTTAACTACGGTAACTCGGAATCAGATTCGCAGGAGCATACCGGTGCCCAGCTGCGTGTGGCAGCTTATGGTCCGGGTGCGGCGAATGTGGTGGGGCTGACGGATCAGACCGATTTGTTCTTTACCATGCGGGATGCGATGGAACTGAAGTAATCTGCGGTACCTGATATTCACACTGTTCTGAAGTGCTTTTCTTCATGTTGATTGCATCATTTTGCTGATTTCAGCAGTGGCTGCCGCCGGTACTCTGTGCCGGCGGTTTTTTATTATTTTTTGTAACATGATGATTTTTGAAATATATTTACCATAAGGTATACTTATCCGATGTCCCGGCTCCGGGACAGATATCCTGTATTCCGTAAAACTGTGTGTTTTATGCGATTTTTTTCTTCTGATAGCGGCGGTGTTTATTACCATTATCACATTGCGGCACAGTGCCTGTGTGATATACCGTTGATCTGATCGTTTTAACGGAACTTTATGCTGACAAAAACACTATGCTGACATTACTCCATCTTCTTTCATCGGTTGCGCTGCTGGTCTGGGGGACACACATTGTCCGGACCGGAATTATGCGTGTCTTTGGCGCGGATTTGCGGCGTCTCCTCGAAAAAAGCATCCGGAAAACATCACGGGCGTTTCTCGCCGGTCTGGGGGTAACTGCGCTGGTGCAGAGCAGTAATGCCACCGCATTGCTGGTGATCTCGTTTGTGGCGCAGGGCATGATAGCGCTGCCGCCCGCGCTGGTGATTATGCTGGGGGCGGATGTCGGCACGGCACTGATGGCACGGGTGCTGACGTTTGATCTCTCCTGGCTCTCACCACTGCTGATCCTGGCGGGAGTCACTACGTTTCTCAGTCAGAAAAAGAGCCGGACAGGGCAGCTGGGTCGGGTGGGTATCGGGCTGGGTCTGATTATCCTGGCGCTTCAGCTGATAGTGTCCTCCGCAGAGCCGATTACACAGGCCTCTGCGGTTCAGGCTGTTTTCACGTCACTGAGCGGGGATGCGGTACTGGCGCTGCTGGTGGGGGCGTTGTTTGCCATGATCAGTTACTCCAGCCTGGCGGCGGTGCTGCTGACGGCTACCCTGAGTGCCACCGGTCTGGTACCGCTGCATATCAGTCTGGCGATCGTCATCGGCTCCAATCTCGGCAGCGGGTTCCTGGCCATGCTGAGCAGCCGTGGTCAGAATGCGGTTGCACGTCAGGTAGTGCTCGGCAGTATGCTGTTTAAGCTGATTGGCTGTGTGCTGGTGCTGCCGTGGGTGAAACCGCTGGCGCTCTGGATCGGCCAGTATAATCTGCCGGCGGCGGAAGTCGTGATTTATTTCCATGTGGTCTATAACCTGGTCCGCTGCGTACTGATGCTGGCGCTGGTAAAACCGATGGCACGGCTGTGTCAGCGGCTGATCGCCGAACCGGAGGCGGAAGAGGACAGCGCTGCCCCCCGTTATCTGGATCAGAGCGCGCTCGATACCCCGTCTCTTGCGCTGGCTAATGCGGTGCGGGAAACCCTGCGTCTGGGGGATGTGATTGAGCAGATGCTTCAGCGTTTTGACAGCCAGCTGGCGGGTAAAGGTGAGCAGAAACGGCTGATCGGGCACCTGGAAGAAGAAGCGGAGCTGCTGCACAGCAGTATCAAGCTCTATCTGGCACAGTTACAGCAAACCGAGCTGGGGGAAAGCGATTCCCGGCGCTGGGCGGAGGTGATTGATACCGCGATGTCGCTTCAGCAGTCGTCCCTGATTATCGGGCGGATGTCCCACGATGTGGCGAACCAGACAGCCGACCCGCAACGTATCTTCTCGAAGGACGGCTACGGTGAACTGACTACCATGATGTCGCGGTTGCAGAATAACCTCAATCTGGCGATGTCAGTGTTTGTGTCCGGGGATGTGGATAATGCACGGCGGCTGCGCCGGGCAAAACACCGGTTCCGTCTGCTGAATCAGCGTTATTCTTTTGCCCATGTGGAGCGGCTGCATGTCAACAATCTGCAGAGCATCGGCAGCAGCCGGTTACATATCGGGCTGCTGGGGGATATGAAGCGTCTGAACTCTCTGTTTTGCTCTGTGGCCTATCATGTGTTAGAAGGTGTCGCAGAGATAAAAACAGAGACAACAAATGATGATACTTCTCACGAGACAGCTTGAACGGCAGGAAATACCGCAGGTCTGGTCAATTGACCGGACCGAACTGATTGAACACCTGTACCTGCATCAGCACGGGGAGCTGGTGCTCTCCGCGCAGCGCTTTGACATGCGTGACTGGCCGACGGGCGAGGCGGAGCATTACACGCCGATCCTGCTGGACAGTTTTGATCGCGGTGCGCCGTTTTTCGCGGTATTTGACGGAGAGATGCTGGTGGCTGCCGCCAGTGTTGATCCGCGCCCGGTGGCATTTGAGGAAGATGAAACGGCGTTGCGTCAGCTCTCCTTCCTGCATATCAGCAAAGCATACCGGGGCAGAGGGATTGGTCGTCAGCTCTTTGCCTGCTGTGAAACGGCAGCAAAAGAGATGGGCGCAAAGGGGTTTTATGTTTCATCCATTCCGTCAGAAAATACCGTGCATTTTTATCAGCATCTGGGATGTGAACTGATCGCAAAGCCGGATCCGGCGCTGTTTGCCCTTGAACCGGAAGATATTCATTTTGTGTTTCTTTTCCGGAACTGATCATTTAACACATTAATATCCGTTCAATTTATAGACACATTAATTATAGGTGTATGATTTTCAGGTATATAATCATGCACCTTTTTTGCATTTTATGCGAAAAATCGGTTGCAACAGGCGGCAGATTATTTATGATAACAGGAATGATTCTCATTTCGTTATTGTAAGGAGTGGCTGTGATGCAAATCAAACACCCGCTTTCATCGTTTTTCTGGCAGCAGTTAACCGGGGTCGGTGGCATGATGCTGGCGCTGATACCGGTCGTGTTGTTTTTATCACAGGGGCATGAACAGGATGCTGCGCGTATTGCGTTAGCAGTGGTGATCCTGCTGACAATGCCGATGCTGTATAACCGCGTATTGCGTCATTTCCTGCTGATTCCGGCAGGTATTGCATTTGTTCTGGGAAGTCTGCTCTGGTTCGAGCATCTGAGGATGTGATATCCGGAAGTAAAGATTATTGCAGAAGATTGTCATAACAGTGGTGCGAAGGGGGGGACTTGAACCCCCACGTCCGTAAGAACACTAACACCTGAAGCTAGCGCGTCTACCAATTCCGCCACCCTCGCAGGTACTGTCATTCAATCTGCTGTCAGTTGTGTGTGATAAGATCTGATTGGTGCGAAGGGGGGGACTTGAACCCCCACGTCCGTAAGGACACTAACACCTGAAGCTAGCGCGTCTACCAATTCCGCCACCCTCGCAATTCAGAACTATCTTGTCACTGATAGCATGGAGGCGGATTTTAGCGGTTTTATCCGCGCCGTCAATAATTTTTTATCAAAATTGGTGACTTCGCTTAATTATTAGGCATTTGTGGCCAGGTAGACCTTAAATTTACCGGTTTGCGCCAGAACCTGATGCCGACCGAACGTGCTGTCCAGCAGATCCGGATACGGTAAAAAGGCGTTGGCCACGATACACAATTTTCCGCCGCGGTTCAGGCGGGCTTTGGCACCGGAGATAAGGCGCTGTGCGGCACTGTAGCTGGTGTTCAGACCGTCATGGAACGGCGGGTTGGCAACAATCCAGTCATAGCGGTCACTGATATCTGAATACACGTCACTGGCGATCACCCGGCCTTCCAGCTGGTTCCGTGCCAGGGTTGCACGTCCGGCCTCAAGAGCGGCGGCAGAGACATCACTGAGTGTCAGGGTCAGCCCCGGATTACGTTTTGCCAGTACAGTCGCGATAACGCCACTGCCGCAGGCAATATCCAGCAGTGAGCCGGTCACCGGCTGGTTCAGTGATTCCAGCAGCAGCGCACTGCCGGCATCAATATTGTCCTGGCTGAATACCCCCGGCAGCGTCACAATTTGCGCACCTTCTGCGGTATAACTGCCGATCCACTCCTGCAGGGCAAAGTGTGCCGGGGTGGTCAGTTCGCCGTAATAGAGGCCGCAGCGGCGTGCGCTGTCGATTTTACGCAGTGCGGTGAACGGTTCTGTCATTTTTTCCGCACTGCGGACACCACTGCGGTTTTCACCGACAATAAAAATATTACTGCCAACCGGCAGGCAGGAAAAAATCTGTGTCAGCTGGAACAGGGCTTCCTGTTTACTCTTCGGCCAGAAATAGATCAGGGTGTCGCACTGTGCGGCAGCTTCCGGGCTGACGGTCAGCGCAAATGCGGCGCGATCACCCAGCGCAGCGCGCAGGGCCTGCCACTGATGATACTGGCTGGTGCTGACATACACTGACTGCGCGGAAAGCTGTGCAGCGAGGGAGTCCTGAATGTCTCCGGCAAGCAGGACACGGCTCCCGGTAAATTCGTCTGCATGACGTAAAATCACTTCACTGGCCGGGGTAAGCATGGACATCCGTTAACTCCTGTAAATCATAATTCGGCAGCATTGGCGCGGGCAGCGCGCTTTGCTAAGATAGTGTCGTTTGTTATTTCAGGGATACATTATGACGCGACGAGACAGAATGCTGGCTCAGATGGGGATCACCCAATGGACGCTGCGTCAGCCGCAGCGCCTGAAAGGGGAACTGTCTGTACAGATCCCGGCTTCGGCACGTCTGCTGATCATAACCGATGAGCAGGCAGATCTCACCTGTGATTTACTCAGCGATATCTTCCGCAGCCTGAATATTACGGCAGAGGATGTGTACTGCATCACCCCGGACAATGTACAGAGTATCCCGGCGCAGACAAACTGCCTGTGCTGGCTGCCGGGAACGGAAGCTGAACTGCCGGATTCACTGCCTTCATTACACTCCCCCCGTATTGCCGATCTGTATCAGGATGCGCAGGCAAAACGCGGGTTATGGACACAAATTTATCATTATGACCAGACTGTCACCGCTGCTTCCCGCTGATTTTGCCGCCGCATTCCGTATTGAACAGGCCGCTCATGCTTATCCCTGGAGTGAAGCCACATTCCGCAGCAATCACGGCGAACGCTACCATAACCTGAAACTGGACGCAGACGGGGAACTGGCCGGATTTGCTATCAACCAGACCGTACTGGATGAAGCAACGCTGTTTAATATTGCGATTTCGCCTGAGCACCAGGGGAAAGGTTATGGCCGTCAGTTACTGGAAAAAGTGATTGAAGACCTGACAGCAAAAGGGATTGCGACACTCTGGCTGGAAGTCAGGGCATCAAACCGCCCGGCGATTGCGCTGTATGAATCGCTTGGTTTTAATGAGGTCTCGGTGCGGAAGAACTATTATCCGGCGGCACAGGGTAAAGAGGATGCACTGATTATGGCGCTTTATCTGAGTTTCGGAATGTAATAGCGCGATAAGTCAGATAAAACGGTGTTTTTTCATCCATTTCCCGGGTTTCTTTCCATGCTATCGTGATAATATACTTTTATCACAGGCGCTCTCCGTCATGTTTATCCATAAAATTATCACACCAATGTTTATCCGGCGCTTTGAATGCGTTGGTTCTGAGTGCCTGTCACACTGTTGCCAGGATTGGTTTATCAGTATTGATAAAAAAACCTACAAAAAATATCACAGTGCAGACAGTATTGAAATTAAACAAATTTCACAGGATTATGTACTAAAATCAGACCGCCCGGGGGCATATGCTTATATCCGGCTGACGGAAAAAAAATTGTGTCCGTTTCTGACAGAAAAACGGCTGTGCGGAATTTACAGCAAACTCGGTCCTTCGGCAATGAGTCATACCTGCCGGGAATACCCGCGCAGTGAAGTAAAATATCAGAATGCAACGTTTAAACGTCTGTCACTCTCCTGTCCGGAGGTTGTCCGCCAGCTGCTGTTTTCCGCCGATGCCATGCAGTTAACGGAAGAAGATCAGTTCCTGAAAAAAATACCACAGGATGCCGCGCTGACTGACCCGAAATACCTAGTGTATCTCTGGTGTATGAACCTGGTGCAGGCACCGTCACCGGAGTTTGAGGATAATCTCTATGCCGTCATGCAGTTACTGACGTTTATCAGCAAACTCAACTATGATATTGAGACGAATTTTGATCGTATTCAGGGTGTGTATGAATTCCTGCTCAATGCAACGGAAAACGGGGAACTGACTGCAGAACGCAGAGCACTGCCGCATCCGGTCAGTTTTCAGACGGGGATATTGAGTGTGTATGGCAAATTTATTCCGAAATTATCCCGTAACGGCCCTTTTTTACTTTCAACCTATATCAACACGCTGAACCAGCTGGGGCTGGACGATCAGCAGACGACAGCCCGCACGGAAGAGAATATGGCACGCCTGCGGGCAGAATGGAAAGTGCAGCAGCAGGACAGTTGTCTGAGTGAGTCGTACACGCTGCGCAATCTGTTTGCTTATCTGCTGTATCACAGTCAGTTTCCGCACGCGGATAATTTTGGCGGTGATGCTGCCGGTACCGATAATGCATTGTCTCACCTCAGTTTGCTGGTCATGGATTATTTCTATCTGCGCACCAATCTGGCAGCACTGGCGGCAACGGAAAAACGGCTTCTGACGGAACGTGATGTTCAGCTTTTGCTGGCAGCGTATTTTTCACTGAAAATGCATATGGGTGATATTAATAAGGATTTACTGGCACTGATGGAGAGTTGCCGGATGAGTGATGCACTCGCCTGTATCTGCCTGCTGGACAACTGACAGGGCCTGATTTTCAAGCTTTTGTTGTTTCACGGGGCAAACCGGGCGAAAATAAGCCCTATTAATGAGAAATCAGAGGCGGAAACCGGGTGTTTCTGCCTCACAGCCCCAGAAGAACGCTCAGATGTCAAATAATGCATTTTTACAGGAAGTGGCCAAGCGCCGCACCTTTGCGATCATTTCGCACCCCGATGCCGGTAAAACCACCATTACCGAAAAAGTCCTGCTGTTCGGACAGGCTATCCAGAAAGCCGGGACAGTCAAAGGGCGCGGCTCTAACCAGCACGCCAAATCTGACTGGATGGAGATGGAAAAACAGCGCGGGATCTCCATCACCACATCTGTGATGCAATTCCCGTATCACGATGCACTGGTGAACCTGCTGGACACCCCGGGGCACGAAGACTTCTCCGAAGATACCTACCGCACCCTGACGGCGGTGGACTGCTGCCTGATGGTGATCGATGCGGCAAAAGGGGTAGAGGATCGTACCCGTAAGCTGATGGAAGTGACCCGTCTGCGTGACACCCCGATCCTGACCTTTATGAACAAACTTGACCGCGATATCCGTGACCCGATGGAGTTACTGGATGAAGTGGAAAACGAGCTGAAAATTGCCTGCTCGCCGATTACCTGGCCTATCGGCTGCGGTAAGCTGTTCAAAGGGGTCTATCACCTGTACCGCGATGAAACCTATCTGTATCAGACCGGTCAGGGGCATACCATTCAGGAAGTCCGCACTGTAAAAGGGCTGAATAACCCGGATCTGGATGCCGCTGTCGGTGAAGAGCTGGCGGCGCAGCTGCGTGATGAACTGGAACTGGTGCAGGGCGCATCCCATGAATTCGATGAGGAACTGTTCCTCGCCGGTGAACTGACGCCGGTTTTCTTCGGTACCGCGCTGGGGAACTTCGGGGTGGATCATATGCTGGACGGCCTGGTTTCCTGGGCACCGGCACCGATGCCGCGTCAGACCGATGTCCGTGAAGTGACGGCGAAAGAAGACAAATTTACCGGATTTGTGTTTAAAATTCAGGCCAATATGGACCCTAAACACCGTGACCGCGTGGCATTCCTGCGCATTGTCTCCGGTGTGTATGAAAAAGGCATGAAACTGCATCAGGTGCGTCTCAAAAAAGACGTGGTGATTTCCGATGCGCTGACCTTTATGGCTGGTGACCGTGCGCATGTGGATTGCGCCTATCCCGGTGATATTATCGGGCTGCATAACCACGGTACCATTCAGATTGGTGATACCTTCACTCAGGGCGAGATTCTGAAATTCACCGGCATCCCTAACTTCGCACCGGAACTGTTCCGCCGTATCCGTCTGCGTGATCCGCTGAAACAGAAACAGCTGCTCAAAGGGCTGGTTCAGTTATCTGAAGAGGGCGCTGTGCAGGTTTTCCGTCCGCTGGCAAACAACGACCTGATTGTCGGCGCGGTGGGGGTGCTTCAGTTTGATGTGGTGGTTGCCCGTCTGAAAAGCGAATACAACGTCGAAGCGATTTATGAGGCGGTTAACGTCTCTACCGCCCGCTGGGTGGAGTGTAACGATGTGAAGAAACTGGAAGAGTTCAAACGTAAAAATGAACTGCATCTGGCACTCGACGGCGGCGATAACCTCTCTTATATCGCACCGACTATGGTGAATCTTAATCTCACCGCAGAACGCTATCCGGATGTGAGTTTCCACAAAACCCGCGAACACTGACAGAAAAATAACGCGCCGCCGGGCGCGTTTTTTTTATGGCGGAGTTAAGATACACTGACGGACAGATGATGTTCATCATGAAAATAAAGAAGGGGACGATAATGCGCAATACCATGAAATCACTGGCTGTTCTGCTGGTCAGCGGCACACTGTTCAGTGCATCCGCCATGGCGGAGGAATCGCTGAGTCAGAAAGCCGGGCAGGCGTGGGACAGTGCTTCTCAGTCTGCGGAAGATCTGGGTAAGCAGGCAGAGCAGAAATTTGACGGCGCGGTAAAAGATGCCTCACTGCTGGTGGATGACAGCACCATCACCGCGAAAATCCGCGGGCAGTTGTTAAGTGCAAATGACATTGACAGCAATGATATCGCTGTAAAAACCATTAACGGTACTGTGTATCTCTCCGGGTTTGTCACCACTGATGCTCAGCGTACAAAAATCATCGATATTGCCAAAGGCATCCCCGGCGTCCGCGCGGTGGAAGTCAGTATCGGGCAATATAAATAACCGGCAGATAATCTGCGCCGGGGGAAGACAGGATGGGAACGTATATCCCGGTAACGCCCGGGAAAATCGCACCGCTGGCCTGGTTGCCTGATCCGCTTCAGGCAGCCGGTAAACTGGCACTGGTCTGTGAAGGCGGCGGTCAGCGCGGGATTTTTACCGCCGGGGTGCTGGATGAATTTCTCAAAGCCGGGTTTAACCCGTTTGATTTACTGATCGGTACTTCTGCGGGAGCGCAGAACCTGTCGGCCTATTTGTGCGGTCAGCGCGGCTACGCCCGTCATGTCATCACCCGTTACACCACGGACAAACAATTCTTTAATCCGCTGCGTTTTATCCGCGGCGGAAATCTTATCGATCTCGACTGGCTTATTTCGTCAACCTCTGCAGAATGTCCGCTGGATATTGCGCATGCACTGCGGCGCTTTGAGAAGGGGCAGGAATTTTATATGTGCGCCAGCCGGGCGGATAATCTGAATGCCGCGTATTTCAGCCCGCAGGCGGAAGACTGGCTGGAATATATCAAAGCCTCCAGCGCCATCCCGGGATTCTACCGTGAAGGGGTGGAGATTGACGGTATCACCTATCATGATGGCGGCATCAGTGATGCAGTGCCGGTTATTGAGGCATGGCGGCGCGGTGCCACCCGGATTGTGGTGATCCGGACAGTGCCGTCACAGCTCTATTACACCCCGGAATGGGTGAAACGAATGGAACGCTGGCTGGAAAAAAGCCATCTGAAACGGATGGTTGCCATGATGAAACAGCACGCCAAAAGTTATTACCGGACACAAAAATTTATTCAGTCACCGCCGCCCGGGGTTGAAATTGCTGAAATTTATCCTAATGCCCCACTGGCGAGTAATGCGCTCGGCAGCAGGGTTAAAACCCTGATGCAGGATTACCGCCTGGGCCGCCGCAGCGGGCGCTATTTTCTGGCAACACTCGGTGAGCGCTGGGCGTCATATCAGCCGGTACGACGTTCCGTACTGAGGGTTCCGCCCGCATCCAACGACAGCGACTCTCGGTTGCCCGTCACTGACGGCACCGCCGCGGTATTGCATTCACCGGAACATTCACTAAAAAAACCGGCGGACTGAATAAATGCCGTTTATTGATACCCACTGCCATTTTGATTTCCCGTTTTTTACGGATGATCTTACCCGCCACAAAGCTGCAGCGGCACAGGCCGGGCTGACTGATATTATTATCCCTGCGGTCAGTCACTGGAATCTCAGCACCGTGGCCGGGCTGTGCCGGTCATCCGGCGATACCTGTCCCCGCCTGCACGCAGCGTTTGGTCTGCATCCGCTTTATATTGCAGAACACACCCCTGAACATCTGGAACAGCTTGAGTTGCTTATCACCGGAAGCGGAACAGAATGCGTGGCAGTAGGTGAAATCGGGCTGGATCGCTATATGGCGGAGCCGCAGTGGGATAAGCAGCTGGATTTTTTTATTGCTCAGCTGAAACTGGCCGCGCGGACAGATAAACCGGTTATTCTGCATTCCCGAAAAACCCATGACACGCTTGCTGCGGTTCTGCGCCGTCATCCGGTTCCCCGCCGTGGAGTGGTTCACGGTTTTTCGGGCAGTTTTTCCCAGGCGGATGCCTTTGTGAAACTGGGTTATTACATCGGGGTCGGCGGGACGATTACTTACGACCGGGCGCAGAAGACCCGGCGGGCAATCGCACAGCTGCCTCTCTCTGCGTTATTACTGGAAACCGATGCCCCGGATATGCCGCTCAGCGGTTTTCAGGGTGAGCCGAACCGGCCGGAGCGGATTGTCCGCACCTTTGAGGTGCTTTGTTCACTGCGCAGTGAGTCTCCGGAGGAAATTGCTGCTCAGATTTATCGCAACAGCTGTACACTTTTTTCGCTGTAATCATCTGATTAAGGTTCCTGAATCGATTTTTCCGCGATTTTGTCCTGTACGGCCTGCATTCTGTGTGCCAAATCACCCGAAATCACTTACAATTGTAAGCGGATATTATTTCACGGTCGTCATCTGGTTAAATACCCGCCAATTCCCGGTTTAGCAGGGTTTTTTCAGATAAAAACAGTTGAATAATGTGATTGTCATCATATTTTTGTATTTTTTGTTACTTTTTTCAGTCGTTATTTGTGACGCAAGTTGATTGTTGACCGGACTGACCGGGTATAATCAGCGCCACAGGGTCCTGCTCTGAGCTGCATGCGGAACAGGACTATTACTCTACATTATCGTGAACAGGGATACTTCCATGCAACTCCTTATGAGTCTGGTCGGGATGGCAGTGCTGATCTTTATCGCAGTGCTGTTTTCAAGTGATCGCCGGGCAATCAAACTGCGGACTGTCACCGGTGCCTTTATTATTCAGGTGCTGATCGGTGCGCTGGTTCTTTATGTCCCGGTGGGACGCAAAATCCTCCTGGCAATGTCCAACGGTGTCGCCAGTGTTATCGGCTACGGCCAGAAAGGGATGGACTTTATTTTCGGTGGCCTGGTATCCGACAAAATGTTCGAGGTATTCGGCGGCGGTGGTTTTGTCTTTGCCCTGCGCGTTCTGCCGGTTATCGTTTTCTTCTCCTCGCTGATTGCTGTTCTGTATTACCTCGGCATTATGCAGCTTGTGATTAAAATTCTCGGCGGTGGCTTACAGAAACTGCTGGGCACTTCCCGTACCGAATCCCTGTCCGCGACAGCCAACATCTTCGTGGGACAAACGGAAGCTCCGCTGGTGGTGCGTCCGTATATTTCAGGAATGACCAACTCAGAACTGTTTGCGGTGATGTGTGGTGGTCTGGCATCCGTGGCCGGTTCTGTTCTCGCCGGGTATGCGCAGATGGGGGTACCGCTGGAGTACCTGATCGCGGCATCCTTTATGGCGGCGCCGGGTGGCCTGCTGTTTGCGAAACTGATGGTACCGGAAACCGAGCATTTCGATGACCGCCGTGAAGCCATGGCCGGTATGGCAGAAGAAGAACGCCCTGCCAACATCATTGACGCGGCGGCAAGTGGTGCATCTTCCGGTATGCAGCTGGCGCTGAACGTGGGTGCAATGCTGCTGGCATTTATCGCGCTGATCGCCTTAATTAACGGTATCCTGGCCGGGATCGGCGGCTGGCTTGACTATCCGCAGTTATCACTGGAACTGATCCTCGGCTGGGTCTTCTCACCTATTGCCTTCCTGATTGGTGTTCCGTGGAATGAGGCAATGACGGCGGGTTCCTTTATCGGGCAGAAAGTTGTGGTGAATGAGTTTGTCGCCTATATGAATTTCGGTGAATACCTGAAGCCGGATACGCAGGTGATTGCTGCCGGTTTACAGCCGCTGTCTGATCACACCAAAGCGATTATCTCCTTTGCCCTGTGCGGTTTTGCTAACCTGTCCTCCGTTGCTATCCTGCTGGGTGGCCTGGGCGGTATGGCACCTAACCGTCGTAAAGACGTGGCACGTCTGGGTATGAAAGCGGTGATGGCCGGTACTCTCTCCAACCTGATGAGTGCAACTATCGCCGGTTTCTTCCTGGCACTGTAAAGCGCTTCCTGCACAGGTGAACCCGGTTCACCTGTGCATTCACTGATTCAGTGTACTTGTCTTTCTGTCTCTCCCTGTTTATCCCTTTCCTGCGCTATACTATGCCGTGAATATGTGCTGTCATTTTGCGCATATCGGGCTATTAACGTGATTTTTATCACATAATCATATGTATTGATGTAAATGCTGTTATATAAACGTGATGAAAGGCACGTATTATAGCGCCGGGACATGCTCAAATACGGCATGGATACCCTATAACGGATTCGGTGATTCTGTTTGTCAGGTCACCTGTATGACAGCGCGGTGAGAAGGATCTCAGCGTTAACTCTTAGCTCAAGAGAAACAACGTCTTCACGGAACCAAGTCCCGCTCGCCAACACATTTTGCATCGTTCAGATATTGCGTCTGCCCGGTAACGGCGCAGACATACGTTGGAGAGTTTTATGACCGATTTAACCGCCGCAGCGCAGCGCGCGCTGTCCTTAATGGATTTAACCACCCTGAATGATGATGATACTGATGCGAAAGTCACCGCGCTGTGTCATCAGGCGAAAAGCCCGGCCGGCCAGACTGCGGCTGTCTGCATTTACCCGCGTTTTATCCCGCTGGCCCGTAAAGTTCTGCGTGAGCAGGGTACGCCGGACGTGCGTATCGCGACTGTCACCAACTTCCCGCACGGCAATGATGACATTGAGATTGCACTGGCTGAGACCAATGCGGCGATTGCTTACGGCGCAGATGATGTGGATGTGGTGTTCCCGTACCGCGCACTGATGGCCGGTAATACACAGGTTGGTTTTGATATGGTGAAAGCCTGCAAAGAAGCCTGTGCGAAACACAATGTGCTGCTGAAAGTGATCATCGAAAGCGGTGAGCTGAAAGATCCGGCGTTAATTCGTCAGGCATCTGAAATCGCCATCAAAGCCGGTGCTGACTTTATTAAAACCTCCACCGGTAAAGTGCCGGTCAACGCCACGCCGGAAACAGCGGAAATCATGATGACCGTGATCCGTGATATGGGCGTTGGTAAAACCGTTGGTTTCAAACCGGCCGGTGGTGTCCGTACTGCGGAAGACGCTGCGCAGTATCTGGCGATGGCTGACCGTATCATGGGCGAAGGCTGGGCTGACCCCCGTCACTTCCGCTTTGGCGCATCCAGCCTGTTAGCCAGCCTGCTCAACGCACTGGGTTACGCAGACGCCAAATCTGACAGCAAGTATTAATCACGCTTTCCGGGCTGCTTTTGCCGCCCGGCTTTCTGATTAACCCGGTATCTGTGGTACCGGGACGGATCCGGTATTTTAAGGAGATCTCTGTGTTTCTGGCTCAGGAAATCATTCGCAAAAAACGGGACGGACACCCGCTCTCTGATGAAGAAATCCGTTTCTTTATTAACGGTGTGCGTGATAACTCAGTCTCTGAGGGACAAATTGCCGCGCTGGCGATGACGATATATTTCCATGATATGAACCCGCAGGAGCGTGTCTCGCTGACATTGGCGATGCGCGATTCCGGCTCGGTGCTGGACTGGAAAAACCTTGATTTACCGGGCCCGGTTGTGGATAAACACTCCACCGGCGGCGTGGGGGATGTGACCTCCCTGATGCTCGGCCCGATGGTGGCTGCCTGTGGCGGCTATATCCCGATGATCTCGGGCCGCGGCCTGGGACATACCGGCGGCACGCTCGACAAACTGGAAGCGATTCCGGGCTTTGATATTTTCCCGGATGATGAAACCTTCCGCCGTATCATTAAAGAGACCGGTGTGGCGATTATCGGCCAGACCAACTCACTGGCACCGGCGGACAAACGTTTCTACGCGACCCGCGACATTACGGCAACGGTGGATTCCATTCCGCTGATCACTGCCTCTATCCTCGGCAAAAAACTGGCTGAAGGACTGGATGCGCTGGTGATGGATGTGAAAGTCGGTTCCGGGGCATTTATGCCGACTTATGAATTATCGGAGCAGCTGGCGCAGGCGATCGTGCAGGTTGCCAACGGCGCGGGCTGCCGGACAACGGCACTGCTGACTGATATGAATCAGGTGCTGGCATCCAGTGCCGGTAATGCGGTGGAAGTGCGTGAGGCGGTGCGTTTCCTGACCGGTGAGTACCGCAATCCGCGCCTGTATGAAGTCACTATGGCGCTGTGTAAAGAGATGCTGGTTTCCGGCGGGCTGGCGGCTGACCGCACAGAGGCGGAAGCAAAATTACAGCGCGTGCTGGATAATGGTAAAGCAGCGGAAATTTTCGGACAGATGATTGCCGCACAGCGCGGACCGGCTGATTTTATCGAACGTTATCCGCACTATTTGCCATCGGCAGTGCTCAGTAAACCGGTCTATGCTGAGACAGAAGGGATTGTGACCGCGATGGATACCCGCGCACTGGGGATGGCGGTTGTCTCGCTGGGCGGCGGACGCCGTAAGGCCAGCGATCCGATCGACTACAGTGTCGGATTAAGTGATATTGCCCCGATCAACAGTGTGGCTGACGGACAGATGCCGCTGGCGATGATCCATGCCAATAATGAAGATGCGTGGAATGAAGCGGCTCAGGCAGTGCGTCAGGCGGTCACACTCAGTGAAAGCCCGGTTACCGATACCCCGCTGATTTACCGCCGGATCAGCGAATAAGAACAATTTTGTTATTCACGCGGAGCCCTGCATCCTGACGTGATCTGACACAGGAGAGAAGTATGAAACGTACATTTATTATGGTGCTGGATTCATTCGGTATCGGTGCTGCACATGATGCCGCTGATTTCGGTGACACCGGTGCTGACACGTTAGGTCATATCGCACAGGCCTGTGCCCGCGGTGAAGCAGACAAAGGCCGTAAAGGGCCGCTGCATCTGCCGAATCTGTCCCGTCTGGGGCTGGGTAAAGCCGCTGAGGAATCCACCGGACACTTCCCGGAAGGTCTGGATAAGAATGCGGAGATTATCGGCGCATACGGCTATGCCGGTGAGTTATCTTCCGGTAAAGATACCCCGTCCGGTCACTGGGAAATTGCCGGGGTTCCGGTTCTGTTTGACTGGGGCTATTTCAGCGATCATGAAAACAGCTTCCCGCAGGAATTACTGGATATCCTGGTTAAACGCGCCAATCTGCCGGGATACCTCGGTAACTGCCACTCATCCGGTACTGTGATTCTGGATCAGCTCGGCGAAGAGCACATGAAAACCGGCAAACCGATTTTCTATACCTCTGCGGACTCCGTTTTCCAGATTGCCTGCCACGAAGAAACGTACGGCCTGGAAAAACTGTATGAGCTGTGTGAAATCGCCCGTGAAGAACTGACCAAAGGCGGTTACAACATTGGCCGTGTGATTGCGCGTCCGTTTACCGGCGAAAAAGCCGGCTCATTTGAACGTACCGGTAACCGTCACGACTACGCGGTAGAGCCGCCGTCAGCGACCATGCTGCAAAAGCTGGCGGAAGAGAAGCAGGGCGAAGTGGTCTCCATCGGTAAAATCGCGGATATCTATGCCCATGTTGGTATCACCAAAAAAGTGAAAGCGACCGGTATTGATGCCCTGTTTGATGCATCACTGGAAGAGATGAAACTGGCGGGTGATAACACCATTGTGTTTACCAACTTTGTTGATTTCGATTCTTCCTACGGTCACCGCCGTGATGTGGCGGGTTATGCCGCTGCACTGGAACTGTTTGACCGCCGTCTGCCGGAAATGCTGAAACTGGTGAAAGAAGACGATATTCTGATCCTGACCGCAGACCACGGCTGTGACCCGACCTGGCCGGGTACCGATCACACCCGCGAACATATCCCTGTGCTGGTTTACGGGCCGAAAGTTAAACCGGGCTCACTGGGCTACCGTGAAACCTTCGCGGACATCGGGCAGACTGTTGCATCCTATTTTAATTTATCCCCGATGGATTACGGCAAAAACATGCTGTAATGTGTCTCTTTTTTCGGGCAGACTTTCAGTCTGCCCTTTCCCTTTGGATTGACTGAAAGGATTTTTTTATGGCTACCCCTCACATTAATGCCGAACGCGGTGATTTTGCTGATGTTGTTCTGATGCCCGGCGATCCGCTGCGTGCGAAATACATTGCAGAAAATTTTCTGGAAGACATTAAACAAGTCAACAATGTGCGTGGCATGCTGGGTTTTACCGGAACCTATAAAGGCCGCCGTATCTCCGTGATGGGGCACGGTATGGGGATCCCGTCCTGCTCTATTTATGCCAAAGAGCTGATCACGGAGTTTGACGTGAAAACCATTATCCGCGTCGGTTCCTGCGGGGCTATCAGCCCTGATGTCAAACTGCGTGATGTGGTTATCGGCATGGGCGCGAGCACGGATTCCAAAGTGAACCGTCTGCGCTTCAAAGATAACGATTTCGCGGCTATCGCGGACTTCGGGCTGGTACGTAATGCGGTTGAAGCGGCAGAAACCGCCGGGATCCCGGCTCGTGTCGGTAATATCTTCTCTGCGGATTTATTCTATACACCTGATCCGCAAATGTTTGACGTGATGGAGAAATACGGCATTCTGGGCGTGGAAATGGAAGCCGCCGGTATTTATGGCGTGGCTGCTGAATTCGGTGCGAAAGCACTGACTATCTGCACCGTTTCTGACCATATCCGTACCGGTGAAAACTTACCGGCAGAAGAACGTCAGACGACTTTTAATGAAATGATCACTATCGCGCTGGAATCTGTTTTACTGGGCGATAAAAAGTAATTTATTTCAGTCATTATAAAAACCGCTGCCGGTATTATTTTCCGGCAGCGGTTTTTTGTTATTTACTGTTGTCAGGTTCGGTATACATTTCTGAAGCACGGTTTTCCGTCGTAAGAGCAGTTATTAATACCACTGCAACTATAGCTAATGTTGTTATTGTTCTTCCGGTCATTTCTCTTGACTCCTTTAATTTAAGGAGGCAGAATCCCTATTGTTCAGGTAGAGATTCGGCCTCGGTTTATGTTGAAAAACGTAATCGGGGCTTTCTTCTATCCGGAACAGGGGAAATATAGCCTGATCCGGACAGAATCAGGCACCCGCAGAAAATATAACAACTGTGTTTCTCTTTATCTCTACCCCATTCGGGTGATAATACGGAGATATATCACAAAATATATTTTCACTCTCCGTTAATACAATGATCGTTATTTTTTTGGACGGCGAAAAAATAAAACCGCTGTTAAGCGGCTTTGTTTTATTATGGCGGAGTGAGCATAAATAATTTTTCATTCTCACCGCTATAGCGGGATAATGCCCGGTTTATATCCTCTGCAGTAATCTGATTAATTAACGCCTCTTCCGCGGTTATCCGGGTAAACGCATTATCGTCCCCGGCAATCTGAGCCAGTGATTCTGTCCAGAATGCGGTACTCTGATAAACCTGCTGTTTTTCCAGTAACCAGTTGGCTCTGGCTTCATTCAGAGCATTGTCACTGATACCGTCTGTTTTCAGGGTTTTCAGCACATTCCGGCTTAATGCCGTCATTTCGGCGGCGCGCTGAGGATCGGTGGTGAAATTCAGCCGGGCGCTGTAATACGGTGATGGTAGTTTTGCCAGCATAGAAGAGAAACTCAGGGCGTAAATACCGCCCGCCTGTTCCCGCAATGCACCACGCAACTGTTTGCTGATGATGCTGTCGGCCAGTTGCAGTGTCAGGCTTTCTTTCTGTGACCACTGTGCCGGGGCGGCATACTGAATACTCACCATGGTTTTATCAGAGCTGGCTATCGGGTAAGTCCGGCTGAAGGATTGCATTTTGGGTGCGATAGCCGGATCCCGCCACTGCAGGCGCTGACCGGACGCGGGAAGGGTGGCAATCCATTTCTCAACAGCCTGTTTTATCTGTTTTTTATCTGCTGCACCACTGATCACCAGTGTCATGTCCTGTACCGGGCTTAGCAGGAGACGGTGATTTTGCTGTAACTGTGCGGCAGTAAACTGACGCCAGCCGCCGTTTTCATTTATTACCAGACGTTCGCCGTGAGTATGGCTTTCGCGGTTAATGGCATCCAGGAAGCGGCGCTCCACCGTGGTGCTGTTCAGGCTTTCCAGCGTCAGCTGCTGATTGCGGCGTAATTTTTCGCCGCTGAACTGTGGCTGTGTGATCTTCAGGTGCAGCAGTTTCAGCAGGGTATCCAGCTCTTCCGGCGGTGCCTCACCCCGGAATCCGTGGTTCAGTAGTTCGCTGTACGGGCGCAGGCTGAGACTGTGCTGTTTACTGAATAATGCCAGCTCACGGGCGCTCAGCTCACCGTAGCCGCTGCTTTCCGGCAGTTTCAGTGCCCAGTCGGTCAGTCCTTCCTGTCCGGCAGGCTCCAGTGAGCGACCGCCCGGAATGCGCAGATTGATCTGAATATTATCTTTCAGGCTTTTATCCTGATGCACAATCACCCGCAGACCGTTGGATAACTGCCACGATTCCGTGGACGGCAGCGGCAGTGCCTGCTCCTGAACAATACTACCGGCTGCTGCCGGGGTAACATTCAGCGCAACCTGCCGCACGGTCAGGGAAAACGGCCCGGGATCGGACTGCCGGATCTGCTGCCAGCGGTCAGTGAACGCTTTTTCATCAAAACGGGTCTGTTCGCTGTCCGGCCCGAGCAGGGCCAGCCGTGGTGAGGCCTGATTCAGGAATTCGTTCACATGGGTTTTCAGCGTATCCGGCGTGACCGGTTTAAGCAGTTCCCATGCCGTAGTGAGCTGCTGGCGCTTGTCCTGAACCGGCATCCGGTATTCCAGTGCAGTGGTGATGGTATCGGCGAGATAATCATTGCCGTAGCGGGATTCCCCGGCAGCCTGCTGACTGAGTTTCGCCAGCAGACTCTGCCGGGCATCGTCCAGCTCTGCCTGTGTGACGGGCTGTGTCGCCAGGCGCTGAATTTCTGTCCACAATAAGGTGATACTGCCGGGGTAATCCGCGCCCTGCGGATGCATTATCATCAGTTGCTGAAGACGGCGGCTGTCCAGCATAGCGCCCTGCGGGTTGATACTGGCAGCCGGTAACTGTCCGTTATCCACCAGCGCGGTCAGGCGCTGATTAAGGATTGTCACCCAGAGATTATCCAGCAGGTCATCATACTGACCGTCACGGGTATTGAGCGGCGCGCGGATATCTCTCTGCAGCGCGAACTGCATGATGCGCTGTCCCTGCTCCTTATCAAAGATTGGCTTTACCAGCAGCCCCGGCTGCGGGGCAAAATGCTGACGGGCCGGATCATCCTGTGCGGCATCTTTTTTGGCAGGCTGATTAAAATACGCCGCCGCCAGATTACTGACTTCATGGCGGTTAAACTGCCCGATAACCACCAGACTCATCCGCTGCGGCTGGTACCAGGTCTGATAATAGTCTTTTGCTGTGCTGACCGGCGCATGGCGGATCACATCCAATAACCCGATCGGGTCACGCTCCGCATAGAGACTGCCCGCATAGCGCAACTGCTCAAGGGCATTATTGATGCGGAAGCCGATGCCCTGGCGCAGCCGCCACTCCTCAATAATCACGGAGCGTTCTTTATCAAACGCAACAGGGTCAAAGGTCATGCCCTGTGCCCAGTCGGCGAGTACCTGCAAACCGGTCTGAATCTGTTCCGGCGTGGCCTGCGGCAGTGACAGTTTATAGACAGTTGAATTGAGGCTGGTGGCGGCATTGACATGGCTGCCGAGGTTCAGCCCCTGTTTTTCCAGCTGTTTAAAACTCTGTGTGTCCGGGAAATGCGTGGTGCCTTTAAAGGCCATATGTTCGGTAAAATGTGCGAGACCGCGCTGCTCTTCTGTTTCCTGTAATGAACCGCTTTCCACCAGCAGCCGCAGCTCTGCGCCGGGCTGCGGGCGTGACAGAAGATACACATTCATGCCGTTTGCCAGGCGAATGTGCTGTAAATCACTGCGCTGCGGCAGCGGACGATTATCTGTGCCGGTTGTGCTGACAGCGGTACAGCCGGTGAGGATCAGCGCCACACCGGCAAAGGTCAGTTTATAATGCATATCGGACTCCTGATGTGCAGGTGGCGGCAGGGGCGGACAGGGCTATCACGCGATCTGCCTCCTGCTGAAGAAAGCGCTGGTGGCTGACCAGCAGAAGTGTGCTGTCCGGCAGACGCTGACGGAGCAGACGGATCATGCGGACCGCATTGTCATCATCCAGTGCCGAGGTAATCTCATCGAGCAGCATCAGTTTCGGCTGACTGAGCAGCAGACGGGCGATCAGCAACCGCTGCTGTTCACCGCCGGACAGGCGCTGACGCCAGTCGGCATCGGTATCCAGTTGTGATGCGAGTACGGTAAGCCCGGTGGCGTCGAGGACATCACGGTAATCGTTTGTCGTGAACTGTGATGCGGCATGCGGATACGCCAGCAGGGATTTCAGTGTCCCTGACGGCAGATAAAGTGACTGCGGCACCCACATCACATCCTGTTCACGGCTGATATTGCCCCGGTAGTAAGGCCAGTGGCCGCTGAGCGCGCGCAGCAGGGTCGATTTCCCCAGCCCGGAGCGGCCGCTGATAATGGCAAATTCCCCGGCGTGCAGAGAGAGTGAAAAATTCTCCAGCAGCGGCCGGTTATCCGGCAGCAGAATATCGGCGCAAACATCCAGGCGTACTGCGGACTGACAGGTTTCGGTGACATCAGACACCGCGTCATTTTCCAGCAGGCGGACAAAATGGTACAGACGGGTTACCGTCGCCTGCCAGGCTGCTATCTCTTTATAGGCAAAAATAAACCAGCCGAGTGACGTCGCGACACTGGTAAAGGCCTGACGCAGCTGCATTAATCCGCCCAGCATCAGTTCCCCGGCGAGGAATTTCGGCAGTGCAAACAGGATCGGTGCCAGCGCGGTTACCTGCTGATAACCCACGGTATAGAATGATAAATTCCGCTCGCAGCGGATCAGCTGATTCCAGTTGGCCGCCACCCGGGCAAAACGGGCCAGCAATTGCTGTTGATCCTGCAACTCCCCCCGCTGTCCGGCGATAGCATCACCGTGCTGTCTGCGGGTGATCAGTGCCGCACGATAATCCGCCTCACGCTGCTGTTTTTCCATATTCAGTTTACGCAGCGGCCCGCCGATAAGTTGTGTCAGCGCGATACCCACGAGGGTGTAGGCGATACAGGCCCAGAACATATAGCCGTCGATACGCCAGTCAGTACCGGCGACAGAGAGCATAATACTGCCGGAAAGCTGCCAGAGGATGGCGGCAAAGGACACCAGGGTCAGCAGCGAATGCAGGAACGTGATCAGCAGACTGAGGGTGGATTCCACCAGCAGGCGGACATCCTCGGCAATCCGCTGATCCGGGTTATCCGGCTCGCGGGCGGTCAGGCGCAGCAGATAATGGCGGCTCTGCGGCGACAGCCAGCGGCTGAGGATCTGCTCTGTCATCCCCTCCCGCCAGCGGATAGCCAGTTTCTGCCGGAAATACGTACCGAGCACCACCACCAGGATCAGCCCGCTGACCAGCACGACGAAAAATTTGATCAGCTGATACAGCGCCGCACCGTCCAGCTTTTGCAGTGCATTGTAAAAATCCCCGTTCCACTGGTTCATGCGGATATTGAACCAGACGGAAGAGAGTGTCAGCCCGAGAGACAACAACAGCAAGAACCAGCAAAACAGGGCGGCACGCCGCCCCCAGAACGGTTTCACCAGCCAGAAAAAGTGTTTTATTGTTTTCATTGATTATTCATAACGTTAAGAGACATTGCTCACATGCTCAGATTAAAAATCGTAATTCAGCTGTAACCAGAACTGACGGCCCGGATCATAGGCAATCACCTTGTTACCGGCATAGATAAAGGTATCCGCGACATTTTTGTTATTCAGGACGTTATTCACTTCCAGCGAGACAGATGCGCCGTAAGCAAATTCCGGTTTCCAGTTCACGCGGGTGTCCCAGGTGAATTTGGATGCGAAATGTTCTTTCTGATAGACACGTAACTCGCCGTACTGCGGATCACGGACCACTTCGTTGTCATGACGGACAGCCTGATTACGCGCTCCCCACCATTGCAGGCGGTTGTACCAGGAAATGTTGTAGTTATCCCAGTCACTGGTCAGCTCAACGTTCAGTTTCAGCGGCGAGTTAAAGTTGCTGGCAGGCAGGTCACTGACATCGATCACCTTGCCGCCGTACATTACTTTGTCGGAGTTAATGGCACTGCCCGGCTCAAAGAAGGCATAACCCTGGTCAGACGGGAAGTTGGTTTTGGTATCCTGCCAGACGATTGAGGAGGTAAAGACATGAGTTGCCTGACCCCATTCCCACGGCTGACTGTTACTGACCGCCAGGGTGACGGAATCATGCTTGCTGCGTCCGGCATTATCAAAGGTGCGGATGTTGCCTTTGTCGGAGTATTTGTCCGGGCCGGTCAGATTGGTATATTTGGTGCGGCTGCGGACTTCATCGTAACCTTCGCGGTGGACATAGGTCAGACGCCAGGTGGTGCTGAGGATTTCCTGTTGCAGGCCGAGGGAAATTTCATCGTTATACGGTGTTTTCAGTGAATCCAGACCTTCAAAATCATTGCTCGGGATCCAGTTTTCTCCCCAGTTACACATATAGCATTTTTCCAGCCCGGCATTTTGCGCACCGTACAGGGCGTAGGTCAGCATGGAGCGACCGTAATAACGGTTGGCACCGGCGATCAGCAGCGTTTCTTTATTGCCGAACAGATCATAAGTGGCGGCCAGGCGTGGTGCGACATTGGTGCGCTGAACAAAATCATCCCGATCCACGCGGATACCCGGACGCAGTGTCAGACGGCCAATCTCAATATTGTCATCGGCAAACAGCGCGTAGTTGTTATAACTGACCGAGGCCGTTCCCGGCAGGAAACGGTGGATATTGGTCATCTCCATGCCCATATCCGCATAAGTGGCCTTGTCATCACTGGTGTGATAATGCGATTTATCGCGGATATAGCGGCCTTTGGTATGGGTGGATTCCATCCCGAGTATCGGGCGGTGTGTGATCCCGAAGCCTTCTGACGGCAGGAAACGGGCAACGGCTTTGGTGGTGACATTGTCCTGCTCTGTCCGCAGATCACCCAGTCCGCCCATTTTGGTGTTAATAATTGTTTTGCCGTCCGGCAATTTATCCTTCATTTCATAAAAATGCTGCTCGTCATTCACGCGGTTATCTTTCAGTTTCTGATAACCCAGGGTGAATTCCAGATCAGCCAGGCTGGTCTGGTGCTTCAGAACACCGGTTACGCCTAACCCTTTGTGATTATTGTCATAACCGGAGTTGGCAATATTGGAGGCGAATAAACGCGCCTTGTAGTCAGAATAATTCAGGGAAATATCCGCCGTGGTGACCGGCGAGAGATCCATCGCATACTTCACAAACAGGTTGTCTGAGGTACGTTTCTGGTTACGTTTGCGCTTATCAAATTCATAACCGACCAGATCGTCGCCGTCCATCACCGCCATCAGTACCGAGGTATTGGCCGGGATGGTGGAGGTACGGCGGGAGGCCGATACTGTCAGGCCGCTGTTTTCTGTCACGCCGACTTCAAACCAGCCGCCGAAATCGTGTTTGTTATATTCATTCTGGAAACGGGCCGGATGGCTGATATCATTTTTTGATGAATCAATCGGCTGTGAGGAATCCTCAAACAGATGATTCCAGGCGGAGCGGGTGGTGCGGTAATACACATGGCCGCTGTTTTCGCCGTTCCAGCGGCGGCTGGTGACATCCACACTGCCGCCGGTAAAGCCGCCGAATTCTACCGGGATGTTGTTATCGTAAACCGTCACGCTGTCGATCAGACGGCTGTCGATATACATGCCCTGGTCGCCGCTGTCCAGACGGGTGGAGGTTTCGCCCAGGGTATCTTTTGCCGGGTCGAAATCGTTGTTAAAACTGATGCCGTCGAGTTTATAGGCGTTCTGGAAACTGGACGCGCCGTGAATGGAAATCCGTGACGGTTTGATTTCGCCCTGGTTGAGGGACGAGCTGTCATTACCGGCGAACTGCACCGCCGGGTTGGTGCGCAGCAGCTCCGTGACGTTGCCGTCACCGGTATTGCGCTGGCGGATCTCCTCCGCAGTAATGTATTGCGGGGCCGACATGACATCGGTAGCCGGATGGTAAGCCAGTTCGCCCTGAACCCGTGTTTCCGGGATTAAAATGGTTTCCGCTTCCGTGGTCAGCGGGCGGATAACATAGCTGCTGCCCTGCTGTACCAGTGTCAGGCCGGAGCCTGCCAGCAGTGTCTGAATGGCAGTCTGCGCGGAATAGCTGCCGTGCAGAGCCGGTGCCCGCAGTGCGCCGAGCTGCCCGGCATCATACAGTAACTGGATTTGTCCCTGCTGCGCGATGGTGTTCAGCGAACGGCTCAGTGCCTGTTCCGGCAGATCAAGCGTGAGATCCGCCGCCCCTGCCGGTGACGCTGTCAGCCCGAGTGCCAGCACAATGGCGGAACTGACTGCCCTGATGCTGAATGGTGATGGTTTTATTGTCATTTTTATCATTTCCGGAAGTGTCATCGTTATCCCCTGTATCAGAAGACGCGGAAATGAGAATTATCCTCACCTGATAATTATTCTTTTTTTCATTTATTTTTATTTTTCTTCACAATCAACAGGCTGCCGTCATGCAGTACGGTGACTTCAACCGGTAACAGCAGCGGCAGTGCGGTGAAAAAGGCATCGGTTTCGGAAAGGGTGACCCGGCCGGAGACGGTCAGATCCGCCGCATTGGCGGCAAGTGAAACGGGGTGGCTGCGGTAAGGTGCGAGGCGGTCAACAACATCACGCAGCGGGGTATCGGTGAGGGTGATTTGTCCGTTGCGCCACTCCCCGGCCTGTTCCGGCGGGATATGGCTGAGCAGCAGTGCAGCTCCCGGCGCGGGGCTGACGGCTTTATCCCCGGCGCGCAGATACACCGGTTTTTCATCCGGCGTATCCCGCAGAGCGACAATCCCGTTTGCCACGGAGACTGCCACTTCCGTTCCCCGGCGGCTGACATCAAATTCCGTGCCGACAACGGTTATCTCTCTGCCGTCCGCGCGGATAACAAACGGTCGCCACGGGTTGGATTTCACCTGAAAAAAGGCGGTACCGCGCACGAGGGTGATGCGGCGGTGTGTCTGTTCATAGGCAATATCCGCTTCGCTGTCACGGCTGAGAAAAATACGGCTGCCGTCCGGCAGGATCATGGATTTGCTCTCTGCGGCGGTGGCGAGTGTCAGGTTATCCATCAGCAGGGCGGGTAACTGACTGTAGGGCAGAAACAGCATTACCAGGATAAACAGTCCGGCGAGGGTATAACGCAGCGGGCGCAGGAGCGGAAAAGTCCTTACAGGTGTCTGCTCTGTGATTTCCGGACGCGGCAGAGCCGACATCTCCCGCCACAGCAGTGCCATATCATCAAACGCCTGCCGGTTTTCCGGGCAGGCCGCCAGCCATGTCTGTAATTCCCGCTGCTGCTGTGCCGTCATGCTCTGGCTGTGCCAGCGCGTAAACCATAATGCGGCGGCGTCTTCCCGTTCGTCCTGCTCCCGCCGGTCTGTCATTCCCCGTCCTTCTGTTCTGCGGCATTCATGGCGCGTTTACATTGCAGCAGGGCACGGGCGATATGCTTTTCCACCATACTGACAGAAATATCCATCCGTTCTGCAATGTCACTTTGCGAAAGTCCGTCAAACCGGTAAAGCACAAAGGCTTCCCGCTGACGGGGCGGCAGTGCATTCAGCACCTGATACAGCCGGTCCAGGCGCTGCCGGTGTTCGAGCTGTACCTGAGGATCGGCTTCCTCCTGTGCCACGTCCGCCGCCAGTGAATCATCCCACTCACTGACACGGTCACGTCCCTTCCGCCGGCTGTGACGCCAGTGGTCGGTCAGCACATTGTTGGCGATCTTAAACAGGAACGCGCGGGTTTCCTGCACAGAGGTCTCGTTGCCGCCTTTGAGCCAGCGGGCAAACACATCCTGCGACAAATCCCGTGCATCCTGAGTGTTGCCCAGCCGCTTATGGAAGAAGCGGACAAGCTGATGGTAGGTTGAGTGATAAGCACCGGCGATAAGCCTGCTTACCGATTTTTCAGTCGTCATTTTTCTGGTGTGTGTCGAAGTCATCGTAATTGAAGGAGTCATTACGCATTGCTTAGAAAAATCCAAAAAATCTCATTGTTGTTATTTGAATTATTATTTAATAATAAAAAGCAATATCATTTGCGTTATCATTATGCCTGTAATTTTACAAATTGAAATACGTGAATAACGATTAAAAAAGTGAGTTGAGTGATGTTGAATATGGCTGCGGCCTGTTATCAGAACAGGCGATATTCAGTCGGCGGTACGGTTGCCAGTGTGGGCGCACACGTGCTGTTGCTGGCATTGTTTCTGGGCTGGCTGAGTTTTTCAGCGGACGATCCGAAAGGCATGCTGCCCCCGGCGTTTGTGCTGACAGCGGGCGTTTATCAGCTGGAAAGTACACCGCCGGAAAAGGCGGAAGGCGTCAGACAGGTGATGTCACAACCGGCACCACAGCCGGTGGCTGAGCCGGAGCGGGAATCTGTGGTTGATAAACTGGCGGTTTCTGATCAGGGCACCTGGACGCGGAAAGCGGAGAAACCAAAGAAAAAAGCAGAGAAAAAGCTGCTGACGGAGATCAAAATGCCGGAAACGGATAACCCGTCCCCGGTACTGGCAGAAAGCACTTCCGCACCGCGTCAGGGCGACAGTTCCGCGAGCCGCGCGGATTTTACCAGTCATGCACCGCAACCGGTCAGCGGCAGTACCGGCTGGGAAAGCGCAGTGCATTCGCATCTGGCGAAATACAAACGCTATCCGCGTGCGCTGCTGCGTTATAAGTCCACCGGTGTTTCTCATGTGAAAGTGACACTGAACATGCAGGGAAATGTTGTCTCTGTGGAGCTGGTCAATTCATCCGGCACAAAATTGCTCGATAAAGAAGCACTTGCCACCGTACAACGGGCATCCCCTTTTCCGCTGCCGCCACAGGAACGTGGCAGAAACGGCCATATTGAGATAGTCACCCCCATCGGTTTTTACCTGTAACCAGCAGACAATTCCCGAAATTTCATTTTTATTACCAGGAATTGTCTGTATTTTCCGTTTTTTTATTTCTCACGTGACCTTTTCCCTGTTCAATATTTCGGTTTTTATATGGGTTTTCTTAATTTATCTGAATGAGTTTCAGTCACTCATATTGTAACAAGCACAGTAAGGCCGGTTCAGGCCTGGATAAAATGCTGTTATGACGTATTCCGATAGTATTTTCAAAACAGAAATAATTAATTTAATTAATCAATTTTACCGGGGGAAATTCAACCGTCATTCTCAAAAAGAGTGTGCTACACTGCAAAAAAAGGGGCTGCGGTGGTGTTGATGATACTCCCCCGGAGCTCATGTGTAATAAGTATAATATCTTGGCAAATCATCATTTTTTGTCTGTTTATGGGTTAATTGTTACAAAATATTTCATTTGTGAATTATCAGAGAAATATAAAATAGCGTTATTATTCAGCAGCAATATTGAATAAAAGAATTTAATATATGAGAAATCCGATTTTTACCACGATTCATTAGTATGCATCATTTCCGGACGTGATTTTAGTGGCATAAACTCTGTTTTCTTTGGTAGATTAATTTTTACAGGTGATTTTTCGTAATACCGGATTAACTTAAAATTAAATAATGAAAATTTTAGTTAGGTAAGGATGAATAATGACTAAAAAGTCAGTTTTTGCAAGAACACTCGTCTCTCTGCTGTTAGGTACAGCAATCAGTGCTTCAGCGCTGGCTGCGGCAGAAAATACCGGTCATACATTGCGGCTGGCCATCGGCGCAGAACCGACAGAAGGGTTTGACCCGATGCTCGGCTGGAGCCACGGCAGTTATCTGTTACTGCACAGCCCGCTGCTCAAACAAAAGGCCGATCTTTCCTGGCACAGCTATCTGCTGGACAGCTACGACCACAATGCCGACGGCAAAGAGTGGACACTGAAGCTGAAAAAAGACCTGAAATTCTCTGACGGCTCCCCGCTGACTGCCAAAGATGTGGCGTTCACTTATAACAATGCCGCCGCCGGCGGCGGCAAAATCGACATGGGTAACTTTGCCAAAGCGGAGGAAATTGACCCGCTGACAGTGAAAATCACCCTGTCCGAACCTCAGAGTACGTTTATCAACGTGCTCGGCTCTCTCGGGATTGTGTCTGCTGATAAATATGATGCCAGACAGTATGCCCAAAAACCGGTGGGTGCCGGGCCGTACCGTCTGGTGGCTTTCCAGCCGGGCCAGCAGCTGATTGTTGAGGCGAACCCGTATTACGCCGGGCCGAAAAACGACTTTAATAAGCTGGTGTTTGTGTTCCTGGATGAAGATGCCGCCTTTGCGGCCGCACAGAGCCGTCAGCTTGAGGTTGTCCGCATTCCGCCGGTGATCGCCGCAACTGCCGGTGATGTTAAAGGAATGAAACTGGTGGAGCGTGCCAGCGTGGAAAACCGCGGTATTGTCTTCCCGATTCCGAAAGCCGGTGAAAAAGACGCACAGGGTTATCCGATCGGTAACGATATCACTGCCGATATCGCCATCCGTAAAGCCATCAACTACGCGATTGACCGCAAACTGCTGTCTGAACAGGTGATGGAAGGGTACGCCGTACCGGCCTTTACCGGTGTTCACGGGCTGCCGTGGAACAATCCGGAAGCCGCCTTTAAAGATGGTGATGCGGAAAAAGCCAAACAGATTCTGGAAGACGCCGGCTGGAAACTGAATAAAGACGGGCTGCGTGAAAAAGACGGCAAAGTGGCCAAACTGACGCTGTGGTACACCAGCGGGGATACCACCCGCCGTGACCTGGCTCAGGCTATCCGCGCCTTCCTGAAACCTATCGGTATTGAACTGGATTTACAGTCCGGCAGCTGGGAAACCGTCGAACGCCATATGCACGCCAACCCGACGCTGTTCGGCTGGGGCAGTCTGGATCCGATGGAGTTAGTCCATCACTACAGCAGCAAAGCGGCGGGCGTGGAATTCTACAACCCGGGCTATTACAAAAATCCGCAGGTGGATGCCATCCTTGAGAAAGCCATGAGTGCACCGGACCAGGAAGCGGCTATTCCTGTCTGGCAGCAGGTGGACTGGAACGGCAAAACCGGTACCGGGATTAAAGGGGATGCCGCCTGGGCGTGGCTGCTGAATGTGCAGCATACCTATGTGGTGAGTGATTGTGTTGATTTGGGCAAGGGCGCACCGGAGATCCACGGATCATGGTCACTGCTCAACAGTGTGGATGATTGGGCCTGGACCTGTAAATAATGCGCAGTGCCCTGTTCCTTTTCGTGCGGTTTGTTTGTCTGCTGACGGTCACGGCGGCGGGGGTATTTATCCTCCTCAGTTATTCGCCAATCGACCCGATCAGAGCCTATATCGGAAATGATCTGCTGCATGTTCCGCCGGAGCAGTATCCGGCGATTGCAGCCCGCTGGGGACTGGATCAGCCGCTGTGGCAGCGGTTCTGGATCTGGTTCTCACAGATGCTGCGGGGCGATCTCGGTTACTCCATGCTGTATAACGCGCCGGTGTCAGAGGTGATTTCGGCGCGGCTCGGACCGTCACTGGCACTGCTTATCAGCGCCTGGCTGCTCTCGGGCATTGCCGGGCTGCTGCTGGGGCTGGTGGCCGGGCGTTACCTGAACCGCTGGCCGGACAAAATGATTTCGGCGCTGTCGTATCTGCTGGCTTCGATACCGACATTCTGGATAGGGTTGCTGCTGTTGTCGCTGTTTGCGGTCACCCTGAACTGGGCACCCATCTGTTGTGCCTGGCCGATGGGCGAGGATGCGGACACGGCAACCGTCGGGCAGAAAATTCATCACCTGATTCTGCCGGTGCTGGCGCTGGGCTTACTCGGTGTCGGTAACATTGCCCTGCACACACGGGCAAAAGTGGCGGAAGTGATGGGAACCGAATTTATCCGTTATGCGAAAGCGCAGGGGGATAAAGGCTGGCCGATGATTAAATTTCATGTATTGCGTCACGCTATTACCCCGGCACTCTGTTTACAGTTTGCCTCTGTGGGGGAACTGCTGAGCGGTTCGCTGCTGGCGGAGAAAGTGTTCGCCTATCCGGGACTGGGACAGGCGACGATAGACGCGGGGCTGCGGGGGGATATCCCGCTGCTGATGGGCATTGTGATGTTTTGCGCGATCCTGATTTTTATCGGTAACAGCACGGCGGATATTTTACTGCGCCGCGTGAATCAGGGAGTGATCCGCGAATCATGACGCATAACCCGAACCGCGCGCTGTTAAAACTGACGGGCACATTACTGATGCTGATCCTGCTGGGCGTGTATGCCATCTGGATCACACACACTGATATTGATATGGATTTCCTGGCGCGGCGGCAGGCACCGTCTGTCGCGCACTGGTTCGGCACTGACAGCCTGGGGCGTGATCTGTGGGATCGCACTTTTCAGGGGATGGCAACCAGTCTGCAGATCGGGCTGATTTCCGCCCTGACCAGCGGACTGGTGGCGCTGACGATGGCCGGGTTATCAACAATTAACAAAGGGACAGATTATCTGGTGCGCGGGGTGATTGATGCACTGCTGGCACTGCCGCACCTGCTGCTGCTGATTTTAATCTGTTTCACTCTGGGCGGCGGAAAATCCGGCGTGATCTGGGCGGTAGCGCTGACACACTGGCCGAAACTGACGCTGATCCTGCGCTCAGAAATTTTGCGGGTACGGGAAACGGATTATGTGATGCTGGCGCAGCGTATGGGAAATTCACGGTTGTATTGCTGGCGTCATCATTATCTGCCAATGTTATTACCGCAGTGGATTGTCGGCACGCTGCTGATGTTCCCGCATTCGGTACTGCACAGTGCGGCGCTCAGTTTTCTGGGCTTCGGGCTTGCGCCGCATGAGGCGTCACTGGGGATCCTGCTGTCAGATGCACTGCGCTATCTCAGTACCGGTGCCTGGTGGCTGGCATTTTTCCCGGGACTGGTGCTGGTCGGACTGGTGTTACTGTTTGATCAGTTTGCGAAAGCCTTACAACAGCTCTGGCTGAGGATCGCATAATGCTGAAATTTGACCGGCTTGCCATTGATGTCGCGCAGTTCAGCTGGCTGCGGAAAAAACGCTGGCAGCCGCTGCTGACAGATATTTCCCTGGCAGTTCAGCCCGGTGAGCTGGTGGCGCTGGTTGGCAGCAGCGGGGAAGGCAAAAGTCTGCTGCTGCAGAGTGCGCTGGGGCTGCTGCCGGACAATATGCGCTGCCGGGGCGCTATCTCGCTGGCGGGAGAAACCCTGACGGATGAGAGCAAGCCGCTGCACCGGGGCAACACCCTGTGTTATGTGCCGCAGGGGGTGAGCGCGCTCAATCCGCTGGTGCGGGTCGGCCCGCAGCTGGAACGCGCAGCCACGCTCAGCGGCATGCATGTGAAGATGCACGATGTGGCGCGTCAGCTGCAACGTTATAACCTCCGGCCAGAGCTGACGGATGCCTTTCCGAACCGGCTCTCAGGCGGGATGGCCAAACGGGTGCTGACCTGTGGCGCGACCCTGACCGGGGCGCAGTACATTCTGGCGGATGAAATTACCTCCTGGCTGGATGATGAACACGCGGGGCAGATACTCGCGCACCTGAAAGTGCTGTGTGCGGACGGGCGCGGCGTATTGTGGGTCACGCATGATCTGGCAATGGCAGCCCGCTTTGCTGACCGGATTGCGGTGCTGCGTCACGGGATTTTACAGGAAACACTGACATCACAGGCGTTACTGAACGGGGAAGGCAGTCCGTGGCTGCAGTCACTGTGGGATGCATTGCCGGAGCACCGTTTTCTGGCGGGCAGAAACAGACCGGGATGAGGCGATAATAAAATTGACGGATGAATACAGGTGATAATCTGCTTTATTTTGTCCGTATCTGAGTATTTTTTATTTATTAGCTGAAAATCTGCAGGGTTATTTATTTTATATTTAAACACAGTGGCAGATATTTACGCATTTATATGGCGGTAACGGAAGCACCGCATAGTCTGACAGGGATCTGAACCTCGTTTTCTTATCAGGAGAACAGCGGTGCATGATTTATTTTTTTATGGCTGATTAACAGCTTACATTTTTCACACTTTAGTATTTCCGGGTGTGCGCCTGCGCATGTCCGGCGGTCAGTGGCGGATTGTGTCTGCATTCAGCGGATGTGTCACTGAAATAAAAACTGAAATCACGGTGACCCGGAAACCGAAAATTCCCGGATTGCTGTCTGATGACTCTGGTTTCATTCAATTGTGGAGGCGTTATGCAATTAACCCCGAGAGAAGTTGAAAAGCTGATGATATACACCCTGGCGGATGTCGCGCAGCGACGCCGTGACAGAGGGGTAAAACTGAACTACCCGGAAGCGGTCGCGATTATCACGGTAACAGCACTGGAAGGCGCCCGTGACGGCAAAACAGTGGAAGATGTGATGAAAGAAGCCGCTACTGTGCTGACCAAAGCCGATGTGATGGAAGGGGTGGATGATTTAATCCCGAATGTGCAGGTTGAGGCGATTTTCACAGACGGCAGCCGTCTGGTGACGGTTCATAACCCAATCAAATAAACGTACAGCAAAAAGGTGAGGTTCTGATTATGAGCAATACAAAACAACCCACGCCGTTAGGCGGAGTCATTTTTGCGGATACCCCGATTGAATTTAATACCGGTAAGCCGGAAACCAAAATTAAAGTCCGTAATACCGGGGATCGCCCGATTCAGATCGGTTCGCATTTTCACTTTTTTGAAGTGAACCATGCCCTGGAATTTGATCGTGAAGCGGCTTACGGCAAACGCCTGAATATTTCATCCACGACTGCCATCCGTTTTGAGCCGGGCGATGAAACTGAAGTTTCTCTTATTCCTTACGGCGGCAAACAGACAGTGTACGGGTTTAACAACCTGGTGGACGGCTGGGCCGGTAATAATGTGGCCATCAGCGAACGTCCGGCAAAAGCGATTGCCCTGAACGAGGCAATTGCCCGCGGTTTCAGCCATAAAGCAGAAGCGAAGAAGTAATTCTCCGTCCTGACACGATTTTCCGGCAGTGATGCACAGGCATCCTGAACGAAATAAGGAACACGTTATGCCACAGATTTCCAGACAAGAATATTGCGGCCTGTTCGGGCCGACCACCGGAGACAAAATCCGTCTTGGTGATACTGATCTCTATATCGAAATTGAAAAAGACTTACGCGGTTACGGTGAAGAATCTGTTTACGGCGGCGGGAAATCCCTCCGTGACGGGATGGGTGCGAACAACACACTGACCAGCGACAACGGCGTGCTCGACCTGGTGATCACCAACGTTACGATTCTGGATGCCAAATTAGGCGTCATCAAAGCGGACGTGGGTGTGAAGGACGGTAAAATTGTTGGTATCGGTAAGAGCGGTAACCCGAATCTCCAGGACGGTATCACCCCGGGAATGGTTGCCGGGGTATCGACTGATGCTATCTCCGGTGAGCATCTGATCCTGACAGCGGCGGGTATTGATACCCACATTCACCTGATTTCACCACAGCAGGCTTATGCGGCGCTGTCCAACGGTGTCACCACCTTCTTCGGCGGTGGTATCGGGCCGACAGACGGTACTAACGGGACAACCGTTACCGCCGGTCCGTGGAACATCCGCGCGATGCTGCGTTCACTGGAAGGTTTACCGGTTAACGTCGGTATGCTCGGTAAAGGTAACTCTTTTGCCCGCGATCCGCTGGTTGAACAGATCATTGCCGGTGTTGCCGGTCTGAAAGTCCACGAAGACTGGGGTGCAACCTCCAACGCCATCCGTCATGCCCTGCGTGTGGCAGATGATTATGATATCCAGGTTGCGGTACACACTGACAGTCTGAACGAAGGCGGGTATGTGGAAGATACCATCGAAGCCTTTGAAGGCCGTACTATCCATACTTACCACACCGAAGGTGCGGGCGGTGGTCATGCGCCGGACATCATCAAAGTGGTCAGCCAGCCGAACGTGCTGCCGAGCTCCACCAACCCGACACTGCCGTACGGTATCAACAGCCAGGCAGAACTGTTCGACATGATCATGGTATGTCACAACCTGAACCCGAATGTGCCGGCTGATGTCTCCTTCGCGGAAAGCCGTGTGCGTCCGGAAACCATTGCGGCAGAAAACGTGCTGCATGATATGGGGGCTATCTCCATGTTCTCCAGTGACTCCCAGGCAATGGGCCGTGTCGGTGAGAACTGGCTGCGTGTGATCCAGACGGCTAACGCCATGAAAGCGGCGCGCGGCAAACTGCCGGAAGATGCGGCGGGTAACGATAACTTCCGTGTTCTGCGTTACGTGGCAAAAATCACCATTAACCCGGCGATTGCCCAGGGTATCAGCCATGTTCTCGGCTCAGTCGAAGTCGGCAAAATGGCGGACCTGGTCCTGTGGGATCCGCGTTTCTTCGGCGCGAAACCAAAACTGGTTATCAAAGGCGGCATGATCAACTGGGCAGCGATGGGTGACCCTAACGCTTCCCTGCCGACACCGCAGCCGGTCTTCTATCGTCCGATGTTTGGTGCGATGGGTAAAACCCTGCAGGATACCTGTGTGACCTTCGTTTCCCAGGCAGCACTGGAAGATGGTGTGAAAGAGAAAGCCGGTCTGGAGCGCGAAGTTGTCGCGGTGCAGGGCATGCGCACCACCACCAAACGCGACCTGGTCCGTAACGGCGAAACCCCGGATATTGAAGTGGATCCGGAAACCTTCGCGGTGAAAGTTAACGGGGAACACGCGACCTGCCAGCCAATCTCGGTAGCGGCAATGAACCAGCGTTATTTCTTTGGTTAACAGAATCCGGGGCTGAGAGGTCCCGGGTTAACTGACTTCCCCGGCGGGTGTTGTTCAGCCCGCCGGGCATAACAAAAAGGTAATTCCATGATCCTCATTGAGCACATTCTCGGCAACGTCAGAAAAGATCAGGCGTGGGCTGATAAAGCGAACGACATGACGGTGGATATGCTGATCCTCGATCAGCGTGAAGCCCAGAAAAGCCGCTGCCGTAAACACACCCAAAACGGGCTGGATATCGGGATCGCGCTGGATCGCAACGTGCTGTTGTCTGACGGAGATGTGATCCACACCGATGACGCCGCCAATACCATGGTTGTTGTCCAGATCGATCTGCGTGATGTCATGGTTGTTGATCTTAAACGTCTTCAGGGCAGCACGCCGGAAGAGCAGATCCGCATCAGTTTTGAACTGGGCCATGCGCTCGGTAACCAGCACTGGAAAGCCGTTATCAAAGAAAACAAGGTGTATGTCCCGCTGACCGTCAGTGAAAAAGTGATGGAATCGGTGATGCGCACTCACGGTTTCGGCAATGATACGTTTGCTTTCGTCAAAGGCGAAACCATTCTGCCGATCCTGACCAACTCAGAATCCCGTCTGCTGTTCGGCGGCGCGGAAGAGACAGATACTCACGTGCATGTGGCACATAACCACGGGCACTCACATGCACACGGCCACGATCACGGGCACAGCCATGATCATGACCACAGTCACGACCACGGTCACAATCATGATCACCACCACGATCACGACCATGATCACAAACACTGACAGACCGGAACGGGAGAACGTGTGATGAAAGCGGCTGATCTTATCCGGATCATGCAGTTTGGTGATTCGGCACTTCCCGTCGGCGCCTTTACTTTCTCAAACGGTGTGGAATCGGCGATTCAGACGGGCGTGGTACATGATGCCGAAACCCTGAAAGGCTTTGTCCGCACCGCACTGAAGCAGGCGGCGAGCGGTGACGGTATTGCCGTTGTCGCGGCACACCGCGCAGTACTTGCCGGTGACAATGATGCCATTCTGCGGGTCGACCGGGCGGTGAATAACCGTAAACTGAATGAAGAAGCCCGCCTGATGGCGACACGGATGGGGAAAAAACTGGCGGAAATTTCCGTTCATATTTTTGACGATCCGCTCGTGGCCTGGTGGCTGGCACAAATCAAAAGCGGGGACACCCCGGGCACCCAGCCTGTCACTCAGGCTATTGTGATGGCGGTACAGGGTATCGGCGAGCGTGAAGTCGTGGTTATGCATCAGTACGGGATCGCAATGACGATCCTCAGCGCCGCCATGCGCCTGATGCGGATTACGCACTTTGAAACACAGCACATTTTATTTGAACTGAACAACGACATTGAAACCTTCTGCGATATCGCAGCCTGCGGCGACATTGAACAGATGTCTTCCTATGTGCCGGTGATCGACGTCCTTGCGGCAGTTCATACCAAATCTTTTGTCCGCCTGTTTATGAACTGACCGGCGGCTGACTTATTTTCCGGGAGTATACTGATGAAAAAAATGACACGGATCGGCATCGGCGGCCCTGTTGGCTCAGGCAAAACGGCGATTATCGAAGTGATCACTCCGATCCTGATTGAGCGCGGGATCAAGCCGTTAATCATCACCAATGACATCGTGACCACCGAAGATGCAAAACAGGTCAAACGTACCCTGAAAGGGATTCTCGACGAAGAGAAAATCCTCGGTGTTGAAACCGGTGCCTGCCCGCACACTGCTGTGCGCGAAGACCCGAGCATGAACATTGCTGCTGTGGAAGATATGGAAGAACGCTTCCCGGACAGTGATGTCATCATGATCGAAAGCGGCGGCGATAACCTGACGCTGACTTTCAGCCCGGCGCTTGCTGACTTCTACATCTACGTCATCGATGTGGCGGAAGGGGAAAAAATTCCGCGTAAAAACGGTCCGGGCCTGGTGCAGGCGGATATCCTGGTGATCAACAAAATCGACCTCGCCCCGTATGTCGGTGCCAGCCTGGAAGTTATGGAAAGTGACACCAAAGTGGTGCGCGGTAACCGTCCGTATGTCATGACCAACTGCAAAACCGGCGAAGGCGTGGTGGAGCTGGTGGATATGATCATGGATAAATTCCTGTTCACCCACCAGGCGGGAGCAAAAGCATGACACAACTGAGGGCTGAGATCGCGGGGACGCCGACACGTCTCCGGGCTCATCTCTTAGGGGAAAAGGCGCCGGAAATGGCGCCTTACCAGGATGAGCCAAAACAGATGCAAAGTGGTGCCATCGGGAAAAGCGGCTATCTGAAACTGCGGTTTGCCAAACGGGAATACCGCAGTGAAATGGTGGAAATGGAGCGCCGAGTGCCCTCTCTGGTGCAGCGCGCGCTGTACTGGGATGAAATGATGCCGCAAATGCCGTGTGTCACGATGATTTCCACCTCCGGCTGCCTGTTACAGGGCGACCGCCAGGCGCTGGATCTGATTGTGGAAGAAGGGGCGTGCGCCCATGTAACCACACAGTCCGCCACCAAAATTCACATGATGGAGGCGAACTACGCCACGCAGTACCAGAATGTGGTGGTGGAAGCAGGCGGTTATCTGGAGTTTATGCCGGATCCGATTATCCCGCACCGTAATGCCCGTTTTTTAACGGACACACAGATAACGATTGATCCGACGGCCACGATGATCTATTCCGAGATCCTGATGTCGGGACGGAAATATCACCATCCGGATGAACAGTTCGGTTTTGATATTTTTTCATCAAAGATCAGGGCGGAAGATAATGAGGGGAAAGAATTATTTGTTGAAAAATACATTCTGGAACCGAAAAAAGAAGCCCTGAATGTGGTCGGCGTGATGGGGGGATTTGATGTCTTCGGTAATGTGATTTTACTGACACCGAAAGAGCATCATGCCCGTATCCTCGAGCGCCTGGAAGCCCGTTATGACACGGATGAAGAGGTTGCATTCGGGGCAACGCAGTTGCCGAACGAATGTGGTCTGGTCTTCAAAGTGCTGGGAATCGACAGCCCGAAAACCAAAGAAGCTGTCCGTTATTTCTGGCAAATCGCCCGGGAAGAGATCCTCGGCATCACATTGCAAAAACCGTTCCTGTGGCGCTGATGCGCTGCAGGATAACACCGGTGGTTACTCAGGGGACTGGTTATTATCAGCATAATCAATCCCTTTATCCGGTTTACCTTCAGGGGAAAGACGATGGCAACTTCAACAGTCAGTCAGAACGGCTGGAATAAACTGGCCGGATCCAATCCTGTCATACACTTTATTGATATCACACTGCGCGGCTGTGCACAGGTGATGTTTCAGAACAACCCGCTGACCGGGCTGTTCTTTTTCGCCGCTATTTTTATTGGTGCATACAGTGAAGGCATTCCGGCAGTCGGCTGGGGCTGTTTGCTCGGTACCGTGGTATCCACGCTGACCGCGTATGTCAGCAAAATGGATGTCACCTCACTGCGTGCCGGGCTGTACGGTTATAACGGCTGTCTGGTCGGTGTGGCGCTGCCGACCTTTCTGAATAACACACCGTTTATGTGGGCGGCCATTGTGCTCGGCAGTATCGTGGCGGTGATCGCCACCATTTCACTGACCGATTTCCTGAAAAACTGGAAAGTGGCGGCGCTGACCGCGCCTTTCGTGCTGGTGACCTGGACTATCCTGCTGGCCAGCTACAGTTTCTTCGGTATCAAGGGCGTCAGCCTGCCGGGACCGGCACTGCCGGATCAGTATGTGGCTCCGATCGCCGGGATCCCGTATTCCGATCTGATCCCGGATATTTTCCGTGGAGTGTCAGAGGTCTTTCTGCTGAGCAGTATCACGGTGGGCATTCTGTTTGTGATCGGCCTGGCGGTCAGCTCGGTGTGGGCAGCGGTCTTTGCGGTGCTCGGCTCACTGCTGGCTTTTGGGGTGGCATCTTTCCTGAAAGCGGATTTCGGCAGTGTGCATACCGGGTTGTATTCCTTCAGCGCCGTGTTAACCGCGATCGCGCTGGGCTCCACATTTAACAAACCGAGCTTCAAAGTGCTGGTGTATACCGTTGTGGGGGTGATTTTCACGGTGTTTGTCCAGGGCGCGCTGGATGTGGTGGTCTCGCCGTTCGGCATTCCGACACTGACCATGCCGTTCGTTCTGGCTTCCTGGCTGTTCCTGGTACCGAATCAGGACATCATGCCGGAACACCGTCAGTAAAAGGGGAGAAATATGCAGACTAATCTGCTGAAAACCGGGTTACATGAATTACTGAGTCTGCGGGTGATCCTGTCGGTACTGCTGTTTATTGACGGGGTGATGATCCTGTCGCCGGTGCTGTTTTCCTATACCGGGGATATTGCCTGGCAGGACGGCGGTTTCACTGCGTGGTTACAGTCGCTCGGGTTTATCAAACTGCTGGATATTCCCCGCTTTATGCTGGGGTTACTGCTGGCACTGCTGGCGCTGCTGATGCTGACCGGCGCACGTATCGCCTGGCTGTTCTCCCTGTTTATCCTGCTTACAATGGTGCTGATGGATCTGGGGCTGGCCCGGGAATACTCGCTGCAGGGGCTGTTCTCGCTGGCGCTGCTGATTGCGGCCGGCTGTCTGTGGCGGCAGTTCCCGCATCACAGCCTGACCAGTGCCGGGGTGGTGGCGGTCAGCAGTATTATCCTGCTGGTGGTGTATTCCGTCTTCGGCACCCTGTATCTCGGTAATGAGTTCCAGCCGCATGTTACCGATATCTCGGCGGCGTTCTATTTTGCCCTGGTCTGTATGACCACCGTCGGCTTCGGGGACATCATTCCGATCAGTGTGGAAGCACGGATGTTTACCCTGACGGTGGTGGTGTTCGGTATCACGATTTTCACCACATCCATTGTGTACATTGTGGGTGTCGTCCTGCGCGGCACACGCGAGATTGTCAAAAAGAGGTTGTTACACATGAAAGAGCATTATGTTGTTATCGGCGCGAATCCGCTGGCGGTCAGTATTTATAAGGGACTGAAAAAACGCGGTTTGCAGGTGGTGGTGATCTGTTCTGATGAGGACAAAGCTCACTTCCCTGACGGCACCGTGACCGTTGCCGGTGACAGTGCGGATGCCGTAACCCTGAATGAAGCCAATGTGAAAGATGCCCGCTGTGTGATGGCTATCAGTGATAATGACGCGGATAACACCTTTGCACTGCTGGCGGTGAAACAGCTGGCCGGTGAAGGTGTGAAAACCGTGACCGTGGTGAATCAGGAAGAGAACCGCGACAAAATGCGCCTGCTGCATGCGGATATGACCTTTTCCCTGTCACAGCTCGGCAGTGAAGTGCTGATGAAAATGCTGTGCGGCGAGAACATCAATAATAGCGTCATGGCTGACATCTTATTAGCCAAAGCGCCATAAGCAGGGCCGGTTGTGAAGCATAAAGAAAAAAAAATAAATCTGAGCCACGGGATCACCCGGGCTCAGTCATTCTTTTATTCCCGGTTTAAACAGCTGCACGGCATCCGCATTGCGCTGGCATTTACACTGACGTTTCTGGTGTTCCGGGAATTACACAGTGATAAGCTCGATTATATCATCATGACACTTATCTCTATCCTGATGCCGATGCCGTACTGGGGAAATGTGCTGATCCGCTCGATGCAGCGCACCCTCGGCACCGTTATCGGCTCGCTGATAGGGATGCTGCTGTTGTACACGGAAACTCACTCCTTTCCGCTGATGCTGGCGCTGGCGACGATTGCGATGTTTGTCTGCGGTCTGATCGCGCTGGGTAAAAACATGTATGTCGGGATGCTGATCGGGATGACCATCAGTATCGTTGCCACCGCACCGGTCGGGGATATGGACTCCGCGCTTATTCGTTCGGCGCAGACCGTGGGCGGCTCGATTCTGGCACTGGTGTTCTCGGCGATCCTGCCGCTGAAAGGGTTTGTGTTCTGGCGGATGAATATCAGCACCATTCTGCGTGATATTGCCAGATTATATGATGAGCACATCATGAAACTGAGCAGTACCGACCCGGAGCGGTGGGATAATCAGCTGAAAGACACGTTATCCACATTGCTGACCTGCAATACTTATATTGCACCGGCTGTCAAAGAAACCCATGTGCCGGCGGCTACTTTTACAGCCATTCACGGGCGCATCCGGCGGCTGGTGGCGATTCTGGAACTGCTGACCGATACCTTCAGTAAAAACTACTTCGCTCACGCGCTGAACACCGAAAATCCCTACATTGTGCAACTGCAGAAAAGTAACAGTGAGATCATGAAACTGCTCTCTGACATCTTTGTGCAGGGGAAAGACGATGACACCATGGATAAGCTTCAGGCACTGCGTGCCAGCACACATGAGCTGCATCAGAAGATCAATGCACAGCCGGAAAGTAATTCGGCGGATGCCATGATGGTCGGAATGAGTGTGGAGGTTATCAAACTGCTGGATGAAGTGTGCGGACTGGTTCAGATTGACATTTTAAAGAAATGCGCATAAACACAGAAACATTGAAACAAACATGACGTAAGGTTTTTCTATGTTAAATGTGATCCTCAGCATTTCCGCAGGATCAGTACTCGGCGGCCTCGGCCGCTGGGTGTTGAGTAATAAATTCAACCCGGTGCTGGCAATGATGCCGCTGGGGACGTATCTCGCTAATATTATTGCCGGTTATATTATCGGGCTGGCAGTGGCGTTTTTCTCTTCTCACCCGACACTCCCGGCAGAATGGCGGCTGTTTATTGTCACCGGGTTCTGCGGCGCGTTATCGACATTCTCGACCTTTTCACTTGAGATTGTGCAGGCTTTCCAGGCCGGACGCATTCACCACGGTATGGCAGAGATCGCCCTGCATGTACTCAGCTCCCTGCTGATGACCTGGCTCGGCCTGCTGACCTGGCAGGTGTTGCAGCACCGGTAATTTGCTGAATATAAAAACAGAATCTGCAAATTCTGCCTGTTTTAATCCGGCATGTTTGCAGATTGTTTTAATACCGGAACCGGGAGTTCGTGTTTATTTTCCGGTGCCGGAACAACGTGTCCTTTTTCAATTGCTACCATCTTTTCCATGCTGCTGACCAGATTTTCAAAAAGTGTTTTATCCATACTTTATTTCACTCATCCTTTTTATCTTTCTTCCCCGGCTTCTCATCTTCATTTTTCAGATTAGCGGTCAGCAGATACAGGGATTGCTGCCAGCGGCTCGGGGTCAGCTGCAGCAGATTATTAGCCAGTACAAAACCGATGCCGAGAGCGAGAAGTAACATCACCCGCAGCAGATTGGTGGTGTTATCCACCTGAGTGGATTCCGTGGCCAGCCGGTGAGTATCGATGGTCAGGCGCAGAAAGCCTTTCGGGCCTTTTTTCCCGGGAATGGCGGCGACAATCTGATGATTAAAATAACTGCCGGCTTTTTGCCCGTCCAGCGCCAGCCGGTCGCGAACCGTAATACTCTCACCGTTACCGGCTATCTGCACCCCGTCATCCTGATATACTGTGGCATCGAGAATGCGGCTGTTGGTGGTCAGCTGCGCTAAATTTGCCGTAATTTGTTTCTTATTGAGCACTTTCCCGTTATCGTCTATAGCATCGGAAAGGTTAAACGCCACCTGTTGTGCCAGCGAATAGGCCAGTTCATTAAACTGATCCATTGACGACTGCTGGTGGACGCGGCTGAAATAAGACACACCCTGTAACAGACACACCATCAGGGCGAGACAAATCAGAATAATGGCTGTTTTATGCAGCCGGAATGTTAACTTCGTTTTGGCCATTGTTTATCCGTTTTTCCGTTGTCGCCACCATATTGCCAGAAGCGGAAATTTTTATCTGCTACCATCATGAATATTATCAGGGATTATAGGAGTATCTGTTGATGTCAACGAGTCTGACCTACTGTTATTTGCCGAATGAAATCCATAAGTGGCCGGGCCTTCCTCTTTCCCTGAGTGGTGATGAAGTGATGCCGCTGGACTACCGGGCGGGTGACAGCGGCTGGCTGCTGTACGGGCGCGGACTGGATAAGGCGCGGATCAGCGATTTCCAGCACCGGCTGGGTGCGGCTATTGTGGTGGTTTCGTCATGGCGGATCGATGACTATCAGGTGGTGCGGATCGCAGGCAGCCTGACCGGTCGCATCAAACGGGTGGCGGATGAGTTTCAGATGGATGTGGTGCCGCTGGGGAACATTCCGAAATTGCGCTCTCCCGGATTATTGATGATGGATATGGATTCCACCGCAATCCAAATCGAATGTATCGATGAAATTGCCCGGCTGGCGGGTGTCGGTGATGAAGTTGCGGAAGTGACAGAAAGAGCGATGCAGGGCGAGCTGGATTTCAGCGAAAGCCTGAAAGCGCGTGTCGGCCTGCTGGCCGGGGCGGATGCCGCCATTTTACAGCAGGTGCTGGATACGCTGCCGCTGATGCCGGGGCTGACCAGCCTGGTGCGCAAACTCCAGGCGATGGACTGGCATGTCGCGATTGCCTCCGGCGGATTTACTTTCTACGCCAATCATTTAAAAGATTCTCTGCGTCTGATCGCCGTCTATGCCAATCAGCTGGAAATTAAAGACGGCAAACTGACCGGCAAAGTCAAAGGTCCGGTGGTGGATGCCAAATACAAAGCACAGGCGCTGGTGAAACTGGCGGAATTTCTCAATATTCCTTTAGAGCAGACCGTGGCGATCGGTGATGGTGCTAATGACCTGAAAATGCTGAAAAAAGCCGGTCTCGGCATTGCCTTCCATGCCAAACCGAAAGTGTATGCACGGGCGAAAGTGGCCATCCGCCACGCCGATCTGATGGGGGTGATGTGTACCCTCAGCGGTGGTCTGAAACACGAAGAACGTTAATTTATCAGTTATTACGGGGTCACGAGTGGCAAAACCAGCAAAACGCGCCTTTGTCTGTAACGAGTGCGGGGCGGATTATCCCCGCTGGCAGGGGCAGTGTACCGCGTGTCAGGCGTGGAATACCATCACGGAAGTCCGGCTGGCTTCAGTCTCATCCTCTGCGGCACGCAATGATCGCCTCAGCGGTTATGCAGGGCAGAGCGGCGTCAGTAAAGTGCAGAAGCTGTCGGAAATCAGTCTTGAGGAACTGCCGCGTTTCTCCACCGGTTTCAAAGAATTTGACCGTGTGCTGGGCGGCGGTGTGGTACCGGGCAGCGCCATTCTGATCGGCGGTAACCCGGGCGCCGGGAAAAGTACCCTGCTGTTACAGACCATGTGCCAGCTTGCCGCACAGATGAAAACCCTGTATGTCACGGGGGAGGAATCCTTGCAGCAGGTAGCGATGCGGGCCCACCGCCTCGGGTTGCCGATGGATAACCTCAATATGCTGTCGGAAACGGCGATTGAGCAGATTTGCCTGATCGCAGAGCAGGAACAGCCGAAGCTGATGGTGATTGACTCCATCCAGGTGATGCACATGGCGGATATTCAGTCTTCGCCGGGCAGTGTGGCGCAGGTGCGCGAAACCGCCGCCTATCTGACCCGCTTTGCCAAAACCCGGGGTGTGGCGATCATTATGGTCGGCCACGTCACCAAAGACGGCTCTCTGGCAGGGCCGAAAGTACTCGAACACTGTATTGACTGCTCGGTCATGCTCGACGGCGAGGCCGATTCCCGTTTCCGCACACTGCGCAGCCATAAAAACCGCTTTGGTGCGGTGAATGAGCTGGGCGTGTTTGCCATGACGGAGCAGGGGCTGCGCGAGGTGAGCAACCCGTCAGCCATTTTCCTGAGCCGCGGGGATGAAATCACGTCCGGCAGTTCGGTGATGGTGGTCTGGGAAGGCACACGTCCGCTGCTGGTGGAAATCCAGGCGCTGGTGGATCATTCGATGATGTCGAACCCGCGCCGTGTGGCGGTCGGGCTGGAGCAAAACCGGCTGGCGATCCTGCTGGCGGTACTGCATCGTCACGGCGGATTGCAGATGTCGGATCAGGATGTGTTCGTCAACGTGGTCGGCGGGGTGAAAGTGACCGAAACCAGTGCGGATCTGGCATTGCTGCTCTCGCTGGTGTCCAGTTTCCGTGACCGGCCGATCCCGCGTGATGTGGTGATCTTCGGCGAAGTCGGGCTGGCGGGGGAGATCCGTCCGGTGCCGAGCGGTCAGGAGCGGATCTCGGAAGCAGCCAAACACGGCTTTAAGCGGGCGATTGTGCCGAATGCCAACCGCCCGAAAAATCCGCCGCCGGGTATGCAGGTGTTCGGGGTGAAAAAACTGTCAGATGCCCTGTCTGTACTGGATGAACTGGAATAAGTGAGGCAGAGAATGACCGATTTTTCCTATCTGAAACAAGCCATTAAGCAGGCAGGTGTCACACTCCAGCAACTGGCGGATCAGTGCGGGGTGACCAAAGGGTATCTCAGCCAGCTGATCAACAACAAAATCAAAAGCCCCGGCGGTCAGAAACTGGCCAGTCTGCACAGTGCGCTGGGTCTGGATTATCCGCTGAAGAAAAAGAGCGTCGGAGTGGTGTTCGGAAAGTTTTATCCGCTGCATACCGGGCATATTTACCTGATCCAGCGGGCGTGCAGTCAGGTGGATGAGCTGCATGTGATCCTCTGTCACGATGAACCGCGTGATAAGGCGCTGTTTATCAACAGTTCGATGTCACAGCAGCCGACCGTCAGTGATCGCCTGCGCTGGCTTCTGCAAACCTTTAAGTATCAGAAAAATATCCGCATTCACTCATTTGATGAACACGCTTATGATCCGTATCCGCACGGCTGGGAGCACTGGAGTCAGGGCGTGTGTCAGTTTATGCGGGAAAAAGGGATCTCACCGGATTTTATCTATTCAGGCGAAAAAGCGGATGTGCCGCGCTACCGTGAATCGTTCGGCATTGAAACGGTGCTTATCGACCCGGAGCGTACCTTTATGAATATCAGTGGACGGCAGATCCGTCAGGCACCGTTCCGCTACTGGGACTATATTCCGACAGAGGTCAAACCCTTCTTTGTGCGGACGGTGGCGGTGCTCGGCGGGGAGTCCAGCGGCAAATCCACCCTCGTCAATAAACTGGCGAATATGTTCAATACCACCAGTGCATGGGAATACGGACGCGATTATGTGTTTTCCCACCTGGGCGGTGATGAAATGGCACTGCAATATTCCGACTACGACAAAATCGCACTGGGGCATGCTCAGTATATTGATTTTGCAGTGAAATATGCCAATAAAGTTGCCTTTGTGGATACCGATTTTGTCACGACCCAGGCTTTCTGCAAACGGTATGAGGGTAAAGAGCATCCGTTTGTGCAGGCGCTGATTGCGGAATACCGCTTTGACCTGGTGATCCTGCTGGAAAATAATACACCGTGGGTGGCAGACGGACTGCGCAGCCTCGGCAGTGACAATGACCGCAAAGCGTTTCAGGATCTGCTGATCGATATGCTGCGGGAAAACGGCATTAAGTTTGTCCATGTGACATCGGCAGATTACGACACCCGTTTTCTTGAGTGCGTCGGGCTGGTTCAGCGTCTGCTGATGCTGGATGCCCCTGAAATTCGTGACGGGGATCAGCAAAAATAAAGAATGTTGTGAGAATCGGAAAATAATCGGGTAGTTTCCGTGAGAAATTATTTTTCTCTTCTATACTGAAAGAACAAGGACAACACACAGCGTCCGGCAGAATTCAGGGCAACAAAGGGAGGAACGATGAAGAGTAAAGGATCCCTTTACTGATGGTGTTAACTGATTGATAGTTTGTCAGTTTTAAGTGTTATGAAAGCGGTAAACAGGAAGTAGTCAGTCAGCTTCGGTTGTACCTTAAGTACCAGGTTCAATGCAATACCCATAACAAAAGACACTCTTTTATCCATCCAACCAAAAAATGCCGCGTGGTTCCTCACTACGCGGCATTTTCAATAATGGTACCGGCAGGCAGCTACTTCAACTCCCTGGTTAGTAACACGGTAAACCAGCCGGTGTTCTTCCGTTATCCGCCGTGACCACCAGCCGGAAAGGTTATTTTTCAGTGGTTCCGGTTTTCCGATGCCTGTGAAAGGTGTTCTCTGTGCGGTTTTAATTAGTTCATTGATACGTCTGAGCGTTTTTTTATCTGTTTTTTGCCAGTACGGATAGTCTTCCCATGCCTGAGACGAAAACGTCAATGTCATTCATTGATTTCCTTTTTGAGCCCCTTTCCGGCATTTAATTCATCAATGGAATCCATTAAACGCCGTGCGTTATTCGGCGAACGCATCAGATAGGCGGTCTCTTTCAGAGACTGGTATTCATCAAGTGATAATAATACGCATGCAGTACCTTTCTGCCGTGTGATTAAAATAGGGATACGGTCATCCACTGTTTCATTCATCGCAGCGGTGAGATTTTGGCGTACTTCACTGTATGTTAATGTTTTCATATTGATTTCTCATGTACGAATTCTGTACAGTGAGAGTATAGCTTACCGGTCTTTCAGGTATAAGTTATTGTACAATGTGTGCGGGGATACAAAAAAGCCGCGTCATTTTCATTACGCGGCATTTTCCGTTATATGACCTATTTGGTCATACGTTTGTACTTGATGCGGTGTGGCTCCAGTGCGGCCTCGCCGAGAGTCCGTTTCTTGTAATCTTCATATTCACTGAAGTTACCTTCGAAGAACTCCACTTTGCCCTCATCCTGATAGTCGATGATATGGGTGGCGATACGGTCAAGGAACCAGCGGTCATGGGAAATGACCATGGCGCAGCCCGGGAATTCCAGCAGGGCGTTTTCCAGTGCGCGCAGGGTTTCGATATCCAGGTCGTTGGTCGGTTCATCGAGCAGCAGCATGTTGCCGCCGACCTGCAGCAGTTTCGCCAGATGCAGACGACCGCGCTCACCACCGGATAACTCACCGACACGTTTGCCCTGGTCAACGCCTTTGAAGTTAAAGCGTCCGACATAAGCACGGCTCGGGATCTCAGTGGTGCCGATACGCATGATATCCTGCCCGCCGGACACTTCTTCCCAGACGGTTTTCTTATCATCCATGGCATCACGAAACTGATCAACAGACGCGATAGTCACGGTATCACCGAGAGTGATAGTACCGGAATCCGGCTGTTCTTTGCCGCTGATCATGCGGAACAGGGTGGATTTACCCGCACCGTTCGGCCCGATAATCCCGACAATCGCCCCTTTCGGCAGGGAGAAACTCAGGTTATCGATCAGGGTGCGGCCATCGTAGGATTTGGTCAGGTTTTCCACTTCCAGTACTTTGTCACCCAGACGCGGACCAGGCGGAATAAAGAGTTCGTTGGTCTCGTTACGTTTCTGGTACTCGACGCTGTTCAGTTCCTCAAAGCGGGCCAGACGGGCTTTGCCTTTGGACTGACGGCCTTTCGGATTCTGACGGATCCACTCCAGCTCTTTCTCGATAGACTTGCGGCGGGCCGCTTCAGAAGAGGCTTCCTGTGCCAGACGGGCATCTTTCTGCTCCAGCCAGCTGGAGTAGTTCCCTTCCCACGGAATACCTTCACCGCGGTCAAGTTCGAGGATCCAGCCGGCGACGTTATCAAGGAAGTAACGGTCATGGGTGATCGCCACAACGGTGCCCTCGTAGTCGTGCAGGAAGCGTTCCAGCCAGGCGACCGATTCCGCATCCAGGTGGTTGGTCGGTTCGTCGAGCAGCAGCATGTCCGGTTTTTCCAGCAGCAGGCGGCAGATAGCCACACGGCGGCGCTCACCCCCGGACAGATTACCGATTTTTGCATCCCAGGCCGGTAAACGCAGGGCATCTGCCGCACGTTCCAGCTGGTTATCCAGGTTATGACCGTCATGAGACTGGATAATCGCTTCCAGTTCACCCTGCTCTTTGGCGAGTTTGTCAAAATCCGCATCCGGATCGGCGTACAGCGCGTACACTTCATCCAGACGGGTCAGGGCTTGTTTTACTTCAGCAACGGCTTCTTCAACCGCTTCGCGGACAGTGTGTTCCGGATTCAGTTTCGGTTCCTGCGGCAGATAGCCGATGTTCAGGCCGGGCTGCGGACGTGCTTCACCCTCAATGTCGGTATCCACACCAGCCATGATGCGCAGCAGGGTTGATTTACCGGCACCATTCAGGCCGAGAACACCGATTTTGGCGCCCGGGAAGAAACTCAGAGAGATATTTTTCAGTATATGACGCTTCGGCGGCACAATTTTGCCGACACGGTGCATCGAATAAACGTATTGAGCCAATGTAGTATACCTTTTGAAAAATAAGAAAATTATTTAACAACTTTTCGTTTATGGGGCATCTGAGTGGCATTATGACTGAGTTTTTCGTTTAGTTAAAGTGACTCCGGCTGCGGGATACGCCGGCGGCAGATATTCCCGTCCGGAAAAAGCAGCGGACACCCGATCGTCGTTGTATTATCCGGGGGTATTTACCCGGTTTAAAAAAAAAGACGACCGGAGTCGTCTGAAATACATTCACTACTTATAGAGTTATTGGTAGTGTTCAGGATCCCGTTTACGGCGGTAACCGGGATCCTGAGTTGTTATCATTTTAATTTTGAATTAAATTTTACTATATAGTAAAAATGTCAGTAATGCCAGATGATATCACTATGAAATAGTGGATAAACCATCATTTACGGCAAAGGGAATACACAATAAGAATAATCAGATATATATTCTGAATAATCCGATTTTGGGTATCGGGTTATCCGGCACCACAGTATGATTTGTGTCTGCATGACAGGGCACTTACACTGTGCATCAGGGTCTGAGGTATTGTGCAGATAAACGGGAATTTAGGAGACTGGAGCAGATCATGAGGAAATGTATATGGCCGGGCGTTGCAGCCCTCAGCATGCTGATGTTTTCAGCACTGGCGTCAGCGGATTCACTGAGTGAGCAGCGTCAGCGCTATCAGGATGTCAAATCTGCTTGGGATGCCAATAATATGGCGGAAGTGGAACGCCTGATGCCGTCACTGCGGGACTATCCGCTCTATCCTTATCTGGAATACCGTGAACTGACACAGGACATGAGCCTGCTGACAGCCGGTCAGGTGAAACACTTTACGGATACCCATCCGAACCTGCCGTCAGCGGCAAGCCTGAAAAATAAATTTATCAGTGAGCTGGCCAAACGTAATGACTGGCAGGGGCTGGTCAGCTACAGCACGACTGTGCCGAAACCAGTCAGTGCGAAGTGTGACTATTATTATGCCAACTGGCAGACCGGAAACCGTCAGGTGGCACTGGACGGAGCGAAATCTGTCTGGCTGGCGGGAAATTCTCTGCCGTCCTCCTGCGATAAGTTATTTGATGTCTGGGATCAGTCCGGCGGACTGACACCGGAGCGTGTCCTTGAACGCATCAGTCTGGCGCTGAAAAACGGCAACTCCTCTCTGGTCAGTTATCTGGCAAAACGCCTGCCCGCCTCTTATCAAACCATCAGTAATGGTCTGATTAATTTACAGAAAAACCCGGCATCCGTGGTGACATTTGCTCAGCTGAGCCCGACGGATTTCACCCGCCAGGCCACGATTTCCGCTTTCTCCGCCTATGCCCGCAAATCACCGGATGCGGCGCGGGCTGATCTGAACAGTGTGGCACGCGCCCAGAAAATGAATGACAGCGAGCGTCAGCAACTGAAAGACGCCGTTGCGTGGCAATATATGGGGAGTGACGTGACAGATGAGCAGGCGGCCTGGCGTGATGAGGTGATTCAGGAAACCGATTCTGTCACTCTGCGCGAGCGCCGTGTGCGGCTGGCGCTGAGTAACGCGGATGACCGTGATCTGGATCGCTGGCTGACCCGGTTACCGGCGGACGCTCAGCAGAAAGAGGAATGGCAGTACTGGCGCGCGGTATTGCTGGAAAAAGGCGGCAATAAAGCGGCAGCAGATGCCATTCTGGAAAAAATCACTCAGGGTCGCGGGTTCTATCCGATGGTGGCGGCACAGCGTCTGGGTAAACCGTATGTCATGATGATTAATGCGGCGGACAAACCGGACAACAGCATCAGCAATCTGCCGGAAATTCAGCGTATCCGTGAGCTGCTGTACTGGCAGATGGAAGGGCTGGCCCGTACCGAGTGGCTGAATCTGGTGGACAGCCAGATACCGGCACGCAAAGCACAGCTGGCGCGTTATGCGCTGGAACAGGGCTGGGCGGATCTGAGTGTGCAGGCGACGATCAACGGCAAGTTGTGGGATCATCTGGAAGAGCGCTTCCCGCTGGCCTGGCAGAATGAGTTTGATGAGTTCACGCAAAATAAAAATATCAGCAAAAGCTATGCGATGGCGATAGCCCGTCAGGAAAGTGCCTGGAACCCGCAGGCTCGTTCACCGGTCGGCGCGACCGGACTGATGCAGCTGATGCCGGCAACGGCAAGCCAGACTGTCCGCGACAACGGCATTACGGATTACAGCAATACTGCGCAGCTGGTTAATCCGCGTAAAAATATTGAGATAGGCACGGCGTATCTCAACGGTGTGTATAACCAGTTTGGTCAGAACCGTATCCTGGCGAGTGCCGCTTATAACGCTGGCCCGAACCGGGTAACCCGCTGGCTGAGCAACAGTGGCGGGCGGCTGGATGCGGTTGCCTTTGTGGAAACCATTCCGTTTGCAGAAACCCGGGGTTATGTGAAGAATGTGCTGGCGTTTGATGTCTTTTATCAGAACTTCCTGAAGGGGCAGCGTCCGGCAGATGTGCTGACACCTTCCGAACAATCAATGCGTTACTGATCCTTCCCATCCGGCCCGGTTCAGCAGAAGACAGCTGCACCGGGCTTGTGTTATCCTAGGTGTACTAGTTAACGGGTACTTTTTGTACTCCCGATCCTATGGGGTGACACATGACGACAGACCAACTTCAGGACAGCGACTGGCAGCGCTTTGTCAGCCTGCTGCGCAACGCCTATTCACAGGATATTGAATCCCACCTTTTTCAGCTGCTGTTTACCCCGGATGAGCGCACAGCGCTGGGAACACGTGTGCGGATCGTCGAGGAACTGCTGCGCGGTAAGATGAGCCAGCGTGAGCTGAAAAGTGAGCTGGGGGTCGGCATTGCGACCATCACCCGCGGCTCCAACAGCCTGAAATATGCTCCGGAAGAGGTGAAAGCCTGGCTGGAGCAGGAACTCCTCAGCAGCAAAAAATAACTCAGCGGTTCTGCCGCCGGTACGTTGTCAGGGAAATGCCGGTTTCCCGTCTGAAATAGCGGCACAGGTAGGACGGATCATCAAAGTGCAGTTTGTCTGCGATTTGCTCCACTGACAGCGTGCTGTAACGCAGGAGTGTCTTGATTTCAGGGATAACCCGGCGGTTGATCAGTGACTTGGGTGAATGATTGAAAAACGTTCCGGTCAGCTGTGACAGATAAAACGGCGTAATATTTAACTGCCGCGCATAGTACTGCACATCCCTGTGTTCCCGGCTGTGGCGGCAGATAAGTTCCCAGAACCGCCAGCACAGCGTCTCTTTCCGGCTGTATTTTTGTGTGGTTGCCGGGGCATCCGGCGGCATTCTTTCCGCTATCCGCAAAAACAGATTCTGTAAATGATTACGCTGCATAATATGCCGGTAAACCGGGCTGTTGCGGGTGATATCCTGCATTTGTGCCAGCCACATTGTCAGCAGCGGTTTTTCCTCCGGCAGCGGGATGCAGCGGGGATATTCATGCAGAAACAGAAACAGCGGATTCGGCAGGACATAAGCGATTTCGGCAGAGAAGGAGGCCGGGATCAGGCAAAAAAACACACGGAATCCCCGCGAGCGCCTTTTCAGCAGTGCGATCGTATCTTCCGCCAGCACCAGAATACCCCCTGCCCGCACAGCCTGAGATTTAAAATTCAGCGTCATATGCGCGTATCCCGTCCGGCAGATCATCAGGGTGAGATACGCATTTCCGAAGGTCAGCGGCACGCCGTTGTGATCGGTCAGTGTGCTTTCCCCTGTCAGCAATGTGTCTGTTTCTTCCGTCAGCACCGGAATCTGGTCTGTCAGTGTAATATCGTGAGTTGCCATTTTTGCCATCCAAAAGCAGATATCAGAGGAAATTTATCACAATAGTTTTCAAAAGTACCGAAAGTGCGGAGGTTTGTTGCTTACCGCCGGTCTGACGTCAGGCTACACTTCCCGTCATCACAGAGAGAGCCGCTGAGGCTGAATGTATAACTGAAGTAAGGTAAGCCGTATGACATTAGAAACAGAACGTATGATTTTGCGCCCGTGGGCAGAAACCGATGCCGCCGATTTATATGACGTGGCGAAAGATGACCGTGTCGGCCCGATAGCCGGCTGGCCGCCGCACAGCTGCGTTGCGGAAAGTGCGGATATTATCCGCACCGTCTTTAACCTTGATGAGGTTTATGCCACGGAACTGAAAGCGAGCGGACGGGCGGTGGGATGCATCGGGATTCTGATCGGTGAAAACAGCAACTTTGATATCAGTCAGCGGGAAGGGGAGATCGCCTACTGGATTGGTGTGCCGTACTGGGGACAGGGGCTGATCCCGGAAGCGGTCAGGGAAGTGATGCGCCATGCATTTGAAACCCTGGAGCTGGAGGCACTGTGGTGCGGCTATTTTGAAAACAATGAACAGTCACACCGCGCACAGGCCAAATGCGGGTTCCGTCATCATCATACGGAAGAGAACAAATTTAATCCGTTCCTGAATGATTACCGGACTGAACATATCAGCCGCATTACGCGGGAAGAGTGGCTGGCACAGCCGTAATGGTGCTGGGAAGGTCGCCGGGCCGGTAATTACCGGTCCGGTTTTTCAGATCAGGATTCTTTGGTGTTCAGGGACTTATAAATTTCGTGCTGGATAGGCACCAGCGCCAGGATAATCGCCTGCTCATAGACACTGGTCCGGGTCAGCGCGCCACCGGTGAAGAAACCGATCGCCCCGCCTTTTTGTTTGATATCTTCGACCCCGGTCAGGTCAGCCATTTCATCACCCAGCTCACGGCCTTCACGGATCCCCGCAAGAATTTTTTCCGGCAGCATCAGACTGGCGGAACGGGATTCCCCGCGCAGCTGGCGGTGCTCGATAACAATCCAGGCAAAGGTCATATCGCCTTCAATACCTGCCTCAACACCAACCCAGAAATCGGCTTCCGGTCTGACCTGACGGGCGGCATTGACGCGCTGGCGGGCGCCGGTACGGGTCTCGGTGTTCCCGATAGGCTGCTGCGGCACACTGCTGTCCACATTCACATCTTCAATATCAAAATTGCCGTTACCCAGTACCACTTCAAAAGCGGAACGGATAGCCTGAATTTTAGCCGGATTAGTCGTTGCTGCGATAATATGAAACATGATAATTAAACTATCCACGTAATTATGTTTGCCGCAGTATAGCGAATATTGACGGCTTTCCGCAGATTTTTTTAGACGGTGCCGTGCGGTGAAAGCGTTTCAGGGATAAAGCGTGATCCCGGGAATGTTTTTACGGTATGGTAGCGGGGTAATCAGACTTTCACACAGTAAAAACAGAGATTGATAGTTATGTCACAGGTATTTCTTGTCCGTCACGGTGAAACTGAATGGAACGTTCAGCGCCGTATCCAGGGTCATTCTGACAGCCCGTTAACACAAAATGGTATCGATCAGGCGAAGCAGGTTGCCGCGCGTCTGAAAAATGAAGGGATCACCCATATTATTGCCAGTGATCTGGGCCGCACACAGCAGACCGCGAAACTGATCGCAGAAGCCTGCGGTTGTGAGATTATTGCGGATCCGCGTCTGCGTGAGCTCAATATGGGCGTGCTGGAAAAGCGTCAGATCCATACCCTGACCGAAGAAGAAGAGGGCTGGCGTAAAAGCCTGCTTAACGGCGCGGAAGACGGGCGGATCCCGGAAGGGGAATCGCTCGCGGAGCTGGAAAGCCGTATGCGGGCGGCGCTGGAAAGCACCCTGGATCTGCCGGAGGGCAGCAAAGTCCTGCTGGTCAGTCACGGTATTGCGCTGGGATGCCTGATTGGCTCTGTGCTGGGGCTGCCTGCGTATGCGGAACGCCGTCTGCGTCTGCGTAACTGTTCGTTATCCGTACTGGAGTATCAGGAAAGCCCGTGGCTGGCGGATGGCTGGGTGGTTGAGACGGCCGGTGACACCACACATCTGAGTCTTCCGGCGCTGGATGAAGTACAGCGCTGAGTAAAACGGTAAATCAGACACCGCCCGGGTGAACAAGACACCACCACCGGCGGCGGTGTTTGTTCTGCGGCAGTGATTACTGCGGATCGCGTCTGACAGGAATGTAGTACTTAAATTCCTCAATATGACGGCGCGGATCGGTATCATCCACATCAGCCACATCCGGATACCGGATATCGGCACCTTTCTTCAGCTTATACCGCTCAATATCATAACCGCGGCGGCGGGTGATCCCCAGGCGCGGCACACACTGACCATAAATGGTGAACAGGAAATCCTGTATGGCGCTGCGGTAAGGAATACCGCTGAAGGTAAAGCAGAGATATTCCCCGCCCGGCATCTCCATTTCGCGGACATTTTCCTCAGTTGTGAAGGCGGCAAATTCACTTGCAACGGCGGTAGTATATGTCACCGTCTGCTCATCTTCTTTATCCGGATTGCGGGTGGTGCGGTACAGCCCGTACACATAATCCGGAATGATTTTCGCCACGGAAACATGATGCAGCCAGAACTCCTGACGCATATGGGTACAAGCGGTAGCCCAGTCTTCCAGACGGTGGGAACAGCTGTGCTCAATTCCGGTAACGGCAAGCGGCGGCAGTGTGACAAACTCATGTTCCGGCATCGGGGTATCATCGAGAAGAATCGCGGAACAAATTCCGTCAGAGCACCAATCATCAAGACGGCGGTACAGTGCCGGTGTTTTATTAAACTGTTTCTTGAATGCGCGGGTAAAGGTTTGCTGAGAATCGAAACGATACTGTAAGGCGATATCTAAAATAGGACGGGCAGTCAGCCGCAGTGCAATGGCTGCGCGTGATAAACGGCGGGCGCGGATGTAAGCGCCGATGGCTTCACCGGTAACGTCCTTGAACATACGTTGTAAATGCCACTTGGAGTAGCCTGCCTTCGCAGCGACGTTATCGAGGGAAAGTGGCTGATCTAAATGCTCATCTAACCAACGGAGTAAATCGCGAATGATGCTGGTCTGATCCATACATCTCCCTTATTGGATTGATGAAGTTCTGAAAGAGATATAACGAATTTATATTCTAACCTGAGTGATTATCAACAAGATAATCATTTACCAATTATTACTTTTGGCCGGAAAAATGTTTTAAGAACAGGGCGACTGTCATAAACTGGTAAGATGGATTATCTTTAAAATCATACAATTTTCAAATGGTTTTCTTGGGCTATTAATATTATGAATCAGACTCACCGGTCTATACTGGGAATTATCACAGCTATTTCATTGAGTTCGTTATCCTTTTTGAGCCATGCTGAAGAAATCGGCTCTGTGGACACCGTATTCAAAATTCTGGGGCCGGATCACAAGATTGTGGTGGAAGCCTTTGATGATCCGGATGTGGAAAATATTACCTGCTACCTGAGCCGGGCAAAAACCGGCGGGATAAAAGGCGGGCTGGGTCTGGCGGAAGATACCTCTGATGCCGCGATTTCCTGTCAGCAGGTCGGGCCGGTTACAGTCAGTGATAAAGTGAAAAAAGGCCGTAAAGATAAAGGCCAGGTGGTGTTCCAGAAACGGACATCCATGGTATTCAAAAAGTTACAAGTGGTTCGTTTCTATGATGAGAAACGTCATGCGCTGATTTATCTGACTTATTCAGACAAAGTGGTCGATGGCTCGCCGAAGAATGCGCTGAGTGCGGTGCCGATTATACCGTGGAACAAATAACCGGATAACAGCAACAACAAATCCCCGGTGGTGCTCGGCATCACCGGGGATTTCGTATATACGTTACCGCAGCGGAAGATTACTCTTCGAGGTCGCCGCAGAACCGGTAACCTTCGCCGTGAATGGTGGCGATGATTTCCGGCGTATCCGGTGTGGACTCGAAATGCTTACGGATACGGCGGATGGTGACATCCACGGTACGGTCATGCGGTTTCAGTTCACGGCCGGTCATTTTCTTGAGCAGTTCAGCACGGGTCTGAATTTTGCCCGGATTCTCACAGAAGTGCAGCATTGCACGGAACTCACTGCGCGGCAGCTTGTACTGTTCGCCGGTTGGTCCGATTAATGAGCGGCTGTTGATATCCAGTTCCCAGCCGTTGAACTTGTAACTTTCCACACTGCGGCGCTCTTCGCTGCCACCGGCCAGATTCATGGTCCGTGACAGTAAGTTGCGTGCGCGGATAGTCAGTTCACGCGGGTTAAACGGCTTGGTGATGTAGTCATCAGCACCGATTTCCAGACCGAGGATTTTATCCACTTCATTATCACGGCCGGTTAAGAACATCAGTGCCACGTTTGCCTGTTCGCGGAGCTCACGCGCCAGCAACAGACCATTTTTTCCCGGGAGGTTGATGTCCATGATAACCAAATTGATATCATGGTCTGACAGCACATTGTGCATCTCTGCACCGTCAGTGGCTTCATGTACCACGTAACCCTCTGCTTCGAAAATACTTTTCAGGGTGTTACGGGTGACGATTTCATCTTCAACAATTAAAATATGCGGGGTTTGCATAGTCGCTACCTAAATTACTTAGAATAATAAGAAATCTGATTATCTGCCTGTGTAACCGGTGCCGGTATCGTTGTGGTTATGTCCGGCACATCACCACAGACAGAAAAAAATCTTGTTCAGACCGCATTTTAACAATCACTCAACTCAGAACGTAAGGAATTGAAACGATTCGTACCAATATTAGTCTATTAACACCAATATAACAGCAACCCAATCATTTACCATCCGGAAATCTAACCTTTGTTGATACATATCAAAATCAATTGTAGCACGTTAACACAATTTTCAATTGTTAATTGCCGGTTTTAATGATTGTCAAATAAATAGAAATACAATGTTAAGCATTATATCTGACTTGTCTGATTATTGTACATTTTTCTGCCGGGTAAACAGCGAAAAACGCAACCTGTATGATAAAAGTGAAAAAATACAGAAACTCCTGGTTCTGTAAAATTAAATGCCGGTTGATGAGATGATAACGGCGTTAATTTGCCGTAATTTCTTTTTATACTGATATGTGATCAGATTCAAATTGTCTGATTCTGCGGGCAAATCTGAAGAATAATTTGACATCAACCTGCCTTTCCTTTAACCGTAATAGGGTTAACCAGACAAATGACAGACAGGAACCCCATGCGTAATCACAGCCTGACCATGATTATTATTACCACCACCACCACCATTACCACCGGCGGTGCGGGCTGACGCATATCTGAATCACGAAAAAAGCCCGCACAATGACTGTGCGGGCTTTTTTTTTGGACTAAAAACGGCAGGAGCAGGTGACACATGCGTGTACTTAAATTTGGCGGCACATCCGTGGCAAACGCGGATCGTATACTGAACATCGCAGGCATTGCGGAGAAAAAACTCGCACAGGGACAGCTCGCCATGGTGCTTTCCGCACCGGCGAAAATCACTAATTACTTAGTGGCGATGGTGGAGCAGACCGTCAGCGGGCAGGAAGCAAACACCCTGGTACACGATGCCGCCGCGATCCTCGGCGCGATTCTGGACGGGCTGCGCGATGCGGTGCCGGGCTTTGAATATGACCGGCTGAAGCATGAAACAGAGCAGGAAATCAGCCGGATCCGCCGGGTATTGCATGGCGTGTCACTGCTGGGACAGTGTCCGGACGGCATCAATGCCAATATGATCAGCTGCGGTGAGCGTTTTTCTATCGCCGTGATGGCATCACTGCTGAAAGCCCGCGGCCATAAAGTGACGGTGATTGACCCGGTGGCGAATCTGCTGGCGGTTGGCGGTTATCTCGAATCCACTGTCGATATTAATGAATCAACAAAACGCATTGCAGCGCTGAATATTCCGTCTGACCACATCATTCTGATGGCGGGATTCACCGCCGGTAATGAAAACGGCGAGCTGGTGGTGCTGGGACGTAACGGCTCTGATTATTCCGCAGCGGTACTGGCGGCGTGTCTGCGAGCGGCCTGCTGTGAGATCTGGACTGACGTGGACGGTGTGTATACCTGTGATCCGCGTTTTGTCCCGGATGCCCGTCTGCTGAAAGGCATGTCGTATCAGGAGGCGATGGAGCTTTCCTATTTTGGGGCAAAAGTCCTGCATCCGCGCACTATTGCGCCGATTGCTCAGTTCCAGATCCCGTGCCTGATTAAAAACACGCTCAATCCGGACGCGCCGGGCACGCTGATCGGCGACGGTCAGCGGGATGACAGCCTGCCGGTGAAGGGGATCACCAACCTGAATAATATGGCGATGTTTAACGTCTCCGGGCCGGGCATGAAAGGGATGGTCGGGATGGCAGCGCGGGTGTTTACGGTGATGTCCCGCCGCAATATTTCTATCGTACTGATTACTCAGTCTTCTTCCGAATACAGCATCAGTTTCTGTGTGGCGCAGAAAGATAAGGCGCGCACTCAGCAGGCGCTGGAAGAGGAATTTTATCTGGAGCTGAAAGAGGGCGTGCTCGACCCGCTGGACGTGCTGGATAACCTGGCGATTGTCTCCGTGGTCGGGGACGGTATGCGGACACTCAAAGGAATTTCCGCCCGGTTCTTCTCAGCACTGACCCGCGCCAATATCAATATCATTGCGATTGCGCAGGGCTCATCCGAGCGTTCCATTTCTGCGGTGGTGGATAATGATCTCGCGGCGGCGGGTGTGCGCCTGTGTCACCAGATGCTGTTTAACACTGACCGCATTGTGGAGGTGTTTGTGGTGGGCACCGGCGGGGTCGGCAGTGCGCTGCTGGAGCAGATCCGCCGCCAGCAGGCATGGCTGAAAGCCCGGAGTATCGACCTGCGCGTGTGCGGTATCGCCAACTCAAAAGCGATGCTGACCAATATGCGCGGCATTGATTTGCAGGACTGGCATCAGTCGCTGGCGCAGGCCAAAGAGCCGTTCAGCCTTAGCCGTCTGATCCGCCTGGAAAAAGAATATCACTTCCTCAACCCGGTGATTGTGGACTGTACGTCGAATGAGGAAATCGCCCTGCAATATGCGGATTTCCTGAAGGACGGTTTCAACGTGGTGACGCCGAACAAAAAAGCCAACACCCTGTCGATGGATTATTACCATGAACTGCGCAGTGCGGCAGCGGCATCAAAACGTCAGTTCCGTTATGACACCAACGTCGGTGCCGGGCTGCCGGTGATCGAAAACCTGCAAAACCTGCTCAATGCGGGGGATGAGCTGGTTCAGTTCAGCGGTATTCTGTCCGGTTCGCTCTCCTTTATTTTCGGTATGCTGGATGAAGGGATGTCACTGTCTGAGGCAACAGCGGCGGCGAAAGCCAAAGGCTTTACCGAGCCGGATCCGCGTGATGATCTCTCCGGGATGGATGTGGCGCGTAAGCTGCTGATCCTGGCCCGTGAAGCGGGGCTCTCCCTCGAATTAGCGGATATTGAGGTGGATTCTGTGCTGCCGCCGGACTTTGATGCCTCCGGGGATGTGAACACCTTTATGGCGAATCTGCCGTCACTGGATGCGGCCTTTGCTGCGCGTGTGGGGAAAGCCGCAGAAGCAGGGCGCGTTTTACGCTATGTTGGCATTATCGATCACGGCCGCTGTCAGGTGAAAATCACGGAAGCAGACGGCAATGATCCGCTGTATAAAGTGAAAAACGGCGAGAACGCCCTGGCGTTTTATACCCGCTACTATCAGCCGATTCCGCTGGTACTGCGTGGTTACGGCGCGGGGAATGATGTGACAGCGGCAGGGGTATTTGCGGATGTGCTGCGGACAATGTCATGGAAACTGGGAGTGTAAAACGTGATAAAAATTTATGCACCGGCGTCAATCGGGAATGTGAGTGTGGGGTTCGATGTGCTGGGTGCGGCAGTGTCTCCGGTCAGCGGGGCACTGCTCGGCGACTGTGTGTCCATCGCGAAGGCAGAGACGTTTTCACTCAGAAACCGCGGGCGTTTTGCCGGGAAGCTGCCGGTGAACCCGAAGCACAATATTGTGTATCAGTGCCGTGAACGGTTCAGTGAGATCATTCATGATGATCTGCCGGTCGCCATGGTGCTGGAAAAAAATATGCCGGTAGGCTCGGGGCTGGGCTCCAGCGCCTGCTCGGTGGTAGCCGCGCTGGTGGCACTGAACGAATATACCGGCAGACCGCTGGATGAAATGACGCTGCTGCGCCTGATGGGCGAGATGGAAGGGCGTATCTCCGGCAGTGTGCATTATGACAATGTCGCACCTTGTTTCCTGGGCGGATTACAGCTCAATATTGAAACCGGTGACAGCGTCAGCCAGACGGTGCCGGGGTTTGAACACTGGTACTGGGTGATGGCGTATCCCGGCATCAAAGTCTCCACGGCACAGGCACGGGCGATTTTACCGGCGACCTATTCACGGGCGGATATTGTCAGCCACGGGCGCAACCTGGCCGGGTTTATCCACGCCTGTCATACCGGACAGGCGGATCTGGCAGCAGAGATGATCCGTGATGTGGTGGCAGAGCCGTACCGCCGTGAATTATTACCGAATTTTGATGCGGTCCGTGAGCAGGTGCTTGCACGCGGCGCGAAGGCATGCGGCATCTCCGGCTCGGGGCCGACCCTGTTTGCGGTCTGTGACAGCAAATCAGCGGCAGAGCAGGTGGCGGATGTCTTTAACACACAGTATTTGCAGAACAGCGAAGGGTTTGTCCATCTGTGCCGTCTCGATCTCAAAGGCGCACGTCAGATAAGTGCATAAAGGTAAAAAATGGAACTGTACAATTTAAAAGATGAGAGTGAAAAAGTCAGTTTTGCACAGGCGGTAAAACAGGGGCTGGGGCGCGGACAGGGACTGTTCTTCCCGCGTGAGATCCCGTTTTTTGAACCGGCGGAAATGGATAAGCTGCTGGCGATGGATTTTGTCAGCCGCAGCACCGCCATTCTGCATGCCCTGATTGGTGATGAAATTCCGGAAGCTGAGCTGGCAGCGCGTGTCCGTGCCGCCTTTGCCTTCCCGGCACCGCTCAATCCGGTGGAGCCGGATGTGGCCTGTCTGGAGCTGTTTCACGGCCCGACACTGGCATTCAAAGATTTCGGCGGGCGTTTTATGGCCCAGGCGCTGGCAGCGGTTGCCGGTGACAAACCGGTCACTATTCTGACCGCGACTTCCGGGGATACCGGTGCGGCAGTTGCACACGCCTTTTACGGCCTGAAAAACGTGCAGGTGGTGATCCTTTATCCGCAGGGGAAAATCAGTCCGTTACAGGAAAAACTGTTCTGTACTCTCGGCGGCAATATTCACACCGTGGCGGTGCAGGATGATTTCGATGCCTGTCAGGCACTGGTGAAACAGGCATTTGATGATGATGAACTGAAACAGACGCTGCATCTGAACTCGGCAAACTCCATTAATATCAGCCGTCTGCTGGCACAAATCTGTTATTACTTTGAAGCGGTGGCACAGGTTCCGGCGGAAAAACGCGGTGAACTGGTGTTTTCGGTGCCGAGTGGCAACTTCGGTGACCTGACCGCCGGGGTGCTGGCGAAAGCGATGGGGCTGCCGGTGAAACGCTTTATCGCCGCGACCAATGCCAACGACACGGTGCCGCGCTATCTGGCGGACGGGCAGTGGAAACCGGCGGCGACCGTGGCAACGTTATCCAACGCCATGGACGTCAGCCAGCCGAATAACTGGCCGCGTATTGAGGCGCTGTTTGCGCGTGAAGGCTGGTCTCTGAAAGAGCTGCGTTCCGGTGCGGTAAGTGATGATGAAACCCGGGAAACCCTGCGCGATCTGGCTGCGAAAGGCTATATTTCCGAGCCGCATGCCGCGATTGCCTATCGTTTGCTGCGCAGTGATTTGCAGCCGGGTGAGTACGGTATTTTCCTCGGCACAGCGCATCCGGCCAAATTCCTGGAGAGTGTGGAAGCGATTCTGGGCAGTAAACTGCCGTTACCGGCAGAACTGGCGGAACGCGCTGATTTGCCGCTGCTGTCAGCGGTATTACCGGCGGATTTTGCCGCGCTGCGGGACTATCTGCTGAAGACGGTGGAGCCGTAACTTCCTGTCAGTTATGTGAGAAGACTGCGCCACGGATGGCGCAGTTGAATTATCCTGCGGTTATGCTGCGTGGTGTTCCGGTCGTGTAAACACCAGTTCCCGTTCACCGGACTGGCTTTCGTCAAAACGGTAACCGTCGAGGTTAAATTCCGTCAGCTGAGACGGCTGCGTCAGGCGGTTCTGAATAATAAACCGGCTCATCAGGCCGCGCGCTTTCTTCGCATAGAAGCTGATCACTTTGTACTTGCCGTTTTTCTCATCGAGGAAAACCGGTTTGATAATCACCGCATTCAGTTTCGCCGGCTTCACCGCTTTAAAGTATTCATCAGAGGCTAGATTGACCAGCACATTATCACCCTGTGCAGCCAGTGCCTGATTCAGATTGTCCGTAATAATATCCCCCCAGAACGCATACAGATCGTTGCCGCGCGGATTGGCGAGTTTTGTTCCCATTTCCAGGCGGTAAGGCTGCATCAGATCCAGCGGGCGCAGCACGCCGTACAGGCCGGAGAGCATACGCAGATGCTGCTGGGCGAAATCAAAATCGTCCTCACTGAAGGTTTCCGCCTGCATCCCGGTATACACATCCCCTTTAAATGCCAGAATCGCCTGGCGGGCATTGTCCGGCGTGAAATCCGGCTGCCACTCCCCGAAACGGGCAGCATTCAGTCCGGCCAGCTTATCACTGATATGCATCAGCGAGCCGATATCCGCCGGGGTCAGTTTGCGGCAGGTTTCCATCAGCGCTTCTGACTGCGCCAGCAGCGCTGGCTGTGTATGGCGTTCAGTGGCTAACGGGCTGTCATAGTCGAGGGTTTTGGCAGGGGAAATAGTCAGCAGCATGGTCGGCTCCGGTCTGATATTGTCATTATTAACGGTACTCTACCAAAAAAAAGCACAGAGCGGGCAAATCACTGTAATCGGTGACAGGCTCAAAACAGGAGACACTCCGGATTACCGCAGAATAACGGCGGACCACCGGTGCGGCACCGGATTTTCCCTGCTTGCGCGGCGGGCTGTCCGTGATATTATCAGGTGCAGTTGCGGCATATTGCCATCTGTACTCGTTATACTTCAGGGTTACCGGGTGTTGACTACGCAAAGTTCACCGGCAGGCATCCCGAATTATTCCGGGTATCTTCTGACATAAGATGAGAGACGAAAATGACCGATAAATTAACTTCCCTGCGTAATCTGACCACGGTCGTGGCCGATACCGGTGACATCGAAGCGATGAAACTGTATAAACCACAGGATGCCACCACCAACCCTTCTCTGATCCTCAATGCGGCGCAGATTCCGGAGTACCGTAAGTTAATTGATGATGCGGTGACCTGGGCGCGTGCGCAGAGCGATTCACGTGAACAGCAGATTATCGATGCCGGTGACAAACTGGCGGTGAATATCGGTCTGGAGATCCTGAAACTGATCCCTGGTCGCATCTCCACAGAAGTGGATGCCCGTCTCTCTTATGACACGCAGGCAAGTATCGCCAAAGCAAAACGTCTCATCAAACTGTATAACGATGCCGGTATCAGCAATGATCGTATCCTGATCAAACTGGCTTCCACCTGGCAGGGTATCCGCGCGGCGGAGCAGCTGGAAAAAGAAGGCATCAACTGTAACCTGACACTGCTGTTCTCCTTTGCTCAGGCGCGTGCCTGCGCGGAAGCAGGTGTATACCTGATTTCACCGTTTGTCGGCCGTATCCTCGACTGGTACAAAGCAAACAGTGACAAGAAAGAGTTCGCACCGGCAGAAGATCCGGGCGTGATTTCAGTGACTGAAATCTACAACTACTACAAAGAGCACGGCTACAAAACCGTGGTTATGGGTGCAAGCTTCCGTAACTCAGGTGAAATCCTGGAACTGGCCGGTTGTGACCGCCTGACCATCGCCCCTGCACTGCTGAAAGAGCTGTCAGAAGCGACCGGTGCGGTTGAACGCAAACTGGAATACAAAGGTGAAGTGAAAGCGCGTCCTGCACCGCTGACAGAAGCTGAGTTCTACTGGGGTCACCACAGTGATGCAATGGCAACCGAGAAACTGGCGGATGGTATCCGTAAGTTTGCGGTAGACCAGGGCAAACTGGAAAAAATGATCGCCGATTTGCTGTAATCGTTATAATACAGTCAGATACAGAGGGCAGCCGGCAGGCTGCCTTTTTTGTTTCCGGCGGCAATGCTATGCTGTGCCCCGGAGTCAAAATGACGTTGAGGTGACTATGAACAATGTGTTGCGCATCGGTCTTGTCTCGGTTTCTGACCGCGCATCCGGTGGTATTTATGAAGATAAAGGCATTCCGGCCTTACAGGCATGGCTGGAAAAAACCATCACCACGCCTTTTCAGACAGAAACCCGCCTGATCCCGGATGAAGAAGCGATGATCAGCCAGACGCTGTGCGAGCTGGTGGATGAATTCGGCTGCCATCTGGTGCTGACAACCGGCGGAACCGGCCCGGCGCGGCGTGATGTGACTCCGGATGCAACACTGGCGGTGGCGGATCGTGAAATGCCGGGTTTCGGCGAGCAGATGCGTCAGATCAGCCTGAAATTTGTGCCGACGGCAATCTTATCCCGCCAGGTGGGGGTGATCCGCAATCAGTCGCTGATCCTCAATCTGCCGGGTCAGCCGAAAGCTATCGCTGAGACCCTGGAAGGGCTGAAAGATGAAAACGGCAACGTGATGGTTTCCGGTATTTTTGCAAGTGTACCGTATTGTATACAATTGCTCGACGGGCCTTACATTGAAACTGACCCTGAAATTGTCGCGGCGTTTCGTCCGAAATCAGCAATAAAGCCGCAGTAATACTGCGTTTTCAGCATAAAATAAAAAACATTCCCCCGGACACCTTTCTTGTCCTATGATGCGGTTATCCGTTTATGTAAAGTAAAGATAACAGCAATGTAAAGACAGGAAAGGTGAACCCATGGCACAGACCATTCCCCGGACACTCAACCGGCAGGATTATAAAACACTCTCTCTCGCGGCCCTGGGCGGCGCACTCGAATTCTACGACTTTATTATTTTCATCTTTTTTGCCGTCACTATCGGCAAACTGTTCTTCCCGCCGGATATCCCCGCGTGGCTGGTGCAGATGCAGACCTTCGGGATCTTTGCTGCCGGTTATCTGGTGCGCCCGCTGGGCGGTATTGTAATGGCACATTTCGGTGACCTGGTCGGGCGTAAAAAAATGTTCTCCCTCAGTATTCTGCTGATGGCGGTGCCGACACTCTGTATCGGCCTGCTGCCGACCTATGAATCTATCGGTATTGCCGCGCCGTTACTGCTTTTATTAATGCGTGTGATGCAGGGGGCGGCGATCGGCGGGGAAGTACCGGGTGCCTGGGTATTTGTCTCCGAGCATGTGCCGAAGCACCGTATCGGTATTGCCTGCGGCACGCTGACGGCGGGGCTGACAGTCGGTATCCTGCTCGGCTCGCTGGTGGCCATGATGATGGCGACACGCTTTACTGAAGCGCAGCAGCTGGCCTGGGGCTGGCGTGTACCGTTCTTCCTCGGGGGGATTTTCGGCTTTGTGGCACTGTATCTGCGCCGCTGGCTGGCGGAAACGCCGATCTTTCAGGAGATGAAACAGCAAAAAGCACTGGCGAAAGAGTTGCCGCTGAAAACCGTGGTGGTGAATCACAAAGAAGCGATTGTGATCTCCATGCTGCTGACCTGGTTGCTCTCCGCCGGGGTTGTGGTGGTGATCCTGCTGACACCGGCGTATTTACAGACTGAATTCGGTCTGGCGAAAGCGGTGGTGTCTGTTGCTAATATGACCGCGATTCTGGCGCTGTGCGCCGGGTGTCTGGTGGCGGGTTATCTGTGTGACAAATTGGGCGCCTCTGTGGTCTTTACCGTCGGCAGTCTGCTGCTGGCAGTCTGCACCGGCTATTTTTATCTGACTGCCGGTGAGCCGGGCACACCGCTGTCGCTGACCTACGGACTGGCCGGATTCAGTGTCGGCGTGGTGGGGGCGGTGCCGTTTGTGATGGTGAACAGCTATCCGGCGGAGATCCGCTTCAGCGGTATTTCGTTCTCCTACAATCTTTCTTATGCCATTTTCGGCGGACTGACGCCGGTGGTGGTCACGCTGTTCCTGAAATGGACACCGCTGGCACCGGCGTATTATATGCTGGGGCTTTCGCTGATCGGCCTGTTACTGGGGCTGTATATGGGGAAAGCGGCGGTACGTCAGCGGATGATGGTGTTCAGCTCCTGATATCTCCTGCATTGTGCTGTGTGAATGCCGTGCTGATATGACTGTCAGCGCGGCATTTTTCAGTGTTTCATCATTTTCTTTTAAATAATCTGTTTTTTTTTCATTTTCCCCTTGATGAATGTATTTATGGCCCCATCTACTTGTCATCGGAAACTGAAACTCAGTTGAATCCCCTTTAACGCTGCGGGTGTCCGGTACCGCCGGAAAGGTTCCGGGTAACGGGTGAGTGAAAAATTTTTTCTTGAAAAGTGAAAATTGAACCTCATATACATGGGTAGCGTAAGACGAACAGAATTATTCGGAGGCCTTTAGATGGGTAAAATTATTGGTATCGACTTAGGTACAACTAACTCTTGTGTTGCTGTAATGGATGGTAATCAGGCACGTGTCCTGGAGAACGCAGAAGGCGATCGCACAACGCCGTCAATTATTGCGTATACACAGGATGGTGAAATCCTGGTCGGTCAGCCGGCAAAACGTCAGGCTGTTACCAACCCGCAGAACACACTGTTTGCAATCAAACGTCTGATTGGTCGTCGTTTTGACGATGAAGAAGTGCGCCGCGATATGAACATCATGCCGTACAAAATTGTCAGCTCTGATAACGGCGACGCATGGGTGGAAGCAAAAGGCCAGAAAATGGCACCACCACAGGTTTCTGCTGAAGTCCTGAAAAAAATGAAGAAAACCGCTGAAGATTATCTCGGCGAGCCGGTAACCGAAGCGGTTATCACCGTACCTGCTTACTTTAACGATGCTCAGCGTCAGGCAACCAAAGATGCCGGCCGTATCGCAGGTCTGGATGTAAAACGTATTATCAACGAACCGACTGCAGCGGCACTGGCTTACGGCCTTGACCGTGAAGTGGGTAACCGTACTATCGCGGTCTTCGACCTCGGTGGTGGTACTTTCGATATCTCCATCATCGAAATCGATGAAGTTGACGGCGAAAAAACCTATGAAGTGCTGGCAACGAACGGCGACACCCACTTAGGGGGTGAAGACTTCGACAGCCGCATGATCAACTATCTGGTTGAAGAGTTTAAGAAAGAACAGGGTATCGATCTGCGTAACGACCCGCTGGCAATGCAGCGTCTGAAAGAAGCTGCCGAGAAAGCAAAAATCGAGCTTTCTTCCGCACAGCAGACTGACGTTAACCTGCCGTACATCACGGCGGACGCGACCGGTCCTAAACACATGAACATTAAAGTGACCCGTGCGAAACTGGAATCACTGGTTGAAGATCTGGTTAAACGCTCTATGGACCCGGTCAAAGTTGCATTACAGGATGCCGGCCTGTCAGTGAATGACATCAATGATGTTATCCTGGTCGGTGGTCAGACCCGTATGCCGCTGGTTCAGAAAACCGTTGCTGATTTCTTCGGTAAAGAACCACGTAAAGACGTGAACCCGGACGAAGCTGTGGCTGTTGGTGCTGCGGTACAGGGCGGTGTGTTAGGTGGTGATGTTAAAGACGTGCTGCTGCTGGACGTTACCCCGCTGTCTCTGGGTATCGAAACCATGGGCGGCGTGATGACTCCGCTGATTGCGAAGAACACCACTATCCCGACCAAACACAGCCAGGTGTTCTCCACAGCGGAAGACAACCAGTCTGCGGTAACTATCCATGTTCTGCAGGGTGAGCGTAAACGTTCCGGTGACAACAAATCGCTGGGTCAGTTTAACCTGGATGGTATTCAGGCTGCACCACGCGGTATGCCGCAGATCGAAGTCACCTTTGACATCGATGCCGACGGTATCCTGCATGTGTCCGCGAAAGACAAAAACAGCGGCCGTGAGCAGAACATCACCATCAAGGCTTCTTCCGGTCTGAACGAGGAAGAGATCCAGAAAATGGTACGTGATGCGGAAGCGAACGCCGAAGCTGACCGTAAGTTCGAAGAGCTGGTTCAGGTCCGTAACCAGGCCGATCAGCTGGTTCACGCTACCCGTAAACAGATCGAAGAAGCGGGCGACAAACTGCCGGGCGACGATAAAGTGAAAATCGAGCAGGCGGTGAGTGAGCTGGAGATCGCAGCGAAAGGCGAAGATAAAGCGGCTATCGAAGAGAAAACGAAAGCCCTGATCGATGCCTCTGCCAAACTGATGGAAATTGCCCAGCAGCAGGCGCAGGCAGGTGCAGCAGGTGCTGATGCCGCGCAGGATGCAGGTAAAAATGATGATGTTGTTGATGCTGAATTCGAAGAAGTTGACGACAGCAAAGACAAAAAATAAGGCCCTTAGCGGGCGCGGTGATGACTGTTATTAATCACTGAAAACCGGCACGGGCGTTGAGGAAACTCTGCGCCCGTGTGCTTGTGTTAAGGGACAAAACGGATGGCAAAAAAAGATTACTACGAGGTGTTGGGCGTCTCGAAATCTGCGGATGACAAAGAGATTAAAAAAGCCTACAAACGCCTTGCGATGAAATATCACCCTGACCGTAATCAGGGCGATAAAGACGCGGAAGATAAATTCAAAGAAGTAAAAGAAGCATACGAGATCCTTACCGACGCACAGAAACGTGCGGCTTATGACCAGTACGGCCACGCGGCATTTGAGCAGGGCGGTATGGGCGGTGGCGGCGGATTTGGCGGCGGCGGTTTCGGCGGTGCTGACTTCGGTGATATCTTTGGTGACGTCTTCGGTGATATTTTTGGTGGTGGTCGCCGTCAGCAACGCGCGGCACGCGGAGCAGACCTGCGTTACAACATCGAACTGACCCTTGAAGAAGCGGTTCGTGGTGTGACCAAAGAGATCCGTATTCCGACCCTGGAGACCTGTGATAAATGTCACGGCAGCGGGGCGAAAGAAGGTACTGAGCCGCAGGAATGTCCGACCTGTCACGGTATGGGCCAGGTGCAGATGCGCCAGGGCTTCTTTGCGGTGCAGCAGGCGTGTCCGACCTGTCACGGCCGCGGCAAAATCATCAAAGATCCGTGCAGCAAATGTCATGGTCACGGGCGTGTTGAACGCTATAAAACCCTGTCAGTCAAAATCCCTGCAGGGATGGACAGCGGTGACCGTATCCGTCTGACCGGTGAAGGTGAAGCAGGCGAAATGGGGGCTCCGGCAGGCGATCTGTATGTCGAGGTTCACGTCCGCCAGCACAATATCTTCGAGCGTGACGGCAGCAATCTCTACTGTGAAGTGCCGATTGGCTTTACCGTTGCGGCGCTGGGCGGTGAGATTGAAGTTCCGACACTGGACGGGCGCGTTAAGCTGAAAATCCCGGCAGAAACCCAGACCGGCAAACTGTTCCGCATGAAAGGCAAAGGTGTCAGACCGGCGCGCGGCGGAATGCAGGGCGACCTGATGTGCCGTGTGGTGGTGGAAACCCCGGTGAAACTGAGCGAAAAACAGAAAGCACTGTTACGTGAGTTCGGTGAATCCGTAGATGGTCAGAGCGGTCACAACAACACCCCGAAAGCAAAACGCTTCTTTGACGGCGTGAAAAAATTCTTTGATGACCTGACCAAATAAGTCACTGTCAGATAAGTGATATCAAAACCGGCCGGAAAATTTTTCCGGTCGGTTTTTTTGTGCGCTTTATACAAGCATTTAGCGCCGGTTTTTCTATTCTGCTTTAACCATTTATTCGTTAAGGCAAACAATATGAAAATCACCGGTCAGGCAGTATCTGTTACAGAACTCATTAAAGATATATCAGAAAAGTTCGGAAACGGCGGGATCAGTCGTTTTATCTCGGGTGTGCAGAATTCATCGGAGCAGCAATTCTGCTGCACAAAAGAGCAGGCTGAGATTTTCAGGATAACGGATTTTGCCGCACTCGGGAGTCTGTTCAGGGAAGATATTGTGAGCATGGATATGAATATGGATATGACTCCGTTTAAAAATATCTCAGACGAAATTAATACCCTCCGGAAGAGCCAATCCTCTTTCTCACGTTTCTGCAAAGGTCGTGCTCTGGATAAAATTCAGGAAAAATGCACAAATATTATTGTCATGGCTGAATACTTCAGTCGTCTGCCTGAGTTACACAGCGATACCACATTGCCTGATTCAGTGAGGTACAGCGCCGGGGATGTCCCGAAAGCGTATTCTGACATTCCGCAGGAATATAAGAATATCGGGAAGCAGTCATCTGAGGACGGGGGTAATACAAAAAAAATGGTTCCGCCGGGAAATCGTGCCCCCGAAATCGATCCTAATGATATGGACAAATTACCTAAAGCGAAGATAACCATCGGTGAGATTGATCTTACCGGGCTGAAGCAGTTATATGACAACAATCCGGACTAACCGCCCAGTTTTGTCACAATCACCCCGGCCACAATAATACAGGCGGCCAGAATCCGGGTGGGTGTCAGCTTTTCTTTCAGGAAATACGCGGAGAGCAGCAGTGCGAACAGCACGCTGGTCTCCCGTAACGCTGCGACAATCATAATCGGCGCTTGTCCCATCGCCCATATCACAATGCCGTAGCTGAAGATTTGCAGGATGCCGCCGGTCAGCCCGGGCTTGCTGTAGCGCAGAAAATCACGGGTGAAATGGTGGCGGTAACGGGCAAAACCCATCACGACCATCACCAGCCCGTTCAGGGCGAACAACCAGAAAATATAAGTCAGTGAGTCTGTACTGCTGCGGGCACCGAAGCCGTCGGAGAGTGTGTAACAGGCGGTAAAAAAGGCGGTGATCACCGCATAGATCAGCCCGCTGCGGGCATGTCCGGACGTCCGGTGTTTCAGTGCGGGAAGGATAACCCCGGTGATAATCAGCAGAATACCGGCTAAAGAGAGCCACGGCAGATGCTCACCAAACAGAAGTACCGCAAAAAGGGTAGTCAGCAGCGGGGCACAACCCCGGGAAACCGGGTAAATCTGGCTGAGATCGCCCCTTGAATACGCTTTGCTCAGGAAGATGACATAACCGATGTGAAACAGGGCAGACAGCAGCAGCCATTTTACCGCTGCCGCATCCGGCAGACCGAGCCAGAGCAGGGCGGGAACAGAGACCACGCCGGACCAGATGGTCATCACCGCGATACCCAGAAAGCGATCCTGACCAAATTTAATCACCGCATTCCAGGATGCATGAAAAAAGGCAGCAAACAGTACAGCAATAAACAGCGTGGCGGACATGGGATAACCTGTTTTATTCAGTGAGCGGTGGTAACGACAGCAGAATATCCGCCGGTATGAGGGATCATACGATACACGTCACAAAAACTAAAATGTTAATATAACGTTAATTTATGGGTGTTTATCAGGAAATTCTGTGATGTAAACCCCCATTAATCAGAAATTACCGAGTTATTATTGCTGAATAATCTGCTTTTTTCGAGTTAATTGTTTGCATATTATTAACGCCGACAGTCTTAAAGGAGTTAACCCATGACCGCAATTATCCGACAGTTCTTAAAACTCGAAGCCGCAGGCGGCATACTGCTCATTATCGCCGCATTGATTGCGCTGGTAATGGCAAATACGCCGCTGTCTGCGCTGTATCAGTCGTTTCTTGATATTCCTGTTGCTGTAAAATTTGCGGCACTGGAAATTGATAAGCCCTTGTTATTATGGATTAATGACGCCCTGATGGCGATATTTTTCCTGGTCGTCGGGCTGGAAGTGAAAAGAGAGCTGATGACCGGTTCTCTGGCCGGGCGCGATAAAGCGATGTTTCCGGCGATTGCCGCACTCGGCGGTATGATAGCCCCGGCGCTGGTCTATCTGCTGTTTAACGGCGGGGATGCCGCTGCTGCACAGGGCTGGGCGATTCCGGCTGCAACCGATATTGCCTTTGCCCTCGGCGTGATGGCGCTGCTGGGCAAACGCGTGCCGACGGAGCTGAAAGTCTTTCTGCTGGCGCTGGCGATTATTGATGACCTCGGGGTTATCGTCATTATCGCGCTGTTTTACACCAAAACCGTTTCACTGACCGCACTGCTGCTGGCGGCACTGATGGTGGTGGTACTGTGTGTGATGAACCTGCGTAACGTCAGCAATACCGCCGCGTATATGATTGCCGGGCTGATATTGTGGGTGTGTATTCTGAAATCCGGTGTACACGCAACCCTGGCCGGGGTGATCGTCGGGTTCCTGATCCCGCTGCGCAGCAAAGATGGTGAGCACTCACCGTCAGAGGAGCTGGAACACGTATTGCATCCGTGGGTGGCGTTTCTGATCCTGCCGCTGTTTGCCTTTGCCAATGCGGGTGTCAGTGTTCAGGGTATTTCTTTTGATGCACTGATGGGCACACTGCCGCTGGGGATCCTGCTCGGCCTGTTTATCGGGAAACCGCTGGGGATTTTCACCGCATGTCTGATTTCGGTAAAACTGGGCTTTGCAAAATTGCCGGAGAGGATTACTCTTAATCAGATATTTGCTGTATCGGTGTTATGCGGGATCGGTTTTACAATGTCTATCTTTATCGCGGGACTGGCATTTACCGGGCTTCCGGAAGCATTTAACACCTACTCTAAGCTGGGAATTCTGATTGGTTCCACCATGGCGGCAGTCACCGGGTTGTTCCTGCTCCATTCCGTGTTACCGAAGAAAACAGTCCGGCAGTAATCCGCTGTTCACCGGCCTCCCCGGCCGGTGAATACAACAGAATTTCCGAGTTAACCATCAAAAAAAGATAAGGCATGTACCGGGAAAAACTATGCGAGCCTCCCATTTAAACTACAATCACCTCTATTATTTCTGGCACGTCTGCAAAGAAGGGTCGGTGGTGGGGGCGGCAGAAGCACTCTATCTGACCCCGCAAACCATTACCGGTCAAATCAAGGCGCTGGAAGAGCGTCTGGACGGTAAGCTGTTCAAACGTCAGGGACGCGGCCTGGTGCCATCAGAGCTGGGTCAGCTGGTGTTCCGCTATGCGGACAAAATGTTTATGCTGAGCCAGGAGATGCTGGATATTGTCACTTACAGCCGCGAATCCAATCTGTTGTTTGATGTCGGGGTCGCGGACGCACTGTCAAAACGCCTGGTCAGTAAAGTGCTGGAAACGGCGGTGATGGAGCATGAGCAAATTCACCTGCGCTGTTTTGAATCCACGCACGAAATGCTGCTGGAGCAGCTCAGTCAGCATAAACTGGATATGATCCTTTCAGACTGCCCGGTGGATTCGACCCAGCAGGAAGGGCTGTTCTCCGTGAAACTCGGGGAGTGCAGTATGAGTTTCTACTGTCGTCAGCCCGCGCCGCAGAAGCCGTTTCCGGAATGTCTGGAAGAGCGCCGTCTGCTGGTTCCCGGCCGCCGTTCAATGCTCGGTCGTCAGTTACTGACCTGGATCCGCAATAAAAACCTGGAAGTGGAAATTCTGGGTGAGTTTGATGATGCGGCACTGATGAAAGCATTCGGGATGTATCACAATGCGATTTTTGTGGCGCCGTCACTCTACAGCAAAGGTATCTTTGCGGACAGTGATGTTGTCGAACTGGGAACAGTGGATACCATCAAAGAAGAGTATTATGTGATTTTTGCCGAGCGTATGATCCAGCATCCGGCGGTTCAGCGGGTGTGTAACAAGGATTTCTCTGCATTGTTCAGCGGTTCGCAGTCGTCTGCGGATATCGGTTTGCCGGACTGAGGCGAAAAAAGGACATAAAAAAACCGGCATCAGCCGGTTTTTTTATGTCTGCACAATCAGATTACATTGCTTTGATCTGAGCAGCCAGGTTCGCCTTATGACGGGCAGCCTTGTTCTTATGGATCAGGCCTTTAGCAGCGTGACGATCCACAAGTGGTTGCATGTCATTAAATGCGTTCTGAGCAGCTTCTTTGTCGCCGGCAGCGATAGCAGCGTAAACCTTCTTGATAAAGGTGCGCACCATAGAACGACGGCTAGCATTGTGCTGGCGACGTTTTTCAGACTGAATGGCGCGTTTCTTAGCTGATTTGATATTAGCCAAGGTCCAACTCCCAAATATATTCTTCGAGGACAATACAAAGGTGGAGGAATATGCCTGCTCCGCTTTATTTTGTCAATGGATTTGTGCAAATATGCGTCGTTGTACAGCGACGCAAATGTACGTTGTGATGGGCGGGGATTTTATCAGTTTACGCAGCGGGAATACAGCCCTTACACGGAAAAAAGTCACCGGAATGGTAAGATTCTGACGAAAAAAATGATTTTTCACTTTCCGCAGAAGGGGATGCTCCGTTTTTTGTACAGAGAATTCGCGATTCAGCCGCATTAGTGGGTTAACCTGACGCGGCGGACAAGGTATAATCGGACTAATTTTGACTGTATTGAGCCGGCTATGGAGCTAATTCGCGGTACTCACAATATTCGTGCGCGTCACCATGGTTGCGTGCTGACTATCGGTAATTTTGATGGCGTTCATCGCGGACATCAGGCATTACTGTCACATCTGGCGCAGGAAGGAAAACGTCTGGGGCTGCCGTCGGTCGTCATGATCTTCGAGCCGCAGCCGCTGGAATTTTTTGCCCCGGATAAAGCGCCGGCACGCCTGACCCGGCTGCGCGATAAGGTAAAATATCTTGCGCAGTACGGTGCGGACTACTTATTGTGTGTTAAATTCAGTAAACAATTTGCATCGCTGACACCGGATGCCTTTATCTCACACCTGCTGGTTGAACAGCTGGGGGTGAAGTTTCTGGTGGTCGGGGATGATTTTCGTTTCGGAAAAAATCGTCAGGGCGATTTTCACGGGCTGTGTGAAGCGGGGAAACAGTATGGTTTCACGGTTCGCAGCACGGAAAGTTTTTGTGATAACGGCAAACGGATCAGCAGCACGGTCATCCGCCGCGCGCTGGAAAACGACGATCTGGCGCAGGCTGAGGCGCTGCTCGGGCACCCTTACCGCATCAGCGGGCGCGTGGTGCACGGCAACGAACTCGGGCGCACCATCGGTTTCCCGACTGCCAATATCCCCCTGAAACGTCTGGCGGCACCGGTACACGGTGTGTACGCTGTGGACGTTTACGGCCTCGGGCCGCATCCGCTGCCGGGTGTGGCTAATATCGGCTCCCGCCCGACGGTACAGGGTAAGAGCCAGCAACTGGAAGTTCATCTGATTGATGTGTCTATGGATTTATACGGGCAGCATCCGGATGTGGTACTGCGCAAGAAATTGCGAAATGAACAGCGGTTTGCCTCGCTCGATGAGCTGAAAGCGCAAATCGCGCGGGATGAGATTGCGGCAAGGGAATTTTTACAATCCAACCCCTCGTTATGTGTTTAACGGAATAATATTGGAACTGAGAATCGAATGAGTGACTATAAAAATACCCTGAATCTCCCGGAGACAGGGTTCCCTATGCGCGGGGACTTAGCAAAGCGCGAACCTGATATGCTGAAACGCTGGTACAAAGAAGGTCTGTACCAGGCGATCCGTAAAGCCAAAACCGGTAAAAAAACCTTTATCCTGCATGATGGTCCTCCGTATGCAAACGGCAGCATTCACATTGGTCACTCAGTCAATAAAATTCTCAAAGATATTATTATTAAATCCAAAGGCATGGCCGGTTTCGACTCCCCGTATATTCCGGGCTGGGACTGCCACGGCTTACCGATTGAACACAAAGTTGAACAGGTGATTGGCAAGCCGGGTGACAAAGTCACGCCGGCTGAGTTCCGTGCCGCCTGCCGTGAATACGCAAAAGAGCAGATTGAAGGCCAGAAGGAAGACTTTATCCGTCTGGGCGTGCTGGGTGAGTGGGATCATCCGTACCTGACCATGGACTTCAAAACTGAAGCGCACATTATCCGCGCACTGGCAAAAGTGATTGCCAACGGCCATCTGGTCAAAGGGGCGAAACCGGTTCACTGGTGTACCTCCTGTGCCTCTTCCCTGGCGGAAGCGGAAGTGGAATATTACGACAAAACCTCTCCGTCCATTGACGTGCGCTTCACTGCTGTTGATGCGGATGCGGTTTACAGCAAATTCGGCGTGAAAAATGACGGGCTGCCGGTTTCTCTGGTTATCTGGACCACCACGCCGTGGACCTTACCGGCAAACCGCGCAATTTCCCTGAATCCGGAATTTGATTATCAGTTAGTCCGTGTAAACGACGAGCGCCTGATTCTGGCCGCTGATCTGGTGGAAAGCGTGATGAAACGTGCCGGTATCACCAGTTGGACTGTTGAAGCAGACTGCAAAGGCAGCGACCTGGAATTGCTGCGTTTTAATCATCCGTTTATGGGCTTTGATGTTCCGGCTATCCTCGGCGATCACGTCACCCTGGATGCAGGTACCGGTGCTGTGCATACCGCCCCGGGCCACGGCCCGGACGACTATGTAATCGGTCAGAAATACGGCCTGGAAACCGCCAACCCGGTCGGCCCGAACGGCTGTTATGTCAGCGGCACCTATCCGTCACTGGACGGCGTGTTTGTGCTGAAAGCCAATGACATCATTCTGGAACTGCTGAAAGAGAAAGGCGCGCTGCTGCACAGCGAAAATATCTCGCACAGCTATCCGTGTTGCTGGCGTCACAAAACGCCGGTCATCTTCCGTGCCACGCCGCAGTGGTTTATCGGCATGGACGTGAACGGTCTGCGTCCGCAGTCTCTGAATGAAATCAAAGGCGTGAAGTGGATCCCTGGCTGGGGCGAAGCGCGTATCACCTCGATGGTGGAAAACCGTCCGGACTGGTGTATCTCCCGTCAGCGTACCTGGGGCACGCCGATGTCTCTGTTTGTCCATAAAGAGACCCAGGAACTGCACCCGCGCACGCTGGAACTGATGGAAGCGGTTGCCAAACGTGTGGAAGAGCACGGTATTCAGGCATGGTGGGATCTCGACCCGCGTGACCTGCTGGGTGATGATGCCGATATCTATGAAAAAGTGCCGGATACCCTGGATGTCTGGTTTGACTCCGGATCCACCCATTTTGCTGTTGTCGATGCCCGCCCTGAGTTCCATGGCAATTCTGCGGACATGTATCTGGAAGGTTCTGACCAGCACCGCGGCTGGTTTATGTCCTCACTGATGCTGTCTACCGCGATGAAAGGCAAAGCGCCTTACCGCGAAGTACTGACTCACGGCTTCACCGTCGATGGTCAGGGACGCAAAATGTCCAAATCGCTGGGCAACACCATCAGCCCGCAGGATGTAATGAACAAACTCGGCGCGGATATCCTGCGTCTGTGGGTTGCTTCTACTGACTACTCCGGTGAAATCGCCGTTTCGGATGAAATCCTGAAACGCTCTGCGGATTCTTACCGCCGTATCCGTAACACCGCGCGCTTCCTGCTGGCAAACCTCAATGGTTTCAATCCGGAAACTGATATGGTGAAACCGGAAGAGATGATTGTGGCAGACCGCTGGGCTGTCGGTCGTGCGCTGGCGGCACAGACTGATATTCTGAAATCGTATGAAGCCTATGATTTCCATGAAGTGGTACAGCGTCTGATGCAGTTCTGCTCGGTGGAAATGGGCTCTTTCTACCTGGATATCATCAAAGATCGTCAGTACACCGCGAAAAGCGATGGCCTGGCGCGCCGCAGCTGTCAGACCGCACTGTTCCATATCGCGGAAGCACTGGTTCGCTGGATGGCACCGATCATGTCCTTCACCGCCGATGAAATCTGGAATGTGATGCCGGGCAAACGTCCGCAGTACGTCTTCACTGAAGAGTGGTATGACGGCCTGTTCGGGCTGAATGCACAGGACAGCATGAACGATGATTACTGGGCAACGCTGCTGGCGGTGCGTGGTGAAGTCAACAAAGTGCTGGAGCAGGCACGTGCTGATAAACAGATTGGCGGCTCGCTGGAAGCAGCGGTGACCCTGTATGCGGATGATGCCCTGGCGGCACAGCTGAACAGCCTGGGTAATGAACTGCGTTTCGTGCTGCTGACCTCTCAGGCAGATGTGAAACCGCTGTCTGCGGCACCGGAAAGTGCGGTAAACAGTGAGCTGGACGGCCTGCGCATCGGCTTCGGCAAAGCGGAAGGCAGTAAGTGTCCGCGTTGCTGGCATTATGCGACCGATATCGGTCAGGACAGTGAATATCCTGAACTGTGCGGCCGCTGTGTGACAAACGTAGCCGGAAACGGTGAAGAACGTAAGTTTGCCTGATAAATGAAAAAACCACTGTGTTCGACCGGATTGCGCTGGCTGTGGCTGGCGGTCCTGGTACTGGTACTGGATGCGATTTCAAAGCAGCTGATTTTAGCCAATTACGGGCTGCATGAATCCACATCACTGATACCGTACTTTAATCTGACCTATGTGCGGAATTACGGTGCCGCATTCAGCTTCCTCGCATCTCAGGGCGGCTGGCAGCGCTGGTTCTTCACAGCGGTGGCTATCGGTATCTCCGTGACATTATTAGTGATGATGTACCGCACCAGTGCGCGTAATAAACTCAGTAATATTGCCTATGCACTGATTATCGGCGGGGCGCTCGGCAACCTGCTTGATCGCCTGATGCACGGCTTTGTGGTGGATTACATCGACTTTTATGTCGGTGACTGGCACTGGCCGACGTTCAACCTGGCGGACAGCTGGATCATCATCGGGGCGGGGCTTATCATCATAGAAAGCTTTATCCCTGACGGTAAGAAAAGCGACAAACCAGAGAATAAGACATCATCAGACTGATGACCCGAATATCCGCCGCGAGGCGGATATTTTTTATCTGATACAGAGAGTAATAATCATATGCAGGTTGCAGAACATCACAGCGTATTACTGGATTACACCTTAACACTGTCTGACGGCTCGGTAGCAGATTCCACAGAGGCGCAGGGCAAACCGGCACTGTTCCGTCTCGGTGACGGCAGTTTGTCTGACGCACTGGAGCAGCAATTACTGGGCTTATCCGCCGGGGATAAAAAAACCTTCACACTGCCCGGTGAAGCGGTATTCGGCAAGCCGAGCCCGGATCTGATTCAGTTTTTCTCCGCCGCTGATTTCCTGGAAGCCGGCCTGCCGGAAACCGGTACGATCATGCTGTTTACCGCCATGAACGGCAGTGAAATGCCGGGAATTATCAAATCCGTTACCGAAGATTCTGTCGAGGTGGATTTCAATCATCCGCTGTGCGGACAGGATGTGACGTTTGATATCAGTGTCCGTGACGTCACCGCATAATAAACAGAGCAATAATTAGCATTACGGTCCGGGGGACGGCTCTGGTATAGTAGCGCGCAAATGTTGAATGTTTGTTTTACTGCCCGTCCGGGCGATGGTTTGGAGGCTGAACGTGCGTATTTTACTGGCTAACCCGCGGGGGTTCTGTGCAGGTGTTGACCGGGCAATCAGTATTGTGGAGCGGGCGCTGGCGTTATACGGCGCGCCTATCTACGTCCGTCATGAAGTCGTGCACAACCGCTATGTGGTCAATGATCTGCGTGAGCGCGGCGCGATTTTTATTGAGGAAATCGCTGAAGTGCCGGATAACGCCATTCTGATCTTCTCCGCCCACGGTGTCTCACAGGCGATCCGTCAGGAAGCGCGTTCCCGCAATCTCACCATGCTGTTTGATGCCACCTGTCCGCTGGTCACCAAAGTGCATATGGAAGTCGCCCGCGCCAGCCGCAAAGGTAAAGAAGCGATTCTGATCGGCCACGCCGGACATCCGGAAGTGGAAGGGACGATGGGGCAGTACAACAACCCGGAAGGCGGCATGTATCTGGTGGAATCCCCGGAAGATGTGTGGAAGCTGAAAGTCAAAGATGAGGAAAACCTCAGCTTTATGACGCAGACCACACTGTCTGTTGATGATACCTCCGAAGTTATTGATGCGTTGAATGCCCGTTTCCCGAAAATTATCGGGCCGCGCAAAGATGATATCTGCTATGCCACCACCAACCGTCAGGAAGCGGTACGGGATCTGGCGGGTCAGGCAGATCTGGTGCTGGTGGTCGGCTCCAAAAACTCATCCAACTCCAACCGGCTGGCGGAACTGGCGCAGCGGGTCGGAAAACCGTCTTATCTGATTGATTCCGCCGATGACATTAATCCTGTCTGGCTTCATGATGTCGAGACTATCGGCCTGACGGCCGGGGCATCTGCGCCGGATGTGCTGGTACAGCAGGTGATCAGCCGCCTTCAGGAACTGGGGGCCGACGAAATCAGTCAGCTCGAGGGGCGTGAGGAAAATATTATCTTTGAAGTCCCGAAAGAGTTACGGGTGGATATCAAAGAAGTCTGATACAGCAAAGCAGAACACCGGTTCTGCTTTTTTTTGTCCGCTGCCCGGCGAATACAGTTTTACTGATAATCGGCGGGCTGTATTGTGATTTTCTGATGATAGCGGCGGGTAACTGGTAATCCGGCCGGACTGCCGTTAATCTGCTGGCATACAGACAGAAAACTGAGGATAACAAATATGGGTAAGTTACGGCTCGCGGTTGCGGGTGCCGGTGGCCGCATGGGACGCCAGCTGATTCAGGCGATTGCACAGAATGATGATGTGGTACTGGGGGCGGCATTTGAGCGCGAAGGTTCCTCACTCACCGGGACCGATGCCGGTGAACTGGCGGGTACCGGGCGCAATGGCGTGATCCTGACGGCAGATCTGAACAGTGAGAAAGACAATTTTGATATCCTGATTGATTTTACCCGTCCGGAAGGTACCCTGACACACTTGGCGTTCTGTACCGCTAACAGCAAGGGAATGATTATCGGCACCACCGGGTTTGATGACGCCGGAAAAACCGCTATTGCACAGGCTGCGCAGCAAATTCCTGTGGTTTTTGCGGCGAATTTCAGTGTTGGTGTCAATCTGGTGCTGAAACTGCTGGAAAAGGCCGCCAAAGTGATGGGCGACTATACCGATATCGAAATTATTGAAGCGCATCACCGCCACAAAGTGGATGCGCCGTCCGGAACAGCGCTGGCGATGGGAGAATCGATTGCCGGGGCGCTGGGGCGTGACCTGAAGGATTGCGCGGTGTACTGCCGTGAAGGCTATACCGGCGAGCGGGAGCGGAATACTATCGGGTTTGCCACTGTGCGTGCCGGGGATATTGTGGGCGAGCACACCGCGATGTTTGCGGATATCGGTGAGCGTGTTGAAATCAGCCACAAGGCTTCAAGCCGGATGACATTTGCAAATGGCGCAGTCAAGGCTGCAGCCTGGCTGAGTGATAAAAACAACGGTTTATTTACCATGAAGGATGTGCTTGATCTGGAAAATTTATAATAAAATGTAAATCACAACAGGTTGATAAGGTGGTAATATTTCTCATTATTACTACCTTAACCTTTGTTTTTTTAAAATTTCGCATCTGACCTCTGCTTGTTGTCATTATCATCGTAATCGATCTCCTTTTTATTGCTGTTTTTGCCTTTCTTATCATTTTTTCCGGTTGTAAGCCTTTTTTTCAGTCATCTCATCAAAAATTCAGTATAAAGCTGACAATGACACGGTTTTATCCCTCTCAGTCCGCCTGTTTTGATCATGATGGGTAAAAAAATATAAAAAAGTCGATTTTCTCTGGACAACTGCCCGTTCGATCTTTAGAATGCGCCGCAATTTGTCAAAATTTGGTTAAATTTCTATTTTGGCATTGCTTTATAGCCCCAAATCTGAATTAATATGCACTAATTGTGATTTATTATTCCTCCGGAGGGTGTTGTGTTTAAGTCAGCAATCCTGGTTCTGCAAGACGGAACCACATTTCACGGACGCGCCATCGGCGCAGAGGGTGCCGTTACCGGCGAAGTCGTTTTTAATACCTCGATGACGGGGTATCAGGAAATTCTCACCGACCCCTCTTATTCCCGCCAGATAGTCACTCTCACTTATCCCCATATTGGTAATACCGGCACGAACAGTGCTGATGAAGAATCCCCGGATGTCTATGCACAAGGCCTCGTTATCCGCGACCTGCCGCTGACCACCAGTAATTTCCGCAGTGAAGAAAGCCTCTCCGAATACCTGAAACGCCGCAACGTTGTGGCTATCGCCGATATTGATACCCGCAAACTGACCCGTTTACTGCGCGAGAAAGGCGCTCAGAACGGCTGTATCATTGCCGGTGAACATCCGGATGCGACACTGGCGCTGAAAAATGCGCAGAGCTTCAGCGGGCTGAACGGACTGGATCTGGCGAAAGAAGTCACCACCGCACAGCCATACAGCTGGACGCAGGGCTCATGGACACTGGACGGCGGTTTACCGGCGGATAAAACAGCGGAAGAACTGCCGTTTCATGTGGTGGCGTATGACTTCGGTGCCAAGCGCAATATTTTGCGCATGCTGGTTGATCGCGGCTGCCGTCTGACCGTCGTCCCGGCACAGACCCCGGCGGAAGCGGTGCTGAAAATGGCCCCGGACGGCATTTTCCTCTCTAATGGCCCGGGTGACCCGGCACCGTGTGATTATGCGATTGAGGCTATCACCCGCTTCCTGGAAACCGATATCCCGCTGTTCGGTATCTGCCTGGGACACCAGTTACTGGCACTCGCCAGCGGTGCAAAGACTATCAAAATGAAATTCGGTCACCATGGCGGCAACCATCCGGTTAAAGACATTGAAAATAATGTGGTGATGATCACCGCGCAGAACCACGGTTTTGCGGTGGATGAGGCGACGCTGCCGGCGACACTGCGCGTCACGCATAAGTCACTGTTTGACGGCACATTGCAGGGTATTCACCGCAATGATAAACCCGCATTCAGTTTCCAGGGTCACCCTGAAGCCAGCCCGGGCCCGCACGATGCCGCCCCGCTGTTCGACCACTTTATTGAACTGATGAAAAACGCCCGTCACTGATCAGGAGCAGAAAAATGGCAAAACGTACAGATATCAGCAGCATCCTGATTTTAGGCGCCGGTCCGATTGTTATCGGCCAGGCCTGTGAATTTGACTACTCCGGCGCCCAGGCGTGTAAAGCCCTGCGCGAAGAGGGTTACCGCGTTATCCTCGTCAACTCCAACCCGGCAACCATTATGACCGACCCGGAAATGGCGGATGCGACTTACATCGAGCCGATTCACTGGGAAGTGGTGCGCAAAATCATCGAAAAAGAGCGTCCTGACGCCGTTCTGCCGACCATGGGCGGACAAACCGCGCTGAACTGTGCGCTGGATCTGGAACGTCACGGTGTGCTGGCAGAGTTCGGTGTCGAAATGATTGGTGCGACAGCGGATGCGATTGATAAAGCAGAAGATCGCCGCCGTTTTGATATCGCAATGAAAAAAATCGGTCTGGATACGGCGCGTTCCGGTATCGCACATACCATGGAAGAAGCCTTTGCGGTCGCTGATGATGTTGGCTTCCCGTGCATTATCCGCCCGTCATTCACCATGGGCGGCACCGGCGGCGGTATCGCGTATAACCGTGAAGAGTTTGAGGAAATCTGTACCCGCGGCCTGGATCTCTCCCCGACCAACGAACTGCTGATTGATGAATCGCTGATTGGCTGGAAAGAGTACGAAATGGAAGTGGTGCGCGACAAAAAGGATAACTGCATCATTGTCTGTTCCATCGAAAACTTCGATGCCATGGGAATTCACACCGGTGACTCCATTACTGTTGCCCCGGCACAGACCCTGACCGACAAAGAATACCAAATCATGCGGAACGCTTCGATGGCGGTACTGCGTGAAATCGGCGTGGAAACCGGCGGCTCCAACGTACAGTTCTCGGTCAACCCGAAAACCGGCCGCCTGATTGTTATCGAGATGAACCCGCGTGTGTCGCGCTCTTCCGCGCTGGCCTCGAAAGCGACAGGGTTCCCGATTGCCAAAATCGCCGCCAAACTGGCGGTGGGTTATACCCTGGATGAACTGTCAAACGACATCACCGGCGGCCTGACACCGGCCTCTTTTGAGCCGTCCATCGACTATGTTGTGACAAAAATCCCGCGCTTTAACTTTGAAAAATTCGCCGGTACCAATGATCGCCTGACCACACAGATGAAATCTGTCGGTGAAGTGATGGCTATCGGCCGCACTCAGCAGGAATCCCTGCAAAAAGCCCTGCGCGGCCTGGAAGTAGGCGCAACCGGTTTTGACCCGAAAGTCAATTTGGATGACCCGGATGCACTGACCCGTATCCGCCGTGAACTGAAAGAAGCGGGCGGCGAGCGGATCTGGTATATCGCGGATGCATTCCGCGCCGGGCTGTCAGTTGATGGTGTATTTAACCTGACCAACGTTGACCGCTGGTTCCTGGTGCAGATTGAAGAACTGGTGCGTCTGGAAGAGCAGGTGGCAGATGTCGGGATTAACGGCCTGACCCCGGAATTCCTGCGTCATCTGAAACGCAAAGGTTTTGCGGATGCGCGGCTGGCAAAACTGGTCGGCGTGGCGGAAGCTGAAATCCGCAAACTGCGCGACAGCTACCAGTTGTGGCCGGTATACAAGCGCGTGGATACCTGTGCGGCAGAATTTGCCACCGACACCGCCTATCTCTACTCCACCTATGAAGAAGAGTGTGAGGCGCAGCCGAACAACGATAAACCGAAAATTATGGTGCTCGGCGGCGGGCCGAACCGTATCGGCCAGGGCATTGAATTTGACTACTGCTGTGTGCATGCGGCGATGGCGCTGCGTGAAGACGGCTACGAAACCATCATGGTTAACTGCAACCCGGAAACCGTTTCCACGGACTACGATACCTCTGACCGCCTCTATTTCGAACCGGTGACACTGGAAGATGTGCTGGAAATCGTGCGTGTCGAAAAACCGGCGGGGGTGATTGTCCAGTACGGCGGGCAGACGCCGCTGAAACTGGCGCGCAGCCTGGAAGCGGCCGGTGTGCCGGTTATCGGAACCAGCCCCGATGCGATTGACCGCGCGGAAGACCGCGAACGTTTCCAGCAGGCAGTCGTTCGCCTCGGCCTGAAACAACCGGCAAACGCCACTGTCTCTAATATTGAGCAGGCGGTTGAACGGGCAAAAGAGATTGGTTATCCGCTGGTGGTGCGTCCTTCTTATGTACTGGGCGGGCGCGCGATGGAAATCGTCTACGACGAAACCGACCTGCGCCGTTACTTCCAGAATGCGGTCAGTGTCTCCAATGACGCACCGGTGCTGCTCGACCGCTTCCTCGATGATGCGATTGAGGTGGATGTTGATGCTATCTGCGACGGCGAACAGGTGCTGATTGGCGGCATTATGGAGCACATCGAACAGGCAGGGGTTCACTCCGGCGATTCAGCCTGCTCGTTACCGGCTTACACGCTGAGTCAGGAAATCCAGGATGTGATGCGCGACCAGGTGAGAAAACTGGCGATGGAACTGCGCGTACGCGGCCTGATGAACACCCAGTTTGCGGTTAAAGACAACGAAGTGTATCTGATTGAAGTCAACCCGCGTGCGGCGCGTACCGTGCCGTTTGTCTCCAAAGCGACCGGGGTGCCGCTGGCGAAAGTGGCAGCGCGTGTGATGGCCGGACAGACCCTGGCGCAGCAGGGTGTGACAAAAGAAGTTATCCCGCCGTACTACTCGGTGAAAGAAGTGGTGCTGCCGTTCAACAAATTCCCGGGCGTTGACCCGATTTTAGGGCCGGAAATGCGTTCAACCGGGGAAGTGATGGGCGTGGGACGCACCTTTGCGGAAGCCTTTGCCAAAGCCATGCTCGGCAGTTCTTCCTCACTGAAGAAAAAAGGCCGTGCGCTGCTCTCTGTCCGTGAAGGGGATAAAGGGCGGGTGGTGGATCTGGCGGCAAAACTGCTGAAACAGGGTTTTGAGCTGGATGCGACACACGGTACTGCGATTGTGCTGGGTGAGGCCGGTATTAACCCGCGTCTGGTGAATAAGGTACATGAAGGCCGTCCGCATATTCAGGACAGAATTAAAAACGGCGAATACGATTACATTGTGAATACCACCGCCGGACGTCAGGCGATTGAGGATTCCAAAGTGATCCGCCGCAGTGCCCTGCAATATAAAGTGCATTACGACACCACCATGAACGGCGGCTTTGCCACTACACTGTCTCTGAATATGGATCCGACAGAGAGAGTGATTTCAGTACAGGAAATGCACAGCCTGATTACTGATAAATAAGGTGATTAATTAATATAAAAAATCCGCTGCGGCGGATTTTTTTATTATACGTATAAGTGAATATTGATAATAAATTCAATAAGAATGATATCTTAATTATGTTTTTTGCTTTTTTTTGTGTTTACTTTTTGTTTATTCTTTTTTCTGGTGGTTATCAGTATATTTTCGGCAGATTAAATTTTTAACGGATATCAGGATAACCTTATGAAAAAAAGTATATTAGCTTTAATTATCTCACCTTTATTTATTCATACCGCTAATGCAGCGCGTACGGATGTTGTACCTCTTCCGCTTGCAAAGGAAATTGGTGCACCGCTGTTCCATTTCTCGGCTGATAAAGCGGAGGGTGATCGTGAGGTCGGGATCTCTGAATTAGAGCAGGTAACTAAGGGTATCGGAACGCACCTCTCTGAAGCCTATGAATATATTGATGATGTCAGAAAAGACAGTGAAACGAGAGACACTGTTTTAGAGAAAAAAATAACGCATACCCATCAGGTGGCAACAAGTACTCAAAAATTGGTTGATACATTTATCGATGACGCAGGAAAAAAAATAGTCCCTGAACATATTAACCGTATGTTACCGGATGCAATTAAAAGCGAATTGTCACCGCTGGAAGAACGGACTGAGTTTTTAGAAAATAAAACGCAGGCGATGGATGCTCAGTTGGATATCACAGCCAGAAAAGCGGAGCATAACAATACACTTATCGGTACCCTTCCTGAGCAGATTAATCGTATCTTACCGGACGCGATTAAAAGCGAACTGTCACCGCTGGAAGCACGGACTGAAGTTTTAGAGAATAAAACAGAAGAGATAAATACAAAAACAAATAGCATGACTATGTTATTCAACGAAATTCCTGTTCTGATAAAACAGGAATTTGAGACTCATCAGAGTGATGTTGATACGCAGATTGAACAGCTTAGAAATATATCTCATTTTAATGATATAAATATTCATGAAGAAAAAAGAAATGCAGCGTCAACAAAAGTCGTCACTCAGGCATTACTCGGTGCAACAGAAGACCTGGAAACTGACGTTGATAAGCTGAAAAATAAAGTCCGGGCAGTGGAACTGCAGGCCAGTTTTGCAAAACATTCGGCGTATACCAGTGAGAAAGATATTCGCGAAAACAAGAATCAACTTGGCGTACAGTCCCGGGATATCGCAAAAAACAAAAAATTACTCGAATCAGCTAAAGTGGTGACCTCCGCTATCACCGATGCCACGTTAGCACTGGAAGCGGATGTGGCGAAGATGGATACCCGTATCAGCAACGCATCAAAAAAAGCCGGTACGGCCACAAATATTGCTAATCAAAACACACGGCATATTGCTGAGCAGAAAGTGAAAGTTGAGAAAAACACGCTGGATATCCTGAAAAACCGCCAGGATCTTCGTGCGTTAGAAAATGATCTGCGTGAGACCAATGAGCGTCTTGATAACGGCCTGGCGGCCAGCGCGGCACTGAATGGTTTATTCCAGCCGTACGGTGTCGGCAAACTGAATATCACTGCGGCTGTGGGCGGATATCAATCCACTCAGGCAGTCGCAGTGGGAACCGGTTACCGGTTCAACGAGAACATCGCCGTGAAGACCGGTATGGCATACACCGGTTCGAACGATGTGATGTACAACATGGCGGTTAACCTTGAATGGTAACGCTGTGTTATTGTGACTGAAAGGTCATGTTTCATATACTCCTCCTTTCATATTGACGTTTGAATTTATTTTTAATAAATAGTGAATTAATTATATTAATGACAGTAAGACTGAAATTCAGATAATTAATCCTGCTATATTTGCCATGCTTTGGGAAATACATATTGCGTTCGTGTATTTCCCCTTTTTTATTTTTTCCGTGTGTTTGTTTCCCATGTGATTATTAAAGAATAGTTGTTTTCGGAATGGTAATTCATAGCATGGTTATTTTCTGAATGATTATCAGATAAATAAAAACCACCTGTATAATTTATACAGATGGCTTTCAGACAGTCACTAACTTAATTAAATTCTTTTGGATCCGGCCCTAAGCGGGTACCTGAATCGAGAGACTGAATCTGTGAGAGTTCTTCTTTCTCCAGACGGAAATCAAAGACATCAAAGTTTTCCTGAATCCGCGAAGGGGTGACTGATTTTGGTATCACAATCAATCCACGATCCAGATGCCAGCGAATCACTATCTGTGCCGGGGTTTTCTGATATTTTGCCGCTAATGCCTGAATGATATCAGTATCAAAAACACCTTCACCCCCCTGTGCCAGCGGGCTCCAGGATTCAGTGTGAATAGAATGGGTCGCATTCCAGGCCTGAAGCTCGCGCTGTTGCAGCAGCGGGTGAAGTTCAATCTGATTGAGTACCGGTGCCACGCCGGTTTTGTGGATAATGCGCTGCAAATGACCGATATCAAAATTACAGACGCCGATACTGCGGGTCAGTCCGGATTTCTGTAATTCAATCAGCTGCTCCCAGGCGGAAACATAATGATCTTCTGCCGGTGCAGGCCAGTGGATAAGATACAGATCCACATAATCGAGCTGTAACTTTTTCAGACTATCTTCCAGCGCTTTACCGGCGTGCTGCTGGTCGCTGTTCCACAGTTTGGTGGTAATAAACAACTCGTCGCGGGGAACGGTGGTTGCTTTCAGTGCTTCACCGACACCTTCCTCGTTCTGATAAATCGCGGCAGTATCAATCAGCCGGTAGCCGGTTTCCAGTGCGGTCTGCACCGCAGCACCAACCACATCATTCCCGGCTTTCCAGACACCCAGCCCCAGTTGCGGCATGAAGTGTCCGTCAGATAAGGTAACTAATGCAGGTTTGTTCATGTGGCCTCCAATCAGTGTTTATGGTGTATCAGACGGCAGCCCGGTAGATCCGTTCACTGACTTCCGGCGTGATGTCCTGGTGTTCACCGAGAGCAGTCTGACCGTGTTCAGTGAGCTTGGCAACCAGTTTGGGAATGCCGCTGTCATCAATCTGATAATCAGAAAAACGGGTTTTCACACCCAGCTCTTCAAAGAAAACGCGGGTTGCTTCAATGGCGCACTCAATCCGGCTCTCTTCCGAACCATCCGTCAGATGCCAGACACGCTCAGCGTACTGTAATAATTTTTCGCGTTTGGTTTTGCGTTTTTCCCGCAGCAGTGCCGGTAAGACAATCGCCAGGGTTTGCGCGTGATCCAACCCGTACAGCGCGGTAATTTCATGGCCCAGTGCGTGGGTTGCCCAATCCTGCGGCACACCGGCACCAATCAGCCCGCTCAGTGCCTGGGTGGCAGCCCACATCACATTGGCACGGCTGTCATAATCTTCCGGATTAGCGAGTACTTTCGGGCCTTCCTCAATCAGCGTCAGCAAAATACCCTCTGCAAACCGGTCCTGAATTTTGGCATTCACCGGATACGTCAGATACTGCTCGAGAGTGTGAATAAAGGCATCGACCACACCGTTGGCTGTCTGGCGCGGTGGCAGAGTGTACGTGGTCTGCGGATCAAGAATCGCGCATTTCGGATGCACCAGCGAGTGACCGAATGATTGCTTATCTCCGGTTTCACGGCGGCTGACCACAGAAAAACAGTTGGTTTCAGAGCCGGTAGCCGGCAGTGTCAGCACACAAGCAATCGGCAGCGCACTGCGGATATTGCGGCCTCCGGTGGTGATGATATCCCACGGATCGCCCGGATAATCCACTGCAGCGGCAATAAACTTGGTGCCGTCGATCACGGAGCCGCCGCCGACTGCCAGCAGATAACTGATATCGTGCTCACGGATATACGCGATCGCTTTTACCAGCGTTTCATAGGCCGGGTTCGGCTCGATACCTGAAAACTCATGAACCTCATAGCCATCCAGAGCAGTCAGTACCTGTTCGTAAACACCGTTACGCTTAATACTGCCGCCGCCGTACAGCATCAGTACTTTTGCATCTTTCGGGATTTCACTGCTGAGTTTGGCGATTTGTCCTTTGCCGAAACGGATTTTTGTCGGGGTGAAAAGCGTGAAGTTGTTCATTATTTCTCCGGGTAAGATTAGGAAAAATGAAGCGGATAACCATTAAGTGTAGTGTAAATCAGGGCGGGTGTGGTGGCGAATCGGATTGTGCTTTCCGGCATGCAGGCAGCAAAAAGGCACCCGCAGGTGCCCTTAGCTTATTTCTTATGAACGCGGTGACGTCTGCGGTTAAGCAGGGCACGGCGTCTGCGGTAGTGGCGGATCAACAAATACAGGGATGCCACGATACCGACAATCAGAAAAAAGACCGGGATCAGCAGCAGTGCGGTCATTACGGTTTTTTCATGTGCTTTGACAAACGGGATCTGATTGAGCACATACCCGAAGGTGGTAATAATCGCCACCCAGAGGAATCCGCTTAGCCAGTTAAAGAACTGGAAACGGCGGGCCGGCAGCGAGGAAAGACCTGCCAGCATCGGCAGCAGAGTACGGACAAAACCGAGAAAGCGGCCAATCAGCAGGGCATACAGACCGTGGCGGTTAAACAGCACTTCGGCTTTCTGATGATAATTTTTCGGGATCTGCGTCATCCAGCGCCTGACGGTTTTGGTATCACTCAGCCAGCGCCCCTGAACAAAACCCAGCCAGCTGCCGAACCCGGCGGCGGCGGTCAGAATCGCCAGTGTCGGCAGGAAATCCATTACGCCTTTCGCAATCAGTGCGCCTGACAAAATAAGCAGGGTATCCCCGGGCAGAAACGCGGTGGGCAGAATGCCGTTCTCCAGCACAATAACGGTGAAGAGGATAGCGTAAACCAGCCAGAGGACTTCGGGATTAGAGAGTGTGGCAAAATCGTGAGACCAGAGCGCACTCACAATCTCTGATAAACTAGACATTAGATTTCCTGTAAAACGAGATCCGGAACAACGGTACAGACAGTGTATCGCAAAAATTGCTCACTCGTTTGATTTGATCGGGTTTTTCTTCCGATTCACTGACGGTATAAAGGGAGGTTGGTGAATCATATCCTGAGTACAGTTCCTGTGCGTTTTATTTGTGGGGACGCCGGGCGGACTACTGAAAACCCTTAGCATTCTGTGTGGTATTTTCCGCCGGAATCGCATTTTTTTGGTAAACGGTAATGATAATTACTATCAAATTGCTCAGGGTTTGGTATGATCAGCGGGTTTCGTTTTTGGGTAGCGATGAATAACACGATTTATTTTTTGCTGAGAAAGAGTTCATAACAAAAGAGAGTTGAAGGCCAACTGATGCGTAATTTGACCGTTTCTGTGCTATTGGCATTATGTTTAACCGGCAGTGCATTCGCAGACAACACTGCTGCTGTCACACCAGCGACAACAACACCTGTCACCGCGCCGGCAGCAACAGCCGGTCAGCCTGCTCAGACACCGGAACAACCGGCAGCCCCGGTATCTGCAACCGATGTTCCTGTTCAGGAAATCAGTGCTGCACCGGCAGATGGTAACCGTGGCTTTGCGGCGGAATTGTCTGTGATTTCCATGTATCAGGGCGCGGATGTTATCGTTAAAACGGTTATGATCGGCCTTATTATCGCCTCAGTGATTACCTGGTCCATTTTCTTTGCCAAGGGCGCTGATCTTATCGCTTCCCGCCGCCGTATCCGCCGTGAAGCGGCTGCTATCAAAGATGCCCGCTCGCTGGATGAAGCGGCCGCGATTGCCGATACGTTCGGGAAAAAGAGCGTCACCCGGATGCTGGTACTTGACGCCGTGACTGAACGGACGGCATCAGAAAAAAGCCGTGATCTGAGTGGTATTAAAGACCGTGTGGCATTCCGCCAGGAGCGTATTGTTGCCGGTGTTGCCCGTCATATGGGGCGCGGTAACGGCTATCTGGCGACTATCGGGGCTATCTCACCGTTTGTCGGTCTGTTTGGTACCGTATGGGGTATCATGAACAGCTTTATCGGTATCGCCCACTCACAGACCACCAACCTCGCGGTTGTGGCGCCGGGGATTGCAGAAGCACTGCTGGCAACGGCACTGGGTCTGGTCGCGGCAATTCCTGCGGTCGTTATCTACAACATCTTTGCCCGTATGATCTCCGCTTACCGTGGTGACCTGGGGGATACCGCAGCACACACTATTTTATGGCTGGGCCGTGATCTCGACCTGGCAGACAGCAAAGCAGGGTAATATCTGATGGCAATGCGTCTTAATGAAGAGTCGGATGACAGCGGCGAATTGCATGAAATTAACGTCACACCGTTTATTGATGTGATGTTGGTTCTGCTGATCATCTTTATGGTGGCTGCGCCGCTGGCGACCGTTGATATTAAAGTGAATCTGCCTGCCTCAACGGCAAAACCACAGCCGCGTCCGGAAAAACCGGTCTTCCTGACGGTGAAAGCGGATAACCAGCTGCTGGTGGGCGAGCAGGAAGTCACGAAAGAAACACTGGCTCAGATCCTGGATCAGACCACGGAATCCAATAAGGAAACCACGATCTTCTTCCAGGCAGATAAAACCGTCGATTATGAAACGCTGATGGGCATTATGGATGCCCTGCGCAAAGCGGGATATCTGAAAGTCGGGTTAGTGGGTATGGAGTCTGCGGAGAAATAATCATCCGCAGCCTGAAATAAAAAAAGCCGTTCATGATGAACGGCTTTTTTGTTACCACTCCCGGATAGCCTCAGCGCGGCGGCGGGAGAGCTCGGCTTTGATATCCGCGCCTTTAAAACCGGCCTCAATTACCGGTTTGACGGCAACCTGTTGTGCCAGCGTGAAAGCTTCAGCCAGTAATTGTCCCTGCGGATAATCTGCTGTGTCCGGTGCTATCCGGCTGCGGTAATCCGCTTCACAAAGGACAGCCAGTTGTGTGATGCGTTCCGGTTTACGCCAGGCATCCAGTGAATCAAACAGGGTAATGATATCGTCAGCGGTCAGATGACTGATGTTATGAACAGTCCGGTAATGACGGGTGGCAAGCAGAGCCAGATCCCGTGCCGGGTTTGGCACCCGCAGGCGTTCAGACATCTTCTGAATTGCGGCTGTTCCTTCGGCGGTACTGTGACAGCTCAGATAAAGACACAATGCGGCAAAGCGGATGTCGGTGCTGTCTGTCAGAAGTACTGTCCGGCGCAGGAGCGAGGCTGTCAGGATGTCATAACCGGTCTGCCCGTCAGAGGTACAAAACAGGGCTTCCAGCTCCGGAAACAGTACCGCCAGCGCGCCGCAACGCCGCAGTACAGTAAAGTAGATATCCGGACGCGGACTGTTCAGGGCTTTTTCTGTCTCTTTCCAGACCCGTTCCGCCGTCAGATGAGTAAGCTCTCCCTGCTGTGTGATGGCAGACATCAGCCCGAGGGTTTCCGGCGCAATCACAAATCCTTGTGGTGAAAAACGGGCAGCAAAACGCGCCACCCGCAGCACACGCAGCGGATCTTCTGTAAACGCGGCAGAAACATGACGGAGTACCCGGTTTTTCAGATCATTCGCCCCGTGATACGGGTCATACAGCGTGCCGTCAGCCGATTGCGCCATGGCATTGATGGTCAGATCCCGGCGCTGTAAATCATCTTCCAGCGTGACATCCGGCGCACTGTAACAGGCAAATCCGGTGTATCCGGCCCCGGTTTTCCGCTCTGTCCGCGCCAGGGCATACTCCTCCCGGGTATCCGGATGGAGAAAAACAGGAAAATCGCGCCCGACCTGCTGAAAGCCGCGCGCCAGCATCATCTCAGGGGTGGCACCGACGACCACCCAGTCTCTGTCCGAGACAGGCAGACCCAGCAGGGCATCGCGGACTGCGCCGCCGACCAGATAAATATCCACACGTTTCTCCGTACTGCGGTTACAGTGAGGCTCAGTTCATCCAGCGATCTTTTTTCTTGCGGCGCGGGATCATGTGCGGCAGCAGCAGACCCAGCAGCAGACCGGCACCGGCTACACCGCCGCCGTACATAAACCATTGCAGGATAATATCGCGCTGTTTGTCATCCAGCTGAACACTGATGGCATCCAGTTTTTTCTTTGCGACCACAACCTGATTACGCAGGCTGTCATTCTCTTTTTTCAGGTTATTAATGATATCATCACTGGCAGCCACACGGTTTTGCATGTCAGCCGTTTTTTCGTTCCAGGTGCCGTCGATATTGGCGAGTTTGCCGCGCAGGGTTTTAATTTCTTCTTCCATCGCCGGAACGCGCTCTTTCAGGCTCGGCGTTGTGCTCAGCAGCTCTTTCGGTAACCAGACATCGCGGTTTTTACTGTCACGGACACGGACAAAACCGCTCTCATTATTCACATCAAGAACGGTGACTTTTTCACCGGAATTGAGTGAACCGGCAATGCGGTAACGGTTGCTCGGGCCGCTGTGAACATAGGTGGAGAGGTCATCAGAGACATAACGGATTTCTTCAGCATGGGCGGTAATGCTGACGGTTGCTGCAAACAGCAAAGGGAGTAAGGCGAGTTTTTTCATCGTCATAAGCTTTATCAATCGTTGGTTATGAATAGCATACTAATGAGTTAAGTGTGCGGGTGCAAACGGTAAACAGCCATGAGATTACTCTTAACAACGGAATAAATGACGGGATAAAGTGGATAAACAGCGAAAAATCCGGCTGTTTATAACAAATGAGTGTCATCTTTATCACGAATGCAGGGTCAGACTGACGATAAATAACGGGATAAGATTACGGGAATGTCTATGAGCGATTACGAAACAGAACTGAAATTTGCGGTAAAACCGGAAGCCATCACGGCGGTGATCACTGCGCTGACCACCTTCCCTCATCAGCATTTCCGTGCTGTCCGCCTGACCAACAGCTATTTTGAAACAGCTGACGACACACTGCGGCAGTGGGACATGGGACTGCGGATCCGGGGGTGTGATACCGAATATGAAATGACCCTGAAAACTGCCGGAAACGATATCGGCGGATTGCATCAGCGACCTGAATATAATATCCCGCTCTCCCGTCCGGAACTGGATTTATCAGCACTGCCTGCTGACGTCTGGCCGCCGGAAACGGATGTCGCGGCGCTGCAGTCATCACTGCGCGCCCGTTTTACCACCGATTTCGCCCGTGAAAAGTGGCTGCTGACAGTCAATCACAGTGTGGTGGAAGCGGTGCTGGATCAGGGCAGTGTGGTTGCCGGAGAGGCAGAAAGCCCTATCTGTGAATTTGAGATGGAGCTGAAAGAGGGCACCGCCGCTGATTTGCTGACAGCAGCCAAAGCCCTGGCGGAATTACCGGGGCTGCGCCTGGCCGGGCGCAGCAAAGCGGCGCGCGGTTACTGGCTGGCTCAGGGAGCACCGGTACCGGCATTGCCTGAGCTGTTCACAGAGTGGGATCCGCAGACTCCGCTGACGGATGTGGTTGTCCGTCTGATCAAACAGTGGCAGAGCCTGGAAGAAGCCTGGTTGCTGGATGCGGACGGTGCATTACCGGCATTGCGGCAAACCCTTTCTCTGCTGCTGACACTGGCGGACAACTATCCCGGTGCAGTGCCTGATTTTGTCCGCGACTGCCCGCTGCCGGAGGTGACGGCGGCACTGGCGGAAGCGGATGCAAAATCTGCGGATGTCTGTTTCAGTCCGGTATGGTTGCAGTGTAAACTGGCGTTCACGCAATGGGTTTTCGCACTGTGGATGGCGGCTCCTGCCATGCCGTAACCGGGTGTAGAGCTGTCATGTGAATCTGATAACAAAAGGAACATTGATGCTGCCGCTGACCCCGATACTCCGGCAAGCCGCTGAGCGGGTAACCGCCCGGCTTGATACCGGACTGGTGCCGTATTCTGAACAGGAAGCGCTGATTTTTGCCGGCAGTGATTTTGTGGCGGAGCAGTGTATCCGCCATCCGGACTGGCTCTCCGCCCTCCGCAATACCCCACCGCAGCCGGATGAATGGCAGGATTATGCTACCCGGCTGACAGAGATGATGGCGGATGCCGCACAGGAAGAGGATGTGATGCGGGTGCTGCGCCTGTTCCGTTATCAGATGCTGATGCGCATTGCCGTCATGCAGATCCTGCGCCGGAGCACAACGGAAGAGACGCTGCGCCAGCTCAGTGAACTGGCGGAAGTGTTGATTATTGCCGCCCGTGACTGGCTTTATCGGCGCTGTTGTGCGGATTGGGGCACACCCTGTTCGCCGGACGGCAGCGCGATGCCGCTGCTGACCCTCGGAATGGGAAAACTGGGTGGCGGCGAACTGAATTTTTCCTCCGATATTGATCTCATTTTTGCTTATCCGGAAAACGGTGTCACACAGGGAGGGCGCCGTGAGCTGGAAAATGCGCAGTTCTTTACCCGCCTGGGACAAAAAATTATCAGAATGCTGGATCACGCCACGGCGGACGGTTTCGTCTACCGCGTGGATATGCGCCTGCGGCCGTTCGGTGACAGCGGGCCGCTGGTGTTCAGTTTCTCTGCCCTGGAAGATTATTATCAGGAGCAGGGCCGTGACTGGGAGCGCTATGCGATGGTCAAAGCGCGTATTCTCGGCCGTGATGATTCTGCTTACAGTGAAACACTGCGCCGGATGCTGCGTCCGTTTGTCTACCGCCGTTATATCGATTTCAGTGTGATCCAGTCTCTGCGCAATATGAAAAGCATGATTGGCCGTGAAGTCCGGCGGCGCGGGCTGACCAACAATATTAAACTCGGTGCCGGGGGCATCCGGGAAGTGGAGTTTATCACCCAGGTCTTTCAGCTGATCCGCGGCGGACGTGAGCCGGGATTACAGACACAATCCCTGCATGCGGCACTGGCGGAAATCGCCCGTCTGGGGCTGCTCGGTGAGGAGCCGGTTGCGCAGTTGCTGGATGCTTACGCGTATCTGCGGCGGCTTGAAAATCTGCTGCAGGCGATTAATGACAGCCAGACACAGACGCTGCCGGACTCACCGCTGGATCAGGCGCGGCTGGCTCAGGGAATGGATGCAGCCTCGTGGGCGGATCTGGAAACGGTGCTGAACAGAAAAATGGCAGCAGTACACCAGATTTTTACCGACCTTATCGGCGAGGATGATGAGGAAAGTGACGATGAAACCGCGTTACAACCTTTTATCTCGTTGTGGGAGAGTGAGCCGGAACTGAGTGATATCACCTCACTGTTTCAGCTGAACGAGGACGATGCGGCACAGTTTCTGACCGGTTTACAGGGGTTCCGGCAGGATCTCGGCAAACGGACCATCGGGCCGCGCGGACGGGATGTGCTGGATCAGCTGCTGCCCAAACTGCTGGCGAAACTGGTATCACAACCGGATGCACAACAGGTGTTGCAGCGCCTGACGCCGCTGCTGCTCAGTATTGTCAGCCGGACCACCTATCTGGAGCTGCTGCTGGAATCCGATGTGGTACTGACCCATGTGGTGCGGCTGTGTGCGGCATCCCCGATGATCGCGGTGCAGCTGGCGCGCCATCCGCTGCTGCTGGATGAACTGCTGGATCCGGCTTCACTTTATCAGCCGCTGCCGCTGAATGCGTACCGTGATGAGTTACGCCAGTATCTGATGCGGGTTCCGGAGGACGATGAGGAGCAACAGCTTGAGGCACTGCGTCAGTTTAAGCAGGCGCAGTTGCTGCGGATTGCGGCAGAGGATATCACCGGTGTGCTGCCGGTGATGAAGGTGAGTGATCACCTTACCTGGCTGGCAGAAGCGATGATCGGCGCTGTGGTGCAGCAGGCGTGGGGGCAGATGGTCAGACGTTACGGCGAACCTGCGCATCTGACCCGCGACGGGGATAAAGGTTTTGCGGTGATCGGTTACGGCAAGCTGGGCGGCTGGGAACTGGGTTACAGCTCTGATCTTGACCTAGTGTTCCTGCTGGATTGCCCGGAAGGCACACAAACCACCGGCCCGCGTGAAATCGACGCACGGCAGTTCTATTTGCGGCTGGCGCAGCGCATTATGCATCTGTTCAGTACCCGTACCTCATCCGGCGTGCTGTATGAGGTGGATGCGCGTCTGCGTCCGTCCGGGGAGGCCGGGATGCTGGTCAGCACTTTGGAGGCGTTTGCGGATTATCAGCAGAACAGCGCCTGGACCTGGGAGCATCAGGCACTGATCCGCGCCCGTCAGGTGTACGGTGATGAGGCGATTGCCGCCCGTTTTGACAGTATCCGTCGTGATATTCTGTGTCGTCAGCGTGATAACGCACAGCTGAAACAGGATGTCCGTGAGATGCGCGAAAAGATGTATCAGCATCTCGGCAGCCGTGACGACAGTGTGTTTAATATTAAAACCGACCCGGGCGGGATCACGGACATTGAATTTATCGCCCAGTATCTGGTGCTGCATTTTGCGCCGGAAAATAAAGCGCTGATCCGCTGGTCTGATAATGTCCGGATTTTTGAACTGATGGCAAATTATGATGTGATGCCGGAAGAGGAGTCACTGCGGCTGACTGCGGCCTATATTATGATGCGCGACAGGCTGCATCATCTTTCTTTGCAGGATAAATCCGGTGTGGTGCCGCTGACGGAATTTGCCGCTGAGCGCGAATTTGTCCGCGCCCGCTGGCAGCATTGGCTCGGGGAATAAGCACCGGCTGCTGCACGCGGATTTTCTGTCCGGCGGCCGGTTTGTGATATTATCAGCAATAATTTCGTTATTCATAAGGTGGAGCAGGGGATGAAAGTAACACTCCCGGATTTTCAGAATGCCGCAGTTTTAGTCGTCGGTGATGTGATGTTAGACCGTTACTGGCACGGGCCGACCAGCCGGATCTCCCCGGAAGCCCCGGTACCGGTGGTGAAAGTCACTGAAATTGAAGAGCGTCCCGGCGGCGCGGCAAACGTGGCCATGAATATTGCGTCTCTGGGCGCAAATTCGCGCCTCGTGGGTCTGACCGGTATTGATGACGCCGCCCGCGCACTGACCGAGCGCCTGAATGATGTGAAAGTCCGCTGTGATTTTGTCGGCCTGCCGACACACCCGACGATCACCAAGCTGCGTGTGTTATCCCGCAGCCAGCAGCTGATCCGCCTGGATTTTGAAGAAGGTTTTTCGGATGTCGATCCGCAGCCGATGCTTGAGCGTATCGCACAGGCGCTGCCGCACATCGGTGCGCTGGTGCTGTCAGATTACGCCAAAGGCGCGCTGGCGCATGTGGAAGAGATGATCGCACTGGCCCGTAAATCCGGCGTGCCGATCCTGATCGACCCGAAAGGCACCGATTTCGCCCGTTATCGTGGTGCCACCCTGCTGACGCCGAATATGTCTGAGTTTGAGGCCGTAGCCGGGAAATGCACTGATAATGCCGATATCGAAGAAAAAGGGCTGAACGTTATCCGTGATTTCGATTTGCAGGCACTGCTGGTGACCCGCTCCGAGCAGGGCATGAGCCTGCTGCGTCCGGGACAGCCAGCCCTGCATCTGCCGACACAGGCGCAGGAAGTGTTTGATGTGACCGGTGCCGGAGATACGGTAATCGGTGTGCTGGCAACCTCGCTGGCTGCCGGGAAAACCCTGGATGAATCCTGTGCGCTGGCCAATGCCGCCGCAGGTGTTGTGGTCGGTAAGCTGGGGACATCCACCGTATCACCGGTTGAGCTGGAAAATGCTGTGCGCGGCCGCAGTGATAACGGCTTTGGTGTGATGACTGAAGCAGAGCTGCATCAGGCGGTGGCGGATGCCCGTCAGCGCGGCGAGAAAGTGGTGATGACCAACGGCTGTTTCGACATTCTGCACGCCGGGCACGTCTCTTACCTTGCCAATGCGCGCAAACTGGGGGATCGCCTGATTGTGGCAGTGAACAGTGATGCTTCCACCAAGCGCCTGAAAGGAGAAAGCCGTCCGGTTAACCCGCTGGATCAGCGGATGATTGTGCTCGGCGCGCTGGGTGCCGTGGACTGGGTGGTGCCGTTTGAGGAAGATACGCCGCAGCGTCTGATTGCTTCTGTTCTGCCTGATGTGCTGGTGAAGGGCGGGGATTATCGTCCGGAGGAGATTGCCGGCAGTGAGGAAGTGTGGGCTGCAGGCGGGGAAGTGAAAGTCCTCAATTTTGAGGATGGCATTTCCACCACCAACATCATCAATACGATCAATAAATCAAAGTAACCGGCTGATTATGCAGGAGATACGCACGGCGTATCTCCTGTTGTCATTACTCGCCGCCTTTTTCCGCCAGGCGCGCTTCCAGCTCTGTCAGACGTTTTTCCATCTGCGACAGTTTTTCGCGGGTGCGCAGCAGCACCTGAGTCTGCACATCAAACTCTTCGCGGTTGACTAAATCCAGTTTGCCGAGCTGTGACTGTAAAATGGCACGCATCTTTTTATCGATATCCGCTCCGATCTCCCGCACACCTTTCGGCAGCGCGCTTTGCAGCTGTGTGGCAATCTGTTCAATTTTTTTCGGGTCAATCATGAGTTTTCCTTTCTGAGCCGGAGGATCGTTATGCCGCAAATAGTAACCTGTTACGGGATTCTGAACCAGTCTGAGTTCTCATTTTGAGCCCCCGGTAAAAATAACCACTGGCTGAGATGATTTATCGGGGGTATAGTGATCACGCTATCTCAGGGCGGGGTGAAAGTCCCCACCGGCGGTAAACATTCCATTGCGAATGAAGCCCGCGAGCGCTTCACCCAGGTGAAGGTCAGCAGATCCGGTGTAATTCCGGGGCCGACGGTTATAGTCCGGATGGGAGAGAGTCAGCATCAGCCGGGCAATATCTGCCCGTCCGATCGCATATCATCAATTATCTGTGCGGGTGACAGCCTGCTGCGGCATGATGTTATGATATGTATGCAACTCCTAAGATGCCCTGGTTCTGGTAATCATTTTTAATTACGATGAGGTTTATTTACCATGAATCAGACGCTGTTATCAGATTACGGCAATCCGATTGAACGTGCAGAACGTGCCATTGAAGCTATCCGTCAGGGACGGGGTGTGATGGTACTCGATGATGAAAACCGCGAAAACGAAGGCGACATGGTGTTCGCCGCCGAAACCATCACCGTTGAGCAGATGGCACTGACCATCCGCCACGGCAGTGGTATTGTGTGCCTGTGCCTGACTGACGAACGCCGTCAGCAGCTTGAGCTGCCGATGATGGTGGAGAACAACTCCAGCCAGTTCAAAACCGGCTTTACCGTCACGATTGAAGCCGCTCACGGTGTGACCACCGGGGTGTCTGCGGCTGACCGCGTCACCACCATCCGCGCTGCGGTGGCCGATGGCGCTGTTCCGGCGGATCTGAACCGTCCCGGTCATGTATTCCCGCTGCGTGCGCAGAACGGTGGTGTGTTAACCCGCCGCGGTCATACCGAAGCCTCTGTTGACCTGGCGACACTCGCCGGTCTGAAGCCGTACGGTGTGCTGTGTGAACTGACCAACGATGACGGCTCAATGGCCCGCGCACCGGAAGTCATTGTGTTTGCAAAAGCCCATGATATGCCGGTTGTGACGATTGATGATCTGGTACAGTACCGCGAACAGTTAATGGCGAAAGCGGGCTGAGATCACTGACAGGGTCAGTAACTGAACAAGAGTGAAATCCTGAGAATGCCGCTGCTGACACAGCGGCATTTTTGTCTCCGCTCTCCCGTCATATTTTTTGAATAACTTCATCATGATTACCCTGCGTGATAAATCCCGGAATGGCATACACTGATCTCAGTGAACAATTTTTGTGTGAGGTCAGCAATGAAACGATTACCGGCTCTGTTTGCGGGTCACGGCAGCCCGATGAATGTCCTGGAAACCAACCGTTATACCGAAACCTGGCGGCAGCTGGGCGAACAGATGCCGCGTCCGTCCGCTATTCTGGTGATTTCCGCGCACTGGTATACGCAGGGGACGTGGCTGACATCGGCTGCGCATCCGCGCACTATCCATGATTTTCGTGGTTTCCCGCAGGCACTGCATGAAACGGAATATCCGGCTCCCGGATCCTCAGCGCTGGTGGCGCGGGTAAAAGATCTGCTCAGTGATGATAATATCGGTGAAGATCACGGCGAGTGGGGGTTAGATCACGGCAGCTGGGGGATCTTAGTGAAAATGTATCCGGAGGCGGATATCCCGGTGGTGCAGCTCAGCCTCGACGGCAGCAAACCGGCACAGTGGCATTATGATACCGGCCGTAAGCTGGCGTCACTGCGTGATGAAGGTGTGCTGGTGCTCGGCAGCGGTAATGTGGTGCATAATTTGCGTGAGATGGACTGGCAGAATGCACAGGCGGAGCCGTATCCGTGGGCAGTGAGTTTTAATAATTTTGTGCGTGATAATCTGGAGAGCGACACCCGGCCGCATCCGCTGGTGAATGCGCTTGAGCGCGAAGACGGCAAGCGGTCAAATCCGTCGCCGGAACACTATCTGCCGTTGCTCTATATCCTTGGCATGCGGCAGGGCAGTGAGCCTGTCACCGTGCCGGTGGATGGCATTGAATCCGGTTCACTGAGTATGCTGACGGTGAAAGTCGGCTGACGATGTCTTTTCGTTATAAAAAATCCCCGCGATACCGGATATCGCGGGGATTTTTGTATCAGCCAGAGACTATTCGTCAGTCAATAATGACATGCGGATAGAAACGGGAGAGATCCTGGGTGATAAGCTCTTTATCTTCACGGATGCAGATCCCGGCAGATTCATCATTCACCAGCCAGCTGCCCACGAGGGTATAGCTGTCGCCGAATTTCGGCAGGGGATGGAACTGCTGGACAATCATACCTTCTTCACCGTAAGGGCCATCCGCGGCAGCAATTTCTTTGCCGTTTTCGATAATACGGATATTGGCACCTTCGCGGGAAAACAGCGGCTTGATGACGTAGCTCTCCATTTCCGGATACGGTTTATCCGCAAAATAGGCAGGCAGCAGGTTCGGGTGATCCGGGAACATTTCCCACAGCATCGGCAGCAGGGCTTTGTTGGAGATGATGCTCTTCCAGGCCGGTTCCAGCCAGCGTACACCGGCATCTGCCAGCTTAGTGGAGAAAATCTCCCGCATCATAAATTCCCACGGATAGAGTTTAAACATATTGCTGATAACCTGATCCTGAAGATCAGTAAACTCACCGCGATCGCCCAGCCCGATATCTTCAATAAACAGAAAATCAGTGGTGATACCGGCTTCCTGTGCGCAGTCCTGTAAATACTGGATAGTGCCGCGATCTTCCACGGAATCCTGACAGCAGGCCATGTGCAGATAACGGAACCCGTACTCTTCCGCCAGCACCCCGAAACGCTCAATCAGCTTTTCCTGGATGGCGTTGAACTGATCGGCATTTTCCGGCAGGTTACCGGCGGCAATCTGGTCTTCCAGCCAGATCCACTGGAAGAAAGCGGATTCATACAGTGATGTCGGCGTATCCGCATTATTTTCCAGTAATTTCGGCGGGTTAACGCCGTCATAGGCCAGATCCAGACGTGAATAAAGTGACGGCTGGCGGGTTGCCCATGACTCACGCACGAAATCCCAACAGTGTTTCGGGATTTGGAAACGGGTCATCAGCTCGTCACTTTGTGTGACCTTATCCACCACCTGAAGACACATCTGATGCAGTTCGTTGGTCACTTCCTCGATTTCATCGATTTGTGCCAGAGTGAACTGATAACAGGCATCTTCTGACCAGTACGGCTCGTCGTACATGGTATGAAAATGAAAGCCGAATTCCTCAGCTTTCCCGCGCCAGTCAGGGCGCTCGCTAATCGCTGTACGTTTCATGTAAATCAGCCGCCCATTGAACGGGAGGATGAACTGCTGCCGGATGAGCGCTGCATGGTGTTCTGTTTCGCCACGCTGTCACCGAAGCCGCCGCGTGTGGTGGTGGTTGTGGTGGCCGGTTTTGGTGCCATGGCGGTTTTCGGTACCGTCATGGAGCGCCCGCCGGTGGCAGAGCCGTAGTTCTTGCCGGTGGCATCAACAAATTTACCGTTGGCCGGGCTTGCCGGGTTACGGGACGTGAACAGCGGCTGAGAGTTTGCGGCACCGCCACCCATCATACGGCCCATCATATAACCGGCCATCAGCGGCATCCAGAAGCTGCCGGAGGCCTGGGCAGGCTGCTGCTGGCTGTTGTTTGCCAGTTCTGTTGGTGCCTGGGTACACTGGGCTTCACCGAATTCCGCCACACAATCTTCGCGGGTGGCATATTTCGGTGCGGTTTTTGCCGCCTCTTCCAGTGCGTTGTTATAAGCAGTGGTACATTCACCGGCCTGTGACGGGTTCGCGGCGGAGCACTGCTCTGCGGTGGTGTAGAGCGCAACGGTTTCATCGGCTTCATCGCAGGCGGTTAACATCAGAACAGCGCCGACAGCAGCCGCAACAGGTGCCAGGCGATACTGACGCCAGGTTTTGCGGAAAGCATCGCGGTTAATATTTTTGGTGCGTTTCATTGTCATCGTCGTTATATCCGGAAACGGTTTTATGGGGAGGTAATATCTGTCTAGGATAGGGGAAAATTGTGTTAAATTAAAGTAATAATCAGATTTTTGCGTCTGACGTCAATTAAATCAGATTAACAGAAAAAAAAGATACCGGTATGGCGGTATTTTTACGGATAAAGTACACATTACGGGGGTAATTATATTGCAGTTTCCGGTATATAACCTGATATTTCACTGCCCGGCAGAAGGATTATCCGTAAAAATAGCAAAAACATAAAAAAACCCGCCGAAGGCGGGTTTTTATCATCACAATACGAAAATCAGCGGGTGGTCGGTGCCACGGAAGCCGGTGATGTGGAAATGGTTTTACCCAGCACCTGGTTGAGACGCAGGATATCGTCTTCATTCAGTGTACCGCGTGCCTGACCGATATAAAGCTGGTTAATCAGATAGTCATAACGGGCATTGGACAGGCTTTTCTTCGCTTCATACAGGGTAGTGGTGGCGTTCAGCACATCCACAATCGTACGGGTACCCACCTGATAACCGGCTTCGGTTGCATTGAGTGAGCTTTCCGCCGAGGTCACAACCTGTTTGTAGGCGTTCACGCTGCTGATTGAGGCGTTGATATTGTTGTAAGAAGAGCGGGTGGTCTGCACCACCTGACGGAGTGTCGCTTCCAGCTTTTCACTGGCGGCGGTATAGCCGTACTGAGCCTGATCAACCTGTGATGAGACGTTGCCGCCGGTGTACAGCGGGATACTGACGTTCACACCGATGGAGCTCTGGCCGGCGTAGCTGTTATCCGGACGGCCATTAGGGTAGCCGCTGCCGCTGTAGTCTGTGTTGGTAACCCCGGTACTGGCAGTCAGACCTACCGTCGGATAGTGACCGGATTCTGCCAGGCTGATTTGCTCTTTCGCCAGATTACGGCTCAGTGTGGCGCTCAGCAGATTCAGGTTACGTTCCTGTGCTTCTTTCAGCAGGGCTTCGATGGCATCCGGGGCATTGGTTTTAAAGCGGTTAACATCCAGAGAGGCTAATTCGCTGTAATAAATACCGCTCACCTGACGGAGCACTTCAATGGCGTTTTCGACATCGTTACGGCCTGCCACTTCCTGAGCCAGAACACTGTCGTAGTTAGCACGGGCGTTCTGTACGTCAGTAATGGCGACCAGGCCAACATTGAAACGCTGAGTGGTCTGATCCAGCTGACGGTAGACGGCTTCTTTCTGTGCCTGTACGAAGGACAGGGTATCCAGCGCGCGCAGAACATTAAAGTAAGCAACGGCGGTATCGACAATCAGCTGCTGTTGTGCGCTCTGGAATGTGATGTCACTGATCCCGGCAGTTTGTTCCTGCAGGTTCAGCTGACGCCATTTGCTCATATCAAAAATCGTCTGAGTCAGTCCCAGCTGTGCATTCAGTGCATTATTACGTTGATTACTGTTATCACGGTAACCACTGTTATAATTATAACCCCCGCTTAAACCTAACTGCGGCAGTAACGGACTGCGGGCTTCGTTAATTTTTTCAAACGCCTGGTTACGTTCAGCCTGAGTCTGACGGAGGGTCGGGTTGGTCTCTTTCGCTTTTTGATAAACCTGCAGGAGGTCTTCAGCCTGGGTGACAGAGCTGAAACCTGCCACACTCACAGCAATGAGAAGAGAAAGCAGTTTCTTCATTAGGATTCCTTTTTGCACAGCGCTAATCTGTCAGTTGCCTCACGGGAAGCACCAAATGGCTTTAATTCTAGCAGAGTCCGCTCGCTAATAAAGGTAGCCGTTTGTGCCTTCCGGGTTAAATTAGCTTAACTTTACCTCAACGGGATGAAAATTTCTTTATCTCAGCAGAGGAAAAAGGTCATTATCACTGATAATTGATATATTGGCGGAGAAAATAGTATGAAACGCACATCCGGATTGCCTTTTGCGTTCAGCAGCGATGACGTGGAGATAATCAGTCAGAAAACCCTGTTTTCAGGATTTTTTAAGATTAATGAATACCGTTTCCGTCACCGGTTATTTGAGGGCGGCTGGAGCCCGGAAATCCGCCGCGAAGTATTCGAACGGGGAAATGCCGGCGTTATTTTGCCGTATGACCCGGTTCGTGATGAAGTTGTACTGATTGAACAGATTCGTCTGCCCGCCATTGAAAGCAGTCAGACCCCCTGGCTGCTGGAAGCGGTGGCCGGGATGATCGATAAAAGCGGGGAATCCGCTGAAGATGTGGTGCGGCGTGAGGCGGAAGAGGAAGCGGGGCTGAAAATCGGCCGCTGCACCTTCGCACTGAGCTATCTTTCAAGCCCGGGCGGGACATCCGAGCGGATGTATGTGTATATCGGCGAGGCGGATACCGCGGCGGCAGGCGGGGTTCACGGGCTGGCGCAGGAGAATGAAGACATCCGTGTTCATGTGGTCAGCCGTGAGCAGGCGTATGAATGGGTTGAAAAAGGTGTGATCGACAACGCAGCAACTGTCATTGCAATTCAGTGGCTTACACTGCACTATGAACGTATACGCACAACATGGCGGGATAAATAATCCGGATTTTTTTATACGCAACCGGGGAATTGTGTGCGGGATTGCAGATCTTCTTCGCCGAAACACGTTATCATTATATGTTAGTTATTAAAATAACAAGGACATCGATTGGAAACCCCGTTGCACTTGCCCGTGGCTGACGGCGCTGCGGTCCTAATTTTACAGATTACCGATACGCATCTTTTTGCCGGTGAAACAGACACGCTGCTGGGCATTAATACTCTGCACAGTTACCACGCCGTGCTGGATGCTATCGTAAAACAGCAGTTACCGGCTGACCTGATTGTGGCCACCGGTGATCTGGTTCAGGACCAGAGCACCCGGGCCTATCAGCGGTTTACGGACGGTATTGCCCGTTTACCGGCGCCGTGTGTCTGGCTGCCGGGGAATCACGATTATCAGCCGTCGATGGCACAGGAACTGGCCGCCGCCGGTATCTCCTCCTCCAAGCAGGTGCTGATCGGGGAGCAGTGGCAGATCCTGCTGCTCGACAGCCAGGTTCAGGGCGTGCCGCACGGCGAACTGAGTGATGACCAGCTTATCTGGCTGGATAACTGCCTGGCGCAGCAGCCTGACCGCCATACCGTTGTGATGCTGCATCACCATCCGCTGGCATCCGGCTGTACCTGGCTTGATCAGCACAGTCTGCGCAACTCCCATATGCTGGCGGAGGTTCTGACCCGTTATCAGAATATTGAAGGCATTTTATGCGGACATATTCACCAGGATATGGATGTGATGTGGAATGGCATCCGTATGCTGGCCACGCCGTCAACCTGTGTCCAGTTTAAACCGCACTGTACTAATTTTACGCTGGATACCGCCGCGCCGGGCTGGCGTTATCTGGAACTGACCACCGGTGATAGTCCGTCGCTGACGACACAGCTGTTCCGGCTCGATACGGATGAATTCAGCCCCGACCTGGGTTCGGACGGTTACTGATGGCAACGCTCCTTTATCTGCATGGCTTCAACAGTTCCCCGCTGTCAGAAAAAGGGACGATGCTGAAAGCGTGGCTGGCAGAGCACCATCCGGCGATCCGGATGTTACAGCCGCAGATCCCCTGCTATCCGGATGACGCCGCACTGTTTCTGGAAGATCTGATGAACTCGCTGGCCGGTGAGAATACCGGCATTGTCGGGTCGTCGCTGGGCGGGTATTTTGCCCTCTGGCTGTCACAGGCGTTTGATGTCCCTGCGGTGGTGGTCAATCCGGCGGTGTATCCGTTTGATTTACTTCAGGACTACCTCGGGGAGAATGAAAACCCCTATACCGGCGAGCGTTATACCCTTGAACCGCACCATATGCAGGATTTACGGGCGATCTTTACCGATCCCGTTGAATCACCGGATTTGATCTGGTTATTGCAGCAGACCGGCGATGAAGTGCTGGATTACCGTCAGGCGGTCACCCATCTGGTGGCATGCAAACAGACGATTGAATCCGGCGGAAACCACGCATTTACCGGATTTCAGCGCTATTTTCCGCAGATAATTGAGTTCCTCGGCCTCGGCCATTAATGAAAAATCGTATTTAAATTTATCCGGGACTGGTATTATCGCCAGTATCATTCACGTATTTTGTTTATTTTTTAGCGAAAAACCGATAATCCAACATGACGCAATCATCTTATAACGCAGAGGATATTGAAGTCCTCAGTGGTTTGGAGCCTGTCCGCCGCCGTCCGGGTATGTACACGGACACGATGCGGCCGAATCACCTTGCTCAGGAAGTTATCGACAACAGCGTCGATGAAGCTTTAGCCGGTCACGCTAAATCTGTCGAAGTCATTTTGCATAAAGATCAGTCTGTTGAAGTGATTGACAACGGGCGCGGGATGCCGGTGGATATGCACCCGGAAGAAAAAGTCTCTGCGGTCGAACTGATCATGACCCGCCTGCATGCCGGGGGGAAGTTCTCCAATAAAAACTATCAGTTTTCCGGTGGTCTTCACGGGGTAGGTATTTCCGTGGTCAATGCGTTGTCAAAACGCACCGAAGTGACTGTCCGCCGTGACGGACAGGTTTATCAGATTGCCTTTGAAAATGGTGACAAAGTCAGTGAACTGGCTGTCATCGGGCAGTGCGGCAAACGCAACACCGGTACCAGTGTGCATTTCTGGCCGGATGAGCAGTTTTTTGACAGTCCGCGCTTCTCTGTTTCCCGGCTGGTGCATCTGCTGAAAGCCAAAGCGGTGTTGTGCCCGGGGGTTGAGATCCTTTTCAAAGATAATGTGAACGAGACTGAACAGCGCTGGTGCTATCAGGATGGTCTGACCGATTACCTGATGGAAAACGTCAACGGCCTGGTGACCCTGCCGGAAGCGGCGTTTACCGGCAAACATGCCGGGGACAATGAAGAGGTGGACTGGGCGCTGCTGTGGCTGCCGGAAGGCGGCGAACTGCTGACCGAAAGCTACGTCAACCTGATCCCGACCCCGCTGGGCGGTACTCATGCCAATGGCCTGCGTCAGGGGCTGCTTGACGGCATCCGCGAGTTCTGCGAATTCCGTAATATTCTGCCGCGCGGCGTGAAGTTATCCGCTGACGACATCTGGGAGCGCTGTGCGTATGTGCTTTCCGTGAAGATGCAGGATCCGCAGTTTGCCGGTCAGACCAAAGAACGTCTGTCATCACGTCAGTGCGCGGCATTTGTCAGCGGCGTGGTGAAGGATGCCTTCAGTCTGTGGCTCAACCAGAATGTGCAGGCTGCGGAACAGCTGGCGGAAATGGCGATTGCCAGCGCCCAGCGCCGTCTGCGGGCCGCGAAAAAAGTGGTGCGCAAAAAACTGACATCAGGCCCGGCACTGCCGGGAAAACTGGCGGACTGTTCATCCCAGGATCTGAATCAGACAGAACTGTTTCTGGTGGAAGGGGATTCGGCGGGCGGCTCGGCCAAACAGGCCCGTGACCGCGAATTCCAGGCCATCATGCCGCTGCGCGGTAAGATACTGAATACCTGGGAAGTGTCGTCTGATGAAGTGCTGGCGTCTCAGGAAGTGCATGATATTTCCGTGGCTATCGGTATCGATCCGGACAGTGACGATTTAAGCACCCTCCGTTACGGCAAAATCTGTATCCTCGCGGATGCGGACTCGGACGGGCTGCATATCGCCACCCTGCTGTGCGCGCTGTTTGTGCGTCACTTCCCGGCGCTGGTGAAAGCCGGTCATATCTATATGGCTATGCCGCCGCTCTATCGTATCGACCTCGGCAAAGAGGTGCATTACGCCCTCGATGAAAACGAGAAAAATGCGATTCTGGATAAATTAAGCCGCAAGCGCGGCAAACCGAATGTGCAGCGTTTTAAAGGGCTGGGGGAAATGAATCCCGGTCAGTTGCGTGAAACGACCCTGGATCCGAATACCCGGCGTCTGATACAGCTCACTATCAGTGAGGAAAACTATCAGGAAACGATGTCGGTGATGGATATGCTCCTCGGCAAGAAACGAGCGGAAGACCGCCGTAACTGGTTGCAGGAAAAGGGTGATCGGGTGGAATTGGATGTGTGATGTCACCCCGTGACGGCACAAAAGGTCAGAGGAACAGAGTGAATGAGTGAAATAACTCATGACGGTGTGGAGCGCCAGGCGCTGCATAATTTTACAGAGAATGCCTACCTCAACTATTCCATGTACGTCATCATGGACAGGGCACTCCCTTTTATCGGCGACGGGTTAAAACCGGTTCAGCGGCGTATCGTGTATGCCATGTCTGAACTGGGGTTAAGCAACTCCGCCAAATACAAAAAATCCGCCCGTACTGTCGGTGACGTGCTGGGTAAATACCATCCGCACGGCGACAGCGCCTGTTATGAGGCGATGGTACTGATGGCGCAGCCGTTCTCTTACCGCTACCCGCTGGTGGACGGACAGGGGAACTGGGGGGCACCGGATGATCCGAAATCCTTCGCCGCCATGCGTTATACCGAATCGCGCCTGTCAAAATATGCGGAAGTGCTGCTCAGTGAACTGGGGCACGGCACCGCAGACTGGGTGCCGAACTTTGACGGCACGATGCAGGAGCCGAAAATGTTACCGGCGCGCCTGCCGAACATTCTGCTTAACGGTACCACCGGGATCGCAGTCGGTATGGCAACGGATATTCCGCCGCACAACGCCCGTGAAGTAACCGGTGCCCTGCTGGCGCTGATCGACAAGCCGTCTCTGTCCCTCGAAGAGGTGATGGCGTTTATCCCGGGCCCGGATTACCCGACAGAAGCGGAAATCATCACCGGGCCGGAAGATATCCGTAAGATCTACAAATCCGGTCGCGGCTCTGTGCGTATGCGCGCCGTGTGGACCATTGAGGACGGTAATGCGGTGATCACCGCATTGCCGCACCAGGTTTCCGGCGCGAAAGTGCTGGAGCAGATAGCGGCACAGATGCGGGCGAAAAAGCTGCCGATGGTGGAAGATCTGCGCGATGAGTCGGATCACGAAAACCCGACCCGTCTGGTGGTTGTCCCGCGCAGTAACCGGATCGATCTTGATCAGGTGATGACTCACCTGTTTGCGACCACGGATCTGGAAAGAAGCTACCGCATCAACCTGAATATGATCGGCCTGGACGGACGTCCTGCGGTTAAAGGGCTGGTTGAGATCCTTAATGAGTGGCTGGTTTACCGCCGCGAAACGGTGCGCCGCCGCCTGAATCACCGGCTGGAAAAAGTGCTGCGCCGTCTGCATATTCTCGATGGTTTGCTGCTCGCGTATCTCAACATTGATGAAGTGATTGACATCATCCGTTCGGAAGATGAGCCGAAACCGGTTCTGATGGATCGCTTCGGGCTGAGCGATACTCAGGCGGAAGCCATCCTCGAACTGAAATTACGCCATTTAGCCAAACTCGAAGAGATGAAAATCCGCGGCGAGCAGGATGAGCTGGCGAAAGAGCGTGATAAATTACAGGCAATCCTCGGCTCTGAGCGTCGTATGAACACGCTGCTGAAAAAAGAGCTTGAGGAAGATGCCAGACAGTACGGTGACGATCGCCGCTCCCCGCTCAATGAGCGCGAAGAGGCGAAAGCCATGAGCGACCATGACATTCTGCCGTCCGAGCCGCTGACCGTTGTGCTGTCACAGATGGGCTGGGTGCGCAGCGCCAAAGGCCATGATATCGACCCGTCCGGTATGAACTACAAAGCGGGTGATGCGTTCCTCGGTGCGGCACGGGGTAAAAGTAATCAGCCGGTGGTATTCCTTGATTCCACCGGGCGCAGTTACTCGCTCGATCCGCTGGAACTGCCGGGGGCGCGTGGTCAGGGCGAGCCGCTGACCGGCAAGCTGACACCGCCGCCGGGGGCTGTGTTTGAACAGGTGCTGATGAATGATGAAAATCAGAAGTACCTGATGGCCTCGGATGCCGGTTACGGCTTTATCTGTACCTTCAGTGACCTGGTCGCGAAAAACAAAGCCGGGAAAGTGCTGATCACGCTGCCGGATAACGCAAAAGTCATGACACCGATTGAGGTGAATGATGAGGAGAACGATCTCCTGCTGGCAGTATCGCAGGAAGGGCGGATGCTGCTGTTCCCTGTCGGTGACCTGCCGCAGTTGTCAAAAGGGAAGGGGAATAAGATTATCTCCATTACCTCTGCGGCGGCGGCGGCCGGGGAAGACGGCCTGGCACATCTGTTTGTGATCCGCCCGGATGCCAGTGTGACACTGCATTTCGGTAAGCGTAAACTGACGCTGCGTCCGGAAGAGCTGCAAAAATTCCGTGCTGAGCGCGGACGCCGCGGTACGGCGCTGCCGCGCGGCATGCAGAAGAAGATCGAACGGATTGATATTTCTGAACCGGAGCCGAAGGCGTAATATCCGGTATTAACAGCGATACTATTCACGGGGCAATGATTGCCCCGCTTTTCTTAAAAGGCCATTTTGCGGGGGACGCATGTTAGCCATTTTACGTATTATCATCGTTATTATTTATTGTATTGTCGGCAGCCTGGCCGGTATCCTGATCTGCCTGACCAGCCCGCGTAACCCGAAGCATGTGATGACCTTCGGGCGCATGTACGGCAAGCTTTCTTATGTTTTCGGCATCAAAATGGTGTACCGCATTCCGGAAGAAGCCAAACACTACGGTTCCTGTGTGTATGTGGGTAACCATCAGAACAACTATGACATGATCACCATGTCGAATGCGGTGCAGCCGCGCACGGTGACTGTCGGAAAGCGCAGCCTGATTTGGATCCCGTTTTTCGGGCAGCTGTACTGGATTTCGGGGAATATCCTGATCGACCGGAGCAACCGCAGCAAAGCCCATAACACCATTACCCAGGTGGCGGAGCAGATCAAAAAGCGTAATATCTCTGTCTGGATGTTCCCGGAAGGCTCACGCAGCCGCGGTCGCGGTATGCTGCCGTTTAAAACCGGTGCTTTCCATGCAGCAATGGCAGCCGGTGTGCCGGTAGTGCCGGTGTGTGTATCCACCACTCAGGGACGCATCAAACTGAACCGCTGGAATAACGGTGTGGTGATTGTGGATATGCTGCCGCCGGTTGATACCTCAAAATACAGCCGTGAACAGGTGCGTGAACTGGCCGAAGACTGCCGTCAGATGATGATCAAACGTATCGCGGAGCTGGATAAGGAAGTGATTGAAATGGAAAAACAAAAGGGCCGTAAAGACGCTTAATTTCCGTGACTGTCACGCCCGTTACACAATAGCAGTCTTATTATTTTGCAACTTATCATAGATAAGTTTAGGAATTGCTCTTCATCCGCTATATCATACGCTTAACACTCCGTTGTTAAGCGTATGCCCTTCATGAAAAGATAACACGGATGTCTCTGTCTGCTCACCGGCATACGGGTGTTCGGTACAAATCATAAAAATCATGGAAACGTTTTTTTCGGAGATGCTATGACACTGAGTCGGCGCCGGTTTATTCAAGCATCCGGCTTAGCGGTGTGTTTAGGTTCACTGCCTCTGTCTGTCCGCGCGGCAGATGAGGGCGGCAGTCAGCCGTTACCGGTTCCGCCATTGCTGGAAAGCCGCAACGGACAGCCGTTATTTCTGACGATGCAGCGCACTCACTGGTCATTTAACGGTAAAAATCAGGCCAGTATCTGGGGTTTTAACGGCCGTTATCTCGGGCCGACTGTGCGTGTCCGTAATGGCGATGATATCAAAATGATTTACAGCAACCGTCTGTCTGAGCCGGTTGCCGTCAATGTCAGCGGGCTGCTGGTGCCGGGAACGGTTGCCGGAGGGGCCGCACGCCTGATTTCACCAAATACAGACTGGTCGCCGGTGATCCCGGTGCGCCAGCCGGCTGCAACCTGCTGGTATCATGCCAATACTCCGAACCGGATGGCACCGCACGTTTATCACGGGCTTGCCGGCATGTGGATTGTGGATGATGAGGAAAGCCGTAATCTGCCGCTGCCGAAAGAGTACGGCGTCAATGATTTCCCGCTGATCATTCAGGATAAGCGTCTGGATTCCTTCGGGTCGCCGGAGTACCGCACGGAAGATAACGGTATGTTTATCGGTGACCGGCTGATCGTCAACGGTGCGGAAGATCCGTATCTGGAAGTGTCAAAAGGCTGGATCCGGCTGCGCATGGTCAATGCCGCAAACGCCCGGCGCTTTGAACTGAAACTCAGTGACGGTCGTCCGTTCTATATGATCGCTTCCGATCAGGGCCTGCTGCCATCACCGGTGGCGGTTGAGGTGCTGTCCCTGTCGCCGGGCGAACGGCGCGAAGTGCTGATCGATATGTCAAAAACGGAAACACTGACTATCACCGCCGGGGAATCCGCCACGCTGACAGAGCGTTTTAAAAGTCTGTTTGAGACTTCAAATACGCTGGTGAATACCAACGTGCTGACTATCCGCGCAACCGGCCTGATTTCGCTGGTAACGGATAATTTACCGGCCACCCTGATTCAGGATCCGACACAAATCACGACCGGTGTCCGTAACCGCGATGTGTCACTCAGTTTATCACCGCCGGCAATTAACGGCGCGATGTGGGACATGAGCCGTACCGATATCCGCACACAGCAGGGTAACTGGGAGCGCTGGGCTGTCACAACCGATACCCCGCAGCCGTTCCATATCAGCGGTGTGCGTTTTAAGGTGATCAGCCATAACGGTCAGTCACCGCAGCCGCAGGATTACGGCTGGAAAGACACTGTCTGGATTGACGGACGCAGTGAATTACTGGTGCAGATGATGCAGCCGTCGTATTCTCATTTCCCGTTCTTCTATTACAGCCAGTTCCTTGAACAGGCCGACAAAGGCGTTGTCGGGCAACTGGAAATTGAACCCTCTCCGCTGTATTAAAACACCCAAAATAAAAAAACCGCTGAATAATCAGCGGTTTTTTTGTGTTTATTCAGCGGTTCAGCAGCCGTTTTTCCTCATCCCGCAGCCAGCGGGAGAATGTCCCGGCAACGGCGATAAACTGGATAATCCCGGTATCCGGCTCTTCGGTCTGTCCCAGCAGAAAGGTGATCGCGTGGCGTTTTTCCGGATACAACGCAATCGCTTTTCCGGCCATCTGCGGTAACGGCAGCGGGTAAGTGCAGGTTTCATAATCATTCCACACCAGTGCGGTGGCACGCAGCAGACGCCGTGCGGTTTCCCGTTTTATCCGCCGGATTTCAGCCAGCGGCGGGCTTTTCTGTAACTGCATCAGGTTGGTGCGGACCAGCACCGGAAAGTCGCCGTTAATGCCGTGTATAATCTCACGGTTAAGTGTCACAACGGGCAGTTTCAGTGTCAGGTCATCACCCCAGACCGGCAGGCAAAAATGTGCCAGCCAGTAAGCCCAGACCGGCTGCTCTTCCGCAGAGGTCACTTCTGACAGCAGACCGGTATCAAACCCGATTTTTGACACACTGCTGTGACGCGCAGTCAGTGCTTTGTCCAGACTGCGGAGAATGGTTTTTTCCGCCGCACTGAGCGACCGGTGCAGCACTAGGGTCAGATCCAGATCAGAGCGGCCCGGGACAGCGCGGCCTTCCGCCACACTGCCATAGACATAGATGCTGTGCAGCACACCCGGCAGCGCCGTATACAGGGACTGTACGGCATCCTGTATGACAGCCTGAAATTCCGGCTGAAAAGTGTATTTATCTGTTTTCATTATCATTATCATCAACTCATTGCGACCCGGACGCCAAAGCCAATCAGGACGACGCCAAGGACTTTATCGATATACTTCTGAATTTTCGCCAATCCGCGGCGTACCGGATCACTCTGAATCAGCAGTACCAGTGATGGCCAGTAAACCACCGCCAGTCCCATTACAATAGCAGCATACCAGAGTTTTTCACCAAATCCGGAGTTGATATCCAGTACCTGGGTAAAAATAGCAAGGAAAAAGAGTGTGGCTTTCGGGTTCAGCAGGTTACAGAGAAATCCCTGCATAAAGGCTTTTTTAAAGGAGATACGCTGATGTGAGCCATCCCCGGTATCAAGGGTATGGCCGGCACGTGCCAGCAGGCTGTTGATCCCGATCCAGATAAGGTAAGCCGCGCCGGCATATTTGAGGATCATAAACAGCCACGGTGTGGTGGTGATGATCACCGCCAGCCCGGCCACGCAGTAGGTCATGTGAATAGCGATCGCGGACAGCACACCCAGTGCGGTCATCATGGCGGCGGCACGCTGGTAACGGGCTGCGTTTTTCACAATCAGAAAGAAATCCGGGCCCGGGGAGATCATACCGAGCGCAGCGATAGTGGTGACCATCAGAGTGGCATCATACATATGGTATATCCTTGCTGAAAAAGACCTGAATGCAGAGTAAAAGTATGACCCACCTTCAAGTGTGAAGACAAATAAATTATTTGTATTGATGAAACACTGAATTCTGTCGACGGCATTGAGTAGTTTACGTATAGTGACGGCAAAATTTCTCTCAGCCCTAAGGTGAAATGAATGAACATTAGCTTGATCGCTGCTTTAGCTATGGATCGGGTTATTGGCATGGAAAATGCGATGCCATGGACACTGCCGGAAGATCTGGCATGGTTTAAACGTAATACGGTAAATAAACCGGTGATCATGGGTCGCGTGACTTATGAATCTATCGGTCGTCCTCTGCCGGATCGCCTCAATATCGTGCTCAGCCGTACGCCGGGCAACGATGATCGCGTGGTCTGGGCTAAGTCTGTGGAAGAAGCACTGGCGATTGCACAGAAAGAAACAGACGGTGAGATCATGGTGATGGGCGGCGGTAAAGTCTACGGACAGTTCCTGCCGCTGGCGGATCGTTTATATCTGACGCACGTTGATGCGGAAGTCAGCGGGGATACTTACTTCCCGGACTATGAGCCGGATGAGTGGGACTCCACCTTTATGGAATATCATGATGCGGATGAAGCAAACTCGCACGGTTTCTGCTTTGAAATCTTAGAGCGCCGTAAGAGCTGATTAATCAGTTGATTCGTATTATTTCATAAATAATGTTAATACAAAAAAGCAGAGCCACCGGCTCTGCTTTTTCTTGTCTGTTGCCGGTGACTGCTCAGTTCTCATCCTCATCCCGCACCGCAAAAGATTCCTGCCAGAAATAGCAGCGATCTTCCCAGCGCAGCATGGTAAGCTGTCCGCCCCAGCAGCAGCCGGTATCCAGCGCATAAATACCGCGCGGCGTACCTTTGCCTTCCAGTGATGCCCAGTGACCAAAAGCCACGCTGTAACCTTCCGGCAGTTTTGACGGCAGGGCAAACCAGGGTTTCAGCGGTGCGGAAACCTGATCCGGTTTATCTTTGCAGACCATATCCAGTTGTCCGCCCGGGAAGCAGTAACGCATCCGGGTCAGGGCATTGGTGGAAAAGCGCAGACGTGCCAGGCCGGTCAGAGACGGGGACCAGTCATTCGGCAGATCACCATACATAGCATTAATAAACAACGGATAGGTATCGCTGCTGAGAACCGCTTCCACTTCACGGGCACATATAATGGCGGTATCCAGATCCCACTGCGGGGTGATCCCGGCGTGTGCCATAATCAGCTTTTTCTCATGATCAACCTGCAGCATCGGCTGGCGGCGCAGCCAGTTGATCAGCTCATCCAGATCCGGTGCGCTGAGCAGTTTGTTCAGATGGTCGCGTGGTTTGTTACGGCTGATCCCCGCGTAGATCCCCAGCAGGTGAAGATCATGATTACCGAGTACCAGCCTGACGCAGTCACCCAGGCTTTTGACATAACGAAGGACATCAAGTGAATCCGGGCCGCGGGCGACCAGATCACCGGTCAGCCACAGGGTGTCAGCCTGCGGATCAAAATCAGCCTGAGCCAGTAATGCGCGAAGTTCACGGTAACAGCCGTGAACATCGCCGATAAGATAGGTTGCCATAGAGAATCAGTGAATAAAGGTTGGTATTGCGAGCCGGAAAACAGGGATTTCACTGATGAAATCCGCACCCTCGTGATCCACCATAGTGTAGTAACCTTCCATGGTGCCCAGCGGTGTTTCCAGGACTGTGCCGCTGGTATAACGATACTCTTCACCGGGCCGGATCACCGGCTGTTCACCGATGACACCTTCCCCCTGAACCTCTGTCTGGCGGCCTTCACTGTTGGTGATACGCCAGTAGCGGCTGATAAGCTGCACAGGATCACGACCCAGGTTACGGATAGAAACGGTATAGGCGAAAACATAGCGTTCCGCATCCGGTTCAGACTGACTTTCGATATAAACACTCTGAACCTGAATACAAATTCTCGGGTCGTTATTCATGATGAATCCCCTATGAGGCGGGATGTTCCGCCAGGTAATTGGCCATCAGACAGTATTGCGCAACACTGATATTTTCTGCACGGGTCGCCGGATCAATACCCAGTTCAGTCAGGGTTTCCGGACTGAACAGATCACCTAAGCTGTTGCGGATCGTTTTGCGGCGCTGGTTAAAGGCCTGCGTGGTCACCCGGCTGAGCAGCGCGACATCTTTCAGCACATACGGATTTTCGCGGTGCGGGATCAGGCGGACAACCGCTGAATCCACTTTCGGTGCCGGGCGGAATGCCGTCGGCGGCACATCCAGAACCGGTACGACCTGGCAGTAATACTGCGCCATAACACTCAGACGACCGTAGGTTTTGCTGCCCGGACCGGCAACCAGACGGTTAACCACTTCTTTTTGCAGCATAAAGTTCATATCACTGATTGCGTTAGTGAAGGTGAACAGATGGAACATCAGCGGCGTGGAGATATTGTACGGCAGGTTACCGAACACCCGCAGCGGCTGACCGCGCTCCTGTGCCAGCGCCGTGAAATCGACGGTCATGGCATCCTGCTGAATAATGGTCAGTTTGCTTTGTAAAAACGGATGGCTGGCCAGACGGGCGGCCAGATCACGGTCGATTTCAATGACCGTCATTTTGTCCATGCGATCGGCGACCGGCTCAGTCAGTGCAGCCAGTCCCGGCCCGATTTCGACAATCGCCTGACCGGGTTGCGGGTTAATCGACGCGACAATGCTGTCGATAATAAATTGATCGGTTAAGAAGTTCTGCCCGAAACGTTTACGGGCAAAATGCCCCTGATGGACTCGTGTATTCATTGACTGTTTTTAATCATTGTAATCGCTAAATTTAATGCGGTGATAAAACTACCCGCATCTGCTTTGCCGGTACCTGCCAGTTCCAGGGCTGTGCCGTGGTCAACAGAGGTCCGGATAAACGGCAGTCCCAGCGTGATATTCACGGCACGGCCGAATCCCTGATATTTTAGCACAGGAAGGCCCTGATCGTGATACATGGCGAGCACCGCATCCGCGCGTTCCAGGTATTTCGGCTGGAACAGGGTGTCTGCCGGGAGCGGACCTTCCAGGGAAATGCTCTGCGCCCGAAGCTCATCGAGTGCCGGGATAATGGTGTCTATCTCTTCATGCCCCATATGGCCGCCTTCCCCCGCATGCGGGTTCAGACCACAAACGATGATATGCGGCTGCGCGATACCGAATTTGGTGCGCAGGTCATGATTGAGGATAGTGATCACTTCATGCAGGCAGGTGCGGTCAACGGCTGCCGGAACCTGTAAAATCGGCAGATGTGTGGTCGCCAGCGCCACCCGCATTTCTTCGGTCGCCAGCATCATCACCACACGCTTGCAGTGACTGCGGTCGGCGAAAAATTCGGTATGACCGATAAACGGGATCCCGGCATCGTTAATGATGCCTTTATGTACCGGGCCTGTAATCAAAGCACCAAACTCACCCTGTAAACAGCCGTCACAGGCGCGTGCCAGTGTTTCGGTCACATAGGCGGCATTTGCCACGTTAAGCTCACCGGCGACAGCCGGCGCTTTCAGTTCAACAGGCAGAATGGTCAGTGTGCCCGCGCGCTGCGGCTGGCAGGTGGTATCCGGTGAATAAGGTTCAAGGGTGAGCGGCAGTGACAGCGTGTGTGCTCGTTGCTGCATCAGTTGCGGGTCGGCACAAACCACCAGTTTTACCGGCCAGTCGCGCTGTGCCAGCGCGACTGTCAGGTCAGGACCAACCCCGGCAGGTTCGCCGGGGGTAATAACGACAGGTTTCAGCTTATTTGTTACTGCCATCTAAAATTTCCACGTAAGCGCCGGCGCGCTGTTCCTGCATCCAGCTCTGTAATTCTTCGCTGAATTTACGGTTAAACAGCATACGGTAAGCGCGATCTTTCTGAGCCGCTTCGGTCTTATCCACGTTGCGGGTATCTTCAAGCTGGATCAGGTGCCAGCCGAAAGAGGAACGGACAGGCTGACTCAGTTCGCCTTTTTTCAGTTTCATCAGTGCGTCACGGAAAGCCGGGTCGTAGATATCAGGCATTGACCAGCCTAACTCACCACCGCGCAGGGCAGAGCCCGGGTCTTCTGAGAATTGTTTTGCCGCAGCATCAAACGTGGTTTTACCGCTTTTCACATCAGCGGCAATCTGCTGCAGTTTGCTGCGGGCCTGGTCATCGGTCATTACCGGTGACGGTTTGATCAGAATATGACGGGCTTTTACTTCTGTCACTGAAATTGGCTGACTGTTTCCGCGGACGTCATTCACGCGCAGAATATGGAAGCCGACACCGGAACGTACCGGCCCGACAATTTCTCCGCTTTTGGCGGACTGAAGACGCTCGGCAAACAGACCCGGCAGCTCCTGTAAACGGCTCCAGCCCATATTACCGCCTTTGAGTGCCTGCGGATCCGCAGAATAGGTGATCGCCAGTTTACCGAAATCGGCACCATGCTGAAGTTCATTCATAATGGTGGTGACTTTTTCTTTCGCTGCATTCATCTGTTCTTCTGTCGGATTTTCCGGCAGCGGGATCAGGATATGGCTGATGTTCAGTTCCGTATCCGCAGCGTTTTGTGTGCTGATAAGGTTTGCCAGAGACTCCACTTCCTGCGGCAGGATCACTACACGACGACGGACTTCGTTATTACGGACTTCCGCCATCATCATTTCTTTGCGGATATCGCTGCGGTATTTGTCATAGCTCATCCCGTCACGTTTCAGGCGATCTTTCATCTGGGCAAGGGTCATGTTGTTCTGACGGGCGATATCTTCGATAGCGCCATCAACGGCCTGGTCAGGGATAGTGATCTGCATCTGTCCGGCCATCTGCATCACGATATTGTCCATGATAAGACGTTCCAGAATCTGCTGACGTAATGTCGCCTGATCCGGAATCTGCTGACCGGCATTGCGGGCATTCATGGCGACAGTCTGAAGCATATTATTGACATCACTCTCCAGAACCACACCGTTATTCACCACTGCCGCGACTTTGTCCAGTTGCTGCGGTGCTGCGAATGAGGCAGTGCTTGCCGTGAACATCAGGCCGAGAATGAGTGTTCTCCAGTTTTTCATAAGTATCCCATCATGTTTCGTATCGCCGTACCGCCGGTACGGCATGTGAAAATTGTGTCAGCTCAGGCGGTTAAAATGCCGGAACATACGGCAGAATACCACGCTCAAGCATTTTCTGGCTGCCCAGACTGTAATTGCTGCTCATGCCGCGTAATTCGATATTAAACGTCCATTTATTGTCGTATTCACTGGCATCATTTTTCCAGCCGATAATCTTACGCTCATAGCCAACGTTTGCCGCCCAGCAGCAGGTATTGTATTGCAGACCAACCAGCTGGCTGGCCGGCTGGCTCTCTTTGGTGTCATAGTAATACTGACCGACAAAGGCCCACTGCTCGGCAACCGGCCAGCTGGCCACGATACCGACCTGAGAGATACCTTGCTGGTTTGGCGGTGAAACGTATTTTTCACCATACCGGGTATGCTGACGCATCGCCTGAATATAGTCCCGATCCACATAGCGGTAGTTCAGCTGAATCAGACGTTCGGCATCCTGACGGTATTCCAGAGTGGCGTTGGACATGGCGACACTGCCCAGGCGGCGGTCATACTGAATACCGCCTTTCAGGCCCCAGTTGTCGTTATAACGCCACATGGAATCACCTGCCCAGACCATCGAACCGGTTTCATCTTTTTCATCCACGACCGTATTTTGAGAGTCACCGGTACGCGGACGTTCAAAGTAGTAGATTTGACCCACAGAAACGTTAAATCGTTCAACTAATTCATCATCATAAATCCGGCTGGTCACCCCGGTGGTCACCTGGTTGGCGGATGCAATGCGATCCAGACCACTGTACATACGGTCACGGAACAGGCCGCTGTAGCTGGACTGCATCAGCGTGGAGTCGAAGTTGTTGATATTGTCCTGGTTTTTATACGGGACATACAGGTACTGTGCGCGCGGTTCTAATGTCTGGGTGAAACTGTTGTTAAAGAACATCGGCCGCTCGAAAATCATCTTCGCATCAGCTTTAAACTGCGGCAGCACCCGTGTAACATTTTTTTCAAGTTCGGAGTTCTTCAGTACTTCAGGAATATCCTGATCATAATGGGTTGCCATCAGCTTCGCTTCGGTATTGAAGCTGGCCCAGCCGTTAGACAGTGGCATGCTGAGTGTCGGTTCCGCATGAATACGGGTAGCATCCGGATTATTTTTACCCACGCTGGTAAAGCGGGAGACCTGACCGTAGGCCCGGAAATCAAACACGCCGAGGTCATTTTTATAATAATTGAGATCCAGCTGCGGCTCAGCTCGGTAGGATGTCGCGTTATCATTGTTGGTCAGGATCTGGAACTGTTTGGAGGTTACAGTGGCGTTCCAGTTTGATTTTCGGATACCCACAGCCAGTTTCTGCGTGGCATAGCCGTCCGTGGAGTTACCGTAAGCGGAAGTGAAATCGGTAAAATAGCGCGAGTCACTGACTTTGGTGTAGTCAGAAGAGAACCACCAGTCCTGTGCAAACGATCCGCTGTGACCCCAGTAGAATAACCAGCGGTCGTTGGATTCCCGTTTTGCCCATTCCGCATTACCGGCGGCTTCTTTGTCTTTTTTGTACTGCGAGTCATCCAGCAGGAAATCAAAGGCCAGTGTACCTCTGCCGAACTGTGTCAGATAACGGAATTCATTATCCATTTTCAGGCCGCGTTTACTGAAATAGTGCGGCGTGATAGTGGCATCATAATTCGGGGCGATATTCCAGTAATACGGCAGGGTAAATTCCAGGCCGGAGGATTTGGAATAGCTGCCGTTCGGGATCAGGAAACCGGAGCGGCGTTTATCACCGATCGGTAACTGGAGATACGGGCTGTAGAAGATCGGGACATTGGCGACACGGAAACGGGCGTTCCAGATTTCCGCAACCTGCTCATCCTGGTCAATAATGACTTCTGAGCCTTTGACGCTCCAGCTGTCATTACCCGGCAGACAGGAGGTGAAGACCCCGTTCTCAAGGATGGTATAACGGTTTTCACCGCGAAGCTTCATTTTGTCGGCATCACCGCGGCCCTGGCGACCGACCATCTGGTAATCGCCTTTCTCAACATCGGCATCATTGTTGTTGAGATTCAGCCACGCTTTCGGCCCTTTCAGACGGATTTGCGGATCAGAATAGCGGACATCACCGGTTGCTGTCGCAATACGGACAGGATTGGTCTCTTCACCGCTCTGAGTGACTTCCACTTCATCCGCTTTCAGGTTCTGGTTACCTGAACGGATATCCACACCACCGTCATATTTTACCGCGTGCGGATATTCGCCTGACATACCTTGTGCAGTGATATTGACCGGAAAATCACCGGGTTTTCCGTCAACAACCGGCTCGTCATACACCGGAACACCCAGCATACACTGCTCGGCAAGTGTGGCGGCTTGTGCAGCCTGACTGTATAGCGCTGTCCAGATAATGGTGGCCAGCAGGGTTGGATAACTCTTCTTCATAAGTATGTCTGCAATTCCGTCCTCGGTAGCACATTGCCCGAACGCCAGGAGCTTAATTTACACGAAAAAAGAGCGTGCGTGAAACAGGTTCACGTATCCAAATGGCGTTAGGCATCGTACAGAATGGGTAGTATGATAATGCAAAATTGCGCCAAGGGCATTGTTGAATTGAGGAGTATATGCACTATTTGGGAAAAATCATCGGAATTTTATTAGGCATGGCATCCGGAGCCGGTTTTTGGGGTATTTTTCTCGGCTTTCTTATTGGTCATGCGATTGATAAAGTCCGCAGTCAGCAATTGGGTGGCTCATTCAGCAACAATCAGTCCAGACAGGCACTTTTTTTCAGCACGACCTTTCAGATTCTGGGGCATCTGACCAAATCAAAAGGCCGGGTAACGGAATCAGATATTTATCTGGCCACCGCACTGATGGATCGCATGCAGTTACACGGCAGTGCGCGGACACAGGCTCAGAACGCGTTCCGTGAAGGTAAAGCCGCCGGTTTCCCGCTGCGGGATGCCCTGCGTCAGTTACGCCGCGCCTGTTACGGGCGGGCGGATTTGCTGCGTATGTTTCTGGAAATCCAGATCCAGGCGGCGTTCGGTGACGGAGAGCTGCATCCGAACGAGCGCCAGGTGCTCCTGGTGATCGCCGAAGAACTGGGGATCCCGCGTCATCAGTTTGAAAATGTACTGGCAATGATGCAGGCGCAAATGCACGGCGGGGCACAGAGCGGTAACTGGCAGCAGCAGTCTCAGCAGGGGTACTACCGCGACCAGAGCGCTGATCTTGCCGCGGCTTACCGGGTGCTGGGTGTGAAAGAAAGTGACGACAGTACTGCCATCAAACGCGCCTACCGCAAGCTGATGAGTGAACATCATCCGGATAAACTGGTGGCGAAAGGGTTACCGCCGGAAATGATGGAACTGGCAAAAGAGAAAGCGCAATCAATCCAGGCAGCATATGATCTCATTAAAAAAGAGAAAGGCTTTAAATAATCCCGTTTAATACCGTTTTGAAGGTGTAAAACGTGTTGCCGGGAAAGTGCAGGGCGGATCATATTCTTTTCATATCATTGCTATAAAATATAAATGCAGTTGAAAAATTACGTAAATATTTTATTAAATATGTTAAGGATATGATCCATGGCCAATACCCGTGTTCTTATCGGAGTAGCGGGATTAGCACTTTGCCTGATTCTTGCCTCAATGAATTCGGTGACCGTGTTAATCCACTAAAAATCTGATTTACAAGTAAAATGCATCGGCTCACCGTTTGCCGGATGTGTGACAGACAGCGCCTCTGCATGAAGCTGCAGCCGGGGCGCTGCGGCTCTTGCTTCATCATGTGCATAAAAACGATCACCTAAAATCGGGTGTCCCAGTGCCAGCATATGCACCCGCAACTGATGTGAGCGTCCGGTAACCGGGAACAGCCTTACCCGCGTGGCATTTTTCTCATATTCCAGCACCTCATAACCTGTCTGAGCCGGTTTGCCGGTTTCAAAACACACTTTCTGTTTCGGCCGGTTCGGCCAGTCACAAATCAGCGGTAAATCCACCATGCCGGTTTCCGGCTCCAGCCGTCCCCAGATACGGGCAATATAGGTTTTTTTCGGTTCCCGTTCGCGGAACTGCCGTTTAAGTTCCCGCTCGGCAGCTTTGGTCAGCGCAACCACAATAATACCGCTGGTCGCCATATCCAGACGATGAACAGATTCTGCGGCAGGATAATCCCGCTGAATGCGTGTCATCACACTGTCTTTATGTTCGGGCGCACGGCCGGGAACGGAAAGCAGTCCGCTTGGTTTATTCACCACAATGATGCTTTCATCCTGCCAGAGGATATTCAGCCAGGGATCGGCAGGCGGGTTATAGGGTTCCATTAGCATGGGATCACCAAATCAGAGACCCGGCAGAGATTCTCTGCCGGGATACAGGTTACTGATGCGAAACGACAATCAGCCGGATAGCATCCAGGCGCCAGTTGGCATCATCCAGATGTGACAGGATTTGCTGACGTTCTTCTTCAATAGCGTCAAGTTCATCATCACGGATATTCGGGTTAACCGATTTCAGTGCCAGCAGGCGGTCGTGCTCCAGAGTAAGGTGCTGATCCGCCATTGCTTTCGCAGCGGTAATCAGTTCACGGGCCTGACCGGCGACAACGTCTTCGGACAGACGCAGCACCTGATGCACTTCATTTTGCACCGCATTGACAAACTTGCTGCCGGTATGACGGTTCACGGCATTCAGCTGGCGGTTAAAGCTTTCAAACTCCACCTGAGACGCCAGATTATTGCCTTTCACATCCATCAGCAGGCGCACCGGTGTCGGCGGCAGGAAGCGGGTCAGCTGCAGATTTTTCGGCGCCTGGGCTTCCACCACATAAATCAGCTCGGTCAGCAGTGTGCCGACCGGCAGGGCTTTGTTCTTCAGTACGGAGACCGCGCAGCTGCCGGTATCACCGGACAGGATCAGATCCAGACCGTTGCGGATAATCGGGTGTTCCCAGCTGATAAACTGGGTGTCCTCGCGGGACAGCGCCTGCTCACGTTTAAAGGTGATGGTACAGCCATCCTCCGGCAGACCCGGAAAATCCGGCACCAGCATATGGTCAGACGGGGTCAGGGCGATCATGTTGTCGCTGCGGTCATCCTGATTGATACCGACAATATCGAACAGATTCAGGGCAAAGGTGACCAGTTCGGTATCTTCATCCTGACCTGCAATTTCAGCAGCCAGCTCATTACCGGCTTCGCCGCCGTTGGAATGCATTTCCAGCAGGCGGTCACGGCCTTGTTCCAGCTGTTGTTTCAGGACATCATGGGTCTTCCGGCATTCGGCGATAAACTCATCAAAACCACTGAGATCCGCCGGATTCGCCATCAGGTTAATCAGTCTGTCGTAATAGCGGTCATAGATGGTGCGGCCGGTCGGACAGGTATATTCAAAGGCTTCCAGACCTTCGTGGAACCAGCGCAGCAGTACCGCCTGTGCGGTATTTTCCAGATACGGGATGCTTATCTGAATATCACGTTTCTGACCGATACGGTCGAGACGCCCGATACGCTGCTCCAGCAGATCCGGGTTGAACGGCAGATCGAACATCACCAGCTGATTGGCAAACTGGAAGTTACGGCCTTCTGATCCGATTTCGGAACAGAGCAGCACCTGTGCGCCTTCCTCTTCGGAAGCAAAGTAGGCCGCCGCCCGGTCGCGTTCCAGCAGGGACATATTTTCATGAAAAACCGCCGCGTGGATACCTTCGCGCTCGCGCAGAACCTGTTCCAGCTGCAGAGCGGTTGCGGCCTGGGCGCAGATCACCAGCACTTTTTCATTGCGGTTTGCCAGCAGGAAGCCGAGCAGCCATTCAACACGCGGGTCGAAGTTCCACCAGGTGGCGTTTTCGCCTTCAAATTCCTGATAAATCTGCTCCGGATAGAGCATCTCACGGGCTTTGATTTCGGTGGTTTTTTTACTGCCCATGATCCCGGCGACTTTAATCGCGGTCTGATACTGTGCCGGCAGCGGCATTTTAATCGCTTTCAGTTCGCGGCGCGGGAAGCCTTTCACGCCGTTACGGGTGTTACGGAACAGCAGGCGGCTGGTACCGTGTCTGTCCATCAGCATGCTGATAAGCTCACGGCGGGCATTCTCGCCGTCTTCGCTGTCGGTATTGGCGGCTTTCAGCAGCGGCTCAATATCCTGTTCGGCGATCAGGTCATGAATGGCATTCTGCTGATCTTTGGTCAGCGGTGCGCGGTCGAGCAGCAGGGTAACAGCATCAGCAACCGGCTGATATTTCTGCTGTTCGGCAACAAAAGTTTCAAAATCATGGAAACGGTTCGGATCCAGCAGGCGCAGGCGCGCAAAATGGCTCTCCATACCCAGCTGTTCCGGGGTGGCGGTCAGCAGCAGGACTGACGGGATGCTCTCTGCCAGGGTTTCAATCACCTGGTATTCACGGCTTGGCGCGTCTTCACTCCAGACCAGATGGTGTGCTTCATCCACCACCAGCATATCCCAGCCGGCTTCCGCCAGGTGTTCAAAACGCGGCTTGCTCTTGCGGACAAAATCCAGCGAGCATAATACCAGCTGTTCAGTATCAAACGGGTTGTCACTCTCGTGCTGTGCCTCGGTGTAACGGCTGTCATCGAACAGGGAAAAACGCAGATTGAAGCGGCGCAGCATTTCCACCAGCCATTGATACTGAAGGCTTTCCGGCACAATAACCAGCACACGCTCGGCGCGTCCGGCCATTAACTGCTGGTGGATAATCATCCCGGCTTCGATGGTTTTCCCCAGACCGACTTCGTCCGCCAGCAAAACACGCGGCGCGTGGCGTTTGCCGACTTCATTGGCGATAAACAGCTGATGCGGGATCAGACTGGCGCGGATGCCGCGCAGGCCGCTGGTGGCACGGCGGTATTCTTCACTCAGAAATTTGCGGGCGCGGTAGCGCAGCGCAAAGCGATCCATGCGGTCAATCTGACCGGCAAACAGGCGATCCTGAGGTTTATTAAACGTCAGTTTGCTGTCGAGAAACACTTCGCGCAGGCGGACATTATCTTCACCGGTATCGGTGCGTTGCCCGATATAGGTTAACAATCCGTCGCTCTCTTCAACGGCGGTCACACTGAGCTGCCAGCCTTCGTGACTGGTAACGGTATCCCCTTCGTTGAACATCACACGGGTGATAGGGGCATCGGCTGCGGCATAGAGACGGTTTTCACCGGTAGCAGGGAAAAGAAGGGTGATCATCCGGGCGTCGACAGATACAACTGTACCTAATCCCAGCTCGCTTTCAGTATCGCTTATCCAGCGTTGACCAAGAGTAAACGGCATATTTTTGGCTCGATTCTGTTATTCAGGGCTAATTAGACAAATGCTGTGGACATCATTACCGGTGATACAAAAACGGTATTGTATTCACCGGGAAAAAACACCGTCAGTCAGAACGACAGCATCAGCTGCGTCACTCTGTGCCGGTGATAAAAGCAGTAAAGGGGCGCTATGTTAATCCATAAGATCCGCAGCGTCACCTGTAAAATGGCAAAATTAAAATGGCATCAATAATTGCCCGGTTAACAACGTGGTGAAGTCATCCTCCAGGAAGGGCAGAATGGCATCGGCTATCGGCATCAGTTGCTTATTAATGTAATGTTCGTAGTCCGGCGGTGCCGTCAGAATTTCCAGCGGCTGCGGCCCGGCGCGGGTAATAATATAGCTTATTCCGGCGCCGCGCTGGTACTGCGGCGGACGATTCATGCGGACATTGTACTCATCCGCCATTCTGGCCGCTTTGACATGAGGCGGCACATTACGCTGATAATCCGCCAGCGGCCGGCGCAGGCGCTTACGGTATACCAGCCTGTCATCGTAGCGTCCGGTGAGGGTGTCGCGGACATAATCGCGGATAAACTGCTGATACGGCATTTTATCGAAAATCAGCCGGTATAGGGTTTGCTGGAAATGCTGTGCCAGCGGTGTCCAGTCACTGCGGACCGTTTCCAGCCCGCGAAAAACCATGTTATCTCCGGAAAGCCCTGCATACCGTTTTTTGCTGCCGAGATCGGTTCCGCGGATTGTCGGCATCAGAAAACGCCGGTAGTGGGTTTCATATTCAATTTCCAGGGCGGAAGTGAGTCCGTATTCATCTGTCAAATGCGTCTGCCACCACTGATTCACTTCATCTACCAGCCAGCGGCCGATGCGCTCCGCATCCGTTTCACTGTGAGCACTTTTCAGCCAGACAAAGGTGGAATCGGTATCGCCGTAAATGACCTGATAACCCAGGGATTCAATAATGGTGCGGGTTTTGCGCATGATATCGTGCCCGCGCATCGTCACGGAGGAGGTCAGGCGCGGATCATAAAAACGGCATCCGGCCGCCCCCAGGACACCGCAAAACGCATTCATAATGATTTTCAGTGCCTGTGACAGCGGCTTGTCCCCTGCCAGTTTCGCCATATCCCGCTCATGCCAGATACGGTTGACGATATCCGGCAGACAATTTATTTCCCGGGAAAAATATGCACCTTTAAACCCCGGAACCGCCTGTTCCGGCGCGGCAAGACCTTCGACCATGCCAATCGGGTCAATGAGGAAGGTGCGGATGATGGAGGGGTACAGGCTTTTGAAATCCAGCACTACCACGGAGTCATATAATCCCGGGGCTGAATCCATCACAAAGCCGCCGGGTATCGGTTCGCCGGGTTTTTCGCCGGGATCAGGCGCGACATAGCCTTTACGGTGCATCGGCGGCAGATAAAGATGGGTGAAGGCGGCGACCGATCCCCCCATGCGATCCGGTGCCAGGCCGGTTACCGCTGCCCGTGCCAGCAGGAATTCTGTCAGATGGGTGTGTTCAAAAATCCGGGTGACCAGACGGCAGTCCTGAAGGTTATACCGTGCCAGTGCCGGTTTATCCTCCCGGAAACGGCGGTTGATTTCATCCATGCGATCATACGGGGAATCGCTGTCTTTGCCCTCACCGAGCAGTGCCTGAGACACAGCCTCCAGACTGAAGGACGGAAACTGCCAGGTCGCGGCTTTCAGGGCATCGATACCATCAATAATCAGCCGCCCGGGAGCCCCGGCGAAAAATTGGCCGGGTTTGAAGCCGTGTTCCCGCCAGGAGAGCGGGGCATTATTGCGGCCGAAAATCAGCGGGATCTGATACTTTTCCGCATGGCGCTGCAGAATGCGCAGATCAAACTGGATCAGGCTCCAGCCGATTATCATGTCCGGATCATGTTCTGCCAGCCACTGGTTCAGACGGTGAAGCAGATCCGGACGGCGCGGGACGTACTCCAGCGTAAAATCCGGATTGGTCAGCGGTGTGCCGTTCTCCGGGCCGAGCATAAATACCGTATCGGCCCCGCAACCGGAGAGCCCGATGGAGTAAAGGTCACCGAACTCTGTGGTTTCAATATCCAGAGAAACGATTTTCAGCGCCGGACGGTAATCCGGATGCGGCTTCATCAGCACATGACCATCCGGCTGTGGCTGCACCCAGACAGCAGCGGTGATAAAGCGCTCCATCAGATAGCGTTCACAGGGGCGGATATCCGCTTCATAAAGGTGGAGATGCTGTTCGCCGAGCTGTTTTTCCAGCTGCTGTAACTGGCGGTACTGGCGGCAGTAAACAGCACTGACATCGTCCTGATGGAAATCCTTCAGCGGGCGCGCTGTCAGTGTGGCACTGGGGATATTGTTAATAAAGGGGCGGCTTTCCGCCAGCTCCCGATGCGGGACAAAGCCGACAGCCTGTTGCAGCGGAACAGAAACATGCCGTGGCCCGTTATCTGTCGCCAGCCAGTAACGGACCTCAATACCACGCGGGGTATCAGACCAGTGACGGGTCAGAATAAAACCGGCTTCCGCCGATGCTGCCACCTGACGGGAGGGAAAATTGTTGTGCCCTGCCATCATTTTGTCCGTTCTGCTGATGAAAAAATAACTATAGCAGAGTGGTGTGGATATATACAGTATTTAAGGTGCGGTTTACCGACTGATACCGAGGATCCGTGCCTGGGGAACCTCACCGCTGACCAGGGCGGCGGTGCTGCCGTCAAAGGCAATGGTGCCGTTATCCACCACCATCGCGCGGGGCGCGATTCTGGCCGCGTCATCGGTATTGTGGGAGACCATCATCAGGGTCAGTTGCCGTGAATCACAGATGGTTTCCAGCAGTGCCAGCATTTCATTGCGCAGTGCCGGGTCCAGGGCGGAGAAGGGTTCATCCAGCAGCAAAACCGGCTGGGAACGTACCAGACACCGTGCCAGTGCCACCCGCTGACGCTGACCGCCGGAAAGCTGTGACGGCAGACGTTTCAGCAGCGGTGTCAGCGAAACCTGTTCAGCAATCTGTGCCAGTTGTACTTTCTGCTCTGCATTCAGTTTCATGCCGGGATGAAAACCGAGGGCGATATTCTGCTCTGCCGTCAGGTGCGCAAAGAGATTATTTTCCTGAAACAGCATGGATACCGGGCGTGAAGCGGGCGGTGTGCGGGTGTGATCCTCGCCATTGAGCAGGATAGTGCCGCTTTCGGCAAACTGAAATCCCGCGATCAGTGACAGCAGGGTACTTTTACCCGCACCGCTCGGGCCGAGAATGGCAATTTTCTCTCCGGCGGTAACCGAAAAGCCAAAATTCATTGTCTGTTGCTGATAACGGTAATGAATATGATCAAAACAAATCATGGTCGTTTCCCCGGCAGGCGTTCCAGAATGGTAAACAGGCCGAAACAGAGTAAAAACAGGAGCAGTGCAGTGACCGCGGCATCCGAATTACGGTAAGCGCCGATCTGCTGATAAAGATAGAATGGCAGTGTGCGGAAATCTTCATTGCCGAACAGGGCTATCACACCAAAATCCCCGACCGACAGCACACTGGCAAATGCCATTGCCTGTGCCAGCGGGTTACGGAGAGCCTTCAGCTCAATCAGTTTCAGCCGGTTGAATCCGCTGATATTCAGCGAGAGACAAAGCGGGTTATAGCGTTCAGCCAGGTCACGCATCGGGTTATCCAGCACTTTCAGGGCATACGGGACTGCCATCAGCGCGTTGGTCAGGATCACCAGCCCGTATGGGATCGCCCCCAAATCAGTGGTGCCGGTCGTGCTGTTGAGCAGCAGGAAAAACCCGGTAGCCAGCACAATCCCGGGCATGGCCAGGATCACCAGCCCGGAAAGCTCCATGGCCTGTCCGGCTCTGACTGCCTGCCGCAGACGCAGTTCACGGCTGCTCCATAACAGCATCATGGTCAGCAGCACACAGATAAAACCGGAAGCCAGCGCAATACCGAGTGAGGTGAAAAATGCCCGCCACAACGCCGGTTGCTGCAATACCGGCAGTAATCCCGGATTCAGGCCGTCAGCGATAATGGCAAAAAACGGCGGCAGCAGAAACAGCAGGGCGCAGAGGATGATCAGGCCGTCAGATAATTTGCGCGGCAGCGTGTCCTGCGGATTGCGCCATTGCAGTGACTGGGTAAAGCCGACAGAAAAATGACCAGACAGGCGCTGACTGAGCAGTACCAGCCCGATGCAGCACACCAGCTGGATCAGCGCCAGCAGGGCAGCACGCCCGATATCAAAGTCATAATTCAGTGCCTGATAAATCGCCAGTTCAATAGTGGTTGCAGCCGGGCCGCCGCCAAGCGCCAGCACCGTGGCAAAACTGGCAAAGCAGAGCATAAAAATCAGCGCGGCGGTCGGCAGCAGCTGACGGCGCAGATAGGGCCATTCGACAATCCGGAAATGCTGCCATTCATTCATATTGAGCTGGGCGGCGAGTTGTCTCTGCTCCGTGGCAATATTATCGAGTTGCTGATACAGCATCCGGGTGGCGAGCGGCATATTAAAGAAGATGTGCGCCAGCAGAATGCCCTGTAACCCATACGGGGAGAAAGAATAATCCAGATCGAGAAAACCGGAAATATGTGCCAGCCAGCCGTTACGTCCGTAAACTGACAAAATACCGAATACCGCCACCAGCACAGGCAGAACCAGGGTCATTGCGCACAACCGCAGAAAGACGGTCCGCCCCGGGAAACGCCGCCGCCAGAGTGCTCGCGCCAGAAAAACAGCCGGAATAACGGAGAACAGGGCAGATAAGAAAGCCTGCCAGAAGGTAAAGCGGACGACATGCCACAGGTAGTTATCATCCCATATCTGCTGCCAGTCTGTATCCGGTGTGTTAAACCACAGCGCCCCGAAGGCACTGACAGCAACAACCAGCAGAAGACCGGACGCGAGTGCGCCCGGTATCAGGTATGCGGCAATTAACGGCTGACTGCGTTTTGCCATATCTGTATCCACTGATTGCGCTCTTTCGCCACTTCTTTTGCATCAAATTCCAGCGTTTTGACTGGTTTCGGCATGTTGTCGTAAACCGGCGGCAGCGGCATATCAATCACAGGATACATCCAGTTGGTGGTCGGCAGCGTTTTCTGGAAATCCGGAGTCAGCATAAACTGCATAAACTGTTCCGCCAGTGCAGGGTGTTTTGACGCAGCCAGCACACCCGCCATTTCTACCTGAAGGTAATGCCCTTCCTCAAATAGTGCGGCAGCATAGTTATCTTTGTTATCCGCCAGCATGTGATAACCCGGCGACGAGGTGTAACTCAGTACCAGATCAGCTTCACCTTTCAGGAACAGGCCGTAAGATTCGCTCCAGCCTTTGGTGACCGTCAGGGTTTTTTTCGCCATTTTGGCCCACTGTGCCGCCACATCATCCCCGTAGAGTTTTTCCATCCACAGCAGTAATCCCAGTCCCGGTGTGCTGGTGCGCGGATCCTGATAAATAATGGTCAGCTTCTGATCACTGTTAAGCAGTTCTTTCATGCTTTTCGGCGGATTCGGCAGAGTGTCTTTGTTGTAGATAAAGGCAAACCAGCCGTAATCATAAGGAATAAAGGTGTTGCTTTCCCATTTGACCGGCAGCACCAGTTTTGACTGATCAACATTGCTTTCTTTAAACAACCCGGTATCCAGCGCCGCCTGCATCAGGTTGTTATCCAGACCTAAGATGATATCGGCCTGTGATTTTTTGCCTTCCATCCGCAGACGGTTCAGCAGCGTCACGCCGTCACTCAGCCCGACGAGTTTCAGCTCGCAATTGCATTGCGCTTCAAAGTTTTTCTTAATTTCCGGCCCCGGTCCCCACTCGGCAACAAATGAGTCATAGGTATAGACAGTCAGAACCGGCTTGCTGTTATCTGCAGCGGCCTGGAAAGAGAACAGTGCAGCAAGGCCGCCTGCAATAATATTTCTGGTCAGTTTCTGTAACACTTTGCGCTCCTGTAAGGGAAGGATTGGCAAAGGATCTGAGTGCAGCATGATGGCGACAGGCTGTGCTGTCAGCAGTGGCGGCTCAAATCCCTACGCCGGTATTAACCGGATCAGGTTCCTCGGGTGTTATCTCAGCAGCACCGGCCGGAAAGCCGTCGCTGCACCCCGTTGAGAGAGGAACAGTGTAGTGTTTTTCCCGGGAATTTGCCACTGTCCGGAACGGCTGAAACAGCCTGTTGCTTTTTATCTCTCAGAGCCGGAAATGCGGCGGGCTGAAGGATTTTGAGTGCAGAGGTTTACCCCATGATGGGAGTGTGAAACAATTGGCTATCTTTCAGTTTTTTTCTGAGGTAGTCGAGTGATTGATGATGATGGCTACCGCCCGAATGTCGGGATTGTAATTTGTAATAAGGAAGGCCAGGTTTTATGGGCCCGCCGCTACGGACAGCACTCGTGGCAGTTTCCTCAGGGAGGTATCAATCCCGGCGAATCACCGGAACAGGCCATGTACCGTGAGTTGTATGAGGAAGTTGGTTTAACGCGTAAAGATGTGCGTATCCTGGCGGTTACCCGCAACTGGCTGCGCTACAAATTACCCAAACGTTTGGTGCGTTGGGATACCAAACCGGTTTGTATCGGTCAGAAGCAGCGCTGGTTTTTACTTCAGCTGCTCTGCGAAGACAAAGAGGTCAATGTGACCCGCAGCAAGTCGCCGGAATTTGACGGCTGGCGCTGGGTTACCTACTGGTATCCTGTTCGTCAGGTGGTCTCTTTCAAACGTGATGTGTACCGCCGCGTCATGAAAGAGTTTTCTTCCGTTGTGATGCCCGCCAACAGCGAAGCGACGGCTGTGCGGGCACCGTTTCCCTATCGTCGCCGGCGCCAGAATTAGGGGGAACGGATGCTGACGCGTTTACGTGAAGTGATTGAAAAAGTGGCTGCTGCCGCTGATCTCGCGGAAGCGCTGGAGCTTCTGGTTAAAGAAACCTGTCAGGCGATGGGAACTGATGTCTGTTCCATCTACCTGGCAGATAACCAGCATCACTGTTTTTATCTGATGGCAACGCAGGGGCTGAAAAAGCCCCGCGGCCGTGCTGTCAGCCTTGCTTTCGGCGAAGGTGTGGTCGGCCATGTCGGCCGCCGCGCTGAGCTTATCAATATCGCGGATGTCCGCGAACACCCCGGTTTTAAATATCTTCCTCAGGTTAAAGAAGACAACCTGCGTGCGTTTCTCGGTGCGCCGGTGGTTTACCGCCGTCAGTTACTGGGTGTGCTGGTGGTTCAGCAGAGAGAAAAACGTCTGTTCAGTGAAACGGAAGAATCTTTTATTGTCACTCTGGCAATGCAGCTGGCGGTGCTGCTGGCGCAGGCACAAACCAAAGGGTTGTTCGGGCAGTTCCGCCAGACCCGTATTCAGGCTATTCCGGTCTCTTCCGGGATTGTGATGGCCTACGGCTGGGAAGACCGTTCACAGCCGGTGCTTGAGAATGTTTCCGAAGCCTCGGCACTGGATCGTGTGCAGGAGCGTGCCCGCCTGAATAAAGCGCTGGAGGATGCCACGGCAGAGTGCCGCCGCATCAGCAAGCGTTTTAATGCTGCTTCACAAAAAGAAAGTGCCGCTATTTTCGATCTCTACTCCCATCTGCTGAACGACCTGCAACTGAAAAAGGGGTTGTACAGTATTGTGGAGCAGGGTTTTGTGGCTGAATGGGCTGTCAAAACGGTCATTGAGCAATTTGCGGGCCGGTTTGCCGGGCTTCAGGACAGCTATATGCGGGAGCGGGCCACGGATTTGCGGGCACTCGGGCAGCGGCTGTTATTCCATCTTGATGATAATTTTACCGGCAGCAACCAGTGGCCGGAGCGCTTTGTGCTGGTGGCTGATGAACTGAGTGCCAGCCTGCTGGCGGAACTGCCGCAGGAACAGCTTGCCGGTGTGGTGGTGCGTGACGGGGCAACACATTCCCATTCTGCCATTCTGGTCAGAGCGATGGGGATCCCGGTTATCATGGGCGCAGATATTCAGCCGGAGCTGTTACATAACCGCCTGCTTATTCTCGACGGCTACCGGGGCGTGGTGTATATCGAACCGGAACCGCTGATAGCACAGGAATTCAGCCAGATTATTGAGCAGGAGCAGGCTATCAGTCAGCTGGCGGAGGATGAACTCAGCCGCTCCGCTGCACTGAAAAGCGGCGAACGGGTTTCTGTTCAGCTGAATGCCGGGCTCAGTCTGAAATATGAGCAGAAAATCGTCAAAAGTATTGACGGGATTGGTCTGTACCGTACGGAAATACCGTTTCTTGTACACAATGGTTTTCCGTCAGAAGAAGAGCAGAAAGTCCGTTATCAGGATATGCTGCAACTCTTTGCCGGGAAACCGGTGGTACTGCGGACACTGGATATCGGCGCTGATAAGCAACTGCCGTATATGCCTATCAGCGAGGAAAACCCGTGTCTGGGCTGGCGCGGTATCCGCGTGATGCTGGATCAGCCGGAGATTTTTCTTATCCAGCTGCGGGCCATGCTGCGGGCTAATATCGGGCTGAATAATCTGAAGATATTATTCCCGATGATTTCCGGGCTCGCAGAGGTTGAAGAGGCTATCCGTCTGCTTGACCGCGCCTGTGAGGAGGTTTCGGCACTGACCGGGGAGCGGGTGGAACGTCCGCCGGTGGGGGTGATGCTGGAAGTGCCGTCATTGTTGTTTATGCTGCCGGAACTGAAACACTATATTGATTTTATTTCTGTCGGTACGAATGATTTAACTCAGTATCTGCTGGCGGTTGACCGGAATAATACGCATGTTGCACCATTATATGACTCACTTCATCCGGCGGTCCTGCGTATGCTGAATTTTGTCCGGACGGAAACCACCCGGCTGGGGATCCCGGTCTCGGTCTGCGGGGAAATGGCGGCGAATCCGTTAGGTGCAATGATACTGATTGGTTTAGGATACCGTCAGCTGAGTATGAACGGGCGGAGTATCCCGCGTATTAAGTATCTGCTGCGGCATCTGGATGCCGGAGCGCTGGAGCCGCTGCTGGCATCATTGCTGGATGCGCAGACGGCGGCTGAGATCCGTGAAAAAGCGGAGCTGTTTATTGAGAGCAAGGGACTGGGACAGCTTATCCGGGGCAGTGCTTAACCGGCACATAAGGTGTTTCTGTCCTTACCGTCATATATCCCGGTCTGCGGCAGGCAGAGCTGTAACCGCAGCCGGATACAACACACAGTGTGAGGTACGATGAGTAACACTTATCTGGCATTTCCGGATTTTGATCCTGTTATTTTTTCTGTGGGGCCGGTGGCGTTACGCTGGTACGGGCTGATGTATCTTGTCGGGTTTGTGTTTGCCATGTGGCTGGCCAACCGGCGGGCAGACAAACCCGGCAGCGGCTGGAAACGCAGTGAAGTTGAAACACTGTTATATGCCGGATTTGTGGGGGTTTTCCTGGGCGGCCGTATCGGCTATGTGCTGTTTTATAACTTCCCGCTGTTTGCGGAAAACCCGCTGTATCTGTTCAAAGTCTGGGATGGCGGTATGTCATTCCACGGCGGACTGATGGGCGTTATTATTGCTATGTGGTGGTTTGCCCGCCGCACGAAGCGTCATTTCCTGCAGGTTGCTGACTTTGTGGCACCGCTGATTCCGTTTGGTCTCGGCATGGGGCGTATCGGTAACTTTATTAACGGCGAGCTGTGGGGACGTGTGACACTCGATACGCCGTGGGCCATCCTGTTCCCGACGTCTTACAGTGAAGACGTGAAACTGGCCGCTGCTGATCCGTCTTTGATGCCGGTGCTTGAACAATACGGTGTTCTGCCGCGTCACCCGTCACAGCTGTATGAAATGCTGCTTGAAGGGATCGTCCTCTTTATCATTCTGAATGTGTTTGTCCGCAAATCCCGTCCGATGGGCAGCGTGTCAGGCCTGTTCCTGATTGGCTACGGCCTGTTCCGTATCATTGTGGAGTTTTTCCGCCAGCCGGATGCACAGCTTGGTTTATTCGGCGGGATCAGTATGGGGCAGATTCTGTCTGTACCGATGATTATTGTGGGTGTGCTGATGATGGTATGGGCCTACAAATGTCCGGGTAATAAAAAGCAGAGTGATACCGGAAAACAGAATGCGCCGGAATAGATCCGGTTTTAGCGTTTAGTGAGTAACAAAAAACTGCATCGTAACCGATGCAGTTTTTTTTATACGCAGCTGTTTAATGGTTTCTCAGACAGAGAACGGGTATTTAATCGGATCGTGGTGCTGGTAATCTGTCACCGTGAAGTCATCAGTGGTTACCCATGTCATTAAATCATCCAGCGTTTTAATCTCAGGGTTAATATGCAGTTTTGGTGATGCAAATGGTTTACGTGTAATCTGGACATCACGCATTAATTCCAGCTGGTCTTCATATAGATGAAGGTTAACCACTTTGTGATAAACCTTACCACATTTCAGTCCGGTTATCTGAGCCATAATAGCCAGCAGGAAATAACATTGTGGCGCATTGAAAACATAACCAAGCGCATAATCACAACTGCGCTGATAACTGTTTAAATATAATGTGCCATCAAGAACAGAAAAATGATGCATAAACATGCAAGGTCTCAGGCAGCCCTGATCAAATTCACCCGGATTCCAGAATGAAATTATTTCACCGCGGTCATCAATGCCTTTTTTTAAATTATTATAGACTTTACGGAGTTGGTCGAATGTATTTTTCCGCAGTTCAGTAATCAGTGTGTGAACACCCTCTTTATCTCCGGAGTCACTTAATGATAATAATAAATCATACTGTGCTTCTGTCGGTGATACTTTCAGTTGCCGTCCCTGAACACCATAAACGCGGCCCATATCATCCTCACCTTTGCGGTTCGGGTTTGCCAGCCAGTCAGTATTTTCATTGGCGTTAGCGTTCCAGGTATTACAGCCGATGGCTCTGAACTGAGCGGCGCTGTCATATCCGCGTAAGTAACCCAGCATTTCCGCAATTGCCGCTTTCCAGAATGCTTTGCGGGTGGTCACCAGCGGGAACTCATTTTTGTCAACATGGTAAGTGAAATCGGCATTAATAATTGTCAGGCATCTTTTACCTGTCCGTTTATTCTCAATCCATTTCCCTTCCTCCAGAATGCGCTTTGCAATGTCTAAATATTGTTCCACTTTTGTTTTCCTGTTGACGCAGTATATGGTCTTAATATTATAACATTATTTTCATTTACTTCATACAAAATAATATTGATTTTATTTTTATTAAAATTAAATTTATTAATGAAATTGATGATTAAGAATGTGTTTTTATTATTTTATAAAATAGTATCAGTGGTTGATTTTATTTTCTGGCTGATAGTATCCGGCACACCGGTACTGAGAGTTTAATACAGTACCGGTGGCCGGTTTTTATATCAGTTAATTTCCGGATTGTTAAAGAGCGGTGATGTCTGTTCTTTTTAGTCTCTTCATTTTATTCACTCCACACTTTTTTTTCCGGCAGGTGGTTTTTTTCCGCCCGGCACGAAACAAAATGTGTATTTGCCGTATCCCGCAGAAAATTTTTCCTGTTGCGTCGCATTTTTTCCGGTTTTGTCTTTCCGGGAGTGGCAAACACGTTATTTTTTCCACAGGAAACAGAAACGGGTGATCACATGCAGACAGAGCGGGGGATATCGCTGATGGAAGTCATTGTTGTTTTATTTATTATGGCATTACCTTTTTCATTTATTCATATTTCATGGGAAAGCTACAGAGAACGGCGGTACCTGACAGAAACGGCGGCGTTGTTTCAGCAATATCTCTGCAGTCATAAACTGAAAGCAACCTATCTGAATGAAACACGTAAAATAGCCGTTACGTTTGGTGAGAAAAGCCGGGCCTGTCATCAGGCATCATCAGCACCGTGTGATGATGGCCCGGAAGTATTCACACCGATGGCGGGAGTCCGGATTGTTTCCGGCACGACAGACACGGTGCTGTTCTGGGGAACCCGGCATACCGCCTCTGCTGCCAGCTTTTTACTGGAAAACACACAGGGACAGATAAAACTGATTATCTCAGCCCCCGGACGTATACGGTTGTGTACACCGGGAACGATATCCGGCGTACCGTCATGCTGAATAAGAGGCGGGAAAAGGGGTCATTGCTATTTGAAATGCTGGTGAGCATGGCGGTCAGTGCAATGCTTCTGGTCACGGTAACCCGTTTTTTTCCGGCACTGGGGCAGGATGTGCTGAATACATACCGGCAATATAAGCTGGATACCATTATGCGGGAAACCCTTTTGCGGCTGGAAAAAGATCTCCGGCGGACGGCATTCTGCCGGGGGCATTGTCAGGGAAATCCGCTGGATATTGCCGCCCGGCCCGGAGAGGCAAACGGCAGTTGTATCATTGTTGCTTATGATCTTAATCACAATGGCCGCTGGGAGCGGAATGTCCGCAAAACCGGGGAGCATTTTGGCTACCGCCTGAATAGTCAGGCACTGGAATGGACGCGCGATGCCCGCAGCTGCCGGGATACCGGCTGGCAAAAGGTCACGGATAACCGCTATGTGAATGTTTCCCGGTTTCTGGTCACGCCGGTAAAACTATACGGAAAAAATGGCCTGAAACTGACTCTGACACTCACCGGGCGGGACATGCCCTTAATACAGCGAACCGGAGAAAGCCTGATTGTTATGCCTAATTACCACCTGTAGCACCGGCAGGAAGAAAAATAGCCGTTCAGCGGGAAGTGCTCTGTTACTGATGATTATGCTGTTGCTGGGGATCTCACTGATGATGTTGTCTGTTTTGCATCGTTTTTATCAGACGGAGTGGCGTAACGGTCAGGATGAAACGGAATTTTACCGCGCAGATGCCGGCGCGGCTTCTGCGCTGGAATGGGGGCTTACACAAGCGTGGTCCCGGAAAGCACTGAACGAAACACCGTTTTACTGCCGGGCAGCGCCGGACCCGGCACTGAAGAGTTGTTTGCGGCGGCTGAGGGCCAACAAGCTGTTATTACAGGGCAGCATGTTTTCTCCCTGGTTTGAACAAAATATCACGCATTATCAGCTGGTCAGCGCCCGGGAAGAAGGAAACAACATGATTTTGACCGCAATTCCGCAGGGATGGAGTGATTTTTGTCCGCCGGATTTAAAGCCCGGCTGCAACCGGCATACTGAAACGGGAGAATACAATGAATGAACGCGGAATGTCGTTACCGGAAGTGATGATCTGTACCTTGATCTTTGCAATTCTGGTTACCGGATTATTACGCTATTATCAACTCCTGCACAGCGGAAAACAGCGGCAGTATGCGGATGTCAGTACGGTGCGTCATCTGCATCAGATGATGCGTTTTACGTCGGACCCCGGGATATTACGGCAGATGATGCAGACACATTTATCTCCCCGGCAGAAATGGGAAAGTTATCAGGAAAATGTGTCACCGGGCTGTATTTCCGTTACTATCAGGCTGGTCTCTCCGGGAGAGCGCCGGTTAACCGCCGGCAGATGGCAATGTATGTAAGGACAGGACAATGTTTACAGTTTATCACTCCAATGATCTGGATCTGCTGAAAGATTTGATTTGCCATATTATTGATAACGATAAAATTAATGATCCTTTCTGTCCGGAAACCGTACTGGTGCAAAGCCCCGGGATGTCGCAGTGGCTGCAAATCAGCCTGGCGGAAAAACTGGGCATTGCCGCGAATATTACATTTCCGCTGCCCGCCACATTTATCTGGGATATGTTTACCCGTGTGCTGCCGGGTATTCCGAAGGAGAGCGCTTTCAGTAAAGGGGCCATGACCTGGAAGCTGATGTCACTGCTGCCGCAGCGTCTTGATGATCCGGATTTTGCTCCGCTGCGCCATTATCTTGATGATGACGGGGATAAGCGCAAACTGCATCAGCTGTCAGGTCGTATTGCGGATTTATTTGACCAGTATCTTGTCTACCGGCCGGACTGGCTGACGGCGTGGGAAAGTAATGAACTGGTTGACGGGCTGAGTCAGAACCAGTCCTGGCAGAAATGTCTGTGGCGGGATTTACAGACACTGACCCGCAGCCTGGGGCAGCCGGAATGGCACCGTGCCAATCTTTACCAGCGCTTTATTGACGTACTCAATGAAGGTAACCCGGCGGTGGTTGCCAATCTGCCGCCCCGCCTGTTTATCTGTGGTATCTCTGCATTACCGCCGGTCTATCTGCAGGCTTTGCGGGCGCTCGGGCAGCATACTCATATCCATCTGATGTTTACTAATCCCTGCCAGTATTACTGGGGCGATTTACAGAGCCCGGCTGCACTGCGGCGTATGCTGGCGCGCAAGCCGCAAAGCTATTGGGATAAAAAAGCCGTCAGCTGGTTTAAATCGGATGAGGATGCGCCTGCACTGTTCGATTTTGACGCTGACGGGGAACAGAATACCGGTAACCCGCTGCTGGCGTCATGGGGACGTCCCGGCCGGGATAACCTGTTTTTTCTGGAAGATATTGAAGAAATCCATGCCATTAAAGCGTTTGTCGATCGCCCGGCAGATACACTGCTGTCCGCTGTTCAGCAGGATATTCTTAATCTGGAGGACGGCAGTGTGGTGGGGAAAAACAAAGAGGAGTTTTCCACCAGTGAAGGGCGGCGGATTATTGCGGATAATGACGGTTCCCTGACCTTTCATTCCTGTCACAGCCCGCAGCGGGAAGTGGAGATTTTGCAGGACTATTTACTGAACCTGCTGGAAAATGATCCGTCACTGACTCCCCGCGATATTATTGTGATGGTGGCGGATATCGACAGCTACTCTCCTTATATTCAGGCGGTTTTCGGGCAGGGGAACGAAAACCGCTATCTGCCGTTTGCGATTTCAGACCGCAAAGCCCGCCAGGCTCACCCCGTATTACAGGCCGTGCTGACACTGCTGGAATTACCGCAGAGCCGTTTCACTTCAGAACATGTGCTCAGCCTGCTGGAAGTCCCGGCGGTGGCGCAGCAGTTCGGGCTTGATGAGAGTGATCTGCCGCTTTTGCGCCGCTGGGTCAGCGGAGCCGGTGTCCGCTGGGGGCTGGATGATCATAACATTGAGTCTTTCTCGCTGCCGGTTTTTGGTCAGAACACCTGGAAATTCGGGCTGGATCGCATGCTGCTGGGCTATGCCATGGCAGAGGAGGAAGGTACTTGGCGCGGGATCCTGCCATATGACGAAGTTTCCGGGATGTCAGCGGACCGGGTCGGGCAGCTGGCCGCCTTTATCGATACTCTGCGGAAGTGGCAGAAAATACTGAGCGAGCCGCGGACACCGGCACAATGGCGTGAAACCGGATCTGAGCTGTTGTCTGCCTTTTTCATGACGACACCGGATACCGAACCGGTGCTCAGTATGGTGCTTCAGCAGTGGCAGCAGGTACTGGATCAGGGGGTGAAAGCCTGTTATGACGGGGATATCCCGCTCCCGCTGATCCGTGATGAACTCTCTCTGCGGCTGGATGACGAGAAAATCAGCCAGCGCTTTTTATCCGGGGCGGTAAACTTTTGCACGCTGATGCCGATGCGCTCTGTACCGTTTAAGGTTATTTGTCTGCTGGGGATGAATGACGGTGTGTACCCGAGAACAATTCCGCCGCTGGGGTTTGATCTGATGGCGGAAAAAAGCCGCCGGGGTGACCGCAAACGCCGGGATGATGACCGCTATCTTTTCCTGGAGGCGCTGGGGTCAGCAAAAGAATATTTATATATCAGCTATATCGGCCGATCTATCCGTGACAATGAAGAACGGAACCCGTCAGTGCTGGTCAGTGAATTGCTGGAATATGTCTGTCTCAGTTTCTGTCTGGAAAAAGATCGGTTTGCTGACCTGGATACCAGCCGGGAATCGCTGGAAAGCCATCTGATTGTCCGGCATTCCCGTGTTCCGTTTGCGGCGGATAACTACCGGGAGGGTGCAGAATTTCAGAGTTTTTCGCCGCAGTGGCTGCCGGCAGCATTACGGCAGGGTGAAGCACAGGGGGCGTTTAATGTCCCGGTTCCGTCAGAAGATATAACAGACATAACCGTTGAGCAGCTGCTGCGGTTTTACCGCCATCCGGTCAGAGCGTTTTTTCAGCAGCGCCTGAATGTGCATTTTGATATTGAGGATGTGGCACTGCCGGAAGAAGAACCGTTCAGTGTTGATAATTTGCAGCGTTACGGGTTTAACACCCGGCTGCTGGATGCGCTGGTGGACGGCGAACCGGAAGAACGGGTCTTCCGTATGCTGAAGGCGGCGGGAGAACTGCCGGCCGGCGCGTTCGCACAGGTTTACTGGGAAGAACAATTACAGGAAATGGATGTTCTGGCGGAGAAAATCCGCAATGCACGGACAGAATCGGATATTGAGTCGTTTCACTATGTTATCGGGCCGTATACTTACAGCGGGCAACTGACCGGTGTTCAGGATAACGGGCTGCTCCGCTGGCGTCCGGCGGCACTTACCGCCGCTGACGGGCTGCGTTTGTGGATTGAACATCTGACATACAGCCTGAGCGGACGGCAGCAGTACAGCCGGATGTACGGACGCAGTGATACGGTGTGGATCTTTAAGCCGCTGACGGCGGAGCAGGCGCAGGGCTATCTGCGTCCGCTGCTGGATGTGTTTGTCCGCGGTCTGAATGAGCCGCTGCCCGTCTTTATCAAAAGCGGCTGGGCATGGCTGACCACGCTGGCTGATGAGAACACCGGTGAACTCTCTGATGATGATGCACTCCAACATAAAGCCGGGTTACTGCTTCTGCAGACACTGCAGGGGGGATATCAGTTTACCGGTGAGGCGGAGGACGATTATGTCGTCCGTGCATTCCGCCATTTTGATGAAGCACTTATGGATGCGATAAAGCAATTTTCACAACAACTCTTTTTGCCGATGTTTCAACATCAGAAGAACAGGGAGAATGAGGCTGATGCCTAAACAACTAGTGCCGTTTATTTTTACGCTGCTTTTCTTTTTTACCGGTGCCAATGCACTTGCTCAGAGCAACTGGCAGGTTCTGCCCGGGGAGATTGAGAAAAGCGCCAACGATCCGCGTCAGTATCAGGCAATCACCCTGAAAAATAATATGACGGTTCTGCTGATTTCCGATAAAACCGCCCGCAAATCAGCGGCGGCGGTCAGTCTGGCTATCGGCAGTATGGATGAGCCGCAGAGCCAGGCGGGTCTTGCGCACTATCTGGAACATATGGTGCTGATGGGATCAAAACGTTTCCCTGAACCCGGTAACTTCAGTGATTATCTGGCGAAGCACGGCGGCAGCCATAATGCCAGTACCGGCTCCAACTACACAGATTTCTATTTTGAAGTTGAAAACAATGCACTGAAAGGGGCAACCGAACGGCTGGCGGATGCCCTGGCAGAACCGCTGCTGGATCCGGTAAATGCGGATAAAGAACGTAATGCGGTTAACGCTGAACTGACCATGGCACGTTCCCGTGACGGGCACCGCATGTATCAGGTACGGGCGGAAACCTGGAACCCTGCACACCCGATCTCCCGTTTCTCCGGTGGTAACCTGGAAACCCTGAGAGATAAGCCCGGCAGCATCCTGCATGAAGAGCTGCTGAAGTTTTATAACACCTATTATTCATCCAATCTGATGAAAGCCGTGATCTACGGGCCGGAGTCCGCAGAAGAACTGGCAAAACTGGCCAATGAGACGTTCGGTACAATTCCGGATCGCCATGCGGCTGTTCCGCAGATTACCGTTCCGCTGATCACCGCAGCCGAGCAGCAGAAAATTATTCACTATGTTCCTGCCCAGCCGCAGAAATCGCTGGATTTTGAGTTTGTCATCGACAACAACAGTAAAGATTTCCGCAAGCAGACAGATACTTATATTGCGTATCTGCTGGGCAGCCGCAGTGAAGGTACTCTGGCGAACTGGCTGATCTCAAACGGGCTGGCGGAGAATATCAGTGCATCGGCATCCTCAACCCTGGCACGTAATCAGGGCGTGTTTATTATCTCTGTCTCACTGACGGATGAGGGGATGGCGAAGCGCGATGAAATTACCGCCGCTGTTTTTGCGTACCTGAATCTGATTAAAGAAAAAGGGATTAACAAAGACTATTTCGATGAAATTGCCCGTGTGAATATGCTGGCGTTCCGTTACAACTCGGTTGTCCGTGATATGAATTATGTTGAATCACTGGCAAATACGATGATGGACTATCCGGTAAAAAATGTCCTGAATGTCGGTTATCTGGCTGATGACTGGGATCCTGCCGCCATCAAAGCCCGTCTTGCGGATTTAACACCGGAAAAAGCCCGTATCTGGTATACCAGCCCGCAGGAACCAAGCAATAAAAAAGCTTATTTCGTTGATGCGCCTTATCAGGTGGATGCAGTGACAGCAGCTCAGCTGGATAAATGGCGTAAATCTGAAGGTGATTTCCATTTCTCTCTGCCTGCACTGAACCCGTTTATTCCGGATAATTTTGATCTGATCAAACAGCAGGAACAGCAAAAACCGGTACAACTGACAGACACTGAAAAGCTGCGCCTGTTCTACATGCCGAGCCGCTATTTTGCGGATGAGCCGAAAGCGATTATTGCGCTGGAGCTGCGTAACCGCAATACCGGCAGAACAGCCAAAGATGTTGTTACCAGTGCGCTGCTCAGTTATGTCAGTGAACTGAAACTGAACCAGCTCAGTTATCAGGCCAGTGTGGCAGGCATGGGGATTAATATCAGTGATGATGATGGCCTGAATATCAGCGTCAGTGGCTATTCCCAGCATCTGCCGGAACTGCTGACCACGGCCGTGACGGAATATCAGTCCTTCACCCCGGCAGCATCTGAGCTGGCACAGGCGAAATCCTGGTATCGTGAGCAGGTTGCGGTATCGGATAACGGCAAAGCCTATGAAATGGCAATGCGTCCGTTCAGCCGTCTGAAATCAGTGCCTTATTTTGAAGATAAAGACCGTCTCGCAGCACTGGATACCATTACTGAAAGTGACATCACGCAGTACCGTGACCGTCTTATCCGTGAAGGGGCTCTCCAGATGTTTGTGTTCGGTAATCTGACAGCACCGCAGGCAGAGCAGATTGCGTCGAAAGCTCAGGCACAGCTCGGTTCACAGGGCACGGAATGGTGGGTAGGGGATTATTATGTGATTGATAAAGCCCTGAAACCAAACTTTGACGAAAAAGCCAACAGCACCGACAACGCGCTGGCCAATATCTTTATCCCGACCGGGTATTCACGGACGGAAGGCGCGGCATTCTCGTCAGTGCTGTCGAAAATTCTGCATCCGTGGTTCTATGATCAGCTGCGGACACAGGAACAGCTGGGATATGCCCTGTTTGCATTTAATCCGAACTTCGGCCGCCAGTGGGGGATCGGCTTCCTGCTGCAAAGCAATGAAAAGAATCCGGCTTATCTGTCACAACGCTTTAATGATTTTTATATCAATGCGGAAAAACGTCTGAAAGGCCTGGATAAGGCGGAATTTGATAAATACCGCAATGCACTGCTGACCGAAATGACACAGCCGCCGGAAACCTTTGAGGAAGAAGCATCCCGTTATTCATTTGATTTCAGAAATAATTATTTTGATTTCAACACCCGTGAGCAGACTATCGCGGCGGTGAAAAAAATGACCAAACAGGATGTGATGACCTTCTATGAAAACGCCGTGATGTCGAAAAACGGACTCGCGCTTTACTCCCAGGTAACCGGCACCGGCGGCAAAGCGGATGATTACGCGAAACCGGCCGGATGGACGACGTATCCGTCTGTAACGGCGTTCCAGACGCTGTTACCTGTGAAAGAAGAAATACGGTAAGACAATGGCGGCTGAATCTTTAAATCCGATGACAATACCGCTGCAGGGGCAGCGGTTAATTGAAGCCTCTGCCGGGACAGGGAAAACCTACACCCTGGCCCGGCTCTATCTGCGTTTGCTGCTGGGAATTGGTGAAGGGGCATTTGTCCGGCCGTTATCGGCGGAAGAGATCCTGGTGGTGACCTTTACCGAAGCCGCCACTAATGAATTGCGGGGGCGCATCCGTGAGAACATCCATAAGCTGCGGATTGCCTGCCTGCGTCATGAGGAGGGCGGGGAACCGGGCGGGGATGACGGGTTCGGCCCGCTTCTGGCGCTGATTGAGGATAAACAAAGTGCTGCCCAGCGTCTGCTGCTGGCTGAACGGCAGATGGATGAAGCCGCCATTTTTACTATCCACGGTTTTTGTCAGCGCATGCTGACACACAACGCCTTTGAATCCGGCGTGCTTTTTGAACAAACACTGATTCAGGATGAGCATCCTGTCCGTAAACAGGCCTGTGAGGACTTCTGGCGGCGTCATTGCTACCCGCTGCCGGTTGAGCTGGCCAGAGCCATTAAACAGCTCTGGTCTGATCCTCAGGCACTGCTGCGGGATATTTATCCCTGGCTGCAGGGGGAATTGCCCGGGATTACCGATGCACCGGAATCGGATGAGACATTACTTTCCCGCCATGAAAAAATTATCGCCGCGATCAATGAGGTTAAACAGTGCTGGCGGGAAAGTGATGCTGATTTTGTCAGTCTTATTCAGAACTCTGATCTGAATAAAAGCAGTTACCGCGCCAATCTGGTGCCCGGATGGATTGCCGGCATTGATGACTGGGCGAAGGAAACAGAAACCACACACTATGCTCTGCCGAAAAATATAGAACGTTTCAGTCAGGCAGTGCTGGATGAAAAAACCAAAAAAGGCGGCACACCGCCGTCACATCCGGTGTTCTCTGCGATTGAGGAACTGACAGCGCAGGCACTGACGCTGGAGGATGTTCTGTTTACCCGCGCGGTATATGAGATCCGCCAGACCATCACGCAGGAGAAACAGACCCGGGGCGAGATGGGATTTGATGATTTACTGACCCGGCTGGACAACGCACTGCATCAGGAAAACGGGGCGCTGCTGGCACAGACACTGCGCAGACGTTTTCCGGTGGCGATGATCGATGAATTCCAGGATACCGATCCGCAACAATACCGGATCTTCCGTACTATTTATCAGGAGACGGCTTATCAGGAAAACACCGGTGATAACGGCACACCGGCAGATCCGTACGGGCTGTTGTTTATCGGTGACCCGAAACAGGCGATTTATGCCTTCCGCGGCGCGGATATTTTCACCTATATCAAAGCACGGCAGGATGTCAGTGCGCATTATACGCTGGGGACTAACTTCCGCTCCGCGAAGACCATGATCGACAGTGTTAACAAGCTGTTTTTGCAGGCAGATGAGCCTTTCTGCTTTAAACAGATCCCGTTTCAGCCGGTCAGTTCCGCGCCCGCAAATGATGATGCCGCTTTTGTTGTTGCCGGAGAAACTCAACCGGCAGTGCAGTTCTGGTGGCAGGCCGCAGAGGGGGTCAGCAGCGGGGATTATGAACGGACAATGGCGGGAGTGTGTGCCGGGCAGATCCGCGACTGGCTGGATGCCGGACAGAACGGTACTGCGCTGATTGGCCCGCCTGGGAAACAACGTCCGGTCAGTGCGGCGGATATCACCGTACTGGTGCGCAGCCGCCGGGAAGCACAGCTGATAAAAGATGCCCTTAACCAGCGGGCGATCCCGTCAGTTTTTCTCTCAAACCGCGACAGCGTGTTTGACACACCGGAAGCCCGTGAGCTGTTGTGGCTGCTCCGGGCGGTGCTGAATCCGGAAAAAGAACGGTTATTGTGCAGTGCGCTGGCGTCCGGGTTGTTTGGTCTGAATGCGGCACAAATTGAGGCACTGAATCAGGATGAATCTGCCCGTGACAGGCTGGTGGACGAGTTCGCCGGTTATGGTCAGATCTGGCAGCAGCAGGGTGTTCTGCCGATGCTGCGCCGGGTACTCAGTCAGCGGAAGATCGCGGAAAATCTGCTGGCGGGACAGGACGGTGAACGGCGCTTAACCGATATCATGCATATCAGTGAGTTGCTTCAGGAAACCTCACTGACGCTGGAAAATGAACATGCGCTGGTGCGCTGGCTGGCACAACAGGTATTGCGTCCGGATGCGCAGTCGGAAAGCCAGCAGATGCGGCTGGAAAGTGATCAGCATCTGGTTCAGATTTGCACTATTCATAAATCCAAAGGGCTGGAATACCCGCTGGTATGGCTGCCGTTTATCTGTAATTTTCAGGCGGGCGGTCAGCGTCTCTATCATGATGAAACCACCTTTGAGCCGTGCCTGACATTGTCACCGGATGAAACACAGCTTGCCCTGGCGGATAAAGAACGTCTGGCAGAGGATTTGCGTCTGCTTTATGTGGCGGTGACACGGGCGGTTTACCATTGCAGCCTGGGTGTTGCGCCGATTATCAGAGGTAACCGTAAAAAAACGGGTAATACCGATCTGCATCTTAACGGGCTGGGTTATCTGCTTCAGAACGGGCAGGTGTGTGACAGCAAAACCCTGGAGGAGCGGCTTGATGCATTTTGTCAGGGTGACAGCGCCGCAGCGGTCACCCGGATAACAGAACCGCAATTGCAATTGTGGCAGCCCGGCGTTTCACAGCCGCCGTCCCTGGCGGTGAAGCCGTTTACCCGGACTGTCAGCAGCCGCTGGCGTGTGACCAGTTACAGCGGCCTGAGCTACGGTGCGTCATCCGGCGGCAGTGTGTATACGCAGGACAGGCAGGAAGAGATGATGGCAATGATCCGCTCTCTCAGCCCGTCACTGGATACTGACACGCTCGGTGAAGAGCAGGATGAAACGGTAACGCAGCAGACGGCATATACCTTCCCGCGTGGTGCGCTGGCGGGGACATTCCTGCACAGCCTGTTTGAAGAGCTTGAATTTGATAGTGAGCCCTCACTTGAGTGGCTCACTGAACAGTTGTTGTCATACGGATTTTCAGCGGAGTGGGCGCCGTTTCTGCAAACCTGGTTTACGGATTTGGTGAATACACCGTTGTCTGCGGACGGGCTGGTACTCAGTGCGATCCCGGTGCGTTACAAACAGGATGAAATGCAGTTTTTCCTGCCGATAGACGGTGACCTGACTGCGCAAAAACTGGATGCACTGACGCGGCAGTATGATCCGTTGTCAGCGCAGGCACCACCGCTGGATTTCGCGGCGGTGACGGGCATGCTGAAAGGCTTTATCGACCTTGTGTTTTATCACGAGGGTAAATATTACATAGCGGACTATAAATCAAACTACCTGGGTGACAGCCCGTCTGACTATCAGCCGGAGGCTTTGGAACAGGCTATGGTGGAGCACCGCTATGATTTGCAGTATCAGTTGTATACGCTGGCGCTGCACCGCTATCTGCGTCACCGGCTGCCGGATTATGATTATCAGACACACGTTGGCGGGGTGTATTACCTCTTTTTACGCGGCATGACACCGGACCATCCCGGTCAGGGGATCTGGTTTTATCGCCCGGAACAGGCATTTACAGAGCAACTGGATGCCCTGTTTAAAGGGGAGGAAAGTTAATGAACACTCACTTACAAATGTTGTGTGAAGAGCATATTCTGCGTCCCCTGGACTGCCAGTTTGCCGCGATGCTGGCACCGGATAGCCATCCTCTGCTGCAACTCGTCTTTGCCCTGCTCAGTGCACAAACCGGTAGCGGACATGTCTGCCTGCCACTGTCGCGGATTATTCCCGCAGCGGAACAGGGTGGGCGGCATGCGGAGATTATGCAGTCTGTCTGGCGGGCGCTGAATGAGCCGGGACTGCCGGAGATAAAAGCAGCGCTGTCTGCTTCTGATGCAGTTAGTGATGGCTCACTTCCCGCACCGGTTGTGCTGTCAGAAGAGAACTTGTATCTGCACCGGATGTGGCAGTATGAATGCCGGGTAGCGGAATTTTTCTCCCGGCCTCAGCGGGTTTCTGCTGATGCAGGGAAATTGCGCCCGGTTCTGGATGCACTGTTCGGTACGAAAGAACCGGAGGACTGGCAAAAAATTGCAGCGGCGGTGGCAGTCAGCAGCCGGACCGCCGTTATTTCCGGCGGGCCGGGCACCGGCAAAACCACAACCGTTGCCCGTATTCTGGCCACATTAGTGCAATCTGCCGCTGAACCGCTGCTGATTGAACTGGCGGCACCGACCGGTAAAGCCGCTGCCCGCCTGACTGAATCGCTGGGTGAGGCCATTGCACAGCTTGATTTGACAGACACACAGCGGGCCATGATGCCGGATCAGGCCAAAACCCTGCACCGTCTGCTGGGCGCTCAGCCGGACAGCCGCCGGTTACGTCATCATCAGAAAAATCCGCTGATGTCGGATGTGCTGATTGTGGATGAAGCCTCCATGGTCGATTTACCGATGATGGCAGCTCTGATTGATGCACTGCCGGAGAACGCGATGCTGATTCTGCTGGGGGATAAAGACCAGCTGGCTTCTGTGGAGGCCGGAGCGGTGCTGGGGGATATCTGCCGCTTTGCTGAATCCGGTTATACACCGCAGCGGCGGCAGGTGCTGGAAGCAATGACCGGTTGTGTGCTGCCGGATAAATCACCGGCGCATCCGGTGAATGTGCAGGATCACCTCTGTCTGCTGCGCAAAAGTTTCCGTTTTGATGCCGGTTCCGGCATCGGGCAGCTGGCTGCAGCAGTTAACCGTGGTGATGTCCGGGAAACCATGGCGGTTCTCGGCGGACAACGACCGGATGTTCGTTATGTGCCGCTGGAGGATGAAGACGGCTATGCTCAGGTACTGACAGACACCATGAAAGCCTATCTGCCGTTTTTATCACTGGTGAAACAGCATGCCGACCCTGCGGTGGTGCTTGATGCTTTCAGTCAGTTCCGGTTGTTGTGTGCGCTGCGTGAGGGGCCGTTCGGCGTGGAAGGGCTGAATGAGCGTATTGAACGGCTGCTGCATCAGCAGGGACACATCCGTCGTCCGCTGATACACCGGCACCGTGCCTATCACGGTAAACCGGTGATGATAAGCCGTAACGACAGCCCGCTGGGGCTGTTTAACGGTGATATCGGGATTATGCTGACGGATGAAAACCATGAACTGCGGGTGTATTTCCGGCTGCCGGACGGTACTATCAGGGGGATCCGCCCGAGCCGTCTTCCGGCACACGAAACGGCGTATGTGATGACGGTGCATAAATCACAGGGCTCTGAGTTTGCTCATACCGCGCTGGTACTTCCGGTACAGCCTTCGCCGCTGGTCAGCCGTGAATTGCTGTATACAGCACTGACGCGGGCGAAAAAGTTTCTGACAATTTACAGCCGCGAAGAGTGTGTTAAGCGGGCGGTGAAAACCCCCACTCAGCGGTACAGCGGGCTGAGCGGGCGCTTACGTTAGTCCGGCAGATTACTGAAAGCCGAGGATCAGGATTTTTGAACGCCGCTGATAGTTATACAGCGCCTGTTTTTTGACCGGCAGGTTTTCAATTTCTGCCGGGACAAAGCCGCGCTCCTGAAACCAGTGAATGCTGCGGGTGGTGAGCACAAACAGCTTTTCCAGTCCGATCTGTTTTGCCTGCTGTGTGACCCGGTGCAGCAATTCCTCGCCGCGTGCGGAGCTGCGGTAATCGGGATGTACCGCCACGCAGGCCATTTCACCGATTTTCTCTTCCGGATACGGATAGAGCGCGGCACAGGCAATGGTGGTGTTATCGCGTTCAATAATGGTGAATTTGTCGATTTCCATTTCCAGCTGTTCGCGGGAGCGGCGCACCAGAATGCCCTGCTGCTCCAGCGGACGGATAAGCTCAAGGATCCCGCCGATATCGTTGATATTGGCGCGGCGTGTCTGTTCCGAGCTTTCCATCACAATCTGTGTCCCGATACCGTCGCGGGAGAAGAGTTCCTGGATGAGCGCACCGTCCTCCTGGTAACTGAGCAGGTGACTGCGTTTCACGCCCCGGCGGCAGGCTTTCACCGCGCCGCGCAGGAAACGGACGGTTCCGGAGTAGTAATCGCCGCTGCTTTCCAGCGCCTGCACATAGTGCTCTGCATCATTCGGGTGCATTTCGGAGATAATCCCGCCGTCATCTGCCACCACGCCTTGCGCAGAGCAGAAACCGATCAGCTTTTCCGCTTTCAGTTTGACGGCAATCTGCGTGGCAATTTCCTCGGAAGTCAGATTAAAGCTTTCCCCGGTGACCGACACCGCCACTGGGCCAATCAGCACGATACCGCCGTTATTGAGCTGCCGATTGATGGCATCTTCATCGATCCGGCGGATACGCCCGCTGTGGCAGTAATCAATGCCGTCATCCACACCCAGCGGCTGGGCTATCACAAAATTTCCGCTCACCACATTGATATGCGCACCCTGCAGCGGTGTGTTACTCAGACACATCGACAGACGGGCGGTGATATCGAGCTGTAACTGTCCCGCTGCCTGCTTGACCAGCTCGAGAGTCCGCGCATCTGTCACACGGGTATTTTTGTGATAAACCGGCTCACACTGATGGGCCAGCAGATTTTTTTCAATTTGCGGACGGGCGCCGTACACCACAATCAGGCGGATGCCGAGGCTGTGCAGTAAGCCGATATCATTAACAATACCGGGAAAATTTTCATGCTCGATAGCTTCGCCGCCCAGCATCACCACAAATGTTTTGCCATGGTGAGCATTAATATAAGGAACCGACTGACGAAATCCGTCCACCAGTTCGATACTGCGCTCTTTCATAACACCCCTCGCAAGTGAATTTTTATTCGGAATTTATGTATTTTTATTCTTTTTGCGCAGGAATAGCAAGTGTAAATTTTGGTCGCCGGTGAAGATTTTGCCGGGTTTTATGCCGTGTTATCGCCATATAAGCCAAAAATGCATAATGACAGGGCGCAAATGATTAGATAAAGTGCCGTTTAAATTATTTACGGAATAAATTGTTCTGTTTCTTTATTTTCCGGTTTTTATAATCCGCACCGGTTATTGTTGATTTGATTTACGCTATGGATATTTTTTCATGAGTCATTCTGAACATGATGCGTCACGCCGTCTGTTACTGAAAGGCGCAGCGGCGTTTTGTCTGCTGAGTATCAGCCCGTTCGGCTTTGCGGCATCGTCACAAATTGTGGCGGTGCGTATCTGGCCGGCATCCAGTTATACCCGTGTGACTATTGAGTCGGATCATCCGCTGAAATATAAGCAGTTTTCACTGCAAAACCCGGAACGTATTGTTGTTGATCTGAAAAATGTACATCTCAACAGTGTGCTGAAAGGCATGGATAAGCAGGTGCAGGATCGCGATCCGCATCTGAAGCTGATCCGTGTCGGTCAGAATGACCCGCAGACTGTCCGCCTGGTATTTGAAGTGAAACAGGCGATGAGCCCGCAGGTGCTGGAACTGACCCCGGTCGCGGAGTTTAAAAACCGTCTGGTGCTTGATTTTTATCCGAAAAATGGTGCTGCGACAGAAGACGATCCGTTGCTGGCACTGCTGGAAGATTACAACCGCGGTGACCTGGAAGAGAGCCTGCCGCGTGAAACGCCGAAACCGGGTAAAGCCGGTCAGGACAGGCCGGTCGTTATTATGATTGACCCGGGCCACGGCGGAGAGGACCCCGGTGCTATCGGGAAATACAAAACCCGCGAAAAAGATGTGGTGCTGCAGATTGCCCGTCGTCTGAAATCGCTGATCGATCGTGAGCCGGGTATGCGTGCCTATATGACACGCAACGAGGATGTGTTTATCCCGCTGTCAGTGCGCGTGGCGAAAGCCCGAAAAATGCGGGCGGATCTGTTTGTCTCAATTCATGCGGATGCCTTTACCAACCGCTCTGCCAGAGGTTCGTCGGTCTTTGCGCTTTCGACGCGGGGAGCAACCAGTAATACCGCGAAATATCTGGCCCAGACCCAGAACGATGCGGATAAAATCGGTGGGGTCAGCAAAAGCGGTGACAAATACCTCGATCAGACCATGTTTGATATGGTGCAGAGTGCGAGTATCAAAGACAGCCTCAAATTTGGTTCAGAAGTGCTGAAACGGATGGGAAATGTCAACAAACTGCATAAACGGACGGTTGATCAGGCCGGGTTTGCGGTACTGAAAGCACCGGATATCCCGTCGATTCTGGTGGAAACCGCCTTTATCAGTAACCTTGAGGAAGAGCGTCTGCTGAAAACCGCCAAATTCCAGCAGGAGATGGCTAATTCGATTTTTCAGGGGATTAAGGCGTATTTTGCCAATGGCGGAGCCGTTGCGCGGCGCAACTGAGAACAGAACAAAGACAATGCATCACAAGGATGTGGTGTGAAACGGACACATACAGTACAAGCAGCGTTATGTGCTGAAATAATCGTGTTTCAGTGACGTGTTTTGTGTTTTTCAGGAAAAGTGACAGGAAAATCTGTCAGAAGAGTGGTTGCGGGGGCCGGATTTGAACCGACGACCTTCGGGTTATGAGCCCGACGAGCTACCAGGCTGCTCCACCCCGCGTCCGATTTTGTTAATGATATGAAGGTTGGTTGCGGGAGCCGGATTTGAACCGACGACCTTCGGGTTATGAGCCCGACGAGCTACCAGGCTGCTCCATCCCGCGTCCGAATATCATTAACTGAGCATATTACATTGTATTCACAGACCACACATTTCAAAAATTGGTTGCGGGAGCCGGATTTGAACCGACGACCTTCGGGTTATGAGCCCGACGAGCTACCAGGCTGCTCCATCCCGCGTCTGTGAGGCGCCCACTATACTCAGGATGAGAGCTGATGCAAGTTTTTTCTTGATAAAAAGCTATCCCGCCCCCTGATTCGGTTAATTATCCGGCCGATTGATTGTTTTTTATTCATTTGGCCGGATGATTGCTCAGCGATAAAAAATTAAAGCGGTTGCATAATAAAAGCGATTTGATATCGTTCTCATACATATTGTATTAATTCAAATTATTGGTTGGCAGATGGGTATGAGCAAAACCGGCAGGTATTTGTTGTGCGGTGTATTGTTTTCGTTATTAGTCGGTTGTGAATCCCGCCCGACAGATAAAGGTCAGCAGTATAAAGACGGGCATCTGACGCAGAATTTACAGGAAGTGGCTAACGTCAACAGCCCCGGTATACCGGTCAACGGCCCTGACTTTCTGAAACAGGTGGAAGCCATCCGGACGACCTCTCCGCGTCTGTACAACCAGTACAGTGATAACTTCCGGGCGGTTGAAAACTGGCTGCGTTCCGGTGCGGATACCGCGCAGCTGCGGCAGTTCAACCTGCACAGTTATCAGATGGAAGGTAAAGATAACTACGGAAACGTACAGTTTACCGGCTATTACACCCCGGTTGTTCAGGCCCGTCATACCCGTCAGGGGGAGTTTCAGTATCCTATCTACCGCATGCCGCCGAAAAAAGGCGGTCGCCTGCCGAGCCGTGCTCAGATTTATAACGGGGCGCTGAGTGATAACTATGTCCTCGCCTACAGCAATTCACTGATGGATAACTTCCTGATGGATGTTCAGGGCAGCGCTTATATTGATTTTGGCGATGGTTCTGAGCTGAACTTTTTCGCGTATGCCGGAAAAAACGGACACGGTTATACCAGTATCGGTCGTGTTCTGATCGAGCGCGGCGAGGTGGAAAAGAAAGATATGTCGATGCTGGCGATCCGCAAGTGGGCCGATAGTCACTCTCCGCAGGAAGTGCAGGAATTACTGGAGCAAAACGCCTCTTTTGTCTTTTTCACGCCAAAGCAGTTTGCACCGGTAAAAGGGGCGAGCGCGGTACCGCTGATTGCCAAAGCCTCTGTGGCCTCGGATAAAACCCTGATCCCGCCGGGGACTACGCTGCTGGCGGAAGTTCCGGTGCTGGATAACCAGGGTAATTTTACCGGCCGTTATGATATGCGTCTGATGATCGCACTGGATGTCGGCGGCGCTATCAAGGGGCATCACTTCGATATCTATCACGGTATCGGTCACGATGCCGGGCTGATGGCCGGTTTCTACAATCACTACGGCCGTGTCTGGGTACTGAAAAAAGGGATCCCGCCGATCCTGAACCCGGTGCTGTAGTCTTTCATTCTTGCGGTGTATACTTCGCAATGAAGTATGCACCCGCATTATTTCTTAGTCGTTTCTGTCATTTTTCACCGCAGGTTTCTGTATTATGCAAACCCTTTTATCTGATGCTTATCTGCAGCGTTTTGCCGGTATTGGTCGTCTCTATGGTCAGCAGGCGCTCCGTTTGTTTGCCCGATCTCATTTCTGTGTTGTTGGCATCGGCGGTGTCGGATCGTGGGCGGCGGAAGCGCTGGCGCGTACCGGTATAGGTGCTATTACACTGATTGATATGGATGATGTGTGCGTAACCAATACCAACCGGCAGATCCACGCCATGCAGGGTACGGTCGGGCAGCCGAAAATTGAGGTGATGCGGGAGCGGATCCTGGCTATCAACCCGGAATGTCAGGTGCATTGTACGGATGATTTTGTCACGCCGGACAATATCGCTGATATGATGAGCCCGGGATTTGATTATGTGATCGATGCTATCGACAGCGTCCGCCCGAAAGCGGCACTGCTGGCTTACTGCCGGCGCAACAAAATTCCGCTGGTCACCACCGGCGGCGCGGGCGGGCAGATCGACCCGACACAGATTCAGGTCGCGGATCTGGCGAAAACCTTACAGGATCCGCTGGCGGCGAAACTGCGTGAACGCCTGAAATCAGACTACGGTGTGCGTAAAAACGGCAAAGGACGGCTCGGGATTGATTGTGTGTTCTCGACAGAGCCGCTGCGTTACCCGCAGGCGGATGGCAGCGCGGCCTGTGGTATGAAAAACAGTACGGAAGGGAGTATGCGGATGGACTGTGCTGCCGGGTTTGGTGCCGCCACCGTGGTCACGGCATCCTTCGGGTTTGTGGCGGTCTCTCATGCACTGAAAAAACTGATGGCAAAAGCGGAGCGTGCTGCGGCTGAGTAAGTCTTTCAGGCGCTGAACCGCTGTGCAATGGCGCGGACGGCATCAATCAGTGCCTGAATCCCGTTTTGTCTGGACTGGCTGAGCTGCGAGCTCAGCCCGTACTGTTGATACGCTGCGGATAAATCCGCGGATAACAGTGCCGCCGGTGTCAGGCCTTCCGCTTCGGTCAGCAGTACCGCCAGCAGACCTTTAACAATCCGCCCGTCACTGTCCCCCCAAAAATGCAGCGTACCATCGTTGCTGAGAGTGCCATCCAGCCAGACGCGGTTTTCACAGCCTTTGATTTCGGTCTCTTCACCTTTGCTTTCCGGCGGCAGTGCCGGTAACTGACGTGCCAGCATCACCAGCTGACGGTATTTTTCCTCCCATGAGCGGCAGGCGGAAAAGGTTTCCGTGAGCTGCTCACGGCGGATAGTGTGACCGAACGGGTGTGCCGGGAATGTGTGTGTCATCTTTTTCTCTCAGTCATCAGCCAGGATTTCAAGGGCAAACTGTACCGCCTGCACCAGCTGACGGACATCATCCGGCTGATTATACGGCATAAAAGAGACCCGGAGACAGCCTTCCGTGCCCAGCGCCTGACACAGCGGCTGCGCGCAGTGCTGTCCGTGGCGCAGGGCAATATTTTTTTCCGCCAGCAGCGTGGCAATATCACTGTGATGAATACCATCGATATTAAAGGCCAGCAGCGGGCTGCCTGGGCTGCGGTAATTGCGGAAACCGGGCAGTGCCGCAAGTTGCTGCTCCGCACTGTCACACAGTGCAATGGTGTAATCGTGGGCGGCGGTGAGATCGATGGTATCCAGCCAGCGCAGGGTTTCCCCGAACGCGGTAACACCGGCCACATTCGGTGTTCCTGCTTCAAAACGGGCGGGAACCGGAGCAGGGGTGAAGCTGAAAAAGTCGGTGTCGGTCAGCATTTTGCCGCCACCCTGCCACGGCTGCATATCACGGAGCAGTTCCTGACGACCATACAGCACACCCAGCCCGTTCGGGCCATAGAGCTTGTGGGCGGAAAATGCATAGAAATCAACATCACTGAGGGTGACATTCAGCGGATGGTGAACCACGCCCTGAGCACCGTCAGCGACAATCAGTGCGCCGTGCTGATGTGCCAGCTGTGCCGCACGGGCGATATCCGGCCGGTATCCGGTAACATTGGACATCTGCGTGACCGCCACCAGCCGGGTGCGCGGTGACAGCAGGGTTGCCAGCTGATCGCAGCAAAGCGTTCTGTCCGCCGTCAGCGGCCATTTCACCAGGGTTGCTCCGGTCTGCTGTGCCAGTATGATCCACGGGATCAGGTTGGAATGATGTTCCATCTCACTGACAATGATTTCATCCCCCGGCTGCAGACGCGGGCGGAAAAAGCCCTGAGCGACCAGGTTCAGGGATTCGGTGGTGCCTTTTGTCCAGATACAGCTGCGGGCATCTTCAGCCTGAATCAGCTGCCGCACGGCGTCACGAGTCTGCTCAAACTGTTCAGTGACGGCTCTGGCCTGCCGGTGATGGCTGCGGTGAACGGTCGCGCCGCTGTCATTCTGATAATAGCGGGCGGTAGCCTGTGTCATCACCTCCGGTTTAAGGGCGGTGGCGGCGCTGTCGAGAAAAACAGTGTCACCGGCAGCCCCGGGGAAGGCACGGCGGAATGTATCGGGAGAAAAGGTTTTCATCAGTGTTATCAACGGCAGCCTGAGATAAACAGAGCTTATGCAAAAAGTGCGGTATCCGGTACATCAGAGGCGCGAGCCTGGCGGTGACCGGCCGGATCGCGGCGGCAGTACCGTCGGCGACGGTTTACTATAATCAACATTGTGGCGGCTTTCCAGACGGGGGACGCGTATCTGCCGGACGGAAGGCAAAAAAAAGCACCGCAATCGGCGGTGCATTCAAAAAATCACTATGGACAGACAGGGTAAATGTACAGGAAGTGAAAAAAACAGTAGCTTAAGCTACTATGTCCGGAACTCCCGGACAACTTGCAAACACAACATCACAACCACATAGCCAAAAGTTTTGCAGTATCGCTACCGTTCAACTTTTCGTTCCGGCTCAGGAAGTGGGCATACTATAGGTATTTGCTGGTGTATCATCAAGGGACAATTTATAATGCTTCGGATTACAAAAACTAATCCCGAATAAACTTACGTTACCGGTATCCGGATCTGACAGAAAAACCAGAAAATGTCCAAACGATTGCCTCCGCTCAACGCACTGCGTGTCTTCGATGCTGCCGCCCGTCATTTAAGTTTTACTAAGGCGGCGGAAGAGCTTTTTGTGACCCAGGCTGCCGTGAGCCATCAGATGAAAAGCCTGGAAGATTTCCTCGGGCTGAAATTATTCCGCCGCCGGAACCGTTCGTTGTTGCTGACGGAAGAGGGGCAGAGTTATTATCTCGATATAAAGGAAATCTTCTCAGCGATAAACGATGCCACACGCAAACTTCAGGCGCGCAGTGCCAAAGGGGCACTGACGGTCAGTCTGTCACCGAGTTTCGCGATTCAGTGGCTGGTGCCGCGTCTGTCCGGTTTTCATCAGGCCTACCCGGGGATTGATGTGCGGATCCAGGCGGTTGACCGCGAAGAAGATAAACTGGCTGATGATGTGGATGTGGCGATTTTTTACGGCAGAGGTAACTGGCCGGGTCTGCGTACAGACCGGCTGTATGCGGAATATCTGATCCCGGTGTGTGCGCCGTCACTGATGACCGGTGAACGACCGCTCAAAACACTGACCGATTTGTCGTATCATACACTCCTGCATGATTCATCCCGCCGTGACTGGCAGGCGTATATCCGCCAGGCGGATTTACAGCAGCAGGTCAATGTGCAGCACGGGCCGATTTTCAGCCACAGTGCAATGGTGATTCAGGCCGCAGTACACGGGCAGGGCGTGGCACTGGTCAATAATGTTATGGCAAAAAATGAACTGGATGCCGGTCGCCTGGTGTGCCCGTTTAAAGATATTCTGGTCAGTAAAAATGCGTTTTATCTGGTGTGTCAGGACAGTCAGGCTGATTCCGGTAAAATCGCAGCATTCCGTCAGTGGATTATGGCGCAGGCGGCGAGTGAACAGGAAAAACTAGGTTGGATGACAAGTGAGCAGGATTAACCTGAACATCACATAAGGTATGGCAAATGAATAGTCGGTTGATGTTAATTTTTGCCGGTTTCAGCGGCTTTTTTTATGTTGCATTCGGCGCAATAGGATCGCACCTTTTAACTCCGGTGCTGGCAAAGCACCAGATGGACTGGATTAATCTGGGTCTCCAGTACCAGATCTCACACACACTCGCTCTGATGGGGCTTGCTGCGGTTCTGATGCGCAAAGTGGTGTTGTGGTTTTACTGGAGCGGACTGTTTTTCGGGATCGGCATTTTGCTGTTTTCCGGCAGCCTGTATTGTATGGCGCTGTTACAGATGAAATATTTTGCCTATTTTACGCCGGTTGGCGGGGTAAGTTTCCTGTTAGGCTGGTTTTGTGTATTGATTGGCGCGTTGCGTCTAAGGAAAGTGGCTTCCGGCCATGAATAAAATAGCATTATATTGCCGTCCGGGTTTTGAGAAAGAGTGTGCCGCTGAGATCACGGATAAAGCCGGGCGTCTTGAGATTTTTGGTTTCCCGCGGGTGAAAGAGAACAGCGGTTATGTCATTTTTGAATGCTATCAGCCGGATGATGCCGATCGCATTGCAAAAGAGATCCCGTTTAAAGAGCTGATTTTTGCCCGTCAGATGATCGTTGTCGGCGAACTGCTGAAAAACTTACCCGAAAATGACCGGATCACACCGATCATGGGGATGCTGACCGGTGTGGTGGAGCGTGCGGGTGAGCTGCGCGTCGAAGTGCCTGACACCAATGAAGCCAAAGAGCTGATGAAGTTCTGCCGCAAATTCACGGTACCGCTGCGCTCAGCGCTGCGTCAGGAAAAACTGCTGCTGGCAAAAGAGAACCGGGGCCGTCCGGTCATTCATGTTTTCTTTATCGCACCGGGCTGCTGCTATGTCGGTTATTCGTATTCAAATAATAACTCGATGTTCTACATGGGCATCCCGCGTCTGAAGTTCCCGTCAGATGCACCTAGCCGTTCCACCCTCAAGCTGGAAGAAGCGTTCCACATGTTTATTCCGTATGACGAGTGGGAAGAGCGTCTGGAAGGCGGATTACAGGCGGTGGATCTGGGCGCATGTCCGGGCGGCTGGACGTATCAGCTGGTGAAACACAGTATGCGTGTTCAGGCGGTGGATAACGGCCCGATGGCCGAAAGCCTGATGGAAACCGGTCAGGTGCGCCATCTCCGTGAGGACGGCTTTAAATTTGTGCCGACCTCCAAAAATATTACCTGGCTGGTCTGTGATATGGTGGAAAAACCGGCGAAAGTGGCTGCGCTGATGACCACCTGGATGGTTAACGGCTGGTGCCGCGAGACGATTTTCAACCTCAAACTGCCGATGAAAAAACGCTATGAAGAGGTATCGCATATCCTCGAAAAAATGGCTGCTGAAATGAAAGAGCAGGGCGTAAATGCGCTGATCCATGCGAAGCATCTGTATCATGACCGTGAGGAAATTACGGTGCATGTTCAGCGGGTGTGGGGAGCGTATAACCCGGATCGGGTATTCTGATGAGTCATCCCGGCAATGATTGCCGGGATTCTTTTTTGTATCACTTCACTTTCGGCAGGAAAGAAGTATCCATGTAATATTTATCCGGATTTTTCTGGTCCACATAAACAGTAATAAATTCCTGATGAATAAACGGTGCCGGGTCAAATGCAAGATTGTGGCTGTAATACAGTTTCACTGTATTGTCAGCGCTGTTATACCCTTGTGCCACAATCTGAAACGGGCTGCGTCCGTTAATACTGATCATGGTGTTCATGATCACGTCAGTGAACCGGGCGTTGACCGGCATCCCTTCCCGCAGCAGACGCTGACCGGATTTCCCCCGCAGATACATGACAGCCAGCGGCAGAGTGCCGCCCAGGGCAAATACTGCCCCCATCCCGAGAAGAACCACAGCTCCGCCGTACAGGCCGCCGAAGGAGTGGATAACTGCGTGATCCGGGCTGCCCGGCGGGTAAATCACATCAATATCGTCACCCAGTGCATTGCGGTATCCGCTGCTGCAATAAGAGGACTTCATAACATACTCGTCCTGCCCGTCAGTGTATTTCACCACCGGGCAATATGACGTGCCGTTATCCGAGCGATGAACAGACAGATCGATGATCTGTCCGCTGACCACAATCCCGTTTTTTTCCTGTGAATAACCGGAAAGGTAAAAGTAGCTGCCGCCCATCAGCATCAGCAAACCAACAACAGCAAAAATCCCTAAAACAATGCGTGCTTTCGTAAACATAGGCCATCCGTCGGCTGGTTAATGTTAATAACGCGGAGAGTGTAGAGGATGCCCGGCGGTTTACCTAACGATTTCAACTTAAGTTAAATTCGGACGGGATTATTCCGGACGAGGCAGAAACGAAACAGGCAAGACAGGCTGCTGCCGGCAGTATGATCATGCCGATTACCACAAAAGTACCGGCAATATAGCGACGCTGAGTAAATGCAGGCATTCCGTTTATCTGGTTTAAGGTTTTTTTCCTGCCGGTAAACGCAGCTGACTGAGATTTCCCTGTAAATGCAGATCCCGCTTCAGGGTGGCGACGTCACGGCAGCAGTAAGCCATGGCTTTTCCGTCGATCAGTTTCTGACGCCATTTTTCCGGCACCTGGTCAATATTGCTGTAGAGTGAATCCAGATCGGCAAAGGTGCCGAGCAGCGCGGATGCTGCTTTCGGGCCGATACCGGTGATGCCGGGAATTTTACTGCTGCTGATACCGCTTAAGCCCCAGAAATCCGGTAATTGTTGCGCGGTAACGTCAAATTCAGCGGCAATAAACGGCATATCGAGCCAGCGTTTCTGAAAATAGTCGCGGATCTGAATCTGCGGGGAGAGCAGCTGGCAGTAGCCTTTGTCGGTGGAGACAATCGTCACTCTGTGTCCCGCCTGACCGACTTTGTGTGCCAGTGTGGCGGCGAGATCATCCGCCTCATCCCCTTCGGAATGCCATGCTTTGATACCGTGACGGGCAAACATTTCCCGCAGCAGCGGCAGTTCCTGCCGGACAACCTCCGGCATCTCACTGCGTCCGGCTTTGTAACCCGGCAGCAGCTGATGACGCCAGCTGTGACGGCGGTCGTCTTCATCAAAGACCGTGACCGCGTGTGTCGGTTGTGCGTGATTCAGGATCTGCATCAGCGCCTGTTCACAGACCAGCAGGCCGGACTGACTCTGCACGGCGTAGATCCGGCGGATCAGATTCATTGCATCGATAATCAGTAAATGGATCATAGTCGTTATATATAATTTCCCCGCCGGCGGCGGGGAAACAGTTCAGAGAAAAAGTATCAGCGGATGATTTCGTAGCATGGCTCGTAAGCCGTGCCGCCCGGTAATTTCATCCGGTGCTGTTCCACAAATCCGCGCAGCATCACATCCATCCGCTGCATAATGGCCTCTTCGCCGTGGATTTTGAACGGCCCGTGCTGTGCGATGGCCTGCATACCGTTTTCTTTCACGTTACCGGCGACAATACCGGAGAACGCACGGCGCAGATCGGCCGCCAGTTTTTCCGGCTCCTGATTGCGGTACAGGTTCAGCGCGGTCATATTTTCATGGGTCGGCTCAAACGGATGCTGCAGATCACCGGCAATTTTAATCGACCAGTTGAAGCTGTAAGCATCCCCGGTGCTGCGGCGGTTGTCTTTCACTTCCGGCATGGCGCGCTTCATCACGCGGGCAACTTCCACCGGATCATCAATAATGATCTGATAATGGCGGGTGGCTTCTTCGCCCAGGGTGTTGATCACGAAATCATTGAGCACACGGAAATAGTCAGCGCTCTCTTTCGGCCCGGTCAGCACCAGCGGCAGCACCTGATCTTTGTTGTCAGGATGCATCAGGATCCCCAGCAGGTAGAGCAGCTCTTCAGCTGTGCCGACGCCGCCCGGGAAGATGATGATCCCGTGTGCCAGACGGACAAAGCTCTCCAGCCGTTTTTCGATATCCGGCATGATGATAAGTTCGTTGACCAGCGGGTTAGGCGGCTCGGCGGCAATAATGGACGGCTCGGTCAGACCGATAAAACGGCTGTTTTTGTACCCCTGCTGGGCATGGCCGACAGCCGCGCCTTTCATCGGCGCTTCCATGGCACCCGGCCCGCAGCCGGTACAGATATTCAGTTCACGCAGCCCCAGCTCGTTGCCGACTTTACGCCCGTACAGGTATTCGGTTTCATTGATGGAGTGACCGCCCCAGCAGACGATCATATTCGGATCTTCATCAATATGCAGGGCGCGGGCGTTACGCAGAATAAAGAAAATCAGGTTGGTGATATGCGCGCTGTTGTCCAGATTCAGGCCGCGGCAGCGCTCGGCATCGGTGATCTGGGTCTGGACGAACAGAATATCGCGCAGCACGGCAAACAGGTTCGCCTGAAGTGAACGGATAATTTTGCCGTCAACAAACGCATTCTGCGGCGGGTTCACCAGTTCGAGTTTTACCCCGCGCTCACGGCGCAGTACGTTAATATCAAAATCCGGGAAACGGGACAGTAATTCATGACTGTTATCCATCTGGCTGCCGGAATTCAGCACCGCCAGCGAACAGTTGCGGTACAGACGGTACAGGTGACTGCTTGCTGTCCGTTTCAGAACATCAACTTCAAGCTGGGAAAGCAGATCCATAGAGCCTAACGGGCTGATATGTGTGATCAAGTAAAACTCCTTGTTATCCCGTGGATAAATTGTAGTCGTACAGGTTGCGCGCTGTCTGCCTTACTGACGGGCAAGACGGTCCGCAGACGGTGTAAAGTCCGTATTGGTGCGCCACGGATTGATATCCAGCCCGCCGCGCCGTGTATAACGGGCGTAGACAGTCAGGGCAACCGGGCGGCAGTGTGTGTTCAGATCGGTAAAAATCCGCTCAACACACTGCTCATGAAACTCGTTATGGTTGCGGAATGACACCAGATACCGCAGCAGTTTTTCACGATCAATTTTGGGCCCGCGATACTGTATGGCAACGGAGCCCCAGTCAGGCTGCTGTGTAATCAGGCAATTTGATTTTAGCAGGTGGCTGACTAACGTTTCTTCAACGACATCGTCATTTTCATTGACGGCATCAATAAGATAATCACTGCTGAACTGATAATCCGTAATCGTAATATCCTGATAATCAATACATTCGCCGGTAAAATCAATGATTTTTTGTTCCGTGAACTGATCCGGGCGCAGCAGTTCCACCGTCACCGCTCCCTGTGCGCAGGCGCTTAAATCCTGTTCCAGTGTGCGGCGGACATCATCCGCAGAGGCAAATACTGTCTGGTTAAAGCTGTTGAGATAGAGTTTGAAGCTCTTGGATTCGATCAGGTTCAGCCCGGCGGCATCAAGAGAAACATAGCCGAGCGCAACGCAGGGCACGCCGTTCGGCTGTAACCAGGAAAGCTCATAGAGGGTCCACAGATCTGCGCCGCGAAAAGGCAGATCATCCGCATGCAGATGCAGTGCATCCCGGTTGAGGCTGCGCGGCACACCCTGTAACAGAGCGGGATTGTAATGCTGCTCATAACCGGTTTTTTTACCGAGCGTCAGTGACGCCAGTTCCGCCTTTCCTTCATACAGAGACATAAATAACCCTTTTACCTCAGGTGAAAAATAGTACCGCCTGTCGCCAATACAGTCTGTCATACGTTACTATAGCGGCATGATACTTTTATGTTTAACAGGTTTTGCGATATGACCCGCACAGTTTCTCAGGCGTTACATCAGTTTACCCGGCATTATGTCGGTTTATGGCAGGAAAAAACAGGTTTACCGCCGATCAGTCACGATCTTTATGGTATTCCTTCCCCGTGTATTATCCGCACCGGTGATGAGTGTGTGTACTGGGAACCGGCGAAATTCACCGCAGACACGCATTTGCAGCCGGTTGAAAAAGCACTGGATATTCAGCTGCACCCGGATATCAGTGAATTTTACACACAGCAGTTTGCCGGGGATATGCAGGCTGTTTTCGAGGACATTCAGCTCAGTCTGGTACAGGTCTGGAGTGAGGATGATTTTATCCGCTTACAGGAAAACCTGATTGGTCATCTGGTTACGCAGCGCCGCCTGAAACTGCCGCCGACACAGTTTATCGCCACGCTGGAATCGGAATTCGACATGATTTCTGTCTGTAATCTGAACGGTGAAGTGATCCTTGAAACGTTCGGCACCACAAAACGCCGTGTGCTGGCAGCGGACACCGCATCGTTCCTGTCACAGCTGACGGCGGTATGCCCGGTATAAATATCACTGACAGCGGTGTGGGATTTTACCGGAGATAACTGTAATACCACTTGCCGGGAAATTGCGGATTACTGAAAATAATCTTTAAATTCAGTTAATTGATATTTTTATACCACGGTGATTTAGCGCCGGTATTATTGCCTGCCACGCCGTGCTGCGGCATGCTGTCCGTGCCCATAAGGAAGTGGACGGAAATACACGGATGTATTTTCAGCAGAGACAGGATGTTATTTTATTAGAAACGAGGGGGATTTTCCCCCTCGTTTTTAATCCTCCCGCAAATCCCCGTTATGCCTTTTTATGTCTTCCGGACAGGAATTGATTTTTACTTATCTGACCTCAATGTTACGCTACAGATATCAGCGGCATTGGCTGCGGAAAATGAATTTTACAGCGTAAACAGGTTTCAGTTATGACAAAACATCAGCAGATTACTGCGATCCTGACGGACATCGAGAACGAGATGCGCGCCGTCGATCTGTGGCAGGGGCAGCCTCCGGCGGCAGATGCATTTGAGAGTGAACTGCCGTTTGCGGTGGATACCATGAATGCCCACGAATGGTTACAGTGGATCCTTATCCCGCGTCTGTATGCCATGATTGAGCAGGGCGCGGCACTGCCGTCCGCCTTTCAGATAGCCCCGTATTTTGAAGAACATTACCGGGGAGATGACCAGGCCGCACGCTATCTGGTGCTGCTTAACCATTTACGGGCACTGGACGGGCTTTTCGCGTGACACGATCATTGCAGGACACGCCATTACCGGAAAAATCATTACCGGAAAAACCATTACTGGAAATCTGTTATCAGGATGAACATATCGTCGCGGTGAATAAACCCGCCGGATGGCTGGTACACCGCAGCTGGCTTGACCGTCATGAAACGGTGTTTGTGATGCAGACACTGCGCGACCAGATAGGTCAGCATGTTTTTCCGGTTCACCGTCTCGACAGACCGACTTCCGGCGTGCTGCTGATGGGGCTGTCATCAGAGGTGGCGCGGCTGCTGTCACAACAGCTTGAACGGCATGAAATGCAGAAAACCTATCATGCGGTGGTGCGCGGCTGGATAGAAGAAACGGCGACGCTGGATTACCCGCTGGTGGAGGAGCTGGATAAAATTGCTGATAAATTTGCGGCGGAAAAACCGGCGCAACCGGCGGTGACACACTACCGCCCGCTGGCGAAAGTGGAATGTCCGGTGGCTATCGGGCGCTATCCCACCTCCCGTTTTACCCTGACAGAACTGAAACCGGAAACCGGACGTAAACACCAGCTGCGCCGCCATATGCAGCATCTGCGGCATCCGATTATCGGTGATACCGCACACGGCGATCTGCGTCAGAACCGGGGCTTTACAGAACATTTCGGCAGCCGCAGGCTGATGCTGCACGCGTCGGAACTGGCGCTGACACATCCGGTCAGCGGAGAGCCGCTGGTATTGCATGCCGGTTTTGATGAAACCTGGCAGCGGGTGGCGGAACAGCTTGGCTGGACATTACCCTGATTTATTAATAATTTGATTTTACTGATGAAAAAGGACGGATAATGGCACGTATCGGTATTTTTATCGGCACAGTTTACGGCAACTCGCTGGCTGTGGGGGAAGAGGCGCAGACCATTCTGGAGCAGGCCGGTCATGAAGTGGTGTTATTTGATGAACCGGAACTGTCGCAGTGGAAAGATTATCTCACGGATGTGGTGCTGGTGATCACCTCCACCACCGGGCAGGGCGATTTGCCGGATAATATCCGCGGACTGTTTGCCGGTCTGCGGGATGACATCGGTTACCAGCCGTCACTGCGTTACGGTATTATTGCGCTGGGTGACAGCAGTTATGATAATTTCGCCGGCGGCGGTCGTCAGTTCAATGAGTTACTGCAGGAACAGCATGCGCAGCGTATCGGCGAGATGCTGGTGATTGACGGCGCAGACGTTGCTGCACCGGAAGAGTTTGCGCAGCCGTGGCTGAAAACCTGGGCGGCACTGGTCAGCTGATCACGGAAAATTAATGCCGCAGCGGCGTTGCAGCACTGCGGCACTGTTTCATCCGGTTACTTGCGGGTCAGTTTTTCCAGATCGCTTTCAATTTCGGCGATCTTATTGGACACCACATGCTCCAGATGGCGGAGATCGTCGAGGATCTTACGTTTCAGGTCGATTTCCGGCATTGCGCTTTCGGTCTGCTGGCAGATGGTATCCAGCTCTTCAATGACATAACGCAGGTTGCTGTTGATCTCATTAATCTCTTTGAAACCCTGTGCATCCTGGATAGTCTTGCGCTGACGCGGGTATTTGAACTTCACGCTCTTGGCAAAAAACTCACCTTTATCCTTGCGGAAATAGATTTTCAGAATGTCATTGTTCGCTTCCTGGCGAAGCGTATAGCGATCAATATCTTCAGGATGCGTAATTCCCAGGCTTTTTAAATTGTCGTACATGTGCGCCACCTATTGATTGTTATTCTGTCCTGTTTCCGCCGCAAAAGGCGGAAGATAAGATGCACGGATAAAAAAATAGCGGAGTTATTATCCGCTATTTCTGAGATTAGTCTATGGTGCGTAACAATTCATTAATTCCGACCTTGCCGCGCGTTTTTTCATCCACTTTTTTGACAATCACCGCACAATAGAGACTGTAACGGCCATCTTTTGACGGCAGATTACCGGAGACCACCACAGAGCCCGCCGGGACACGACCGTAATGGATTTCACCGGTTTCGCGATCATAAATTTTGGTGCTCTGACCGATATACACGCCCATGGAAATCACCGAGCCGGTTTCCACAATCACCCCTTCCACCACTTCGGAACGCGCGCCGATAAAGCAGTTGTCCTCGATAATGGTCGGATTGGCCTGTAACGGCTCTAATACCCCGCCGATACCGACACCGCCGGAGAGATGCACGTTTTTACCGATCTGCGCACAGGAGCCGACTGTCGCCCAGGTATCCACCATTGTGCCTTCATCCACATAGGCACCGATATTGACGTAAGACGGCATCAGCACGGTATTGCGGGCGATAAACGCACCACGGCGGGCTGCCGCAGGCGGTACCACACGGAACCCTTCGCGCTCAAAACGCGCCTGGTCGTAATCCGCGAATTTCATCGGGACTTTATCAAAGTAACGGGATTCAGCCCCGTCCATCACCTGATTGTCACTGATGCGGAAAGAGAGCAGCACTGCTTTTTTCAGCCACTGATGTGTCACCCAGGTGCCGCCGATTTTTTCAGCGACCCGCAGTTTTCCGCTGTCCAGTAACTCAATCACCTGATTAACTGCGTCACGCAGTGCCGGGGTGGCAGTTGCCGGTGTCACAGCGGCGCGATCTTCAAAGGCGGATTCAATAATGGCCTGTAATTGCTGCATCGGTGTTTGTTTCCTTTTATCTGGTGCTTTGATGAATTTACTCTGTTTTATCCTTTGAATTGAGGGCTTTTGTCAACCGCTCAGTCAGTTCTTCCTGAATATTTTTATCCAGCGCTTTATTATCCTTATCCGTCAGAATAAAAATATCCTCGACTTTTTCGCCGGTTGTGGTGATACGCGCGCCGTGCAGCTGAAGATCCAGTCCGGCAAAAATCTGACCGACCTGTGCCAGCAGTCCGGGTTTATCCAGCGCATACAATTCCATGTAGCTGCGCAGTCCGCGTTTATTGTGAATAAACTTCACCCGCGTCGGCACATCAAAATGGCGCAGTTTGGCGGGCGCGGTCCGGGTGCGGTGGTTCGGCACATAGTCTGTGGTGACCGCACGCGCCAGTGCTTTGCGGATGGTATCATGACGATCGGCAGCGAGAGGCTTGCCGTCCGGCTCCAGTACCACAAAGGAATCCATTGCCATATTGTCGCGGTTGGTAAAAATCTGGGCATTCTGAACACTGAGATTGCGGCGATCCAGTTCGCTGACCACCGAAGCAAACAGGGACGGACGGTCGTTGCACCAGATAAAAATCTCACTGCCACCGTGGCTGCGCTGGTTACTGATCAGGATCAACGGTGATGCCATATCATTTTTCAGCAGCGCCCCGGCGTGCCAGGCAAGCTGCTCCGGGGTATGGCGCAGAAAATAATCCGCATGACAGCGCGACCAGAACCGGTTCAGTTTTTGCTCATCGGCACCGTCCTGACGCAGCAGCGCCAGCGCACGATCGCGGTGGTGGCGGATCCGCTGGCGCAGATTCGGTTTGTTATGCACTCCGCGTAATAACTGGTTCTCGGTGCTGATAAACAGCTCGCGCAGCAGGCTGCGCCGCCAGCCGTTCCAGAGTGAGGCATTGGTCGCCCATATATCGGCAACGGTCAGGCAGATGAGGTAACGGAGCCGCTCTGTACTCTGTACCTCAGCGGCAAAGGTACGGATCACTTCCGGATCCTGAATATCCCGGCGCTGTGCGGTCACCGACATCAGCAGGTGTTTTTCCACCAGCCAGCTGACCAGATCGGTATCTGCTTCATTCAGGCCGTGATATTCACAGAATTCCCGTGCATCTGCCGCACCAAGAACGGCATGATCGCCCTGTCTGCCCTTGGCGATATCGTGGAACAGAGCCGCGAGGCGCAGCAGTTCCGGCTGCGGCAGTTTCGGCCAGACATCCACACACACCGGATGATTCACCCGCTCAGATTCCAGCCTGAAAGTATCGATTTTTCCCAGCACCCGCAGTGTGTGTTCATCCACGGTATAGGCATGGAACAGATCGAACTGCATCTGCCCGACAATATTGCCCCACAGCGGCATATAGGCACCCAGCACGCCGTGGCGGTGCATCGGAACAAACGCGGCACTCACACCACGCGGATGGCGCAGGATCGCGATAAACAGTTCTCTGGCCTCCGGATACTCCATCAGCGGGCGACTGAGGTGGCGCCGGGCATGGCGCAGCTGACGCAGTGTGCCGGAATGAATGCCGGTGATGGTGTCATCGCAGGCCATGCGGTAAAACATCCGCATAATGGCAGCGGGATCCTCACTGAACAGCGAATCACGGATAAGCCCGATACGGTGGCCGTACAGCTGAAAATCCTTATCAAGTGGTTTGGGGGTATCGTGGTGCCCGGCGTGCAGAATCGCTTCGTCGAACAATTGCAGCAGCATCTCATTGAGTTCGGACACGCGGCGGGTGACGCGGTAATAGGCTTTCATCATCCGCTCGACCGGCTGATTGTGTTCGCCGTCATACCCCAGTTGCTCCGCCACACTGAGCTGGCGGTCAAACAGCAGGCGGTTGTCGTAGCGGCTGAGTGACAAATGCAGGGCAAAGCGGATGCGCCAGAGCATATCCAGACACTCATTCAGCTCTTCCCGCTCGGCATCGGTCAGGAATCCGGAACCGGCCATTTCATACAGCGATGTCGCGCCGAAATGACGGCGGGCCACCCAGAGCAGGGTGTGGATATCACGCAGTCCGCCCGGACTGCTTTTGATATCCGGCTCCAGGTTATAACTGGTGCTGTGATAGCGGGCGTGGCGCTCTTTCTGCTCTGCCAGTTTGGCGGCAAAAAAGCGCGGTGACGGCCAGAAGCTGTCATTAAATATCTGCCGCTGTAACTGCAGGAACAGCGGCAGAGTGCCGCAGATAAGGCGCGATTCAATCAGGTTGGTGGCGACAGTCAGGTCGCCGAGCCCTTCGCGGAGACACTCATCGAGGGTGCGGACACTGTGGCCGACCGTCAGTTTCAGATCCCACAGTACCGCAATAAACTCACCGATTTTCGGCGTGAGTACTGCCGGCAGCGGGGCTCTGCTCAGCAGCAGGATATCGATATCCGACAGCGGGTGCAGTTCCCGGCGACCGTAACCGCCGACTGCCACCAGGGCGAAATCCGCCACCTCATCAAAACGGAAAAACTGCCACAGGCGGATCAGCAGCTGATCGATATAATCACTGCGGGTCAGCAGCAGGGTATGAACCGGCTGGCCTTCGCGGAAAGCCTCCGCCTGCCAGCGGCGGTAATGTTCCAGGTGTTCGCGCAGCACCGGCAGCTGCAAATCATCATCAGTAAAGGATAACGGCGAGGCGGGTTTCAGGGCTGATGCGGTATTCCGGGCGTTGTCCATACGGGATCCTTGTGGCAGAGGCGTTCTGCTGCAAGGTTACTGCGTCAGCGGGGAAATAACCAGTTTTTTGCCGGTCCGCCGGGGTTATATCAGCACCGGGCCGGGCATCGGGATAAACTGCAGAATAATGCGTTTGTTTTCATCATCCACCCGGTAAATCAGGCAGCTGCGGAAGTAGTTATGCAGGACATCACTGAGATTAATATAGGTATCTTCGGCGATCCCGCAGCCGCTGCTCTGTCCGTCTGTGCGGCACATGCCCTGATTGACGATATCCTTCAGGTACGGGGAGGATTGCAGGATGTCCGGCGCGTTATCATCGGTACTGAAACTGAACAGCACGCGATCCGGTGAGGCGGTCAGACGGGTGATACGGTAGCTCTCCCCGGCATTCAGGTACTGCCTGCTCTCGGTTGACAGCGCAGTGGTATCAATATTCAGGGCAGTGATGCTGATCCGGCCGTTGAAATAGGGATTTTCTGTCGGCAGCAGGATATTTTTCCGTGTCGGAAACGACTGTTGTGACAATGCAATCAGCGTGAAATAGGAGCCCAGTCTGCTTGCCGGGACATACACTGACTGATGATCAAACATTGGTTTGGTAAAGGCCAGATCAAACAGATTCAGTTCGTAAATATTCTGGTGGATCTGCACACCGACAGCATACCCGCGCGCAACAAACTCTTTTTGCCACCAGCCGAACGATTTGGTCAGGAAATAAAACGGCACCAGCATGACAAGCAGGATCAGTGTGGCAATACCAATAATGATACAGGCGGATTTCCGGGGGGAAGTCGTCATGCAGGTTTTATTCCTCAGCGTCCTGACGGCGGGGAGGTATCATGCCCGGCATGTGCGCCGGACATGAATACAGAGCGGTTACTGCGCAACGAGAATACGGGAAAGCACACCTTCCTCATCTTTACGCAGGGTCATGATTTCACAGCCGTCATCGGTGACAACCAGCGTGTGTTCATATTGTGCGGATAAACCGCGATCTTTGGTTTTGACAGTCCAGCCGTCTTTCATGGTACGGATGCGGTAATCACCGGTATTCAGCATCGGTTCGATGGTAAATGCCATGCCTTTTTTCAGCACCACGCCGCCGTCATCACCGTCATAATGCAGCACCTGCGGCTCCTCGTGGAAACCTTCGCCGATACCGTGACCGCAGTAATCGCGCACGACAGAGTAATCATGGTCTTCCGCGAATTTCTGAATAGCTGCGCCGATAGTCCGCAGGCGGATGCCCGGTTTGACCATACGCAGTGCCAGATAGAGGCTCTCCTGTGTCACGCGGCACAGACGCTCACCCTGAATCGTCGGTTTTCCGGCGATAAACATGGCGGAGGTGTCGCCGTGGAACCCGTCTTTGATAACAGTGACATCGATGTTCACAATATCACCGTTTTTTAAGATTTTATCTTCGCTCGGAATGCCGTGGCAGACCACATCATTGACGGAGATACAGACAGATTTCGGAAAGCCGTGGTAACCGAGACAGGCGGAAATGGCCTGCTGTTTTACCGTAATATGCTCGTGACAGATGCGGTCGAGTTCACCGGTACTGACACCCGGCACAACATGCGGGGCGATAATTTCGAGCACTTCAGCCGCAAGACGACCGGCGACACGCATCTTCGCGATGTCGTCTTCTGTTTTGATTGTAATTGCCATAATTATTGATATCCGAACCGGGAATGCCCGTTACTTTACTTAGGAAACTGGTACTGAGACGCAGTATGTTATCAGCCGGAGAAAAGGATGCCAATCATTGCGCGGAAACCCGGCAGACAACGGATAACCGCCGGCATGAAAACTGAAGAAAATGTGGTATCACTGCGGCTTTTATGGTATAAAGCGCGCCGGCATTCCGTGTATTTTGCCCGGTTGCCGGAAACTTAAATTAACTCAACTGTTATAACACACACGAATCGGCACGTGCGCCGGGGTGCTCCGAAGCTTAACGCTGACAGGGAGTCGGCAGCATGGGATTCGTGGAGGCATAACCCCAACTTATTATTTACAGAGGTTTAAAATGGCTACTGTTTCCATGCGCGATATGCTCCAGGCGGGCGTTCACTTCGGTCACCAGACTCGTTACTGGAACCCGAAAATGAAACCATTCATCTTTGGTGCCCGTAACAAAGTGCATATCATCAACCTGGAAAAAACTGTTCCGATGTTCAACGATGCATTAGCTGAACTGAACAAAATCGCTTCACGCAAAGGTAAAATCCTGTTCGTAGGTACCAAGCGTGCTGCAAGCGAAGCGGTACAGGAAGCTGCAATCAGCTGTGACCAGTTCTTCGTGAACCACCGCTGGTTAGGCGGTATGCTGACTAACTGGAAAACAGTCCGTCAGTCAATCAAACGCCTGAAAGATTTGGAAGCACAGTCTCAGGACGGTACTTTTGACAAACTGACCAAGAAAGAAGCGCTGATGCGTACCCGTGAACTTGGTAAGTTAGAAAATAGCCTGGGCGGTATCAAAGACATGGGCGGTTTACCTGACGCTCTGTTTGTTATCGATGCTGAGCACGAGCACATTGCAATCAAAGAAGCAAACAACCTGGGTATCCCTGTATTTGCTATCGTTGATACTAACTCTGATCCGGACGGTGTTGATTTCATCATCCCTGGTAACGACGATGCAATCCGTGCAATCAAGCTGTACCTGGGCGCAGTCGCGACGTCTGTCCGCGAAGGCCGTTCACAGGATCTGGCTGTTCAGGCTGAAGAATTAGCCGCTGAATAATCTGAGTCCGCTCTCTGAGCGCTCTTATTAACCAGGTATTGCTGCAAATGGTTAGGGAGCCGTCATGGCTCCCTATACGCATCTGATATACGAACAACTCCCTGCAGAAACAGTTTCTGCAGGCTCATCGAGGAAATAACATGTCTGGAATTACCGCTGCACTGGTAAAAGAACTGCGTGAACGTACTGGCGCAGGTATGATGGAATGTAAAAAAGCACTGGTTGAAGCAAACGGTGATATCGAATTAGCTATCGATAACATGCGTAAATCCGGCCAGGCAAAAGCAGCGAAAAAAGCAGGCCGCGTTGCTGCTGAAGGCGTTATCTTATCTGCAGTCAGCGCAGATGCTAAATTCGGCGCACTGATCGAAGTTAACTGTGAAACAGACTTCGTTGCAAAAGATACCGGTTTCCTGGCATTCGCACAGGACATCCTGAATTTCGTTATGGCTGAGAAAACGGCTGATGCAGAAGCTATCGTTGCGAAATTCGAAGAACAGCGTGTTGCACTGGTTGCTAAAATCGGTGAAAACATCAGCTTCCGTCGCGCTGCTATCTTAGAAGGCGACATCGTTGGTTCTTACATGCACGGCGCACGTATCGGTGTTCTGGTTGCTGCAACCGGCGCAAACGAAGAACTGGTTAAACACATTGCTATGCACGTTGCGGCAAGCAAACCTGAATATACCAAACCTGAAGATGTTCCTGCTGATGTTGTTGCTCACGAGAAACAAATCCAGCTGGATATCGCAATGCAGTCCGGTAAACCTCAGGAAATCGCAGAGAAAATGGTTATCGGCCGTATGAACAAATTCACCGGCGAAATCTCTCTGACCGGTCAGCCGTTCGTTATGGAACCAAGCAAATCTGTCGGCGACCTGCTGAAAGAAAACAAAGCAGACGTGACTGCATTCATCCGTTTCGAAGTGGGTGAAGGTATCGAGAAAGCTGAAGCTGACTTCGCTGCAGAAGTCGCGGCAATGAGCAAATAATCATTGCATATCAGAGCCGCCGGAAGGCGGTTCTGTTTTATCTGTCGTACCCCTGTTTATCATCCGGGCATCCGTCCGGGTATCTCTGGCAATAAATTCATCTGTTTAGGACAGAACACCATGGCTACCAATGCAAAACCTGTTTATCAACGTATTCTGCTGAAGCTCAGTGGCGAGGCTTTACAAGGGAATGAAGGTTTCGGAATTGATGCGACTGTACTTGACCGTATGGCGCAGGAAATTAAGGAACTGGTTGAACTGCAGATTCAGGTCGGTGTCGTTATTGGCGGGGGCAATCTGTTTCGCGGCGCAGGCCTGGCCGAAGCCGGTATGAACCGCGTTGTCGGTGACCATATGGGTATGCTGGCAACCGTGATGAACGGTCTGGCAATGCGTGATGCACTTCATCGCGCTTATGTGAATGCGCGGCTGATGTCTGCGATTCCGCTCAACGGCGTTTGTGACAATTACAGCTGGGCTGAGGCAATCAGTCTTTTACGTCACGGTCGTGTGGTTATTTTTTCTGCCGGAACAGGCAACCCATTCTTTACCACAGATTCTGCGGCCTGTCTGCGCGGGATCGAAATTGAAGCGGATGTGGTGCTGAAAGCCACAAAAGTGGATGGTGTTTACTCAGCCGATCCGGCCAAAGACCCGGATGCGGTGCTGTATGAAAAACTCAACTATCAGGATGTGCTGGAACGCGAACTGAAAGTAATGGATCTGGCGGCCTTTACCCTGGCCCGTGACCATAACCTGCCAATCCGTGTTTTCAACATGAACAAACCCGGCGCATTACGCCGTGTTGTGATGGGCGAGAACGAAGGTACCTTGATTTCGCGTGACTAAACGCCGGGACACCGGCGGAATTTGACGGTATCATTTATAAATCGATTCGCCAAAATTATACTGCGGGCCGCGCGACAGGCACGGTCTGAAAAATTACCCGTTTCCAAGGACTCATAACGTGATTAATGAAATCCAGAAAGACGCGCAGGAACGCATGGAAAAATGCGTCGAGTCGCTGAAATCCCAAATCAGTAAAGTGCGCACCGGCCGTGCTTCCCCGAGCCTGCTGGACGGTATCGTGGTTGAATATTACGGTACACCGACTCCGCTGCGTCAGTTAGCTAACGTGGTTGCGGAAGATTCACGCACCCTGGCTATCACTGTGTTTGACCGTTCCATGTCACCGGCTATCGAAAAAGCGATTATGGCCTCTGACCTCGGTTTAAACCCGTCATCTGCCGGTACGGTTATCCGTGTTCCGCTTCCTGCACTGACTGAAGAACGTCGTAAAGACCTGATCAAAGTCGTCCGCGGTGACGCTGAACAGGGTCGTATTGCTGTGCGTAACGTCCGCCGTGACGCGAACGATAAAGTCAAAGCACTGCTGAAAGACAAAGAAATCAGTGAAGATGATGATCGCCGTTCCCAGGACGACGTTCAGAAAATGACGGATCTGTTTATCAAAAAAATCGATGATGCACTGGCAGCAAAAGAAAAAGAGCTGATGGAATTCTGATCCGGATGCTGTGCTGAACAGAACATACAGAAATAGTGCCTGACGGCACTATTTTTTTACTTATCAGTTGCGGAAATGACTTCTCACCCTCCGTTGACCAAAGTGCTATACTTTTGCGATTCGAAATAACGATAAAGTCACATTGAGTATTTATCATGAAAGGTTTGGCCATTCTCGGATCCACGGGATCTATCGGTAAAAACACACTCTCGGTTATTCGTCAGCATCCGGATCTGTTCCGTGCGGTGGTTCTGGCTGCCGGGAAAAATGTCCAGACGATGTTTGAACAGTGTCTGGAATTTAAACCCCGCTATGCGGTGTTATCCGACGAAGTGGCTGCCGGTGAATTGCGCATTCAGCTGAAACTCCACGGCAGTGCAACCGAAGTGCTCAGCGGCAGTGCCGCTATCTGTGAAGTGGTTCAGCTTGATGAGGTGGATCAGGTCATGGCTGCCATTACCGGTGTGGCCGGGCTGCTGCCGACCCTCGCGGCTATCCGTGCGGACAAGCGTATTCTGCTGGCAAACAAAGAAGCGCTGATCACCAGCGGGCGTCTGTTTTTTGCCGCCATGAGCACCAGCCGCGCTGAACTGTTTCCTATCGACAGCGAACACAACGCGATTTTCCAGTCCCTGCCAACCGGCGTACAGTTATCGCTCGGGCATGCTGACCTGACTGCCGCCGGTATTGATTCCATTATCCTGACCGGCTCCGGCGGCCCGTTCCGCGAAACCACCTTATCTGAACTGGCTAATATGACCCCGGATCAGGCCTGCGCACACCCGAACTGGTCAATGGGACGTAAAATTTCCGTGGATTCCGCCACGATGATGAATAAAGGTCTTGAATATATTGAGGCGCGTTATTTCTTTAATGCATCAGCGAAACAAATGGAAGTGATTGTGCATCCGCAGTCGGTGATCCACTCCATGGTCCGCTATACTGACGGCAGCATTATCGCGCAGCTGGGCACCCCGGATATGCGTACCCCGATCAGTTACTCCATGAGTTATCCGGAGCGTATCACCGCCGGGGCTGAACGTCTTGATTTCACCCGCATGGGCGGCCTGACATTCACTGAGCCGGATTATAACCGTTATCCGTGCCTGAAACTGGCGATCGACGCCTGTGATGACGGGCAGGCGGCAACCACGGCAATGAATGCCGCGAATGAAGAAACCGTGCAGGCATTTTTACAAAACAGAATCCGTTTCACAGATATCGCGCAAATAAACCGTATGGTAGTGGAAAATCACCGGTTTACGGAACCTCAGTCAATTGATGATGTCCTTATTATTGATAAACAGGCGCGGGAACTGACCCGCAAATCAATCGGAAAAATCGCGAAGTAATTAATTTATATTAACGGGTTGCGTTTGTCGGTGAATAGCGCAAGTGATATAGTTCAGCGTTGCGATTTCTGTAAATCAGATTTTTAATGACCGGTTAATGACACCATGACGCTATCACTGACAAACAGAGACAACACCGTGAACCTGCACGGTGTTTTTGTGTCTGACGCCATGTATTAACCGATACCTCAAAGGATTAACTTGCGTGACAGTATCCAGTGAAAATGCCTCAGAAAAGCCGGGACCTCAGCATGTCGCCATTATTATGGACGGCAACGGCCGCTGGGCAAAAAAACGCGGAAAATTGCGGGTTTCCGGCCATCGCGCAGGGATCAAATCGGTCCGCAGCTCGGTCAGTTTTGCCATCAAAAACCAGATACAATCCCTGACACTTTATGCCTTCAGCAGTGAGAACTGGAACCGTCCTGAACAGGAAGTTCACTCACTGATGGAGTTGTTTGTCTTTGCGCTGGATAACGAAGTCAAAAGCCTGCACAAACACAATGTCAGATTATCCGTTATCGGTGATATCAGCCGGTTCAGTCCGCGTCTGCAGGAGCGCATCCGCCGCGGTCAGGTGCTGACCGCCAATAATACCGGTTTACAGCTGAATATCGCCGCCAACTACGGCGGGCGCTGGGATATCACCCACAGTGTGAAACAGGTGATAGCACAGGTGCAGCGCGGGGAACTGTCCGCTGAGGATGTCAGCGAACAGGATATCAGCCGTCATATCTCACTTCATGACCAGCCGCCGATTGATCTCGTGATCCGGACCGGTGGTGAGCATCGTATCAGTAACTTCCTGCTCTGGCAGGTTGCGTATGCCGAATTTTATTTTACAGAAGTGCTGTGGCCTGACTTTGATGAAAACGCATTCAGCGATGCGGTAACCTCTTTTACACAGCGTGAGCGCCGTTTCGGCGGAACCACACCTGATGATCAGTCTGAGCAGGCTCCGGGAGGAAATGTTGCTTAAGTACCGTCTAATTACTGCCATTATTTTAATTCCGCTGGTCCTGCTGGCGATGTTTATGCTCGCGCCACAGCATTTCGGCTGGGTGGTGATTGCTGTATGTGGTCTGGCCGGCTGGGAATGGGCGCAGTTTGCCGGTCTGAAAGGTAGCGGACAACGTATTGTTACCGGTGTGCTGTTTGCCGCCGGTCTGACTGCGTGGCAGCTGACACTGGATATGAGTAATCTGATGGCGGATACGACAGTGCAGGTCAGCCTGTGGGCCGCGCTGGTCTGGTGGGTCTGCGCGGTGCTGCTGGTGATCAGTTTTCCGAAATCCGCTGCGTTGTGGAAAGATTCTGTGATTATCCGCCTGATCTTCGGTGTGGTGACCATTGTTCCGTTTTACAGCGGCATGATGGTACTGCGCAACCAGGGATATGCGGCCGGTGATGTGTATCAGGGTGCCTGGTGGCTGCTGTATGTCATGCTGCTGGTCTGGGCGGCGGACTCCGGGGCGTATGCCTTCGGCCGCCTGCTGGGTAAACACAAAATGGCACCGCGTGTCTCGCCGGGAAAAACCCTGGAAGGTCTTGCCGGTGGCCTGATTACCGCCGGTCTGGTGTCCTGGCTGTTCAGCCACTATTCGCCGTTACAGACACTGCCGGAAAACCTGATTATTGTGTCAGTGATTGTGGTTCTGATTTCCGTGTTCGGTGATCTGACCGAAAGCATGTTTAAACGCCAGTCAGGCGTGAAGGACAGCAGTCAGCTGATCCCGGGACATGGCGGTGTGATGGATCGCATTGACAGCCTGACCGCAGCAGTGCCGGTATTTGCCGGTCTGATCCTGTTAGTATTCTCCGGCTTTTAAGCACACCGGGAGCAGACAGAAAACGCATGATGACTTTTCTCTGGAACTCAGCCGCTTTTATTATCGCACTGGGGATTTTGGTTACCGTACATGAATTCGGGCACTTTTGGGTGGCCCGGCGCTGCGGTATTTTTGTCGAACGATTCTCGGTCGGTTTCGGTAAAGCACTCTGGCGGCGCACAGACAAACACGGAACCGAATTTGTCATCGCCATGATCCCGCTCGGCGGCTATGTCAAAATGCTGGATGAACGTGTGGCACCGGTGGCGCCGGAGCGCCGTCATCAGGCGTTCAATAACAAAACTGTCGGTCAGCGGGCGGCGGTGGTCAGTGCCGGGCCGATCGCTAACTTTTTGTTAGCTATCGTGGCGTACTGGATTGTGTTTATGATCGGTGTGCCGGCAGTTCGCCCGGTGGTGGCGGATATCCGCGCGGGATCGGTCGCAGAACAGGCAAATATTTTGCCCGGAATGGAACTAAATGCCGTTGACGGTATCGAAACGCCTGACTGGAATAGTGTGCGGATGGCGATGATCAGTAAAATCGGGGATGATTTTACCGTTCTGAATGTGATTCCGGAACCGGGATCCGCACCGGCAGAAAAGCGTCTGGATCTTACCCGCTGGAAATTTGACCCGGAAAAACAGGACGCGGTTCTGTCTCTGGGGATCATGCCGGTGTCCGCAACGGTCAGCAATGAGATTAATGCACTGACCCCCGGGGGGCCTGCTGAAAAAGCCGGTTTACAACCGGGGGACAGGATCGTTAAAGTAAGCGGGGAGCCGCTTTCGGTTTGGCAGCCATTTACGCTCTTTGTACGTAATAGTCCCGGTAAAACGCTCGATTTACTGATTGAGCGGGGCGGAGAGCATATTAATGTGCCTCTCACACCGGAGATAAAAAACAGCGGCGGCAGTAAACAAATTGGTTTTGCCGGTGTCGAATTAAAGGTTATTCCGCTCGACCCGCAGTATATTACGGAACATCAGTACGGGCCGGTGGAAGCAGTTGCCGAGGCGACCGGGAAAACCTGGCAGTTAATGAATCTGACCGTGAAGATGATCGGTAAGCTGGTGACCGGTGATGTAAAACTGAATAATCTCAGCGGTCCGGTATCGATTGCGAAAGGTGCCGGTATTTCCGCCGATTCCGGCTTAGTGTATTATCTGATGTTTCTGGCGCTCATCAGCGTCAATTTAGGGATCATAAATCTGTTCCCGCTGCCAGTTTTAGATGGTGGACACCTGTTATTCCTGCTTATCGAGAAGATAAAAGGCGGGCCGGTGTCTGAGCGTGTACAAGACTTCAGTTATCGTATTGGTGTAATGGCACTGGTACTGTTGATGGGGCTTGCACTTTTCAATGATTTCTCCCGCTTCTAGATTAAAGAAGACCGGGACCGGTAAGGAAAACGCATAACAACGATGGCGATGAAAAAGTTGCTCATAGCGTCGCTGCTGCTTGGCAGCTTCACTGCATACGGTTCAGACGGATTCGTGGTTCAGGACATTCAGTTTGAAGGTCTTCAGCGCGTCGCCGTTGGTGCTGCATTACTGAACATGCCTGTCCGTGTCGGCGACACGGCCAGTGATGAGGATATCGGGCGTACCATTCGCGCACTGTTCGCGACAGGTAACTTTGAAGATGTCCGCGTCCTGCGTGAAGGTAATGTACTGCTGGTTCAGGTGAAGGAACGTCCGACCATTGCAAATATCACCTTCTCGGGTAACAAATCCGTGAAGGACGACATGCTCAAACAGAACCTCGAAGCATCCCGTATCCGCGTCGGGGAAGCCCTTGACCGGACGATGCTGTCAAACATTGAAAAGGGGCTGGAAGATTTCTATCACAGTGTCGGTAAGTACAACGCAACAGTAAAAGCCGTTGTCACGCCACTGCCGCGCAACCGTATTGACGTGAAATTCGTCTTTGCGGAAGGCGTATCCGCGACTATTCAGCAAATCAATATCGTCGGTAACACACAATTTACCACCGCTGAACTGGTTAACCGTTTCCAGCTGCGTGATGATGTACCGTGGTGGAACCTGGCGGCTGACCAGAAATACCAGAAACAGAAACTGGCCGGTGACCTTGAAACCCTGCGCAGCTTCTATCTGGATCGCGGTTACGCGAAATTCAATATTGATTCGACTCAGGTCAGCCTGACGCCGGACAAAAAAGGGATTTATATCACCATCAACGTGACCGAAGGCGATCAGTATCAGATTGCCGGGGTTCAGGTTGCGGGTGAAACGGCCGGTCACTCCGCGGAAATCACCGAGCTGACCGCCATTGAACCGGGTTCACTCTATAATGGTGCTCAGGTCACCAAAATGGAGAATGATGTCAAAAATATGCTCGGTCGTTACGGCTATGCGTATCCGCGCGTCATGACCCAGCCGGAAATTAATGAAGCCGATAAAACCGTGGTTCTGCATGTGAATGTGGATGCCGGTAACCGTTTCTATGTCCGCCAGATCCGTTTCGCCGGTAACGACGTGAGTAAAGACTCCGTTCTGCGCCGTGAAATGCGTCAGATGGAAGGGGCATGGTTAGGTAATGACCTGGTTGAAGCCGGTAAAGAGCGTCTGAACCGTACCGGTTACTTTGAAACCGTTGAGGTGGAAACCCAGCGTGTGCCGGGTGTGCCGGATCAGGTCGATGTCGTTTATAAAGTCAAAGAGCGTAATACCGGTTCCCTGAACTTTGGTGTGGGCTTCGGTACTGAAAGCGGCGTCAGCTTCCAGGTGGGTGTCACCCAGGATAACTGGTTAGGTACCGGTTATCAGGTCGGTGCTAACGCCAGTAAAAACGACTACTCCACTTACGCGGAACTGTCACTGACTGATCCGTTCTTCACCGTAGATGGTGTGAGTCTCGGCGGCCGTATCTTCTATAACGACTTCCGTGCTGATGATGCGGACTTGTCCGGTTACACCAACAAAACCTATGGTGTGGATGGTACGCTCGGCTTCCCGATCAACGAAAATAACTCTTTCCGTTTAGGTCTGGGTTATGTGCATAACACCCTGTCCCGTATGGAACCGCAGGTTAATATGTGGCGTTATCTGCACTCAATGGGTGAAGATCCGAACTATAAAGATCGCGCAGAATTCCGTGCCGATGACTTCACGTTTACAACCGCCTGGGTTTATAACAATCTTGACCGCGGTTACTTCCCGACCTCCGGTGTGAAATCCACCGTGAGTGCGAAAGTCACGATTCCGGGCTCTGATAACGAATACTATAAACTGATCGCCGATACCACCGGTTACTACCCGATTGACGAAAACGGCAGCTGGGTTGTGATGGGACGCGGTCGTTTAGGCTTCGGTGATGGTCTCGGCGGCAAAGAATTGCCGTTCTATGAGAACTTCTATGCCGGTGGTTCCGGTACCGTCCGTGGTTTCCGCTCGAATACCATCGGTCCGAAAGCAGTCTACTATGATGGGGCATCCGATAAGTTACGCAGCGACAGCCCGTCCCGTGATGCTATCGGGGGTAACGCGATGGCGGTGGCCAGTATGGAACTGATCACTCCGACACCGTTTATCGACGAAAAATACACGAATTCTGTCCGCACATCACTCTTTGTGGATGCCGGTACAGTGTGGGATACCAATTGGGACAATACTGAGCTTATGCAGAAGTATGGTATTCCTGATTACAGTAAAGCAGGGAACATCCGTGTTTCCACCGGTGTCGCGTTCCAGTGGATTTCTCCGCTCGGACCATTGGTCTTCTCGTATGCGAAGCCAATCAAAGACTACCAGGGTGACCGGACAGAACAGTTCCAGTTTAATATCGGTAAGACCTGGTAATTGCAGTACAGAGTTACCATACGTAATAACCAGTACGCTCAGTGTGCAAAGGGAATCTTTACCATTGGGTTTAATATCCAACCAGTAAATGGTGTTTAAGGGGTTTTATTGTGAAAAAGTTATTAACTGCTGCCAGCGTGGGTATGGTATTAGCGATGTCTGCCGGTGCTGCTCAGGCTGCTGACAAGATCGCGGTTGTCAATATCGGTGAAGTTGTCCAGAAAATGCCGGGCCGTGAAGCGGCAGCAAAACAACTGGAAAGCGAATTCAAAAGCCGTGGTACTGAACTGCAGAGTTTAGAAAAAGATCTGCAGACCCGTGCTCAGAAACTGCAGAAAGACGGCGCGACCATGAAAGACAGCGAGCGTCAGAAACTGGCCGGTGAATTCGACACCAAACGTGCTGACTTCGCGAAAAAAGCCCAGGCATTTGACCAGGATTTCCAGAAACGTCAGATGGAAGAGCGCAACAAAGTCATGAAGCGTGTTGAAGATGCAGTGAAATCTGTTGCTTCAAAAGGCGGGTATGACGTTGTGATCGATGCTAACGCAGTTGCTTACTCTGTTTCCGGCATTGATATCACTGCTGACGTTCTGAAACAGGTTAAATAATTAATGTCTTCCATTCGATTAGCTGATCTCGCTCAGCAGTTGAATGCAACGTTACACGGTGATGGCGACCTCGTCATCACCGGTATCGCACCTATGCATTCAGCAAACAGCGGGCAAATTACCTTTCTGTCTGATGCCCGTTACCGGGAAAAACTGGCCGGTTGTCAGGCGGGTGCTGTGGTATTGCGTGAAGACGATTTACCGTTTTGTCAGGTCGCTGCCCTTGTGGTGAAAGACCCGTACCTGGCGTATGCGCATATGGCGCAGATTATGGATACCACACCGGCTCCGGCTGAGAATATCCATCCGTCTGCTGTGATTGACCCGTCCGCCTCTCTCGGGGCCAATGTGTCGGTCGGTGCGAATGCTGTCATTGAGTCCGGCGTTGTCCTGAGTGACGATGTTATCATCGGCGCAGGATCGTTTGTCGGCAAAAATACCACTATCGGTGCCAAAACCCGTATCTGGGCAAATGTCACCGTGTACCACGGGATTGTGATTGGCGAAGGCTGCCTGGTTCATTCCAACACTGTTATCGGTGCGGACGGATTCGGTTATGCCAACGATCGCGGTCAGTGGGTTAAAATCCCTCAGCTGGGTTCCGTCATTATCGGTGACCGGGTTGAAATCGGCTCCTGTACCACTATTGACCGTGGTGCATTAGAAAATACGGTAATCGGTAATGGTGTTATCATTGATAACCAGTGCCAGATTGCCCATAACGTCATAATCGGCGACAACACCGCAGTAGCCGGTGGTGTGATTATGGCCGGGAGCCTGAAAATCGGCCGCAACTGTATGATTGGCGGAGCAAGCGTCATTAATGGTCATATGGAAATCTGCGATCGCGTCGTCGTGACAGGCATGGGCATGGTAATGCGGCCTATCACCGAACCGGGTGTATACTCCTCCGGTATTCCGTTACAGCCAAATAAGACATGGCGTAAAACTGCCGCGCTGGTAATGAATATCAGCGAAATGAATAAACGCCTTAAGGCGGTCGAACGGCAGCTGGATAACGACGATAAATAACAGCGCATTTTGCGGTATTTTTGCGGCCTGCTAACCGCGTGACGGGTATAGCAGGCCGTGTTATTAATAAGACATATGACAAAGAGACAGGAAGAGTATTCTGATGAGTGACAACCATACTCTCAAAATTGATGAAATTTTAGAGCTTCTTCCGCACCGGTATCCGTTTTTATTAGTGGATCGCGTGCTAGATTTTGAAGAAGGTAAATTTTTACGTGCCGTGAAAAACGTATCATTCAATGAGCCGTTTTTCCAGGGGCACTTCCCGGGCAAACCGATTTTTCCGGGTGTTCTGATTCTGGAAGCGATGGCGCAGGCCACCGGCATTCTGGCGTTCAAAAGCCTCGGTAAATTAGAGCCGGGCGAACTGTATTATTTTGCCGCCATCGATGATTGCCGCTTCAAACGCCCGGTACTGCCGGGAGACCAGATGATCCTCGAAGTGACTTTCCATAAGGAACGCCGCGGCGTTGCCCGTTTCACGGGTGTTGCGAAAGTTGACGGAGAAGTTGCCTGCGAAGCGACCATGATGTGTGCACGCCGCCGTGAGGGGTAATAAATGATCGATAAAACCGCCCGGATCCACCCGTCTTCCATTATCGAAGACGGTGCCGTTATTGGTGCCAATGTCACCATCGGTCCTTTCTGCTGTATTGGTGCGGATGTTGAGATCGGTGAAGGGACTGAAATCAAGTCCCATGTTGTGATTAATGGTCATACCAAAATTGGTCGTGATAACCAGATTTTCCAGTTTGCCTCCATTGGTGAGATAAACCAGGATCTGAAATACAAAGGTGAACCGACCCGCGTAGAGATCGGTGATCGTAACCGTATCCGCGAAAGTGTGACTATTCATCGCGGCACCGCGCAGGACACCGGCGTTACCCGTATCGGTAACGACAACCTGCTGATGATCAATGCTCATGTTGCTCACGACTGTGTGATCGGCAACCATTGCATCATTGCCAACAACGGAACCCTGGCGGGTCATGTCACGCTGGATGATTATGTCATCCTGGGTGGCTTATCGGCGGTTCATCAGTTCTGCCGTATCGGTGAGCACGTGATGGTCGGCGGCTGTTCCGGAGTGGCACAGGATATCCCGCCGTTCTTAATCGCGCAGGGTAACCATGTGACTGCTTTCGGCCTCAATGCTATCGGCCTCAAACGCCGTGGTTTTGATAAAGACGATATCAGTGCGTTACAGAATGCCTATAAAGTCCTGTACCGCAGTAATCTGACGCTGGCAGAAGCCAAAGTGCAGTTAGCTGAACTGGCGAAAGAAAATGTCCATGTAAAAACCTTCGCTGACTTCCTGGATACCGCTGAACGCGGGATCATCCGTCCGTAATTGCGGGGACTGCCATGTCGGTATCACCTCGTCCGCTCACGATAGGTATTGTCGCCGGAGAAACCTCCGGCGATATTCTCGGCGCAGGCTTAATGCGCGCACTGAAAGAAAAATATCCGGATGTTCGTTTCATGGGGGTTGCCGGTCCGCTGATGCAGGCGGAAGGCTGTGAAACCTGGTATGAAATGGAAGAACTGGCCGTGATGGGCATTGTGGAAGTGCTGGGTCGTCTGCCGCGTCTGCTCTCCATCCGCCGTGATCTCACCCGCCGCTTCCGTGAACTGAAACCGGATGTTTTTGTCGGCATTGATGCGCCGGATTTCAATATCACCCTGGAAGGACGATTAAAATCTTCCGGGATCAAAACGATCCACTATGTCAGCCCGTCAGTCTGGGCGTGGCGGCAGAACCGGGTCTTTAAAATCGCCAAAGCGACCAATCTGGTGCTGGCTTTCCTGCCGTTCGAAAAAGCGTTTTACGACAAATACAATGTGCCGTGCCGCTTTATCGGTCATACCATGGCGGATGCGCTGCCGTTGCAGCCGGATAAAGCCGCTGCCCGTGATGCACTGGGGCTGGATCCGTCCGCGCCGTGTCTGGCAATACTGCCGGGCAGCCGTCACGCGGAAGTGTCGATGCTCAGCGGCGATTTCCTGAAAACCGCGCAATTGCTGCGGCAATCGCTGCCGGATTTACAGATTGTGGTGCCGCTGGTGAATGCCAAACGGCGGGCTGAGTTTGAGGCCATCAAACAGGACGTTGCGCCGGAACTGGATGTGCATCTGCTTGATGGTCGTGCCCGTGATGCCATGATTGCCTCAGATGCCGCGCTGCTGGCGTCAGGTACGGCAGCACTGGAGTGCATGCTGGCGAAATGCCCGATGGTCGTGGGCTACCGCATGAAGCCGTTCACGTTCTGGCTGGCGAAACGGCTGGTCAAAACCCCGTATGTGTCATTGCCGAATCTGCTGGCAGGGCGCGAAATCGTGCCGGAACTGTTACAGGATGAGTGCCGCAGTGATCTGCTGGCAAATGCACTGCAGCCGCTGTTGCAGGGCGGAGAGTCAGTGGATAAACTCAGAGAAACCTTCCTGGAACTCCATCAGAAGATCCGTCTTGATGCGGATAATCAGGCGGCACAGGCCGTATCAGATATAGCGAGTAATTAATGGATTTTGTTTATCCGGACGCGGCACTGATTGCCGGTGTCGATGAAGTCGGCCGCGGGCCGCTGGTCGGCGCGGTGGTAACCGCCGCCGTTATTCTTGATCCGCAGAACCCGATCGACGGTCTGGCGGACTCCAAAAAGCTCACAGAGAAAAAACGTGAGCGGCTGTTTGCTGAAATTCAGGAAAAGGCGCTGTACTGGAGCATCGGCCGCGCGGAAGCGGCTGAAATTGATCAAATCAATATTTTGCAGGCCACATTCCTGGCGATGCAGCGGGCGGTTGCCGGGTTACCGGTACGTCCGGGATTTGTGCTGGTGGACGGCAACAAAGCGCCGGATTTTGGTGTCCCTGCTCAGGCGGTGATCAAAGGTGACGGCCTGGTACCGGAAATCAGTGCGGCATCGATACTGGCAAAAGTCACGCGGGATCGCGAAATGGCGGAGCTGGATAAACAATTTCCGCAGTACGGATTTGCAAAACACAAAGGTTACCCGACCGCACTGCATCTTGAGATGCTGGCGCAGTATGGGGTGACAGAGCATCACCGAACCAGTTTTGGCCCGGTCCGCCGCGCGCTGGCCGGTATCAGTCAGTGAGGATGGCGTAATGGCGGAACCGCGTTTTATTCATCTTAATATTCACAGCGACTATTCCATGATTGACGGACTGGCGAAAACCGGCCCGCTGGTCAAAAAAGTGGCGTCGATGAATATGCCGGCGATGGCGATTACGGACTTCACTAACCTGTGCGGGCTGGTGAAATTTTACGGCAGTGCGCACGGCGCCGGGGTGAAACCGATTGTCGGTGCGGACTTCCTGATGGAAAGTGAGCTGCTGGGTGACGAACTGGCATCACTCACGATTCTGGCACGCAATAACACTGGTTATCAGAACCTGACCCTGCTTATCTCTGAAGCCTATCAGAAAGGGTATGGCGCTCAGGGACCGACCATTCAGCGCGACTGGCTGGTTAATCATAAAGACGGGCTGATTATTCTCTCCGGCGGGCGCAAGGGGGATGTCGGTAAGTTTCTGCTGCGCGGTAACAGCGCGCTGGTGGATCAGGCACTGGAATTCTGGCAAACCCACTTCCCGGACAGCTTTTATCTGGAGCTTATCCGCACCGGTCGTCAGGATGAGGAAAGCTATCTGCATGCTGCAGTACAGCTGGCGACAGAGAAATCCCTGCCGGTGGTGGCGACCAACGATGTCCGCTTTATCAGCAGTGAGGATTTTGACGCCCATGAAATCCGTGTCGCCATTCATGACGGCTATACGTTAGCGGACCCGAAACGTCCGAAGCTCTACAGCCCTCAGCAATATCTGCGCAGTGAGGACGAGATGTGCGAGCTGTTCGCCGACATCCCGGAAGCACTGCAGAACAGCGTCGAAATTGCTAAGCGTTGTAACGTCACTATCCGTCTCGGCGAGTATTTCCTGCCGCAGTTCCCGACCGGGGATATGAGCACGGAAGATTATCTGGTCAAACGATCGAAAGAGGGACTGGAGGAGCGCCTGGCGTTCCTGTTCCCGGATCCGGAAGTGCGTGCGCAGCGCCGCCCGGAATATGACGAACGTCTGGATGTCGAACTGAAAGTGATTAACCAGATGGGCTTCCCCGGCTACTTCCTGATCGTGATGGAGTTTATCCAGTGGTCGAAGGATAACAATGTGCCGGTAGGGCCGGGACGTGGTTCCGGTGCCGGTTCACTGGTGGCGTACTCCCTGAAAATCACCGATCTGGATCCGCTGGAATTCGACCTCCTGTTCGAACGCTTCCTGAACCCGGAACGTGTTTCCATGCCCGACTTTGATGTCGATTTCTGCATGGAAAAACGTGACCGTGTGATCGATCACGTAGCGGAAATGTATGGGCGTGATGCGGTTTCCCAGATTATTACCTTCGGTACCATGGCGGCAAAAGCGGTGATCCGCGATGTCGGTCGTGTGCTGGGGCATCCGTACGGATTTGTTGACCGGATTTCCAAACTGGTGCCACCGGATCCCGGTATGACACTGGAAAAAGCCTTTGCGGCAGAGCCGCAGCTCGGCGAGGTGTATGAAGCTGATGAGGAAGTCAGGGCGCTGATCGACATGGCGCGTATCCTGGAAGGGGTAACGCGTAACGCCGGTAAACACGCCGGTGGTGTGGTGATCGCGCCGACAAAAATTACTGATTTTGCGCCGCTGTACTGCGACCCGGAGGGGAATAACCCGGTCACGCAGTTTGATAAAAACGACGTGGAATATGCCGGTTTGGTGAAGTTTGACTTCCTCGGTCTGCGCACGCTGACGATTATCGACTGGGCGCTGGGGATGATTAACCCGCGCAATGAGAAAAAAGGTAAGCCGCCGGTGGATATCGCGGCTATCCCGCTCGATGACCAGAAAAGCTTTGATATGCTGCAGCGCTCGGAAACCACCGCAGTTTTCCAGCTTGAATCCCGCGGCATGAAGGATTTGATCAAACGTCTGCGTCCGGACAGCTTTGAAGACATGATAGCCCTGGTGGCGCTGTTCCGTCCCGGCCCGCTGCAGTCGGGCATGGTGGATAACTTTATCGACCGTAAACACGGACGTGAGGCTATTTCTTACCCGGATGTGGAATGGCAGCATGAATCCCTGCAGCCGGTACTGGAACCGACGTACGGTATCATCCTCTATCAGGAACAGGTGATGCAGATTGCCCAGGTACTGGCGGGCTATACCCTGGGCGGCGCGGATATGCTGCGCCGTGCAATGGGTAAGAAAAAGCCGGAAGAGATGGCAAAACAGCGCTCGGTATTTGAAGAGGGCGCAGTGAAAAACGGCGTCGATGCCGAACTGTCCATGAAAATCTTTGACCTGGTGGAGAAATTCGCCGGTTACGGGTTTAACAAATCTCACTCCGCTGCTTATGCACTGGTTTCCTATCAGACACTGTGGCTGAAAGCACACTATCCGGCGGAATTTATGGCTGCCGTGATGACGGCAGATATGGATAACACCGAAAAAGTCGTCGGGCTGGTGGATGAATGCTGGCGGATGGGGCTGAAAGTTCTGCCGCCGGATATCAACAGCGGACTGTATCACTTCCATGTCAATGATGAAGGTGAGATAGTCTATGGCATCGGTGCGATTAAAGGTGTCGGTGAAGGCCCGATCGAAGCAATTCTGGAAGCCCGTAAGGACGGGTATTTCAAGGATATTTTTGATCTGTGTGCCCGTACGGACACCAAAAAACTGAACCGCCGCGTAATGGAAAAACTCATTATGTCCGGCGCGTTTGACCGCCTGGGGCCGCACCGCGCCGCGCTGATGTCCTCACTGGAGGATGCGCTGAAAGCCGCGGATCAGCACGCCAAAGCGGAAGCTATTGGTCAGGCGGATATGTTCGGGGTACTGGCGGAAGCACCGGAGCAGGTAGAGCGCTCTTATGCCAATATTCCGAAATGGCAGGACGAAATTATCCTCGAAGGGGAACGGGAAACACTCGGGCTGTATCTTACCGGACATCCGATAAACCGTTATCTGAAGGAAATTGAACGCTATACTCATGGTTTACGTCTGAAAGATGTTAACCCGACACCGCGTGGTCAGATGACTACGGTGGTCGGTCTGGTGCTGGCTTCCAAGGTGATCACCACCAAACGGGGAAACCGGATTGGTGTCTGTACCCTCGATGATCGTTCCGGCCGGCTGGAAATTATGCTATTTTCCGATGCACTGGAACGTTACCAGCATCTGCTCGAACAGGATCGCATTCTGATCGCCTCCGGGCAGGTCAGCTTTGATGATTTCAGCGGCGGGCTTAAAATGGTGGTCAGGGAGCTGCTGGATATCAGCGAAGCACGCGAAAAATATGCGCGCGGGCTTGCTATCTCGCTCACGGACGGGCAAATTGACGAACAACTGCTGCACCGGCTGCGCGGTGCGCTTGAACCGCACCGCTCCGGGACAATACCGGTTCACCTTTATTACCAGAAGGACGATGCCAGAGCGCGGATGCGTTTCGGTGCCACCTGGCGGGTTACTCCGACCGATACCCTTCTGACGGATCTGCGGACTCTGCTGGGTAATGAGCAGGTAGAATTAGAATTTGACTAAAATAGGAACATTATGAGTCTTAATTTTCTGGATTTTGAACAGCCGATTGCCGAGTTAGAGGCGAAAATTGATTCGCTGACCGCGGTCAGCCGCCAGGATGAATCACTCGATATCAATCTTGACGAAGAAGTTGAACGCTTACGGGCGAAGAGTCTGGAACTGACACGTAAGATTTTCGCTGACCTGGGTGCCTGGCAGATTGCGCAGCTGGCACGCCATCCGCGTCGTCCGTATACCCTGGATTACGTCAAACTGATCTTTACCGATTTTCAGGAACTGGCAGGCGACCGCGCATATGCGGATGACAAAGCGATTGTCGGCGGGATTGCCCGTCTCGACGGTCGTCCGGTGATGATTATCGGCCATCAGAAAGGCCGTGAAACCAAAGAGAAAATCCGCCGTAACTTCGGCATGCCGGCACCGGAAGGTTACCGCAAAGCCCTGCGTCTGATGGAACTGGCAGAGCGCTTTAATCTGCCGGTGATCACCTTTATCGACACTCCGGGGGCCTATCCGGGCGTAGGCGCGGAAGAGCGCGGTCAGTCCGAGGCAATTGCCCGTAACCTGCGTGAAATGTCGCGCCTGAAAGTACCGACTGTCTGTACCGTTGTCGGGGAAGGCGGTTCCGGCGGCGCACTGGCCATTGCGGTCGGCGACAAAGTGAATATGCTGCAATACAGCACTTACTCTGTCATTTCACCGGAAGGCTGTGCCTCGATTCTGTGGAAAAGTGCCGATAAAGCGCCGATCGCCGCAGAAGCAATGGGTATCACCGCACCGCGTCTGAAAGAGCTGAAACTGATCGACAATGTGATCCCTGAGCCGCTGGGCGGCGCGCACCGTGATTATGAAGCGGTTGCCGCATCCCTGAAAGCACAGATCCTGTCTGATCTGGCAGAGCTGGATAAACTGGACAGCGAGTCTCTGGCTAATCGCCGCTATGAGCGCCTGATGAGCTACGGCTACTGCTGATAACCGGTTGTGGATACTGCCTTCTGTGAGTCATTATCTGCCGTGTTCCGCCGTGTGTTTGCCTCTCAGCAGGCAATCCTGGCGGGACTAAGCGGCGGGCTTGATTCCGTTGTCCTGCTGCATGCTCTGCGGCAGTGGCAGACCGCTGAGCGCCCGGCGCTGCGGTTGCGGGCAGTCTACATTCATCACGGATTAAACCCGCTGGCAGATGACTGGGCAGAACACTGCCGGACATTCTGCGGCTCACTCTCTGTTCCGTTCCTGGTGTGCCGCGTGCAGGTGGATCCCCGCAAAAATGGGATCGAAGCTGCCGCCAGAGATGCCCGCTATCATGCTTTCCGTGAAGTCATCGCCCCCGGTGAGGCGCTGGTGACCGCACAGCATCTGGATGATCAGAGCGAAACCTTCTTTCTCGCCTTAAAACGCGGCAGCGGCCCTGCCGGTCTCTCCGCCATGCCGGAACAGATGGCATTCGGTGCCAATCCGCTGATCCGTCCGTTACTCTCCTTCAGCCGTGCTCAGCTCGAACAGTATGCGCAATACCATCAGCTTTCCTGGGTCGAGGATGACAGTAATCAGGATCGCCGTTATGACCGCAATTTTCTGCGACATGCGGTATTACCGCAACTGAATGCCCGCTGGCCGCACTTTGCTCAGGCGGTTTCCCGCAGTGCTGCGCTTTGCGGTGAACAGGAAGCCCTGCTGGATGAACTGCTGCTGCCGGAACTTATGCAGCTGACGGATGCCGATAACGGGTTGTCTTTTGTCCTGCTGCTCAGCGCCGGGACGGCAAAACGTAATGCTATACTGCGCCGCTGGCTGAAATACTGTGGTGTACAGATGCCGTCACAGCACCAGCTGGCTCTGCTCTGGCAGGAAGTAGCACTGGCGAAACCGGATGCGGAACCGGGCTATTATCTGAAACCAGTCACTATCCGCCGTTATCAGAACAAATTGTATGTAACAGAAAAAACAGCCGGATTATCAGAATACTGTCTGCCGTGGGATCTGCACTCTGCATTGTTATTACCGGATGATGCCGGGATTTTGCGGGTAGCGGAAGTTATCACTCCGCATGATATGGCTTCTGTGGTGCGCCCGCCGCGCCGGGATGAGCAGGTGACGATCCGGTTTGGTTTGCAGGGGCATTATCATATTTGCGGCCGGGATCGCGGGCGGTCAGCCAAAAAGCTGTGGCAGGAATCCGGTGTTGCGCCGTGGCTGCGCGAACGTACACCGCTGCTCTGGTATAACGATACGCTGATAGCGGCGGTCGGGGTATTTGTCACGAAAGAGGGCGAAGCGGATGAGGCAAAACTGATGATTATGCAGGAAAAAAACAACCCCGCAGGCGGGGTTGCAGAGTTATTCAGGACGGTGAGTGATCAATAACCACTGTTCCCAGGTCGGGATGACTAAAGCTGACAATCGAGTCCAGACGAAGCTCCCGCAGTTCGTTGTCAATCGTGACAACAAGGTATTCCACTTTCTTCCGGAGTACCAAATCGGTTGCTTTTCCTGTCAGAACATCGCCCCCCTGTAAGGTCACTTCCAGTACCATATGATGCTGGCAGGCCAGTTCGAGGTTGTCATAGTCATCACAATTAATTGGTTGATATTCGTTTTCTGCAGACATATTCCCTCACCATACTTTCGCTTGCGGTATCATCCGCGGATGGTTATTCAAATAGCCTCATCGCTCCCAGCAGACTATATCATAGTTATCATATTGGCTATTACTGATTACATTTTATTATCGGCAAAACATATTGTTTATCACTGTTTTGAAGAAAATCATTGCCATTTTAAAAATAAAAATGCGTAATTGTCTGAAAGCGCATGAATATACAAAAACTGACAATCATTTTGTTAACATTACCGCATCTGATGTTCAGGGGGAAACATGAAAAATCTGACAAAACTCTTATTGGCGGCAGGCATTTTCAGCATTACGGCCTGTAGTTCGACAGTCGTTGTACCACCAACGCCGGAAGTCCATGTTCTTGACCGTGCCTATAACGGTGTGGTTCCGTGTGCTGATTGCTCCGGCATGGATGTGACCGTTTTACTGGAAGGTGACGGTACCTATGTTATGCAGCGCACCTATCTGGAAACCCGCGACGGCAACCAGACCTTCTTTGAAACCGGGACCTGGGCGAAAGACGGTGACAAACTGCGCCTGACCGATACCGCCGGGCAGCGTGCTTACTATGATCCGCAGGATAAATCGCTGGTGATGCTGGATATTGATGGCAATCCGATCACATCAAATCTGAACTACACCCTGAAAATGGTGAAACCGGTACAGCTGAAAGGTGAATACCGTTATATGGCAGATGCGGCAACCTTTAAAGATTGCCAGACCGGTGTGGTTTACGCGGTACCGGGCAATATCGGTTTAGAGCAGGGTTACGGTAAGCTGGGTGTTGAAGGCGGTAAACCGGTTTATCTGGAAGTGGAAGGGTATTACACCATCCGTCCGTCCATGGAAGATGGTCAGTTTGATCAGGCACTGATCCAGACCGGTAAATCCGTACTGGATAAATCACGCGGCTGTCAGTAAGTCCTCTGAATCCCGCAGGCATAAAAAAGGCTGAACAGATGTTCAGCCTTTTTGTATTCACAGCACTGATAATCAGGCAGTGATGATTTTTTCTTTCAGCACACTGACAACATCGTCCAGCGCGATCAGAGATTTATCTTCGCTGCGGCGGTATTTGTATTCCACCACACCGCTGTCGAGGTTGCGATCACCGATAACGATGGTATGCGGGATCCCCATCAGCTCCATATCCGCAAACATTACACCCGGGCGCTCCTTACGGTCATCAAAGAGTACTTCAATGCCCTGTGCGGTCAGGTCAGCGTAGAGTTTTTCCGCCACTTCTTTCACACGGTAAGATTTGTGCATATTCATCGGTAGCAGAGCAACCTGGAACGGTGCAATCGCATCCGGCCAGATAATTCCGCGATCATCGAAGTTCTGCTCAATCGCTGCTGCGACAATACGGGTCACCCCGATGCCGTAGCAACCCATAAAGACCACTTCATTGTGACCGGATTCGTTCTGAACAGTCGCTTTCAGTGCTTCGGAATATTTTTTACCGAGCTGGAAGATATGACCGACTTCTATCCCGCGCTTGATCATCAGGGTACCTTTGCCGTCCGGGCTCGGGTCACCGGCGACCACATTACGGATATCCGCCACTTCCGGCAGGGCAGCATCACGCTCCCAGTTGATACCGAAATAGTGTTTGCCGTCGATATTCGCACCGGCACCGAAATCACTCATCATGGCAACGGTACGGTCAGCGACCACCGGCAGCGGCAGGTTCACCGGCCCCAGTGAACCCGGGCCTGCATTCACGGCTGCACGGATCTCTTCCTCTGTCGCGAACTCGAGCGGAGCCGCAACCAGCGGGTGTTTTTCTGCTTTCACTTCGTTGAGTTCGTGATCACCTCGCACCAGCAGTGCAACCAGTTTGTGGCCGCTCTCTTTGCTGCCGTGAACAATCAGGGTTTTGACGGTTTTCTCTACCGGCAGATTAAACTGTTCTACCAGCTCCGCGATAGTTTTCGCGTTTGGTGTATCAACCAGTTCCATTGCTTTCTGCGGCGCAGGGCGTTCAGTGATATTGCAGACCGCTTCTGCCAGCTCAATATTGGCTGCGTAATCTGACTCAGAGGAGAAAATCACATCATCTTCGCCGCTCTGTGCCAGTACCTGGAACTCGTGGGATGCACTTCCGCCGATAGAGCCGGTATCTGCCATTACCGCACGGAAATCCAGCCCGATACGGTTGAAGATTTTGCTGTACGCCTGATACATCGTATCGTACGTTTCCTGCAGTGAATCCTGGGTCAGGTGGAAAGAGTACGCATCTTTCATGATAAATTCACGGGAGCGCATCACACCAAAACGCGGACGGACTTCATCACGGAATTTGGTCTGGATCTGGAACACATTCAGCGGCAGCTGTTTGTATGATGTCACTTCGTTACGGATGATGTCCGTGACCACTTCTTCGTGCGTCGGACCCAGTACAAACTGGCGATCGCCGCGATCGGTGATACGGAGCAGCTCCGGACCGTACTGTTCCCAGCGTCCGCTCTCCAGCCATAAATCTGCGGGCTGAACCACCGGCATGGAGATTTCCAGTGAACCGGCATTTTCCATCTCTTCACGCACGATCTTCTCAACTTTACGTAATACGCGGACACCGGTCGGCATCCAGTTGTACAGACCTGAAGCAAGTTTACGGATCATCCCGGCGCGCAGCATCAGCTGATGACTGACCACTTCGGCGTCAGCAGGGGTCTCTTTCAGAGTAGAGAGCAGATATTGGGTAGTACGCATTATTTAGGTTCCATTAGAACGACAAACATGTCTTATCGCAGAGGTATTCTGCGCAGAAGTGAAGTCTGACAGTTTACCAGTGACTGCCGCGCCCCAAAAGGGGTTTAGCGTTTTTCCAGACTGATGACTTCGGTCACGCCGTCACGGATATGCCAGCGGACATTTAAATCCAGCAGATGGACGGCATAGATTTTATCGTCAGCCTGTTGTTTTTTATACGCCGGACGCGGATCCTGCGCCAGTACCTGAGTGATAAAACGCGCCAAATCAGGATATTGTGCGGCCTGAGCCGTTATGAATTGCTGTGCCGCAGTACTGAACACGACCGGCATATCGGCAGGCGGCTCTTCCTGCGCAAAACCGGCCTGTGCGCCGGGCACGGATTCAGCATAAGGCAGATAGGGTTTGATATCCAGCACCGGTGTGCCGTTAAGCAGATCCAGGCTGCCGAGGGAGAGATACGCCGTATCGCCGTCGTAACAGACTTTTTTCAGTTCGACCAGTGACATCCCGATCGGATTCGGGCGGAAGGTGGAGCGGGTGGCAAACACGCCCATTTTGGCATTACCGCCAAGGCGCGGCGGACGCACCAGCGGACGCCAGCTGCCGGACGGAATATCATGGAAAACAAAGATGACCCACACATGACTGAACTGCTCCAGTCCGCGCACGCAGTCGGCGTGATTATAGGGCGCCACAAAGTGCAGTTCCCCGGTGCCATCCTCAACCAGCCCCGGCTGGCGCGGAATCGCAAATTTTTCCTGCCACGGTGAGCGGATAAACCCTACGGGCGAAAATGAAAACTCAGACATCATCAACCTTAATTGCAGTACCTTCGCAAACCGCCAGCTGCTTACAACCCGGTGCGGGGTTCACAGCACACTGATGGAGTAACACGGCATCTGCTTTCAGTTTTCCGGCCCGGTACAGCATTTGCTTACGGGCTGCCGGAATACCGGACTGTGCAGGGTTTGCCGCTTCCCGGCAATTCTGACCCAAAACCACGCCAAGGTCACGGAAAGGTTTCCCCAGCAATTCTTCCGGGTGGAGGTAGAGTTTGACACGTGATGCTGCGGATGTTGATTTGGCTTTTTTACCGGCCGGTTTTTTCAGCCGCATATCGGCGTATTGCGCTTGTTCCTGCTCAGAATGGCTCTGACGGAAAGAACATCCCGCGATGAGAAGAGCAAGCAGGCTGATAATAAGCACTCGCATGAAAAGAGATCCTCTGGCTGTACAAAACAGGAAAGCAATGGCTGGTGAAGTATTATTATTTATATGATTAACATTTAATGACTATAACAAAATAAAAAGGGTGAACAATTGTTCACCCTCAGTGTAATATTCTTTCGCCTTCAATAAAAGAACTTAGCCGTTATTCTGAATTTCCGGTCTTTTACCAGCCTTTCACCGCACCGCCGTTGAAGACTTTATCTGCTTCATTAAAGACTTCATCTGACTGATATGCCTGAACAAACTCTTTCACCGCTTCGCTGTCTTTATTATCTTCACGGGAGACAATAATGTTGACGTAAGGTGAATCTTTATCTTCGACAAATAAGCCGTCTTTGGACGGGGTTAAGTTGATCTGGCTGGCGTAAGTGGTGTTGATGACGGCCAGGTCGATCTTATTATCATCCAGTGAACGCGGCAGCTGCGGGGCTTCCAGCTCGATCAGTTTCAGACCTTTCGGGTTTTCAACCACATCCAGAACGGTCGGCAGCAGACCGGTGCCTTCTTTCAGTTTGATTAATCCCTGCTTCTGTAATAACAGCAGTGAACGGCCGAGGTTAGTCGGGTCATTCGGCAGAGCGACCTGTGCGCCGTCCTGTAACTCATCCAGTGATTTGATTTTCTTTGAATAACCGGCAATCGGATACACAAAGGTATTGCCCACTGTTGTTAATTTGTAGTTACGGTCTTTAATCTGCTGATCCAGATACGGCTTGTGCTGGAATGCGTTCAGATCGATATCGCCGCGGCTGAGGGCTTCGTTCGGCATGACATAGTCGTTGAACGTGACCAGTTCCACATTCAGGCCGTATTTGTCTTTGGCGACTTTTTTCGCCACTTCTGCCACCTGCTGTTCAGCACCGACGATCACGCCGACTTTGATACTTTTCGGATCTTTTTCATTCTGTCCGCAGCCCGCCAGCACTAATGAACCCAGCAAAGCACCGGCAACGACAAGCGATTTTAATTTAAAAGCCATCTTTTCTTTCCTCGTTCTGTTTAATACGCGGTCGCAGTCAGTGCGGCGCGGAGAGAGTCTTATTTGTGGGTAACGGCTTTAACCAGACGATCACCACATACCTGAATAATAAAGACCAAAACAACCAGCAATGCCAATACCGTATTCATAACGACGGCGTTATAACCGACATAACCATACTGATAACCAATCTGACCTAACCCGCCTGCACCGACAGCACCACCCATTGCGGAGTAGCCCACGAGTGTGATCAGCGTAATTGTTGCGGCGTTGATCAGTCCCGGTAATGCTTCAGGCAGCAGGATTTTACTGACAATCTGTAATGGTGTGGCACCCATGGAGCGGGATGCTTCAATCAGGCCTGACGGGATTTCCAGCAGCGCGTTTTCCACCATACGGGCAATAAACGGTGCGGCGCCGACAGTCAGCGGCACAATGGCAGCCTGTAACCCGATAGAGGTACCAACGACTAACCGGGTAAACGGAATCATCCACACCAGTAAGATAATGAACGGAATCGCGCGGAAGATATTGACCAGCACGGACAGGATCCGGTACAGGCTTTTATTATCCGCAATTTGACCCGAACGGGTGATATACAGCAGTACCCCCACCGGAAGGCCGATTAAAAATCCCAGGAAACCGGATGCAAATGTCATGACCAGGGTTTCCCAGATGCCTTTAACTAACAGTAAAATCATTCCTTCAGACATAACCGAGAACCTCTGTTTTTACGTGGTGTTCTTTCAGAAAATCAATCGCAGCTTCAACATCCTGCGGGCTGTTGCCGTCCAGCTCTGCCAGCATGACCCCAAATTTCACACCGCCCGCATAATCCATCTGAGAACTCAGGATGCTGATATCAATATTAAACTTGCGTGATGCAATCGAGATCAGCGGTGCATCAACGGACTGACCACCAAATTCCAGTTTCAGCAGCGGCCCTAGGCCTTCCGCCGGTTCCGGTTTCAGACGCGCCAGATAATCTTCCGGCACATCCAGATGCAGTGTGGACTCAATAAAGGCCTGTGCCACCGGTGTTTTCGGATGAGAGAACACTTCACTTACCGTATTTTGTTCAATCAGTTGTCCGCCGCTGATAACGGCAACCTGGTCACAGATACGTTTCACCACATCCATTTCATGGGTGATCAGCAGGATAGTTAACTCCAGCCGGCGGTTGATGTCTTTCAGCAGTTCCAGTATCGACCGGGTGGTTGCCGGATCCAGGGCGCTGGTGGCCTCATCACACAGTAACACCTCAGGTTCGTTTGCCAGTGCGCGGGCGATAGCCACACGCTGCTTCTGACCGCCGGACAGATTCGCCGGATAAGCATCCCGTTTATCTGCCAGACCGACCAGGTCAAGCAGCTTCACAACCCGTTTTTCAATTTCCGCAGCCGGTACGCGATCCAGCTCCAGCGGCAGAGCAATGTTCCCGAAAACAGTACGGGACGACAGCAGGTTAAAGTGCTGAAAAATCATGCCGATGCCGCGGCGGGCACGGGTTAACTCTTTATCGTTCATCTTAGTAAGGTCTCGACCGCCGACGAGTACCTGTCCCGATGTTGGCCGTTCCAGCATATTCACACAGCGGATAAGCGTACTTTTCCCGGCACCGGAAGCACCAATCACACCGTAAATCTGCCCTTGCGGGACGTGCAGGTTAATATCAGAAAGTGCCTGTATTTCGCGATGACCCTGCTGAAAAACCTTATTTATATTCGTCAGCTTTATCATGTAATTATTATTACCTTGTTACGTGAAACTGGTTGTTCACCAGATGATTTCCGGATGTTAAGATGTCTGGATGGCTAAGTCAACAGGATTTAGTTATCAGGCCGCATTCTCATTCCGTATCAAATAAGCGATACTAAATACATTATTGATGACGGACTAAGAGTGTAACCATGGGTATCCCCGCAGTATTTCTGGACAGAGACGGCACCATTAACGTTGATACCGGCTATCTCCATGAGATTGATGATTTTCAGTTTATAGAGAATGCGATTGAAGTAATGCAGGCCATCAAACAGATGGGCTACGCTTTAATCATAGTCACAAATCAGTCGGGTATCGCCCGTGGTATGTTTACCGAAGATCAGTTTATGCATCTGACAGAGTGGATGGACTGGTCTCTGGCGGATCGCGGCGTTGATCTGGACGGTATCTATTATTGTCCTCATCATCCGGAAGGGACTGTCGAAGAGTTTCGTCAGGAGTGCAACTGCCGTAAACCGGCGCCGGGTATGCTGCTGGATGCACAGAAATTCCTGAAGATTGATATGAGTAACTCTTATATGGTAGGGGATAAGCTCGACGACATGCTGGCCGGACGGGCTGCCGAAGTGGGTACAACCGTATTAGTACGCACCGGTAAACCGGTAACGGAAGACGCTGAAGCGGCGGCAGATATTGTGATTAACAGCATCGCGGATTTACCTGCTCTGCTGAAACCCGTACAAAAAAGCGCAAAATCACCTAAAAAGTAACCCGATTGGGTGTTTTATC
>NZ_JBICLU010000010.1:0-143475 GCF_043105645.1 Morganella sp. TYF_1 | reverse complement strand
CCGGATAGCATGAATCAAAGTTTGCTAAGATAGTGACGGGCAGAAGCAAACAGTATCGGGGTCATCGTTGAAAGAGAAAAAAAACTGGTCTGTCCGGTATGTCGCAGGGCATCCGGCACGACAAATCCGTCCCATGTCGGCTGACATGCTGGGTAACGGATTACCGGTTGGTTTACCATTATCTGCACCGGAGCAAACTATCCGCGTTGTGGTCTGGAATATCTATAAGCAACAGCGTCCTGACTGGCGCAAAGCCCTTGATCGTATTCTGCATGACACCCAACTGGCGCTGCTTCAGGAAGCACAACCTTCTCCTGAGCTGGTCAGCCTGGCCGGAAAACATCAGCTGGTTGCTGATCAGGTTCCTGCGCTGCATTTTCAGCAGCATCCTTCCGGTGTAATGACACTGGCAACGTCTCATCCAATCTATTGCTGTCCGTTGCAGCAGAAAGAACCCTTATTGCGCCTGCCGAAATCGGCATTAGTCACGGTATATCCACTGCCGGACGGGCGTCAGCTGATGGTAATTAATGTCCATGCTATTAATTTCAGTTTTGGTGTGGATGTTTACCGGCGTCAATTGAATACGGTTGGCTCTCAGATCCGCTGCCATATCGGGCCGGTGATCCTCGGCGGTGATTTTAATGCCTGGAGCAGACAGCGAATGAATGCCCTGAAACGTTTTGCCCGCGCTCAGGGGTTGAAAGAAGTGCTGTTTCCGCATGATATCCGTACCAAAGCATTTGGTCACCCGCTGGATTATCTGTTTTATCGCGGATTTAAGCTGGTTTTATCGGATGTTATGCAGACAGATGCGTCGGATCACCATCCTTTGATTGCCGAATTTCAATAATTCGGCTTGTATCAAAAAAATAATATATAAATATAAATTATATAAACAGTAGTGATTAACTAACTGCTATAGTTAACTCTGTGTTGATGTTATGTGTTATTTATTTAATTTTAATGTTAAATAATTAAACGGAGAAACTAAATGCAGCGTATTGTTATTGTTGGTGGCGGTGCCGGCGGCACGATGGTCGCAAATATTCTGACCAGAAAGCTGTTAAATGATATTTATCAGAAGAAAGTGGAAGTTGTCCTGATTTCAGACAGTGAATGGCACTATTATAAACCTGCGTTTATGTATGTGGCCTTTAATCTGTATCTGAAAGAAGAATTACGGAAGTCACAACGCTCTCTGCTTCGTCCCGAAATTCAGTTTATTCATGATCGTGTGGAGCATTTTGATTTTGCATCACAGATGCTGCAGGGAAAAAGCGGAACCAAATACGAATATGACTATCTGGTGATCGCGACCGGTTGCCAGCCGAGACCCGATCGGATCTCCGGAATGAAAGAAGCCGCCGACCATTTCTATCAGTATCAACCTGCCCGCCAGCTGGCTGAAAAGCTGGCAAAATTCGAAAAAGGCCGGATTTTTATTACCGTTTCTTTCCCGAATACCCCGAACGTTCCTCACCAGTGCGGTATCGCACCGATGGAAACCACGCTGATGCTGGATGATTATTTCCGTCAGCGCCGTGTCCGCCAGGATATCGAAATTGTTTATACCTATCCGACCGTGTCTCAGTTATTGCGTAACTGCCTGTTTATGCAGAAAGATGTTTGTGAAGTTCTGCCGGCGGTCTTTCAGGAGCGCAATATTCAGGCTCAGCGCGGTTTTACCCTGGAGCGAGTCTGCCCGGAAAAGAAAATTGCCTACTCCAAAGAGGGGGAAGAGCAGCCGTTTGATCTGCTGATAGGTACGCCGCCGATTTCTGCGGTGGAATCGGTACGCAATACCGGATTATCCGACGGCGACCCGGAAGAGGGCTGGCTGCCGACAGATCCGGAAACGTTGCAGGTGTACGGGCTGAAAAATGTGTATGTCCTCGGGGATACTGTGGATCTGCCGATCAGTAAAGCAGCGGGCAGTTGTCATAACCAGTCAACCGTCGTGGTGGATAACATTATCGGCGAGATGCGTTTTGGCTATACCACCGCCATTTATGACGGACGGGTTCAGGCGGTCGCGCAGATGGGACTGAATGCGGGGATGCCGCTCCAGTATGATTATAAGCATGATGTGTTACCGACACCGGCAACAAAACTGGGCGGTCTGCTGCGCACCGGTTTTAACCGCGGGCTCTACTGGTCAACCGTTCGCGGTCTGGTATAACGGAGGAAACTGCAATGTCTGCAACAGAACAGATGAATGAACACGCTGCTGCACCAAAACCCGAATTATCCGCAGAGACAGCGGAAAAACTGGCGGTGTTAATGCAGCTGAACCGCTTTGACAATGTGATCGATCTGCTGTCGCTGGTCTCGGATCTGGTCGATATTATCGGCAAGAATGAGGTCAATAAACTGGCGGATAATACGGAGTCGGGTATCGCATTATTGTGGGAAAGCGGGCTGGCGCTGAACAAGGCCAAAATGGAAATGATGTACAGTGATGAAAAGTACAATTTCCGCAATACCTATAAATTACTGAAAGATCAGGACACGCTCAAAGGCATTAATATGGTACTCAGAACGTTACAGATTATGGGCTCCCGTATTCAGCGTATCGATAGCGAACCCTGATACCGGACATAAAAAAACCGGGTGTTGTATTCACCCGGTTTCGTGTTTTCAGAACAGTGAGCTGTCTATACCCGTTTTTTCACACCGGCAAAATAACCGACAGTCAGAATGACCACCCAGGCAATTCCCACCATCAGTGCCACACGTGTATCCGGGAAGTAACCCAGCAGCGCAATCACAAAGACCATAAAGGCGATGGTCAGAGCGGGTGCCACCGGCCACATTGGTACCGGGAATTTCAGGGTTTTGACCTCTTCCGGTTTCATCTTCCGGCGCATTGCCACTTGTGATAACAGGATCATCAGCCAGACCCAGACGGTCGCGAAGGTAGCGATAGAGGCGATAATAATGAAGATTTTTTCCGGGATCAGGTAGTTCAGAACCACACCGATCAGCAGAACTGCACTCATCACCAGAACCGTCATCCACGGTACACCGTTTTTGGTGAGCTTCATAAAGGACTTCGGTGCCTGACCTTCCTGCGCCATGCCGTACATCATCCGGCCTGCGCCGAAGATATCACTGTTAATCGCAGAGACGGCGGCAGTGATCACGACCAGGTTCAGAATATTGGCCGCGTAAGAGATATTCAGTTTCTCGAAAATCTGCACAAACGGGCTGCCGTTATGGCCGATCTGGTTCCACGGGAAGATACACATCAGGATAAACAGTGTCAGCACATAGAACAGCAGAATACGCAGCGGTACTGCGTTGATCGCTTTCGGAATGGTTTTTTCCGGGTTCTGTGCTTCACTGGCGGTGATGCCGATAACTTCAATACCGCCGAAGGCGAACATCACAATGGCCAGTGAGGCTATCACCCCGCTTATTCCGTTCGGCATAAAGCCGCCGAATTCCCATAAGTTACTGATACCGGTAGGATGTGCGGTTTCCTGGCCGAAGCCGAACAGCATAATCGCCGCGCCGCCGACAATCATGGCGATAATCGCGGTGACTTTGACAATCGAGAGCCAGAACTCCATCTCACCGAATATCTTCACGTGACATAAATTCAGCGCGCCAATGAAACACACGATCCCCAGCACCCAGATCCACTGATCGACATCCGGGAACCAGAGCTTCATATAGAAGCCGAAGGCGGTGACGTCCGCGAGACAGACAATCAGCATTTCAAAAACATAGTTCCAGCCGGTGAGAAACCCGGCAAGCGGCCCCATATAATGGCTGGCATATTGTGAAAATGAACCCGGTACCGGATGGTGGACTGCCATTTCGCCCAGCGCACGCATCACCATAAAGACTGCCGCACCCCCGATAAGGTAGGCCAGCAGAACAGCAGGACCCGCCTGCTCAATAGAGGCTGCCGAGCCGTAAAACAGGCCGGTGCCTATCGCCGATCCGAGAGCCATAAAGCGGATGTGCCGCCCTGTAAGCCCCCGTCGTAGCGCCGTATTATTTTCTTTCATGTATTTAATCCTGTCGCTGTCGTGATGAGCAGCGTTTTTACTGATGTGAAACGCGGTCAGAGTCAACCCGGTACTTTAACATAAAGAGTCATGCTGACGGGATAATTATCTGCAATAATACGGTTCTAAACGTAAGGAACAAATGAGTGATGCAATACCCTATTAACGAAATATTTCAGACATTGCAGGGCGAAGGGGTTTTTACCGGCGTTCCGGCCATTTTTGTCCGCTTACAGCGCTGTCCGGTCGGGTGCAGCTGGTGCGATACCAAACATACCTGGGAACAGCTGCCGGAAAAAGCCTGTTCAGCAGAAGACATGATGAATAAAACAGAGGAGGACGACCACTGGGCTTCTCTGAATGCAGACAGCATTATTATGCAGTTTGAGGCGAAAGGTTATACGGCCCGGCATGTGGTGATCACCGGCGGTGAACCGTGCTTATACGATTTGCGGCCGCTGACGGCAGCGCTGGAAGCGCGGGGTTATCAGTGCCAGATTGAAACCAGCGGCACACAACCGGTGCAGTGCAGTGAGAAAACCTGGGTGACAATATCCCCGAAAGTGAATATGCGCGGGGGTTATGATGTACTGACGCCTTCACTGCTGCGGGCTGATGAAGTCAAACATCCGGTCGGGCGGCAGCGGGATATTGATGAACTGGATTTACTGCTGGCGAAACTGCCGGGGGGTAAACAGCCGGTGGTGGCGTTGCAGCCGATCAGTCAGAAACCGGCTGCCACTGCGCTCTGCATTGAGACCTGCATCGCGCGTAACTGGCGTTTCTCGATGCAGACTCACAAATATCTTAATATTGCCTGATTATTCACCGCGGTAAATACAACCTGCGGTACAGGTCTCTTTGACCAGTACGGCACTCAGCATCGGCAGCAGCGGTTTGGTCTGCTGCCAGATCCACTGTGCCAGCACTTCACTGGTCGGGTTTTCCAGCCCCGGGATCTCATTGAGATAGTGATGATCCAGACGGTCATAAATCGGTTTAAACGCCTGTTTGACCTCAGCAAAGTCGATCAGCCAGCCGGTATGTGCATCCACCTCACCACTCAGCTCCAGACGGACGAGAAAGGAATGCCCGTGCAGACGCCCGCATTTATGGCCTTCCGGGACATGCGGCAGGCGGTGGGCGGCTTCAAACTGGAACTCTTTAAAAATCGTGGTGCTCATAACTCTCTCCGGATAATGACGGTATGGCGTAATAAAAGCGTCATTTTACGCAATATTCAGTGAAAATGTTACCAAAAAACAGCAAAGTGACGAATTAATAACAGAAGTATCCGGTGATTTTCCATCGACAAAACCGGTGCTTTTCTCTATGTTGGAACGTCAGAATAATAACGGATACACTCATTTACCGGGTTTACTATGACATCGCCGACCTCAACCTCTCCGCTCGCCGCGCCTGACTGGCAGCACCTGCAACCCTTACTTAATACACTGACACCGCAACAGCTGAACTGGTTGTCGGCCTGGTGCCGTGAACGGGCAGCGGCAATGCCGTCTGCGGCGGGACAGGAACCGGCCGATATTCTGCTGATTGCGGCATCCCAGACCGGTAACGCCCGGCGGGTGGCGGAATCCCTGCGGGATCAGCTGTTCAGTGCGCAGCGGGCCGTGCGTCTGGTAAATGCCGGGGATCTCTCTCTTTCCGGATTTCCGGAATCCCCGCTGGTGGTGCTTATCTGTGCCACCACCGGGGATGGAGACGCACCGGAAGAAGCCCTGCCGCTGTTCCATTTTCTTCATTCTGTTCAGGCACCGTTGCTGACAGAAACCCGTTATGCGGTGCTGGCGCTGGGCAACCGGGCGTATCCGCAGTTTTGTCTGGCCGGAAAGCATTTTGATAACCGCCTGCATGCCCTCGGGGCGCTGCGGATCCTGCCGCGTGCCGAGGCGGACAGTGATTATCAGGCCACTGCAGATAACTGGATCTCTCAGTTACTCCCTGAGCTGCTGAACCTGACACCGCCGGCAGATGCGGAGAGGCTCAGCCGTTTGGCTCACAATGCCGTGGTGCAGATTGATTCACAGCCGCACCGGCGTGATAAACCACAGTCTGCGGTTTTGCGTCGCGCTGTGCGCCTGACGGCAGAGGAGTCGGAAAAGCATGTCTGTCAGATTGCCCTGGATATCCGCGGCACCGGGTTGCGGTATCAGACCGGTGATGCGTTGGGTGTGTATCCGGAAAACAGCCCGGAGCTGGTCAGTGAGCTGCTGGGACTGCTTTGGTTTGACGGCACTGAGCGCGTCACGCTGAAAGGAAAATCGTATTCACTGCGTGAAGCCCTGCTGACGCAGTGTGAGCTGACCATCAACAGCGCACCGGTTGTGGCAGCTTACGCCCGCCTCAGTAACGCGCCGGAACTGCTGGATATGATTGCGGATCCGCAGCAGCTGACGGCGTATGCACAGCGCAGACCGGTGGCGGATATGGTTCGTGAGTTTGCCGTGCAAACCTCCGCACAGGCCTGGGTGGATTGCCTGCCGCCGCTGATGCCGCGCCTTTATTCTATCTCCTCGTCGCCGCTGGTCTCGCCGGATGAGGTGCATCTGACCGCCGGGGTGGTGGAATACCAGACGGACGGGCGCACCCGCTACGGTGCGGCAACCCGTTACCTGACGCATCAGTTACAGCCCGGGGATACGGTTGCCTGTTTTATTGAGCATAATGATCACTTTCGCCTGCCGGATGACCCGGAAAAACCGGTGATTATGATAGGGCCGGGCACCGGTATTGCACCGTTCCGCGCTTTTCTTCAGCAGCGGGCGGCTCAGCAATCCGGCGGAAAAAACTGGCTGATTACCGGCAATCCGCATGAAAAAAGTGATTTTCTGTATGAGGCAGAGCTGACAGACTTTGTGCGTCAGGGCGTGCTGACGCAACTGACAACCGCCTGGTCGCGGGATCAGCCGCAAAAGATTTATGTGCAGGATAAGCTGTCTGAAATGCGGGAAACCGTCTGGCGCTGGCTGGCGCAGGGCGCATACATTTATGTGTGCGGGGATGCTTTCCGGATGGCAAAAGACACGGATACCGCATTACTGGAGATTATCCGCAGTGAAGGGGCGATGTCCGCAGAAGAGGCTCAGGTTTTTCTGAACGGATTACGGACAGCGAAACGTTATCAGCGGGATGTTTACTGATCTTCTGTCTGAATAACGGACGGAACAGTAGCATCTGCGCCGATCTTATGGGAAGATTAGCCGATCTTTTCGGGGGCGGTGATGGGCAAACTGACGCTATTACTTTTAGTTATTCTGGGCTGGCTGCAATATTCATTGTGGTTAGGGAAAAACGGTATTCACGACTATGTACAGGTCAGTGAAGATGTTGTTGCATCAGAACAGGTAAATGCGAAGCTCAAAGCCCGTAACGAACAGTTATTTGCTGAGATCGGCGATCTGAATGACGGGCTCGAGGCTATCGAAGAGCGCGGCCGCAGTGAATTAGGCATGATCAAGCCCGGTGAAAGCTTTTACCGTATCCTGTCCGAAAAACGGACACAGCAGAACGCGCAGTCACAAAGTCGCAGTAACTAACCGCTATGACACTACTTTCTTCCGCAATGACCGGCGCACAACCGGCACCGGAGTTATCCGGTATTTCTGATGATGCTCTGGTCACCGCGCTGATCCCGGCTGCCGGTACCGGTACCCGCATGCAGTGCGAATGCCCCAAGCAATACCTGACAATTGCCGGAAAAACCATTCTGGAACATACCCTCGCTATTCTGCTGGAACACCCGCGTATCACACAGGTGGTGGTGGCGCTGCATCCGCAGGATACGGTGTTCAGTACATTACCGGTCGCACGACATCCCCGCATCCGCACTGTTACCGGCGGTGGTGAGCGGGCGGATTCTGTTCTGGCGGGTCTCGATTATCTGGCGGAGCATACCCCGGAAAACAGCTGGGTGCTGGTGCATGATGCTGCGCGTCCTTGTCTGCAACTTGCGGATCTGAACCGGCTGCTGGCCGTGATGTCAGACACACAGACAGATAACCGCGTGCAGGGGGCGATTCTGGCCTCACCGGTACGCGATACCATGAAGCGGGGTGTGGCATCTGCCGGGTATACCGGTATTGATCATACTGTTGAGCGCACACAGTTGTGGCATGCCCTGACCCCGCAATTTTTCCCGCTTCATCTGCTGCGTACCTGTCTGCAACAGGCGCTGTCTCAGCAGGCCGTGATCACCGATGAAGCGTCCGCACTGGAGTTTTGCGGCTATCAGCCTCTGCTGGTGCCCGGCCGCGCGGATAATATTAAAGTCACACAGCCGGAAGATCTCGCACTTGCCGGGTTCTACCTGTCCAATAACAATAAGGAACAGACAACATGATGAGAATCGGACACGGTTTTGATGTTCATGCCTTCGGCGGCGAAGGCCCGATTGTGATTGCGGGCGTCCGCATTCCTTACGAACAGGGATTACTGGCGCATTCCGACGGTGATGTCGCGCTGCATGCGGCGACTGATGCATTGCTGGGTGCGGCGGCGCTGGGGGATATCGGTAAATTATTCCCGGATACTGATCCTGCCTATAAAGGCGCGGACAGTCGTGTGCTGTTGCGTGAGGCATTCCGCCGTATTCAGGAAAAGGGCTACAGACTGGGTAATCTGGATGTCACCATTATTGCCCAGGCACCGAAAATGCAGCCGCATATCCCGCAGATGCGTGTAAATCTGGCGGAAGATTTGCAGTGTCATATGGATGATATCAATGTGAAAGCCACTACCACCGAAAAACTGGGTTTCACCGGCCGCAAAGAGGGGATCGCCTGTGAGGCGGTGGCGCTGCTTGTGAAGGTTGAAGCATGAGTCTCCCGGTCAGCTATTTCCACGGTAAACCGGCAGCCACCGGCGTGCTGAAAGCACAGCCGGAAGATTTTCTGGTGCAGGAGGATTTGGGGTTTGAACCGGACGGCGACGGCGAACATGTGATGGTCCGTATCCGTAAAACCGGCTGTAACACGCGGTTTGTGGCGGAAGAACTGGCGAAATTCGCGAAAATCGCCGCCCGTGCTGTCAGCTACGCCGGGCTGAAAGATCGTCATGCGGTCACCGAACAGTGGTTTTGTCTGCAGATGCCGGGAAAAGAAACACCCGATTTCACACAGATGCAGCTTGAAGGCTGCGAAGTGCTGGCAGTTAACCGCCAGAAACGCAAATTGCGGATCGGCGCGCTGAAAGGTAATCAGTTTACTATTGTGCTGCGCCGGATCAGCGATCGCGCCGCGACAGAACAGCGTCTGCAGCAGATTGCACAGTCCGGGGTGCCGAATTATTTCGGTGAGCAGCGTTTCGGACGCAACGGTCAGAATCTGTATTTCGCCCGGCGCTGGGCTGACGGTGAAATCAGTGTAAAAGATCGCAGCAAACGCGGTTTTTATCTTTCTGCCGCCCGCAGTGCCATGTTTAACGCGGTGGCAGATGCCCGTCTGACACAACATCTTCAGGCAACCGTATTGCAAGGTGATGCGGTACAACTCGCCGGTCGCGGCAGCTGGTTTGCGGTTCAGGCGGATGAACTGGCGGATGTGCAGCAGCGTCTGGATAACCGTGAACTGCGCATTACAGCGCCGTTACCGGGTAAGGGCGATTTGGGCTCTCAGGATGCGGCACTGGCGTTTGAAACGGAACAGCTGGCACCATGGCAGTCTCTGTGGCAACTGGCGGCGACAGAGGGGGCAGATAATGCCCGTCGTGCGCTGATGCTGTATCCGGAACATTTCACATCTGAATGGATGGATGATGAAACCGTTCGTTTGTCCTTTTTCCTGCCGGCCGGCAGTTTCGCCACCAGTGTTATCCGCGAAATTATTGAGCTGGAAGCGGATCAGGCCGCGGAATTCAGTGAATAATCAACTGACTGATTAACATAAAAAAGGGGCGGAATAATTTCCGCCCCTTTTTTGTTCCGTTTTTTATTTAGCTTTTGCTGCGGTGGCCTTGTCTGTTTCTGCCAGTAACGCTGTCAGATAAATTTTTGCATCCACCGGATCTTTGCCCGGCAGTTTCACCTGATACGGTTTACCGCTGATGGAGGAGCCGGATGCCACTTTATCCACAAACTGTTCTGCGGTGCTCAGACGTTTTTTCGTTTTGCTTAATTTCAGGCGCAGATGTGATTCCGCGTCGGCGGCATTATGCTCACTGCCGTTGCGGATAAAAGTCAGCTGTTCCTGCTTCCCGACGGCAGTCAGCAGATTCTCCACTCTGGTCTCTTCCTGAGGTGACAGCGCAAATGCCTCTGAGACCAGAAGCAGTCCGGCAGCCAGTGCGGTGAACAGGGTTGCGGTAATTCGCCGGCAGATAGCCATGCAGAAATCCTTTCGGTGATAAATAATAATAGCAGTATCATGCAGGTGAATATGAAAAAAGCAATCAGACTAAATCTGTTATAACCCTTTTTTATCGCGGCTAACTTGATAAAATAGTTTTTTAACGTGATAAATGCGCTGCTGCTGACAAAAAAGGATACCGTTGTGCTGAGAATTCTGGTGAGTAATGATGATGGCGTCAGTGCGCCGGGGATCCGGACATTATCTGAGGCGCTGCGGCGTACTTACCATGTGCAGGTGGTTGCTCCGGATCGCAACCGCAGCGGGGCATCCAACGCGCTGACACTCGATCGCCCGCTGCGTACGGTGGTTCACGAGAACGGCGATATTGCGCTGGTGGAAGGCACGCCGACGGATTGCGTTTATATCGGTGCTAATCTGCTGATGCGCCCGCGTCCGGAAATTGTGGTTTCCGGTATTAACTGCGGCCCGAACCTCGGGGATGATGTGATTTACTCCGGTACGGTTGCGGCGGCAATGGAAGGTCGTCACCTGGGATTACCGGCAATTGCGGTCTCCCTGAACGGCGAAACCTATTATGATACGGCGGCAGAAATTACCTGCCGTCTGCTGACTATGTTACAGCAGGTGCCGCTGCGGGCCGGTAATATTCTGAACGTGAATGTGCCGGATATCCCGCTCAGTGAGATAAAAGGAATGAAAGTGACCCGCTGCGGAACGCGCCGGGCACCGGATGTGGTTTATACGCAGATGGATCCGAAAGGGAATCCGCTGTACTGGCTCGGTCCTCCGGGGGAGAAACTGGACACCGGCCCGGATACCGATTTTGCGGCGGTGGATGAAGGTTATGTCTCTGTCACGCCGCTGCATGTTGATCTGACCGCCTACAGTGTGCAGGACAAATTAGAAGACTGGTTACAAAAAGCAGGGGTGATACAGGAATGATCCGCCGGGTGGTACAGGATCTGATGACACAGTTACGTCAGGCCGGGATCCGCGATGAACGTCTGTTACAGGCGATGGCGGCTGTCCCGCGGGAGAATTTTGTCGATGAGGCGCTGACACACAAAGCTTACGACAACACCGCGCTGCCGATTGGCTGCGGTCAGACTATCTCTCAGCCGTTTATGGTGGCGAAAATGACAGAACTGCTGGAACCGGCTCCGCAGGCGCATGTGCTGGAGATTGGCACCGGATCCGGCTATCAGACGGCGATCCTTGCACACCTGGCGGCGCATGTTTACTCTGTTGAGCGGGTGAAAGGGTTACAATGGCATGCCAAACGCCGTTTTAAACAGCTTGATCTGCATAATATTTCCACCCGTCACGGTGACGGCTGGGAGGGCTGGTCGTCCCGTGGTCCGTTTGACGGTATTATTGTCACCGCTGCCGCCAGCGATATCCCCCCCGCGCTGCTCAGCCAGCTGGCGGATAACGGCCGGATGGTGATACCGGTGGGGGAACAGCAGCAGATGCTCAAACTGATCCGCCGCCGGGGCAATGACTTTCATACCCAATCGATCGGAACTGTCCGGTTTGTTCCCCTGGTTCACGGGGATCTGGGATAAAAATGGCTATTTTGGTAACAAGACTTTTTCATTTCGCTTAGTATCTGTTTTAATAATACAATCCTGCCATGCGGTCTGCGGCTGCGTGGTGACTTTCTGATTGTCCGTTTTCGCACTATTTCCAGTTTCGGGAGAAGGAATATGAACTCAAGAAACCCTATGAAAACAATACGATGGGTTGCAATTGGGTCACTGATGAGCACAGTTCTGGCCGGGTGCTCAACGCCGTATCATGCCGCACCAATCAGCAGTGTGGAAGAGAGCAGCAGTGCACCGGTAATGACAGCAGGTAATGATAATAACAACTCATCTGTGTCGACACCGATGCCGGTACGTCCTCAGCTCAGTTCTGCCAATAACACACAACCGGTCAGCCGGAGTGTGCAGCAGCCGCGTTCTGCCGGTGTGCAGACCGGCAACAGTGGCCGGATTCAGTACAACCGTAATTATGATGCGATCCCGAAAGGCAGCTACAACGGAAATACCTATACGGTTCAGCGCGGTGATACCTTATTTTATATTGCCTATATCTCAGGATCTGACTTCCGTGAACTGGCAGCACAGAATAATATTCCTGAACCGTACAGCCTGAACGAAGGGCAGGTGATCCGGTTAGGCAATGGCGGTGGTAATGTTGCACCGGTCAGCAGCGGAACTCAGGTCGCGACAAATAGGAATACTCCGCAAAACAGGGTGGTTGATTCTCAACCAACTAATGCGTATTCTGAATCAGCAGGCGCTAAACCGGCCGGCGGTAAGATGCTCTCATCTCAGGTCACCGCACAGGCAAAAGCGAATAACGGCACTGCCGCTGCCACAGCAGCAACAACGGCCGCCGTTACCGCACCGGCAACAACAACCAGCGCGCCTGCCGCCGTAAATAGTGGTTCCTTTAAATGGGGCTGGCCAGCGGAAGGCAAAGTCATTTCCAACTACACAGGACCTACCAGCGGTAACCGGGGTATTGATATCGGTGGTACACGTGGACAGCCTGTTTTTGCTTCAGCGCCGGGTAAAGTGGTGTATACCGGTAACGCGTTACGCGGCTACGGCAATCTGGTCATCATCAAGCACAATGATGATTTCCTGACAGCCTACGCGCATAACGATTCCATCCTGGTTAAAGATCAGCAGGACGTCGCAGCGGGTCAGAAAATTGCCACGATGGGCAGCAGCGGAACCACATCTGTCAGATTACATTTTGAAATTCGTTACAAGGGAAAATCAGTCAACCCGCTGCAGTACTTACCGCAGCGATAAACGGCAGAACAGCGTGTTCTGCCTGAATTATCGGGGTAGGAGCAAGCTGATGAGCCGTAATCCACTGAACGCTAACGAGTTATACGACGAAGATTTTGCCGCCGGGCAGAATGAAGATGAAGAGCTGTTTGATGAGAAACAGCTGGCAGAGGAAAGTGAATCTGACGATCCCGGCCCGGACATTGAGTTCGTGCAGAGTGTCAGCCAGCGTGTCCTGGATGCTACTCAGCTTTATCTTGGTGAGATAGGCTTTTCACCGCTGCTCAGCGCAGAAGAAGAAGTCTTTTTTGCACGGCGCGCCCTGCGGGGTGATACCGCAGCGCGCCAGCGTATGATTGAAAGTAACCTCCGTCTGGTGGTTAAAATTTCCCGCCGCTACAGTAACCGGGGGCTGGCGCTGCTTGATCTGATCGAAGAGGGCAACCTCGGGCTGATCCGCGCGGTGGAGAAATTTGATCCCGAGAAAGGCTTCCGTTTTTCTACCTATGCCACATGGTGGATCCGTCAGACGATTGAACGGGCTATCATGAACCAGACCCGCACCATCCGTCTTCCGATTCATATTGTCAAAGAACTGAATGTTTATCTGCGTACCGCCCGTGAACTGGCACAAAAGCTGGATCATGAACCGACAGCGGAAGAAATTGCCGAACAGCTGGATAAACCGGTAGATGATGTCAGCCGTATGCTGCGTCTGAATGAGCGCATCACCTCCGTGGATATCCCGGTGGGGGCGGATTCCGACAAAGCACTGCTGGATATTCTGTCTGATGAAAATGATGTCACACCGGAAAACCGGCTGCAGGATAACAACATGCAGCAGAGCATTGTGAAATGGCTGTATGAACTGAATCCGAAGCAGCGGGAAGTACTGGCGCGCCGTTTTGGTTTGCTGGGCTATGAGGCGGAGACGCTGGAAGATGTCGGACGCGAGATTGGTCTGACCCGCGAACGTGTGCGGCAGATTCAGGTGGAAGGTTTACGCCGCCTGAAAGATATCCTGCATAACCACGGGTTGTGTGAGAATTCACTGTTTAACTGAGTGATCCGTAAAACAGCGTTCTCAGCGCAGTTATAAATATGATGCATGCAAAAGGGGGAATAAATTTTCCCCCTTTTTCTTTTGTCCGGTTGTCAGAGCATCTCTTTCAGGCGGTAGAGCCAGTCCAGCGCCTGACGCGGTGTCAGTGAATCCGGGTTAATCCCCGCCAGTGCATCCAGTGCCGGTGCGGCTTCCTCCGGCGCATCCAGCAGATTCATTTGCGGTGTTTCCACATGGCTTGCCGTTGCATTCAGTGACAGTGATTCCAGCTCGCGCAGTTTCTGCTTCGCGCGTTTAATCACATCACGCGGCACTCCGGCGAGCAGTGCAACCGCGAGGCCGTAACTTTTGCTGGCAGCACCGTCCTGCACGCTGTGCATAAAGGCGATAGTATCACCGTGCTCGACCGCATCCAGATGGATATTGGCGACACCTTCCAGTTTATCCGGCAGCGTGGTCAGCTCAAAATAGTGGGTGGCGAACAGTGTCAGTGCTTTGATGCGGTTTGCCAGGCTTTCCGCACAGGCCCAGGCCAGCGATAAACCATCATAGGTGGATGTGCCGCGCCCGATTTCATCCATCAGTACCAGGCTCTGTTCCGTGGCGTTATGCAGGATATTGGCGGTTTCGGTCATTTCCACCATAAAGGTGGAGCGGCCGGACGCCAGATCATCCGATGCCCCGACACGGGTGAAAATCCGATCGACCGGGCCGATAACCGCATTTTCCGCCGGCACAAAGCTGCCGATATACGCAAGCAGTGCGATAAGCGCGGTCTGCCGCATATAGGTACTCTTACCGCCCATGTTCGGGCCGGTGATGATCAGCAGGCGGCGCTGTGGTGACATTGCCAGCGGGTTAGCGATAAACGGCTCTGTCAGAACATGTTCGACAACCGGGTGACGACCGCCGGTGATCTGAATACCGACTTTATCCGTCAGTTGCGGACAGGTGTAATTGAGCGTTTCCGCGCGTTCAGCCAGGTTGGTGAGTACATCCAGTTCCGCCAGGGTGTCTGAACTGCGCTGAAGTGCTTCCAGGTGCGGCAGCAGCAGATCAAACAGCTCATCATAAAGGGCTTTTTCAATCGCCAGTGCTTTGCTCTTGGAGGTCAGAACTTTATCTTCATACTCTTTCAGTTCCGGAATGATGTAGCGCTCGGCGTTTTTCAGGGTCTGGCGGCGGACGTAATGGATCGGTACCAGGTGGCTTTGTCCGCGGCTGACCTGAATATAGTAGCCGTGGACACCATTAAACCCGACTTTCAGTGTATCGATACCGAGTTTTTCCCGTTCGCGGATTTCCAGTTTGTCGAGATAATCACTGGCGCCATCCGCCAGGGCGCGCCACTCATCCAGCTCTTCATTGTAGCCAGGGGCAATCACACCGCCGTCGCGCACCAGTACCGGCGGTGCTTCAACAACGGCCCGCTCCAGCAGAGACTGTAATTCATCAAACTGTCCGATACGCTGTTGCAGTGTCTGAATATACGGATCAGATACCGCACTCAGCTGCGCCTGAATAGCCGGATATTGTGAAAAGGCGTGACGCATCCGCGCCAGATCACGCGGGCGGGCGGTACGCAGTGCCAGTCGTGCCAGCACCCGTTCGAGATCGCCTATCTGGCGCAGAACAGGCTGTAAATCCGGGCTGATTGTCATCAGCGCGGCAATGGCCTGCTGGCGGTTGGCGAGCACCGCTCTGTCACGCAGCGGGGAGTGCAGCCAGCGTTTGAGCATCCGGCTGCCCATCGGGGTCACGCACAGATCCAGTACGGAGGAAAGCGTATTTTCAGTACCACCGCTGAGGTTCTGGGTAATTTCCAGATTGCGGCGCGTGGCGGCATCCAGAATGACATTTTCCTGAAGGTTTTCCAGGGTCACACTGCGGATATGCGGCAGTGAGGTGCGCTGGGTATCTTTAACATATTGCAGCAGACACCCGGCAGCCTGTAAGGCCAGCGGGGCATTTTCCACACCGAAGCCGTGCAAATCCCGGGTGCCGAATTGTAATGTCAGCTGCTGACGGGCGGTTTCCAGTTCAAATTCCCACAACGGACGGCGGCGCAGCCCTTTCTGATTCTGAATAATGGCGAAATCCGCCATATCTTCCGGATAGAGCAGCTCAGCCGGACGGGTACGCTGCAATTCCGCCGCCATCGCGTCTTTATCCTCTAACTGGAGGATACGGAAACGGCCGGATGTGATATCCAGAGTCGCGTAACCAAACCCGCGCGCATCCTGCCAGACCGCAGCGAGCAGGTTATCCTGGCGCTCCTGTAACAGGGCTTCGTCACTGACCGTTCCCGGTGTGACGATACGGATCACTTTACGCTCCACCGGGCCTTTGCTGGTGGCCGGATCGCCGATTTGCTCACAGATAGCAACAGATTCCCCGAGCTGAACCAGTTTTGCCAGGTATCCTTCAACCGCATGGTGCGGGACACCGGCCATCGGGATCGGCTGACCGGCGGTCTGACCGCGTTTGGTCAGTGAAATATCCAGTAACTGTGCTGCCCGTTTGGCATCATCAAAGAACAGCTCATAGAAGTCACCCATCCGGTAAAACATCAGAATATCCGGATGTTGTGCCTTGAGCCGGAAGTACTGCTGCATCATGGGTGTATGGGAATCAACGTTTTGGTTGTCAGTCATAAGAATTCTGTTAACACTCTGAAAGAATTGCGGTTTATCAACTGCCCGTTACCGGGATTGTCTTCATTAATGTGCCTAAAATAACACAGATTATGATGAAAGAGAGGATTCCTTCCCGCACTGCGGTGAATTATTGAAAAGCGTGGAGGAAGATCGCAAAACCGGGGGAAGATGAGCAGATCACGCGAAAAGCCGCGCAATATACGTTTACGCGGCTTCCTCATTCCGTGTTGTTCTGTTCCCTGAACAATCACGTCAGATTTATACAATCAGATACTGCTGTGAATTTAAAATAGCATATTGAATTGTATTTTAAATGTTAAATAAATATCCGGAGCAACGAGTTGTATTTTATTATAATACGATCCGGTTAAATTCAATAAATATTACTAAATGATATGTGGTTTTTTTAATTTATACGAATAGAGGTTATCGTGTATTTACCGTTTGCATCTTCACCACTCTGATAAAAATAAAGATGCCCGCCGATAAAGAAGAAGTTAAATGTTTTACGATCATCGACAACATAGTCAAATTCAAATATGCTGACCAGTCCGAGCGTTGTGGTTAAATAAACCTGCATGGTTTTACCATCTAAGTCAACGCAGCAAAGATAAGTCGTTGCAGTAACATCATCATAAGCTGACTGAATAATATCATAGTAACATCCGAAGTTTTTACTGACGATATTTTCACCCAGAGTGCCGTTTTCATAAATAGGCTTGATCAGATAATTACCCTGCTCATCTTCCACCAGAAAGAAATTTTTCTTACCAACATTATAAGAGACAGTTTGTGGATAAATATGACCTAACTCACCTTTTTCAACCATCGTTAATTTTATTTTACGAGCCATAATGTTACTCCTTTGATATTAATTACACTCCGATGTGGTGTGTTTATAGTTATAAGCAAATAGCATGATGTCAGCAATATTGAAAGTTAATGATCTTATTATTCAAATTATGAAATCTAAAATAAAGTATAGCGTATTATTATGCGGGAAATACTGTTCTCTGTATAAATTATATCCTCTTTAAGTATCCGCCATATAATAACGGTAATTTATTGTAATAATTGTAAATAGTAACGTTACGTGCATAGCCATTATTGCTTATTATCGCACGTAAAGTCCGGAATTTATCAAAATTAGCCGTTAGAATTCATCACCATTTAATTAAACGAAACCGGCTTATATTATGTTACGCCCGATACTTCACACTCTGATTATTACCGGCTCTCTGAGCCTGAGCGCTTTTTCTTATGCTGACGGCCCGACTCTGTCGCTAAGTGTCAGTCAGTCCGGCGGTTCGGCACAAAATGATGATGGCTCTCCTGATGCTACCCGTCCTTCTGAATCCAAATCCCGTATTCTGCCTATCTGGGGTGATGAGGCCCGCGCCCGCGGTTATGATCTTCCCGAACCTTTTGGTGTCGGTTATAACTATATGAATCTGCGGCAGGATATTGTTGTGGATAAAATCGGGTTTATTATGCCGAAAAACCCCGAGACAGCGAGTGCATTATCAGTCGATGCGGGTCATACCCGGGAAAAAAGTGAAACCCATATGCTGAAAGTGGATTCCTGGATTTTTCCGTTTATGAACGTATATGGCTTATACGGTAAAACCAAAGGTAAATCCCACACTATGCTGAATGGCGGTGCCTTTGATCTCGGGTTTACAAAATTGCCGCTGGAATTCCTGGAAGGACAGCCGTTCGACTTGGATTTCGAAGGTAAAACTTATGGTGCCGGTATGACGCTGGCCGGCGGATATAATCAGTTTTTCGGCACCGTTGATCTTAATTATACCAAAACCAATCTGGATATCCTTGACGGCGATATTAAAGCACTGGTGATTTCTCCGCGGGTCGGTTATGAATTTGTCTTTTCACCGTTAATTGCCGGGCAGGGGAACACTAAATTACAGGTCTGGACCGGGGCCATGTATCAGGATATTACTCAGCGGTTTAAAGGGGATATCAGTGGACTGAGCTTACCGGGACAATTTCAGGACTTTGTGGATGCGCTGGATGATCCGGGAATGAAATTTGATGTTGAGCAGCATCTTGCTCATAAATGGAGCAATCTGGTGGGTGCCCGGTTAGAAGTGACCCGCAATTTTAATATCACTTCCGAAGTGGGTTTTAATAACCGTAACAGTTTCTTTATTTCCGGAGAGTTCCGTTTTTAATGATATGTCGTTATTGCGCCGCCGGGCTGGCATTTGCCGGTCTGGCGGCGGTTCACACAGCAAACGCCGGTTATTTACCTTCCAGGGAATACATTGATGATGCACTGTCCGGACTGGGCAGTAATAATCAGTTTGACCGCAGCAAAACCGTCGATTGGGGGGTATTACCCGGCCCGTTTTATACCCCTGAACTGGAATTGGGTGTCGGGGTGGCGCTGGTCGGTATGTATCAGGCGGATAGTGATCCTGACAGTAAAATATCCACTTTATCCCTCAGTGGTTTTGCCTCCTCAACCGGGGCGTTCGGGCTTAATCTGAATAATTACACCTATCTGGATAAGGATAACTGGCGCTTTTATCTCAGCGGCACAATTAATAACGTGCCGACGGATTACTGGGGAAAAGGGTATCAGGCCGGGCGCGTCAGTGATCATTTCGGTGAATATAAGTCACAGCAATTGCGGCTGACGCCGTCACTGCTGCGCCGTGTGGCGGATGATACCTATCTGGGGGTAGGCTGGGATTTCAGCACACTGAATGCTGCCTCGCCGGATAAACCGTTCAGCCGCTATATGGATGAGCATGACTATGACCGGCATGCGGTCAGTTCCGGGGTCAGCGCCACCTTCAGTTATGACAGCCGGGACTTCCTGCCGAATGCCCGTCAGGGGCAGGCGCTGGATCTGCGTTATACCTGGTATGCGCCGTCACTCGGCAGTGATACGCGGTTTAATACCACCGAGATTCAGTACAACTATTATTATCCGCTGGATGACAAAACGGTACTGGCATTTGATAACTACGCGCGCTTTGCATCCGGAGATGTGCCGTGGGATCAGTACTCCCGGCTGGGTAACGGACGGCAGATGCGCGGGTATTACGATGGACGCTATCAGGATAATCATGTCTTTGCCTCACAGGTGGAATACCGGCGCAAGCTGGACTGGCGGCACGGTATTGTGCTCTGGGCCGGCGGCGGGACGATGAGTGAGAGTGCGCGTCATCTCGGCGGCGGTCACTGGCTGCCGAACGTGGGTGTGGGGTATCGTTTTGAATTTAAACCACGGATGAATGTGCGGCTCGATTTTGGTGTCGGAAAACAGAGCAGCGGTTTTTATTTCCAGGTCGGGGAAGCCTTCTGATGCGGGTATTTATCAGCGCAATTGTCATGATGGTGCTGTTATCCGGCTGTCAGAGCCGGATGGCGGATGTGCCGGTTATCCGCGCCGATCTTTCTCCGCAAACCACGGAAATGGCAGCTCAGGCATTTCCGGTTGCAGATGAGGTGAGTGCGCCTGACGGGCTGCGTCCCTGCTGCGCATTCGGCTATGATCTGCGGGCAAAGCTGGGGCCGTTCCCGGTGCCGTTTTACACCATCGGTAATGTGCTGACCGCCGGTGATTTGGGGGAGCATGTTTACAATGACAGCTTTTGGTTTGGCGTGGCAGACGTTATCGGCCTGAGTAATGAAAACCTCGGGATCATCTATTCCCGCCACGGCGGATTTATTGATATTGCCCATGTGCGGGATACCGCTGATTACACATATTACCTGTTCACGCAAATCTATCCGCACCTCGGTGAAGCCCGGATGCTGACGCTGTCGGATGAACTGTCTTCCCGCCGTATTCAGTTCCGCCGTTTTACCCCGCCGCCGGATCCGGCAGAGCGCTATACCCTGAGTGTGTATCTGGCGGCACGGCTCGCGTTTCGCCTGGCGGCATGGCATGAAATCGCCCAGTGGTACGGTTATCATTCTGTTCCCGGTTTTTCTGAGGAAATCTCGGCATTTACCCCGGAAGATCTCTATTCCAACCTGCTGGGGGCACGCCTTGCCATCACATTGCTGTTACAGGGGCATGGCGGATCAGTCGCTGATTTTAACCGCGGAATGGACGGTATCCTCCCGCAGGCGCTGGCACAACTGGATGCACAGCCCGCCGCCGTCACCCGGCAGATGTTTGACAGTATTGACGGGCTCTGGTGGGATAAGCGGCAGCGGGTACCGGAGAAGTTTCTGGTGCTGCGCCGTGATTACCGTGTGAGTGATGACCGGCTGCCGTCACAGCCGCCGCAGGAAACTGCTGCCGAGATGCGGCTGGCGCTGCCTCAGCATTACCGGGGCTGGTCTCTGGCGGATTTGGCGTCCTTTGAATTATGGCGGACAAACTCTCCCGGAAATCTGCCGGTGACCGCACTGCCGTTTACCGAAGCGGATTTTCCGGCACTGACAGCGCATGCGGCGGCTGAGGATAAAAAAACAGCGCCGGTGTCAGTGCAGCGAAATCAGTAACAGCGGGAGAACCCGGCCGGGCAGGGATTCCGACGGCGTTTCCCCGATACGGATAGCTCCTTGGCGGATATAAAATGCCTCCGCATTCGGGTCCGCATCCACCAGAAGGGCGCTGATACACTGTGTCCGGGCGGAGGAAACCGCCCACTGATACAGCGCGCTGCCGATCCCCTGATGTAAATAATCCGGATGCACAAAAAGTTTGGAAAGTTTTCCGTTCTCTTCCTGGCGGTTGATGGTCAGCTGCACAACACCGGCGATTTTGCCGTTGATCCGTGCAGTCATCAGCCGTGAACGGTCAAAATCAGCGGAGGTAATGGTCAGTTCATCCCGGCAGGTCGCCATAAAGGTTTCATCATATCCCCAGTGCTGTTTTGAGCGCAGGCACAGACGGGTCAGATACTCCGCTTCATCACGCTGAGGCGGGGCGAGTAAAAAAACGGGTGCTTCTGTGGTCATAACGATCAAATCCGTGATTTTGCTGAGACGAATAATAATAGCAGATCAAATGTCAGCCTGCGTAAGCCGGCGGTGTGTTATTTCACCGCAGGCGGATGTCATTTTGTACCGGGGTTATCAGCGCGGAAAAGCTGAACGGCGGATTGTGCATCTGTCCGGTATTACAGTGACGTAAAAAGCGCGATGCCCTGAGCGGCAGCAGATCCGGGCGGCCGTGGCAGCCCAGCGTCTGTAACTGACCGGGCCACTGTTTTGCCGCCAGTTTCAGGTGCTCTGCCGGATCACCGGCGATCAGATTAAAGCCGTATGGCAGCCAGTGTGCCGGTTCAAATTTCCTCTGTAATGTCAGCCCCCAGCCGGACACCGCACTGTAAACCGGCGGCCGGAAATCCGGTGCCAGCACATGACGCAGTGTCAGCTCCCGTGCTTTCACCATCTGCAGTAAACGGATATGCTGCGGTAAACGGGGCAGTTCATCCAGCACCTGTGACAGCGAGCTGTACAGCCGTTCCGCCATCATCGGGCTGTCGAGGAGAATAAAGCGCGGCGAGTTGCTTACTTCCCTGAAGAACAGGCAGGTATCCCACAGGATCAGTTCCGGGGCAGGTAAATCCGAGCCGCTGATCGCCATTGCGCTGATCTTCGGCCCGTTTTCGGTCAGGCGGATATGCGGCGGGGTGATTTTCCGCCAGTGACGGAGAAGGGCATCGCTTCCGGTCACCACCACGGTATCAGTATCACGCAGTAACGCGGTCTCACTCTGCGCCGGATCGGTAAATTCACAGATGATATTGCCTGCACCCGGCTGTCCGCACAGCATCGTGAGCCAGTCGTTGTGGTTGCGGGTTCGGATACGGACAGCGGTACCGGTGATATAAGCAGCGATGACCAGCTCCGCCGCGGTCAGCGGGTTATGGCCGTTATCAATAATCAGCACACGTTCTGCCGCATACCATGGTGTGCCGCTGAGGGCGCGTTCTGCAGCGGTATCAATGGCGCGGGTGTCAGCCAGCCACTGCAGACGCATCTGACAGAATGAGTGTGTGGCCGGGTCGGCGGAAAATACCGGTTTACGGCTGAGTATTGCCGACAGGCGCTCTTTGATGGCGGCAATGCGCGTACTGATAGCGTTTGTCATCCTATTTCATCCCCGCTGAGGCCGTCCCGTGCCGTGATACTGCCCCGGAAATATATCCAGGGCAGCATGCTGCCGCAGGCACAGCCGGTGCCCTGTTCACAGATATCGGTTGTCAGCAGGCGCTGGGCGGGCAGCGGTGTGAGCAGCGGGGTATTCAGCTGTAACAGACCGGTATTGCCTTCCGCTGCCGGATAGCCATTCTCACCAACCAGCGTAAAGCGGGCAAACTGCGGAATATGGAAATACCCTTCCTGACAACTGATGTAATGTAGCGGGTGTGCCGGTGTACGGTAGATTTCACGGATAGTGACGGACGGTGCCAGCAGTGTCTGCGGCAGCTTATCGGTGATGATCCGGCGGTAGCGGCTCTGACCGTGACTGCTCAGTATACGGATATCCCCTTTCAGGGCAAAAGGTGCCGGGCTGTGTTGTGCTAACTGTGCGGCATGATGTGCAGCGGCAAAGAGATACACCGGGTCAGGTTTCTGCGCCCATTCCATCAGTACCGCCCAGGCCAGCACGGTATTCGGCTGACCATCCGCAAAAACAGCGGTAACACACTCTTTTACCGGTGCAAACTGCGTCAGTTCAGGGAACGGCGGGGTGTCGTATTCATTGTGCGGGGAAGACGGCGGTGGTGTCAGCAGCAGGAAACGCGCCGGACGGGTGTCGGTGAGTCCGCTGAGCCGGAGAACAGATGCCATCGTCCGTTTTATGGTTTCCGCGTATTCTGCATGTGTGTGCGTGGCCGGACACCCGCTGCGGAACAATGCTGCAGGGATGACCGGCGCGGGCTCTGCGTTATCCAGCAGGGCATAGGACGGATTATAACGGCAGTGATAATTGTCAGTCTGCTCCATCGCTTTCTGGTAACGGGTCTCCGCTGACGGCGTCAGCGGCGCACAGGGCGACGGGTTATCCGCGAACTGTTCAATCGCACCGGTGTCCGCAGATACCGGCTGTACAATTTCCTTTTGCATCATATCCCCTGATAGTCCTGATAAAAACGGCGGGGTCAGTATATAAGTATTCGTTATGCGATAATTCTTAATTAGGCAAAGAACACACTCAGGAAGATGATGCCGGTCAATCGGTTACCAGTATCCGAGGAGTTTCCACCACAGGCTGCCAACGATAATCCAGATAACCAGGTTGACGATACTCATCACCAGACCGGTTTTCCACCATTCACCGAGTGTGGTGTAACCGGAACCGAAAATAATCGGCGCAGTGCCGGTACCGTAATGCGTCAGTGACATCATCAGCGAGGAGGAAAACGCCAGGGTCAGCCCTAGCAGCATCGGCGGTGCGCCGAGTGCCAGCCCTGCGGCATAAAACGCGGCAAACATGGCGGTGATATGCGCCGTGGTGCTGGCAAAAAAGTAGTGGGAATAGACATAGAACAACACAAGCAGCAGCATCCCGCCGGTCCAGCCGATCCCGAGATGATCAATACCGCCGCCGACCGTCAGGGAGACCCAGGTTATCAGCCCGAGTTTGCCGAGGAACGATGCCATCATCACCAGTGCGGCGAACCAGACTACCGTATCCCATGCCCCTTTATTTTTCAGCACATCATCCCAGCTCAGCACACCGCTGCACAGCAGGGCGGCAAGGCCGATAAAGGCGGCGGTGGTCGGGTTCACATTATGTTCACTGCCGAACAGCCAGCCCGGAACACCGGCCCACAATGCCAGCAGCAGGATAAAGACCGCGAGTGTGATTTTTTCCGGCAGGGAAACCGGGCCGAGTTCGCGGAGCCGCTCACGGGCAAAATCCGGGGCATCCGGGGTGGCAGTGATCTCTGGTTTATACAGAAAATAGATCACCAGCGGCATGGTGATCAGTGAGATCAGTGCCGGTAAAAACGCGGCCACTGCCCACATCGACCAGCTCAGTTCCGCCCCTGTTCCTGCTTCCTGCATAATCAGCGACACAATCAGCGGGTTAGGTGCGGTAGCGGTGATAAACATGGCGGACGTGATAGGGTTGGTATTGTAATTCACCAGCGCCAGATAACGGCCGATTTTCCCGCTGGTGCCGTCATCGGCTTTTGAACCGAAGCTGTCTGCGATAGAGCGCATAATCGGGTGGATGATCCCGCCGCCGCGTGCGGTATTACTGGGCGTAACCGGTGCCAGCACGGTTTCGGCGATCGCCAGGGAATAAGCGATACCCAGCGTTTTCTTCCCGAACAGGGAAATAAAATAATACCCGATACGTGCACCGAGCCCGGTTTTATTCAGGCTGAGGGAGACCATAATAGAGACCCCGATAAGCCAGATAAGCTCATTGGAAAAGCCGCTCAGGGCATCAGCGAGCGCGGCTTTCGCGGAGCCGGGATTGGTCACACCGGTCAGGGCGACAAGGGCTATCGCCACCATGGAGACCGCCCCGATTGGCATTGCTTTACCGATAATCGCGGCAATGGTGCCGACAAACAGTGCAAGCAGATGCCAGGCATTCGGATCAACACCATCGGGTACCGGAACAGCAAACCAGATAATACAGGTAATAAGAACTGCAATTAAGGAAGGAACAGGTTTCAGCGGAGTCAGTTTATTCATAGGTCCGTCCGTGGTAATTGTATTTAACTGCCGGAGGGTGACGTATTTATACTGAGTAATGAAGGTATAGTATATTACAACCGGTAAATAACCGTGCTTTGATTTAGTGACCGTAATCAATATTATGTCAGATGCCGGTTATTTTTATGTAACAGAACATAACCGGCATTAACAGGGAGAAAAGTGAAGGGAATTAAAGTACCGGAATATAATAATCCACACACAGATGCGCCGGCGGATTATCCGTTATCGCTTCAGTACGGGTATATTTTTCAATATCCAGACCCGGACGGCGGCATAATCCGAGTTGTGGTAATGCGTATAAATACACATTGAAGGTAAAGTCCCGGTAATCACGGAATAAGCCGTCAAAATGGAATTTTGCATATTTTCCGCGGTTAATCACCGCCGGTGTTAATGCGTTTTCCTGTACAATAAAGGCCGGGTCATCCACCCCGATATGATAGCCGATAGCAATACAATCCGGTTGATCCGATGTTCTGTCATAGGCGGTGCGGACATAACAGTACGGAAGGTCCGGTGATACCAGACGGATAAAATCCCGCCAGAATGTCGTGCGGATCTCTTCATGCAGATGGCCGATTTCATCCAGCGGTGACTGATAGTGATAGCCCTTTTCCATAACAGGGATCTCGTCCAGCATAATAATGTCCGGCTGCGGCAGCGGCGGCATTTCCAGCTGTACCGGCGGTTGCAGCGTTGTCAGATCCCAGTTGGGGTTACGGCGGTATTCTGTCGGGGTCATATTAAAGACCGCCTTAAAACGCCGGGCAAAAGATTGCTGGGAATCAAACTGATACTTTAGTGCGATATCGCCGATGTTTTGTGTGGTCAGCCGTAATTCGGTGGCGGCTTTTGTCAGACGGCGGCGGCGGATATAGCCTGCCAGCGTCATATCGGTAAACCGTTTAAAAATCCGCTGAAAATACCATTTGGTATAGCCGGAACGTTCAGCCACCACATCCAGTTGCAGTGACTTATCCAGGTTATGCTCAATCCACAAAATAATGTCTTTTATCACGCTGAGATAAAAGGCATTGTCATCCTGTTCTTTATCGGTGACCGGTACGGAATCAACGGATTCCGTGACAGTGTTATCATGTTTAAGCATAAGGATTTCCGTTTATTGGCACCCAAAAAATACTGTGATACGATTACATACTGATAGTATGCAACAGGGCATTTTTACCATGAACACACTGACCAGGCAACAGGAAAATTCAGCACGGACGCGGCAGGCATTACTGATTTCGGCACACGGACTTTTTATTGAAAAAGGCTATCAGTCCGTTTCGATTGATGAAATTGCCCGTGATGCACGGGTCACAAAAGGGGCATTTTATCACCACTTTAAAAGTAAAAGTGACCTGCTGCTGCACTGCTATGAAATACAGTTACAGAAAATCAGTGCTGCTCTGGATAATATTGAACCGCTGGCGGATAAATGGGAAGAGCTGCAGTGTGTTGTCCGCAGTTTTATGAATTATCTGGAACAGCATTACCGGGAGCTGATTCCGGTTCAGGAAGTGATGCCGGTCGCCGGGTGGTATGAATTTGAGGATATTAACCGGCGCTATATCAGCAGCAGGGTGGATAATATTATCAGTCAGCTGAAAGCAGAGCAGACAATTAAAGAGTATGACTCTTATCTGTTATGCAGTCTGATCCACGGTTTTATGATGCATATTACCCTGAATATCAAAAGTCTCGCGGAATTTCCCGGTTTTAAAGATGATTTCACCGAAATTTATAATAACTTCCTGCAGACACTGAAAAAAACATCCTGACGGAATACGTCCGCTGACATGATGTCAGCGGGCGGATAAAAACCGGGTAATGGCAGGAACCAGTTCCGGGTGCAGCGCCAGCGCCGGGTTATTGTAACTGCCGATGGCCGCCGCACAATCAGCAGGGGTCGCTTTCAGAACGTGATTCATGGTTGCTATCTCCGCATACTGATTATCCGGTGCGGTACGGATAAGCCGTTCGCCGTTTTCCGGAGGGATTTGACAGTCATGGCCACCCTGAATAATCAGTCCCGGAACGGTCACTTTTGCCAGTTCTTCTGCCGGATCATACTGCATCCACACCATAAAATAGCGCTGTAATTCCGGGGCAAACAGAATATTGAGAGACGGCGGCACATTCTCCGTGGTTTTCTCTGCTTTCAGCCGGTCGATCACATCGTTGATATAGGTCAGCGCCTCCGGCGGGAATGGCTGAGCACGCATTTGTTTTTTCAGGATAATATCGATGGTATATCCCGCAGGTGAAACCAGGATAATCCCCGCCGGTTTATGCTGCTGTGCCATCAGGGTGGCAAATAACGCCCCTTCGCTGTGACCGAGCAGATACACCGGGGTGTCCGGATAGCGCTTTTGCAGAAACTCAAACCACGCCTGATAATCCCGCAGATAACCGGCAAAGGTGATATCTGCCGGGTTAACGGCTGCCGCACCGGCTCCTGTTCCGGCTTTGTCGGTCCGCAGTGTGATATACCCGGCATCACTCAGGGCATCGCCCAGCATCCGCAGATTATCGGTCTGACTGCCCGGGCTGTTACCGTCACGATCCACCGGGCCGGAACCGGCAATAAACAGGATGACACCTTTCGGTGTGCCGTTTTCCGGCAGTGTCAGTGTGCCGTTAAGGCCGTTTATTTCAGCCGGGATATTTTTCCCTGCGGCAGCCGTTTGCAATGAAATAAAAAGAATCAGCAGGGCGGTAAAACAATGGCGTAAAACAGCAGTCACGGTAATATCCGGTATCATAATATGAATAAAAAAAACATATCACTGAACCGGGGATTGTCATACAGAAATATTGCCGGGGTACACATAATGCGCGGTAACATTACCGGATGACGAATAGTTAAAGATTAATAACGAATTAACATAATCTGCTTTTTTGTAATGACGGGTTTTGTGATAACAATAATGCAGATTGGTGATAATAAAAAAGAAACGTCGGAAAATACATGTTATTCCCCGGCTGTATAAATCATCATTCTGTTATTTTCCTGCTTTGCCTGATTATTGTGTTTTGCTGCCCCGGCGTTTGCCGGTAATTTATCCTATGCCGGGTAAATAAGGATTGATAACATCGGGGCTGTGTTCAGAACAATATGATGAGACCGATGATGAAAACCGCAATAAAACTAAGTGTATTAGGTTCTGCCGTATTATTAATGGCCGCCTGTGACAGTCTGGATCCGGACAGCACGAAAAATGAATTCTGGTACAGCAACCCGACTGACACCACACTGACCTTTAAAGTGGATGACAAAGAATACACCACCGAGCCGGGTACCGCCGCGAAACTGACATTATCACCGGGTATGCACAGCATTGAGAATGCAAAGGGTGAGAAACAGAATTTTATGGTGTATGACAATAACAGCGGCGGCATTATTAATCCGGATAATCACGTCTATTATATGCTGTCTGAGATCTATGCGGTGGAAGGGCAGAGCGATCGCTTTAAACCGGCGCTGTATGATGTCACCATTAACGGCCATGATTTGCAGATGCCGGTGCGCAGCAGCAATGCCAGCCTGATTGACCACAATCTGTTTAATTGCAGTTACCCTGTCGGTACGGCGTTCCCGGCAGAGATTACCACCAGTAACCGCCAGTCTGTCGGCAATATTAAAACCAAGTGTTTTGATAAAGCAGAACTGGTGGCCTATATCGAATCGGATTACGGCGAAAAATTACAGCCGGTTGCGCCGGGTGATGAGCTGAAAGACTCGGTGAATATGACTTTCGATTACACTATTCCGGAGCCGCAGTTCAAAGATGCGGAAACGCAGAAGCAGGCTCTGAAATTAACCGGGCTGCTGAAACAGATTAAAGAATCGGATAATCCGGATATTCATGACGACCTGAAGAAAGAGATCCACCAGACCATGATGGATCTGGTGTCTGCTTCTGCCGGGTCCGCGTCATCCAATACGGTGGCGGAAAATGAATACTACAATACCTTTATCACACAGACCGGTAATTTCAGCAGTTTTGGTATTCAGCCGAAATAAGTGTTTTTAACCGGAGATGTTAAGGGCGGCATGTGATGCCGCCCTTTTTTATTAATTTTTTTAATGAAAAACAATAAAGTGATGATTTTATCAGCAACAAAAAATTAAACAATAAAGAGAGGGACATCAAATAAAAAAAGAGTATGATTTCAGGAGAGCCGTATTTTTCATCTGAAAACCGGCCGGTAGTATAAAAAAACAACATCAATATTAATATGATGTAAATAATGGTTTAAAAATACTTTATTACGTAACATCTGTTACGGAATCCTTTATCTGCAACAAAGTAATGGCGGAATAATGTACGGTCCGCCCGGTAAAATAACACATCACTATGTCAATAGCGGTGTATTTTATTGTTCATTTTGTTAAAGGCAGATGTCAGTTTTGTTCTGAACTCCCTCACTTTCTGCTCATGATTTTTTCTTCGGCTGTCAGGCTCAGAAGAAATTCATCAGATTTTTTAAAGTCTCCGGGGGATTAAGTACATCAGCATTATGGAGATAGTATGAAGTCAAGAAGTTTAACGACCTGGATTGTGGCTGCGTTATTTATCGGGGTGATTGTCGGCTTTGCGCTGAACAAACTGGCCACGCCCGGGTTTAATCAGCAATATTCTGCTGATATCTCAGTGGTGACGGATATTTTCCTGCGACTCATCAAAATGATTATCGCACCGCTGATCATCTCCACGCTGGTAGTGGGTATTGCGAAAATGGGGGATGCGCGGACACTCGGCCGGGTTTTCTCCAAGACGTTGTTTTTGTTTGTCTGCGCTTCTTTTATTTCCATCACACTCGGGCTGGTGATTGTTAACCTGCTTAAACCGGGTGCGGGAATTAACTTTGTGGCACCGGCGGATACGGTGGTGGACAATGTGGCGACCGCCGCATTTTCGGTGAAAAATTTTATCGCCCATCTGATCCCGACCAGTATCGTTGATGCCATGGCCCGTAATGAGATTTTGCAGATCGTTGTTTTCTCTATTTTTATGGGGATAGCGCTTTCCGCAATCGGTGAGAAAGGCAGACCGATTCTGACACTGCTGGAGTCCGTGGTCAGCCTGATGCTGAAACTGACCGGCTATGTCATGTTGTTCGCCCCGCTGACGGTGTTTGCCGCCATTTCCGGTATGATCGCCGAGCGCGGGCTGGTGGTGCTGCTGGAAGCCGGTATTTTTATGGGTGAATTCTACCTGACACTGGCAACATTATGGCTGGTGTTAATCGGTCTGGCGGTTCTGATCACCGGGCGCTGTATTCTGCGGCTGACCAAAGGGATCACCGAACCGGCACTGCTGGCATTTACCACCTCCAGTTCCGAAGCGGCGTTCCCGGGCACACTGAAACAGCTCGAGCAGTTTGGTGTCTCCAATAAAATCGCCAGCTTTGTACTGCCGATTGGCTATTCCTTTAACCTCGTCGGCTCCATGGCATACTGCTCTTTCGCGGTTATCTTTATCGCCCAGGCCTGTAATATTGAGATTTCCATGGGGGATCAGATTACGATGCTGCTGATCCTGATGCTGACATCCAAAGGTATGGCCGGTGTGCCGCGTGCCTCGCTGGTGGTGATTGCCGCCACACTGACACAGTTTAATATTCCGGAAGCCGGGTTAATTTTGCTGATGGGCGTCGATCCGTTCCTCGATATGGGCCGTTCTGCAACCAACGTGATGAGTAACGCCATGGGCGCCGCGATTGTCGGACGCTGGGAAGGCGAGCATTACGGGGAAGGTTGTCACGGAAAACCGCCGGTAACGGTTGTTGATATGGCAGAGCCGGAGTTGCTGAAAAAAGCAGGCTGAAGAACCTATTCTATGTATAAAAAAAACACAGGTGCGGGTTTTCACCTGTGTTTTTTATATCTGACGTTTGTATCTCATGACCCGCTTAACACTTTTACATTTTCATTGATCTGTATTTCCGTATTAAGATCTCATTTTTTATAAAATAAACTTTAGGTTTTTATTTTATAAATTTAATTCAATCATCAAATGTAACGATAATATGTTATTTTATCATTTTAAAATCGTTAATTAATGGTTTATCTGATTGTTTTAACATTGATTTTTTAATTATGTGGCAGTGGTGTGATACCAGTCTGTTCCTTCATGAAATTCACCAACTTCTTCATTTTAATCATTTGTTTTCGTGCACAATAAGCCACCATAATCGGGGCAGATAATTTTATTTTTAAATTGTGAGTCAATAGGTTCTTCATTTTTCTGATTTAATACGAGTGAATATAATGACAAATAAAACTTTTGAGTATCAGGAGCCATTCCCGTTATCGGAAGATAAAACGGACTATTATTTGCTGAGCAGGGAGCATGTTTCCACGGCGACATTTGAAGGTCGTGAGATGCTTAAGGTTGAACCTGAAGCGCTGACGCTGATTGCTCAGCAGGCCGTGCATGATGCTTCCTATTTCCTCCGTCCGGCACATCAGAAACAGGTGGCGCAGATTTTAAGCGATCCTGACGCCAGCGAAAACGACAAATATGTCGCGCTGCAACTGCTGCGCAATGCGGAAATCTCTGCCAAAGGGGTTCTGCCGAACTGTCAGGATACCGGTACCGCGACTATCGTGGCGAAAAAAGGCCAGCAGGTGTGGACCGGCGTCAATGATGCGGAATGCTTATCCCGTGGTATCTACAACACATTTCAGCGTGAGAACCTGCGTTATTCACAGAACGCGGCGCTGGATATGTACACGGAAGTGAATACCGGCACTAACTTACCGGCACAGATTGATATCCTGGCCACCGAAGGCGCGGAATATCACTTCCTGTTTATCAACAAAGGCGGCGGTTCTGCCAACAAAACCGCGCTGTACCAGGAAACCAAAGCGATTCTGGAACATGATCGCCTGAAAGCATTCCTGATCGACAAAATGAAGTATCTCGGCACCACGGCCTGCCCGCCGTACCATATTGCGTTCTGTATCGGCGGTACGTCACCGGAAATGAACCTGAAAACGGTGAAACTGGCCTCCACCAAATATTATGACAACCTGCCGGATACCGGCAACGAGCTGGGCCGTGCTTTCCGCGACCGTGAGCTTGAGCAGGAACTGCTGGAAGCGACCCGTGAATTCGGCTTCGGTGCACAGTTCGGCGGTAAATATTTCGCCCATGATATTCGTGTGATCCGTCTGCCGCGTCACGGCGGTTCCTGCCCGATTGGTCTGGCACTGTCCTGTTCGTCTGACCGTAACATTAAAGGGAAGATCACCAAAGACGGGATCTGGCTGGAGAAACTGGAATACAATCCGGCAAGTTACATTCCGGAATCCATGCGCAAAGAGAATGAAAGCGACATGGTCAGCATCGATCTGAACCGGCCGATGGCAGAAATCCTGAAAGAACTGAGCAAATATCCGGTCTCCACCCGTGTCTCTCTCAGCGGGCCGCTTATCATTGCCCGTGATATCGCGCATATGAAACTGAAAGAGCGTCTGGACAGCGGACAGGGATTACCGCAGTATTTCAAAGATCATATGGTGTATTATGCGGGTCCGGCGAAAAAACCGGAAGACCTGGTCTCCGGCTCCCTCGGTCCGACCACCGGTAACCGGATGGATCCGTATGTGGACTTGTTCCAGTCGCAGGGCGGCAGTATGCTGATGCTGGCAAAAGGAAACCGCAGTCAGGCGGTGACCGATTCCTGTAAAGCACACGGCGGCTTCTATCTGGGCAGCATCGGCGGTTCTGCGGCGATTCTGGCTCAGGAATATGTGAAGAGCCTGGACATTCTGGAATACCCTGAACTGGGTATGGAAGCCGTCTGGAAAATGGAAGTGGAAGGGCTCCCGGCCTTTATCCTGGTGGATGATAAAGGGAACAACTTCTTCGAACAGGTTCAGACGAAAAAATGTGAGAAATGCGTGGCAGGCCAGCCTGCCTGAGCCAACACTTTCCCTGAGGAGTTTGCATGAGCGACGAACGTTATCAACAACGGCAACAGAAACTGAAAGAGCATGTCGACGGGCGCGTTGCCGCGGCTCAGAAGACCGGCGGGGTCCTGATGGTCTTCACCGGTAACGGGAAAGGGAAATCGACAGCGGCCTTTGGTACCGCGACACGCGCCGCCGGACACGGTATGAAAGTCGGTGTGGTGCAGTTTATCAAAGGCCAGTGGGAGTGCGGCGAGCGCAATGTGCTGGAAAAACTGGGGGTTGAATTTCATATTATGGCCACCGGTTTTACCTGGAACACGCAGGATAAAGAAGGCGACACCAAAGCAGCACAGGAAGTATGGCAGTTCGGTAAAGCAATGTTACAGGATCCGTCTTATGACCTCGTGGTGCTGGATGAACTGACTTACATGGTGCGCTATGGCTATATTGATCTGGATGAGATTATCAGTTACCTGAAAAACCGTCCTGAAAATCAGAGCGTAATTATTACCGGCCGGGGATGTCACCGTGATATCACGGATCTGGCAGACACCGTCAGTGAACTGCGTCCGGTTAAACACGCATTTGACAGCGGTATTCAGGCACAGAAAGGGATCGACTGGTAATTCATTTCGTAAATACAATCCTGCTGTCACAATCGCTCCGTTGATACGGGGCGATTTTTTTTGCCGGTAAAGCGGTGTTATCGCGGTTTTTCAGAATAGACTGCTGGTGCCGGATAAACCTGTATTGGTATTTTCAAAGGCAGGAGATATACCCTGTAAAAAACGGAAACGAATATAATGAAATTAAAGACACTCTCTGCTCTCGCGGTATCTGCTGTTGTTCTGGCCGGTTGCCAGAATATGAATTACGACTCGCTGGCGCAGTCCGGTGGTCAGTTATTTCAGGCCGCAACCCTGACCGATGCGGATATGGTGAAACTGACTGACGGCGCCTGTAAAGAGATGGATGCCCAAAACAAGGTTGCACCGGCATCAAGCCAATATACTGCCCGTATGAACAAAATTGCCAAATCATTGGGCTCTGACGTTAACGGCACCAAAGTGAATTACAAAGTGTATATGACCAATGAGCCGAATGCCTGGGCGATGGCGAACGGCTGTGTCCGTGTTTACAGCGGCCTGATGGACATGATGAATGACAATGAAATCGAAGGTGTTCTCGGGCATGAATTAGGACATGTCGATCTTGGCCATACTAAGAAAGCCATGCAGGTGGCTTATGCTGCTGTGGCGGCAAAAACCGCAGCAGGTTCAGCGGGGGGGATTGCATCCCAGCTGAGTAATTCTCAGTTTGCTGATATGGGGGTAAAACTGGTGAATGCCCAGTTCTCTCAGCATCAGGAAACGGAGGCCGACAATTACTCTTATGATTTGCTGAAGAAACGCGGCATTTCCACTGAAGGTCTGGCCACCAGTTTTGAAAAACTCGCGAAAATGGATAAAGGGCAGAACAGCATGTTTGATTCTCACCCGCCGACCACAGAGCGCGCAGAGAATATCCGTAAGCGGATCGCGGAAGATAAAAAGTAATTATTCCTCATAATAAAGACGTGATACCTTTTGGTATCACGTCTTCACAAAATCAGATTCCGGTTAATCATAAATATCGCCGCGCCAGCCAACTTTTACTATTAAAACAACAAGTTCATCATCAATAATATCATATATGGCACGGATATCACCCATCCGGTAACGATAGCGGTTACTTGTTCCCTGCATTGATTTTATATTAGGTCCTGAACGCGGACTCTCTTTTAAAAGAACTAATTTATTTAACAGCCGCTTTCGGTATACATTATCCAGTTTTTTTAATTCTTTTTCAGCTTTCGGGGAGAATTTAACGTTATACATTATTTATTCTCCTCTAATAGCTGCTCCAGCGTTTTAAAATTTTTGATACTTTGTCTGGTAAAACTCAGCCTTTCCATTTCGGCCTGCTCTGCCAGTTTTTTATCAATTTCGTTATCGTTGCGTTCATCCGTAAACTCAGGGTTATCCATTGTTATTCCTTTAATAGATCATCCAGTGATATTGTGTCTGAATCATGGCTGTAACTGACAGCACTATCTTCAGCATCTTCAATTTCGTTTATCTTATTAATGATAAACTGATAAAGTTTGGGTTGGATTATGACACCCGCTAACTCATTATTATCATCATAAATAAGGATATCCTCACCTTCTGATAAATCCGGATTTTTTATCATTGAAATGATGTTTTGATTAAAATCGTTTATGCTGACTTTCATGTTTGCCTCGTAAAATAATGTGATATGAGATAAGTATATCAGATTGTCAGTTTGGCAATGAAATAAATAATGATAAAAACAGGCTTGTACATAATTTATCTGCGCGGGTAATATAGCAGGCGATATATGACGGGTTCAAATATATCTTTTTGTGAAGTATTTATATTTATTCATTTTGATATTATATTTTTATATTAAAAAACAGAGGTGACGTATTGTTATCCGGATAATGCAGACAACAAAAAGCACGCCCTCTGTATCAACAGAGGACGTATTGATTAAGACAAAATCAGTTCTTTTTCCCGTGATTTCTCATGGATCCAGTCACTGAATTTCCGCAGATTGAGTGATCCTTTTTTGTCCTCTTTATAAGTAAGGACAAAGCGGTTACCGGTACTCATCGGCAGGTCGCACGGGATCACCAGATCACCGTTTTCCAGATCTTTCTGGATAGCAAAACGCGGCAGCAGCGCCACACCGAGATTTGAGCGGATAGCGGAGATCAGCATCGACAGCAGATCAAAGCGCGGACCGACCCGGGTTTTCGGATTGTGAATGCCGGAGAGCTGGAACCAGTCACTCCAGGCATCGAGGCGGGTGGTCTGGTGCAGCAGAGTAAACTCTTCCAGCACCTGGCTGGTGGTGAGTTTGATACTGTCATCGCGCCACAGCATGCGGCTGCACACCGGCACCAGTTCTTCTTCAAACAGATATTCAAAATCCGGCCACGGATTACAGAAATCCTCGCGCATGATCGCCGCATCGTATTTCAGACTGGTAAAGTCCGCCGGAGTGGTTAATGCGCTGATACTTAAGGCGATTTCCGGATGTTTTTCACGGAAGCTCTGTAAATTTGGGATCAGCCAGTGTGTGCTGAAGGTCGGTGTTACTGCCAGTTCAAACAACTGCTGTGATGACTGCCAGGACATAATATCCCGGGTGTCTTTCTCCAGCTTATCCAGCGTGTCATGCACCAGTCCGAGGTAATGTTTTCCGGCATCACTGAGGAAAATGCGTTTGCGGACGTGATGAAACAGCGACACATTCAGAAATTCTTCCAGCGCGGCTATCTGACGGAAAACCGCGCTCTGGGTCAGTGATAACTCTTCTGCTGCCCGGGTGTAGCTCTCATACTGTGCAACAGCTTCGAAGGTGATCAGTAAATCCGTTTTCGGGATCTTCTTTCGCATGGCGTTTTACTCCCTAAAAATATAATCCATTTTACCGGGTGGGGGATGGCGGCAGAGTGAAACCACTCCCGGCCTGATGCCCCATATGACAATACATGCTGCATGCGGCATTAATCACGGACATGGCTAATGCCGCGCCGCTGCCTTCACCCAGCCGGAGATCCAAATATAAGAAAGGTTTCAGACCGAGCTGCTCAAGCGCGATACCCGCGCCTTTCTCGGCGGAAAAGTGGGACGGGATCAGATAGTCCCGGACAGCAGGGGCCAGACGGCAGGCTGCGATAGCGCAGGCGTAAGATAAAAAGCCGTCGAGCACGACGGGAATACCGCAGACGGCGGCACCCAGAATGACACCGGTCATGCCGGTCAGATCATACCCGCCGACTTTGGCGAGCACATCAATGGCATCTGCCGGATCCGGCTTGTTCACCGCGATAGCCTGTCTGACGATCGCTTCTTTGTGCGAGACGCGATCCAGCGGCAGATTGGCACCGATACCGACGGTATCATGCGGATCAAGCCCGCACAGGACACTGATCATCGCAGACGCCGGAGTGGTATTGGCGATCCCCAGTTCCCCGGTGCCGACAACGCGGATCCCGGCGGCAACCCGCTGTTTTACCAGCTCAGCGCTGGCGATCAGCAGATGCTCCGCATCGGCATAAGACATTGCCGGGCCTTTGGCGATATTGCCGCAGCCGCGTGCCAGTTTCAGGGAAATCATGTCATCGATAGGATCGCAGTCAATGCCGATATCCACCGGCAGCACGCTGGTGCCGTTGCTGCGGGCAACCGCGCAGACACCGGTCAGCTGTTTCTGGATATTGCGCGCCTGAATAGCAGTGACTTCCTGCGGGGTGACAGCGACACCTTCTGCAAATACGCCGTGATCCGCGCACATCACAATAATTTCTTTCGGCAGATTATCCGGATGGTCAATCCCCGGCATGCCGGCAAGATGCACCGCCAGATCTTCCAGGCGTCCGAGACTGCGCGGCGGCTTGGCTAACCCGTTGATATGCTGCTCTGCCGCCTGCATGGCCGCGTGATCCAGAGGCGGGATCGTACGGATCAGGTCTTTCAGTGTTGTCATTGTTTTTATGCTCACATTCTGTTTTTATAATCAAACAACAGGCGTAAAACGTGATCGCCCGTTAAACACAGCTAACGTCATAAATCCGTCGCGGCATTCCGTCACACTGTAACTGTCCTGTTCACAGGGGAATTGCCACATGGCCTCTGCGGGCAGGCCGAACCAGCGGGTGATGATAAGCCCGAGCACGCCCTTGTGGGCGACAATCAGCCGGGTTGCCGGGGTTTCTGATGCCTCCCGGCGCAGTTCATCTGCCAGCGCCTGAACCCGCGCCGCAAACTGCGGAAACGGCTCGCCGCCGGTCGGCGCGGCATGCAGCCAGTCCTTCATCCAGGTCTCCCAGTCCGCCGGGTAACGGGCGGCAATCTCACGGTAATGCTGCATTTCCCACTCCCCGAAGTGCATTTCATTGAGGCGCGGGTCGCAGTGATAGTGATGATTTTCCGGCGGGCGGATGTATTCTGCTGTCTGTCTTGCCCGCTGTAATTCACTGGTCAGTATCGTATCTATCTGAATATCATGCAGATAAGCGGCCACTGCGGATGCCTGGCGGTGGCCGTGTTCCGTCAGCGGCAAATCGGTGCTGCCGTAGAACAAACCGTCTTTGTTCCCGGCGGTTTCCCCGTGGCGGACAAGAATAAAGCGGCTGATACTCATCTGCTTACACCCAGAACAGGGCGAGCAGGAAGATGATTTCCCCGCACTCTTCAGCGGCACCGAGTGTGTCCCCGGTTTGTCCGCCGAGGTGATGGCGGAAATAGCGCCCCAGCCCGTAAATCATAAAAGCGGTAACAATCAGGGCACCGAGGGCTTTCATCCCGCCTGCAACCGTGACAATCACCGCGCCGGTGACAAGGGTGATGACAAACTGGCGCAGAGTGATACGACCGATATAAATATTGCCCATCCCTTCCCCCTCGCGGGCGTAGCGCTGGTTGTACATCACCAGTGACATACAGGTGCGGCCTGCGACCGGAGCGCAAATCAGCAGTCCGGCGGCGGCGGTCAGAGACAGGGAAGAGGCGGCGAGAAGCTCATACGCGGCAGCAGATTTTGCCATCAGGGCAAAAATCAGTGCCAGACAGCCATGTGTACCGATGCGGCTGTCGCGCATGATCTCCAGCATTCTTTCGCGTTTGCGGGCGGAAAAAATGCCGTCACAGGTATCTGCCAGGCCATCGAGGTGAAAACCGCCGGTGATCAGGATCAGTGCCAGCACATAGCCCAGCGCGGCGATCAGCGGACTGTGGGTCGCCTGCGCAATCCACACCGTCAGCAGTGTTGCAATGATCCCGGCAATCAGTCCGACCACCGGAAAAAACGGCACACCGCGCCCGTACTGCTGAAACTCCGTGCCTTCACTCCAGCGCTGCGGCACCGGAATCCGTGTAATAAACTGGAGTGTCGCCCACAGGTATTTCAGGTTCATTTGATCTGAACTCCGATCCCGGAGACCACCAGCCAGACCTGTTCGGCCTGACGGGCGAGTTTTTGGTTAATACGTCCGGCGATATCGACAAAATGACGCGCCAGCCGGTTTTCCGGTGTAATGCTCATGCCCAGTTCGTTGGTAACGATATACACCGGACACTCACTCTCTTTGCAGGCATCAATAATATGGTCAATTTCGCTGTTGATGCCGATCTCCAGTTTCGCATAATCGAGCGTGTCCGGATCCGCGCCGCCCGAGGCATCATAAAGCAGATTGGCAATCAGCGTGGTGATACATTCCAGCATCACCCCTTCGCCGGGTTTGCGCTCATAGCGGATCGCATGGGCAATGTTTTTAAAGCCTTCCCATGTGCGCCAGTGCTGCGGGCGATCGGCCTTATGACGCGCCACGCGGGCGGCCATTTCATCATCTGTTATCACCGAGGTGGCGATATAGAGCGCACTGTGACAGCGGTTATCCACCAGTTCTTCAGCAAAACTGCTTTTACCGCTGCGGGCGCCGCCGGTGATTAAAATCATGCTGTTTTCTCCTTATGCGCATGCATCAGACGGCAGATTTCATCAATATTGAGGTGTTCCCGCATCTGCTGAGCCAGAATATTAAACTGCTGCTCTTTGTGCAATGCATAGTCAAACGTGCTTTCCGGCAGCGGCTCCAGCCCTTTCTTTTTCCGCAGTTGATTGAGCAGCGGGCGGGTGAAATTGTTGCGGTCAAAAATGCCGTGCAGATAAGAGCCCATCACACTGCCGTCCGGGCTGACCGCGCCATCAGCATGATTGCACGGCTCGCGGTTTTTCTCATACATTTGTGCGAACGGGATGGCATCCGCGCCGGTTTCGGATACGCCCATGTGGATCTCGTAGCCGCTGACCGGTTCGCCCTGACAGGCAGACCAGATCCCCGGCAGTGCGCCGCACACCGTACCGGATGTTTGGGTGGTATTTTTTTCCGGCGAGAAGCGGGTGGTGATATCGAGCAGCCCCAGGCCCGGCAGATCGGATAACCCGGATTCGACATCGTCATAAATATGTTTGCCGAGGATCTGATAACCGCCGCAGATCCCGGTGACCGGTGTACCCTGTGCATGGCGGGTGAGAATGGCTTTATCCATCCCTTTCTGGCGCAGCCACAGCAGGTCACCGAGGGTATTTTTGCTGCCGGGGATAATCAGCAGATCCGGTTCACCGACCAGCAGCGGATCAGATTCATAACGCAGGCGGACATCCGGCTGGGCGGCAAGGGCATTGAAATCGGTGAAATTGGCAATGTGCGGCAGCTGAACCACCACAATATCCAGCACTTCTTCGGTTTTGCCGTCATATTTGCCGACCTGTAACGCGACGCCGTCCTCATCTTCCAGATCCACATCCAGCCACGGCAGTACGCCGAGCACCGGAACGTTGGTCAGGTCTTCGATTTGTTTAATGCCCGGCATCAGCAGAGCGACATCACCACGGAATTTATTGATGATCACGCCGATCACCCTGGCGCGTTCGTCATCGGTCAGCAGGGCGAGTGTGCCGTAAATCGAGGCGAACACACCGCCGCGATCGATATCCGCCACCAGGATCACCGGGGCGTCTATCATTTCCGCCATGCCCATATTCACAATGTCGCTGTCGCGCAGATTGATCTCCGCCGGGCTGCCCGCGCCTTCCAGCACAATGATGTCGTGCTCAGAAGCCAGGTCATTGTAAACATCACGGATCATGGCTTTCAGCTGCGGTTTGTAGCGGTGATACTCCGCCGCATCCATATTCTGCGCGACTTTCCCCATCAGGATAACCTGGGATTTGCGGTCAGAGGTCGGTTTGAGCAGAACCGGGTTCATGCGCACATCCGGTTCAATACCGGCGGCTTCCGCCTGAAAGATCTGCGCGCGGCCCATCTCTTTGCCGTCACGGGTGATCCCCGAGTTCAGTGCCATATTCTGTGATTTGAACGGCGCACAGTGATGCCCGTCCTGAGAAAAAATCCGGCAGAATCCGGCGACTAATACACTTTTTCCGACATCGGAAGCCGTACCCTGGATCATCAGTGAAAATGTCATGCCATTACCTCGTGTGTTCCGGCGGCGGGAGTTGTCTGCTGCTGCAATTGTGCAAACAGCGCCTGTTCAGTTTTGCACAGCGGCAGTCCGGTTTCGCAGTGGAGTTTGACCAGCCACGGCTGTTCCAGCCCGGCGGCGGTGATCATCTCTTTTTGCAGGAAAACGGATTCCGGCGTGCCGTGGCCGCACACTTCGCCGTGCGACATCACGTAAATACCATCACAGACCTGATAAATCAGATCAATGTCATGGCTGGAAATCACGATGTGTTTACCGGCGGCGGCAATACGGGCCAGCAGATCAATCATCTGCTGGCGTCCGGCGGGATCCAGCCCCGCAGTCGGTTCATCGAGCAGCAGATAGTCTGACTGCATCACCAGCGCCCCGGCAATTGCCACGCGTTTTTTCTGCCCGAAACTCAGGTGCTGCACCGGTTTGTCGCGGAAGGCGAGCGCATCCACCAGCCGCAGTGCCTCATCGGTGCGGCGTTTGATCTCATCCTCTTCCACCCCGAGATTGCGCAGGGCAAACGCGATATCACTGTCCACATCCGTATAGAAAATCTGCATATCCGGATCCTGAAAAACGGTCACCACATGCTGACGCAATTCCAGCAGGGATTTTTTGTCGTATTTCAGTGGATTACCGCGCCAGAGTACCTGACCGCCCTGTGGCTTCAGAATACCGGACAGGTTCATAAACAAAGTGGATTTCCCGCAGCCGTTGGCACCGATAATACCGGTGATCTGAGACGCGCCGAAATCCATCGTCAGGTTTTTCAGGATATTATCGTCCTGATAGCGGAATGTGAGACCACTGACCGATAATTGCGGGTGATGATTCATAGGTGGAAATCTCCCTGATAGAGCTTCACATTCAGTGCGACGGACATTTGCTGATAGCGCATCATCACGCGGGAAAACAGCATGGTGACCAGCATCGCCAGTGAGCGGTAGCCGGTGCGCAGGTTGCGGTAGCCGAAGCGCAGGGATTGTGCGTGATAAATAGTGGCGGCTTCTTCCAGAAAGATAAAGATAAAGCGCCAGGTCAGCAGAATCTGCTCAATCAGCACCAGCGGCAGACGCCCGCGTTTCATCAGTTTAATCAACTGTTCAAACGGCATATTGAGCATAAACCAGAAGGTGGCAGCGAGAGCTGCCATGCTGCGCCAGAAGGTCTGATTGGCGGTTGCCAGACCGGCGGGATCAAGACCCACCCAGTACTGACCAATCTGAATACCCCACAGCAGACTGTCCGGTGTGCGGGAAAAGGAGATAATAATGGCCACCAGACCCACCGCCAGAAAACTGAACGGGATCAGCAGCCATTTCAGATAGCGGAGCGGCGATACCCGCAGTAACCAGCAGGTAAACGCCGCAATACACAGTAATAAAGCCGCCTGGCCTGCCGGCGGCAGGCTCATTGCCAGAACCATCATCACAACCCAGAAAGCGAATTTCGCTACCGGATCGCGCTGGCGCCAGCGGCTTTGATAACTCAGCGCATCAAGGCTTTGCATTTTTCCGGCCGCTGCGGTAATAACCGAGCACATAGAAAATCACTGCCGTGCCCAGACAGCCCTGTAATGTGAACAGCAGACTTTCGATTTCACCACTGGCCGGTTCATACAGAGACTCAAACCAGGGTTCATAATCCGGCGCGATAGCGAGGATCTGCTGCTCTGCCTGATCATCTGAGCCGCCGTATTCACCGCCATGATCGATAAAAAACGGGATGATAAAAATCGCAACAGTCAGAAACAGTAAAATCAGTGTCTTTTTCATGCCCGCACCTCATTGCTCACCAGGTTACGTTTCACCAGCTGATCATAAACCAGTACCGTCAGCAGACCTTCCGCAATCGCAATCGGCACCTGGGTCAGACAGAAGATACCCATGAATTTCAGGATCGCCGCACCCATCCCCATCTGCGGATCCGGGAAAGCAACCCCGAGCTGGACTGAAGTGACAAAATAGGTGGTTAAATCCGCTATCACCGCGACAAGGAAGACGCAGATATCCTTACGCCAGCCCAGTTTGGTGGTAAAACGCCAGACCAGATAACCGACAATCGGTCCGATAACCGCCATCGACATACCGTTGGCACCGAGGGTAGTCAGGCCGCCGTGTGCCAGCAGTAATGCCTGGAACAGCAGCACGATGGAGCCGAGTACAGCCACCACGGATGGCCCGAACAGGATCACCGCCAGTGCCACCCCGGTAGGGTGAGAGCAGCTGCCGGTCACTGACGGGATCTTCAGTGCGGAAAGCACAAAGATAAAGGCACCGCACAGCGCCAGCAGAACTTTCTGGTTGGCATCTTCCTGAACAATCGCTTTAAGGCGGACAATCCCCGCGCCGAGGAACGGCAGGAAAATCAGCCACCAGGCAATCGCCCACATCGGCGGTAAAAAGCCCTCCATGATATGCATGGCAAAGGCTTCCTGGGGTGCAATCATCAGCAGAATTGTGACGGCGGCACCGGTTAACGAGAACTGCGTGAGTTTCTGTTGCATAACAACCTCACCGAATTATTTCCGGGTTTTATTAATTAATACCGTTGAGAAATAAGGCAGTGTCTGTTCGTCGTCGATCTCATCCAGGCGTCGCCAGCACTGTTCAGTTTCCAGTGTGGCATCGGCCATCAGGATGGCGTGATCAAAGAGATCATGGCGGCGGAGCAGATCGCGTACCTGTTGTAAACGACCATAGACTTTCATTAACACAATGCATTCATGATGCGTGATCGCATGCTCCAGCTCTTCAGGAGATGCGGTACACGACATGACAGCAAGGCTCTGGTTTTCCATTGCCAGCGGGACAACGGCCCGGGACGCGATAGCCGCAAACGAGGTCACGCCCGGAATCACTTCCAGCCATGGCTGATTGCCGATACGCTCCAGCAGGGAAACCCAGGTACTGAACAGCATGGAATCCCCCAGGGTGATAAAGCCGACTTTTTTACCGTCAGCCACATCGTCCTGGATCGCTTTCGCGACGCCATCCCAGACTGCTTCTTTCGCTTCCTGTGAGGCTTTCATCAGGAAGTGATAGGTTTTCACCGTGGTGTTACCGGTGATATACGGGGCGACAATGGTATGTGCCAGGCTCGGGGCATCTTTTTTACCGGCCGGGGCATACAGGATATCCAGCTCACCGATAATCCGTGCGCCGCGCACCGTGATAAGGTCACTGGCACCGGGACCGGTGCCGATAGCGTAAAGTCTGCCCTGTGGTTTTTCTGTTTGCTGACTCATGTGCGGATATTACTCCCCGTTATCCATTGTCTGCGCCAGGTGTTCGACAAACATCTGACGGATCATATTGTTCTCACCCATGCCCTGTAACCACGCGGTTGCCTCGATTCCGGCCTGTTCCAGTTGTGTTTTCCAGGAGTCTTCCTCATCGGAGGCCATATCATTGATGGCATGGTCACCGGCGACCAGCATCAGCGGCATCAGGTGGACTTTGCGGACGTTTTCGGCTTTCAGACCTTTAATAATCAGGTCGATTTCCGGATAACTTTCCACCGCGCCGACACGGGCCGGGAAGCCGCTGTTGGTCATCATGTGATCCAGACAGGCATAGGCAGAGAAGGCATGGTGAGTGGCACCGTGACCCATAAAGACCACGCGCTCATCTTCTTTCAGTTCCGGCATCTGGGAGTGCAGGGCATCAATCAGGAGGGAATAATCCTCAAAACTGCTCAGCAGCGGTTTGCCCACGCGCAGATAGCGGAAGAACGGACGGTATTTTTCGACCTGGCTGACGATCTTTTCGTACTCATCCCCGTTAATCACATGCAGTGACTGGATAGCCACATCCTCATAACCCTGCTCATGCAGATGGCGTAATGCCTCTTCCGGGTTACTGATATGCAGGTTATCGCGCTCTTTTAACCTGCGGATAATCATGCCGGAGGTGAAGGCGCGGAAAAAATCACGGCCGGGGAACGCTGCCGCAAGCTGCTTTTCACAGCTTTCGATATTTTTTTCACGGGTTTCCGCGTAACTGGTGCCGAAACTAATCACTAATAACGCTTTTTTCATCTCATAACCTCAGTAAATCAACAGACAGAAAAACGGGATGTCAGATACTGCTCTACCCCGCAAAGATCCTGCAATTCAGTCACATCACCGGACACCCGGGTTTGCGGGCGTACCACGACAATGCAGGGAATTCCCAGCGCCAGACAGGGGGCGACTTTTTCACTGAATCCGCCCTGTGTGCCGGACTCTTTGGTGATCACCACATCCGCACCGCAGTAACGGTAAAACGCTTCATTAAACTCCGCCGAAAACGGCCCTTTGAGGGCAAAAATCTGATCAATGGTCATCCCGTAAGATTCACACTGTGCCAGAACGTCCTGTGTCGGCAGTACCCGCGCCAGCACAGTTTTTCCCGGCAGACGGGCAATATAATCCGCCAGCTGTTTACTGCCGGTGGTCAGCAAAATCCGCTGACCGAGTGTCATGGCAATCTCACAGGCGCTGTCAATGGAGTCCGTTTTGTAAATCAGCGGGTTATCAACCGCGTCAATATCACTCGGACGGTTATAACGCACCAGCGGAATACCCAGCTCACGCTGCACCTGCAAAATTGTGTCGCTGAGCACGGCGGCGTAAGGATGTGAGAGATCCGCCAGCAGGCGGATCCCGTGACGGCGGCAGTATTCCGCCATCGCCTGTGCATCCATCCGGCCTTCCCGGATCTCACCCTGTAAGCCGGCTGCCTGCTGACGGCCTGCGGCGGTGGCGACAGAGAGCCGGTAGCGGACCCCCTGTGCATCCAGGCGCTCACAGAGCAGACGGGCATCACTGGTCCCGCCGAAAATCAGCAGTCTGCCGTCATTCACAGTTTGTATCCCCGTGGTGTGATCATCAGATCATCACTGATATAGGTGGATTTATTACCGACAATCACCAGGCTGGTCATATCGACACGCTCATATTCCATCTCACCGAACGTGGTGATCCATTTCTCTTCTTTCTTACGGGCCGCGGCTTTCACCACGCCGACCGGGGTGGTGGCGGCTTTGAACGGTGCCATCAGTTCAAATGCACGGGCCAGATGACCTTCGCGGCCCAGGCTGCGCGGGTTATAGAAACAGATAACAAAATCGGCTTCGGCGGCGGCTTTGATGCGTTTTTCAATCACCTCCCACGGCGTGAGCAGGTCGCTCAGGCTGATGTGGCAGAAGTCGTGCATCAGCGGGGCACCCAGCAGGGAGGCGGCGGCGATACTGGCGGTAATGCCCGGCACCACACGCACCTGAATATCGCGCTTCTCTTTGGTGACGATTTCGAGGATAAGCCCGGCCATACCGTAAATCCCGGCATCACCGCTGCACACCATCGCCACGTTTTTCCCTTCCTGTGCCAGCTCAATGGCCAGATGGCAGCGTTCGATCTCTTTGCGCATGCCGGTTTTGATGACTTCTTTGTCGCCCACCAGAGGTTTCACCAGATGGGTATAGGTTTTATACCCGACGACCACTTCCGCTTCTTTCAGTGCGGTGACGGCTTCTTCGGTCATCATGGCTTCACTGCCGGGGCCAATGCCTATAACGGTTAACATACTGTTTCTGCTCCTAACGTAATGGTGATCCCCCGGGTCTTACAGGTTTGCCCTATCAGACAGCCTTTGCTCATCAGCCAGGCGACCGGCCGGGATACACTCCCGACACCCGTGGTTTTTTTAACAAATTCCGATTCCGGGAACTGTGCCGCCACAGGGGCCAGCTCCTCAGCACTGAATACGGTAAACGGCACCTGATAACGGGCCGCGAGCGCCAGCAGGGCGGGCTCCTGTGCTTTCAGGGTAATACTGCCGATAGCGCGGACGGCTTCCGGCAGCAGATTGTTCTCAGCCAGTTGTTCAGCAAACAGTTGCTGAACCTCGTCTGCCCGGGTATCTCTGCGGCAGCCCATACCGGCAATAATCCGGCGCGGGATCAGCTTGTAAACCGGCACCGGCAGCATAATTTCTTCGCGGCGGTAACTAACATACACCAGCGCGTCCAGCTCCGGCAGGGAACGTAAATCAGTCACCGGGATAAGTCCCGGTAACGCGTATTTGTCCTGCTCCGCCACCATATCCGGATGCCACCAGATACCGATGCGTTCTCCACTGACCATCATCTGGTTCAGGGTTTTGACGGTGTTGCGGAAATCGGAGAAAGTGGCATCCATATCCCGCGCCAGCAGATCAAAACTGGTGACCTGATTCACGTCCGTGGCGGTGGTGATCACCGCCTGTCCGCCGATCCGGCCCGCCAGCCAGGCGGCCAGTTCATTAGCCCCGCCGAGATGGCCGGAGAGCAGACTGATCACATGCTGTCCTTTCTCATCCATCACGATCACCGCCGGGTCACTCATTTTGTCCTGAATCACCGGTGCCAGTACCCGCACGGTAATGCCGGTTGCGCCGATGACAATCAGGGCGTCATTCTCTGCAAAGGCCTGCTGTAAAGTCGCGGCAAAGCTATCACGGAACGGCTCAAAGCCCTCCGACACCAGTTTTTCGCTGGTGTAACAGGTCACCGGCAGCAACGGGCGGATTTTTTCCGCCAGCGCTTTGCCGCCCGGTGTCAGGCAAAACAGCGCAATGCGCTTACCGCGAGGCTTTGCGGTACTCATGGCTGAAGCCTGCGTCATACAGTTTTGAATAGTGATACTCGTCGCCGAGGAACGGCCCGACCAGAATCAGCGCGGTTTTGCGGATTTTTGCTTCGCGCACGGCAACGGTGATTTCCGCCAGTGTGCTGCGCAGCACCTGACAATCCGGCCAGGTTGCCTTATACACCACCGCCACCGGGGTGGTTTCCGGATAACCGCCTTCGGTCAGTTGTTCCACCACACCTTTGATATCCTGAACTGACAGGAAAATCGCCATTGAGGTCTGGTGAGCGGCAAAGCTGCGCAGACTCTCTTTCGGCGGCATTGGTGTGCGGCCTTCGATACGGGTAATAATCAGGCTCTGGGACACTTCCGGTACGGTGTATTCCACACCCAGTTCCGCAGCGGCACCGAGGAAGGAACTGACACCCGGGATCGCGCTGAAACCGATATTGTGTTCTGACAGCACTTCGCCCTGTTCACGGATAGAGCCGTACAGGGAGAGGTCGCCGGTCTGCAGGCGTACCACCAGTTTGTGGCTTTTCACACCGTCAACCATCACGGTGATGATGTCGTCGAGGGTCATGGCGGCGCTGTCGTAGCTTTCGACGCCGTCTTTGCAGTAGTCCAGCAGATCAGTATTGATAAGCGAACCGGCATAAATGACGATGTCAGCCTGTTGTAAAATACGGTAGCCTTTCAGGGTGATAAGACTGATATCTCCGGGACCGGCTCCGACAAACCAGACTTTCTGACGGTCAAACTGTTCAGCCACAACGCGCCTCCTTACGGCAGGAAATAAGATAGGTAGGATTATTCGGTTTAAAATAATAACTGTGTCCGAGCGCGGTCATATTTCCGGCCTGTAATTCACAGCAGTCCAGTTCGCTCACCGCACACTGTTTCAGGTGTGCAATGGCTTGTGTCAGGTTATCCAGCAGGATAAAGGTCATCACCAGGGTGCCGTCGCTGTGCAGATGATCGAGAGACCAGTCGATAATCTCCGTGAGATTGCCGCCGGTACCGCCGACAAACACGGCATCTGCTTTTTCAGCCAGTTCCACCGGCGCATACGCGTCAATCACGCGGATTTGCGGACAGCGGAAGTGACGGCAGTTCTCTTTGATCAGCGCAATGGCTTCCGGTTTTTTCTCGATGGCAATAATCTCAAGCGCCGGGTGGCTGAGTGCCGCTTCAATGGAAACACTGCCGGTACCCGCCCCCACATCAATCAGGCGCTGTGCGCCCTGTAAATCCAGCCGTGACAGGGCGAGTGCCCGCACCGGCTCTTTGGTCATCGGGATCTGTTGTCCGCGTAAAAACAGTTCGTCTTTCATCAGGCTACGCTGCCCCGCTTATCAATTAACACCACATTCATGTTGTAATCACCGGTGACATCTTCTGCATTGAGAATGGTGATCCGCTCATGACGGCCGGAAAGGTTTTCACCGATGATCATCCGCCGGGTCTGACCGCGCAGCAGGATTTCGGCGGCGATTTCTTTCGGGCCTATCTTACTGTCGGTCACCATACCGATACGCTCATGGGCGAGCAGCCAGTCAAAATCGGGGCTGCGGTTATGGCTGCTGGTGAGATAAATATCATTCATATCCATGCCGGCACGGGAACACAGGTATTGCACCGAACTGATACCGGGCACGATCTGCACCTGTTCCGGTGCAAAGGTTTCGCTGATGCGTTTGCCGATGCCGAAAAACATCGGGTCACCGGAGGCCAGAATGACAATGCGGCGATCAAGACGTTCTGCTATCCAGTTCATCAGGCCGCTGATATCCGCATCAATGACACGGGTTTCGGCAGACAGCCCGGCAAATTCATCCAGATGGCGCTGACCGCCGATTAAAATATCCGCGCCGGAAATTACGTCCGCTGCCCGCCGGGTCAGATACGCTTCTGAGCCGGGGCCCACGCCGGTCACATAAATCATCGGAATCCCTCCGTTATGGCGCTCAGCGGACGGTTGGTCCCCAGCACCTGATTATCAAACGAGAACAGAATGGCATCGCAGTGCGGCGGCTCATCGGAGAAACGCAGCATCTGATTAATCCGGTCACAGATTTTTTCCGCGATCCGCGGGTAGACCGCCTGCCAGCCCTGCGCATTGATCAGTTCAATCGCCGCTTCGGTAGTGGTGCAGCCGTCCACGTCCTGTAATAAAGAGAGCGGGGCGCCGATCAGGGCGAGATTAGCGATCAGGGTTTCCATCCGCGCATCCGCAATATGGCTGTGGGTGTGGAAAATGCCTGCCGCGATTTTGACCAGCTTGCCGAAGTGCCCGAGGATCACCACCTGCTCAAACTTCAGTCGTGTGGCTTCCTGCAACATATAGCCGACAAAGTTACTCATGGTGACGACATACGCACCGTCCAGTCCGAGCTGTTCGCTGACAAACCGTTCGCCGTGGTTACCCGGCACCAGGAAAACGCGGGTCATACCCTGAGCGCGTTTCATTTCCAGTTCGATGGACAGGGAGCGTTTCCAGCTCTCTTCCGACATCGGTGTAACAATGCCGCTGGTACCGATTACCGAAATCCCGCCGAGAATACCGAGACGACCGTTATAGGTTTTTTTCGCCCGCTCTTCCCCTTCCGGGGCAAAGATGGTGACATCCGCCCCCCGGTTCGGGCCGATAGCTTCACGCACCGCGGCTTCAATCGTCTGGCGCGGGGTTTTGTTGATGGCAGCATCACCGATTGGCAGTCCGACACCGACTTTGGTCACACGGCCGACACCTTCGCCGCCGTCCAGGGTGATAACACCGCTGTCATTGAGCGCGACCCGGGCGAAAATCAGCATGCCGTGGGTGGCATCAATATCGTCGCCGCCATCTTTGCGGATGGCAGCGGTGGCGGATTGTCCGCAAATCAGCGGCTCTTCCACATTCAGGTTCAGTGTCACGCCGGACGGTGTGACAATCGAAACCTGCTGAATTATTTCCTGACGCAACACCATCAGCGCCGCCACTTTGGCGGCAGCGGTGGCACAGGAGCCGGTGGTATACCCCTTGCGCAGTGCCTTGCCTTTGTGCCAGACGACGCCGGTGCCGTTATCGTCAGGTGCTGTGGTGTTTTCCTGCGTCATGATTACGCCTCCGGCATCCGGTAAAGGATGGCGTTGATAATTGCGGCGGCCACGTTACTGCCGCCTTTGCGGCCGAGTGCGGCGATACACGGCAGCGAGCTCTCCGCCAGCGCATCTTTGGATTCTGCCGCGCCGACAAAACCGACCGGCACACCGACAACGGCAACCGGTTTTTCTGTGTGTTCCAGCACGCGGAACAGGGCGGTCGGCGCATTACCGAAGACAAAAATTTTCTCCCCCGGCTCTTGCATGGCGATATCCACTGCCGCCATGGAGCGGGTCATCTGCTGTTCTTTGGCAGCGGCGACCACACGCGGGTCACTGACATAGCAGCGGCACTCTGAGCCGTATTTCGCCAGGCGGGTTTTGTTGATCCCGGACAGCGCCATCGTGGTATCGGTATAAATAGTGCAGCCGCGCATAATGCCGTCACGGAGGATTTCAATCACGCCGTCAGAAAAATGCAGAATATCCAGCCAGTCAAAATCGGCAGTGGTATGGATAGCGCGTTTGATAATCGCCGCGTGATCATCACTGGCGAAACGGTATTCCGGTCGTGTTTCGCGGATAATGTCATCAATGATCAGAAAACTGTTTTTTTCGATTTCCTGCGGCTGTTGTATGTAACTCATATTTTTCCCTTACAAAATCCACTGTGCCAGAAGATGAATGACGGCGAACAGCGCCAGTGCGGCGGAAGAGGCAACCCACATCAGCCGGATGGTGCTGAGAATATCGTCTGCATTGATGTCGCGGGTGTTGTCACCGATCCACGGTTTATCAACCAACTGCCCGAAATAGGTATTCGGCCCGCCCAGCTGCACACCGAGTGCCCCGGCGACCGTCGCTTCGGACCAGCCGCTGTTCGGACTGCGGTGATTGGCGTGATCACGTAACCCGGTGCGGAAAGCGTCCCGGTAACGGTATTTCAGAACAAAGGCGGCGAAAGTGAACAGCAGCCAGCTCAGACGCGCCGGGATATAGTTGGCGACATCATCCGCACGGGCGGAAAACATACCGATATCGCCGTACTTTTCATTTTTATAGCCGACCATCGAGTCCAGGGTATTCACCGCTTTATAGGCCATTGCCAGCGGCGCACCGCCCAGTAATAAGAAGAACAGCGGGGCGATGACACCGTCGGTGGTGTTTTCCGCGACCGTTTCGGTTACCGCGCGGGTGATCTGCAGCGGTGTCAGCTCCCGGGTATCACGCCCGACGATCCACGATAATTTTTCACGGCTCTCAGCCAGATCATCTGCTTTCAGCGCGTCATACACCCGCATTGCCGCATCCTGCAAACAGCGGGTGGCAAGGACGGTGTAGGTCATCCAGATGGTGACGAGCCAGCCGAGACTGGTTTCCAGATAAAACGCCAGCGCCAGCACACCGTAACTCACCGCCCAGGCGCCGCCGACGATCACAATCCACAGCACGGCTCCGCCCCGGCGCAGTGCCGCACCGCTCTGACAGCGGCGGCGGATCACACCTTCGGTCTTGCGGATGGCGTTGCCAATCCAGCGGATCGGGTGCGGCCAGTGTTCCGGGTCACCGAGGCGCCAGTCGAGCAGGAACGCTGCCAGCCAGCTGAGTAACGTCATAACACTCTCCGTGCCAGGGCAAACCAGTGATCCAATAATCCCGGACGCTGGGCAAAATGCACATGCAGATACCCGGCAAAGGTGTTACCAACCTGATAACCGCCGTGCCAGCGTTTGAGGATTTCGCCGTCGCGCTCTTTGATAAACTCAAAAGCAGGCGGCAGATCAGTGGCAAAATCAGAATAATGGAACTCATGGCCACGCAGGCGTTCACCGGCACAAACCAGTGTGGTATCTGTCTGTGCGCTGCCTTCGCAGTAACCAAAGCGTTTCAGGCGGTTACCCATGGTGCTGTGCCCGGCAATGATGCCGGTCATCGGGAACGTGTTGCCACTGCTGTCTGTCAGGGTTTCACCGAGATACATCAGCCCGCCGCACTCCGCATAAACAGGAATACCGCGCTGATGTGCCGCCCGCAGAGCGTCCCGCATAGCCGTGTTAGATGAAAGTTTTTCAGCATAGACTTCCGGGTAACCGCCGCCGATGTAAATCATATGGCAGGGATCAGGCAGGGCGCTGTCATTCAGCGGGCTGAATGTGACAATCTCCGCACCGCTCTGACGCAGTAAATCGAGATTATCGGGATAATAGAAGTTAAAAGCGGCATCATCCGCTACGGCGACAGTCAGCCCGCGTCCGGCACCCGGTGTGGCGAGCTGTATTGGAGTGCTGTCTGCCGGTGCCTGCCAGTGTGTCAGGGAAAGCAGCTTATCCACATCAACGGTTTTTTCTATCTGATCAGCCAGACGCTGCCAGCGCTCAGTCTGCTGTGCCTGCTCCTGCGGCGGGATCAGCCCCAGATGACGGGAAGGGAGTTCTATGTCATTCATGACCGGCACGTAACCGATCACCGGCACATGGCAGTAGTGTTCAATCGCGTGTTTCAGGAGCTGAAAATGGCTGTCACTGTTCACCCGGTTAATCAGCACCCCGGCGATATTCAGTGACGGATCAAAATGCTGAAATCCCATCACCGTGGCGGCAACAGAAGTGGAAACCGCTTTGCCGTCGACCAGCATAATCACCGGGCAGTCCAGCTGTTTTGCCATCGCGGCGGTGCTGCAATAGTGCGGATCGGTACCAAAACCGTCATACAGCCCCATCACGCCCTCAATCACACCGGCGTCTTTGTCCTGCATATAATGACGGAATTGCGGGGTCAGAACGGACGCCGGCAGCATAAAGGCATCCAGGTTACGGGAAGGTACGCCGGTGACAGCGGTATGCCAGCTGCTGTCGAGGTAATCAGGGCCGACTTTGCAGGGCTGGACACGCAACCCGCGGGCATTGAGTGCCCGCATGATCCCGAGGGTGATGGTGGTTTTTCCGCAACCGCTGCTGGTGCCCGCGATCACGAAGACCTGTTTTTGTGCCTTATCCATACGCTACCTTTGACACGGTGTTGTTGCCAAAAAAACGTCCTGATACCAGGAAAGCAAAAAAAGGTTAAATAAATTAACCCGGTGAACTGTCTTTTTATTTTCATGATCATAAGCAATACAGAATATTGCTGAACAGCGATGCGAAAATGTAATGATCATTTAATTAACATTGCCGATTTTTGATATAGTGATTTTTTACGGCTATTTATATTCAGGTTTAATAAAACATAAAATGCTGCTTTTATATATCTGCTTATTACAGTTTGTGAGTTTCTTCACATAAATACTTGATTTGTGATCAAGATGAATAAAATGCAACTACTTTATTTTTATAAACATATGCAAATATGTTAATTAAATGATCTTGTTTTTATTATTTGTTAATGATAATTTCATAAATAACAGCTGTTTTGTTGATTATAATAACCTGTTTTTATGAGCTGAATGTAAAAAGCTATTTATTTCAGCTGCTTGAAAGTGCATGATCTACTTGATTTTTTTTCATGAACTCTTCCGCCACGTGAACGTATTATTGGGATATTAGTCATATATTTTTTCCTGTGATTATTTAATAATACAAAATATTAAACAGAATTGTCTTTATTACGCATTTATCGTGAATAGATCAAAGAATAAAATTCACGGGTAATTAATACTGCTGTCCAACGACAAAACATCATTAATAAATAGTATTTTTTATCACCACCAGGTGTTGTGCATAACGAATAAAATGATGTGATTTTTTCATGTTGATTAATCTGATTGATAAGGCAATAAAATGAGCAAAGGTAAAGTATGGCTGGTCGGAGCCGGACCCGGAGATGCATCATTAATTACCGTAAAGGGACTTCACTGTATACGTCATGCCGAAGTGCTGGTGCATGATCGTCTTGTCAATCCTGAGCTGATCGCCTGTGCCCCGGCGGACTGCAAAATCATCAATGTCGGTAAAACACCGAATCACCATCCGGTGCCGCAGGAAGAAATCAATGCCATCCTGGTGAAATATGCCGCAGAAGGTAAAAATGTGGTGCGCCTGAAAGGCGGGGATCCGTATGTGTTCGGGCGCGGTGGTGAAGAAGCGGAATCCCTGGCACAGAACGGCCTCGATTTTGAGGTTATCCCGGGGATCAGTTCCTCTATCGGCGGACTGGCATATGCAGGCATTCCGGTCACTCACCGCGATCACGCATCAAGCTTCCATGTGGTCACCGGTCATATGTGTCAGGGGAATGAGCCGCAGAACTGGAACGCATTGGCTGCCCTTAACGGTACGCTGGTGATCCTGATGGGGATGACCCGTCTGGCTGAAATCAGCCAGCTCCTGATCGACGGCGGAAAATCACCGGATACCCCGGCCGCCGTGGTCATGTATGCCAGCCAGCAGCGCCAGCAGGTGGTTACCGCCACCCTCGCCACCTTACCGGAAGAGGCTGCGCGTCATAAATTACATCCGCCGGCACTGATTGTCGTCGGTAATGTGGTGAATCTGCACCAGATCCTGGCATTTGCTGCCACACAAATTGATATTACGCAGGAAGCCCCATTAGACGCTGCGTCATAGTATTATCCTTAAAATAATAAGCATCCGGCTGTATGCAGGTGATACTGTGTGCAGCCCTTACATTTGGAGGAGGCTATGAGCGAACACGGTGGTAATGTGGTAGAGGTGGCTGAGCTCCTCGGCATCTCACCCGCATCTATCTTCGATTTCAGTGCCAATATTAATCCGCAGGGGCCGCCCGAGAGGGTTAAAGCCATCATCCGCGATAACCTGTCTGTTATTGAACGCTACCCGGATATTGAATACCGCTATCTGCATGCCGCACTGGCTAAAGGTGCCGGTTGTGAGCTGGGGCAGGTCATTGCCGGTAACGGAGAGACAGAACTGATTTACGCGCTGGTGCGCCATCTCAATCCTCACAGCGCATTACTGTTAACCCCCGGATTTGCCGAATACCGCAGAGCACTGGAACAGCAGGGCTGCGATATCATCGAACACCCGCTGACGGAAGAGAATGATTTCCAGCCGGATGAATCCCTGCTGGCGGATATTGAAGCCCGCCGCCCGGACTGCGTCTTTATCGCCACGCCGAATAACCCGACCGGGCTGATGCCGGACACCGCGCTGCTGCACAAACTGGTGTCCCTGTGTGAATCCCGTCATATTCATCTGATTGTCGATGAAGCCTTTATTGATTTTATGCCGGAAGGATCACCGCTGACAGCGCGTCTGCCGGAAACCCGCTACCTTTATCTGCTGCGTTCACTGACAAAATTTTTCGCCATTCCCGGTCTTCGCCTCGGTTATCTGCTGTGCGGCGACAGCCACATCATCAGCAACCTGAAAGCCTGGCGTGAGCCTTGGACGATCAACGGCCTGGCGGCGCTGGTGGGCGAGGTGCTGCTGGATGATGAAGCATACATCCGCAAAACACAGGATTTTATTGCCGCCCAGCGGGAATATCTGTGCAATGAACTGCGGCAGTTTCCGCTGCTGAAAATCCGGCAACCGGCAGCAAACTACATCTTTATCCGCTGCCTGAACGGCGTGGAACTTCAGTCCGCACTGCTGAAATATAAGCTGCTGATCCGCCGCTGTCAGAACTACCCGGGGCTGGATGGCTCTTATTACCGGATCGCGGTCCGCAGTCAGGCGGAAAACCGTCACCTTATCGGCGCATTAAAACAGGTATTTCAACATGGCTGAGGCACATTGTCCGGCATCCTGCGGAGAATTGTTGCAGGGATGGATCCTCGGGGGCGAAAAACTGGTTTCCTGCCCCATCAACTGGTACAGCTATGTCTCGGTGGAAGAGGGTGTTCCGCTGGGGCTGGAACGGCCCCGTATGCGCCAGATGCTCGAACAGGTGCTGAAACATCTGGATATTGTCCCGGAAGCCACCGGTATGCTGCGGATCGAATATGAATCCACCATCCCTGTCGGCAAAGGGCTGGCGAGCAGTACGGCGGATATTGCCGCCACTGCCCAGGCCACCGCGCGCTTTTACGGTCATGAGTTATCACCGGAAACCCTCGCAGAACTGTGTGTGGCGGTTGAACCGACAGACAGCACACTCTTTTCTTCCCTGACACTGTTTGATCACCAGACGGCTGAGACACAAATATCACTCGGCTGGGCGCCGGATCTGAAACTGTTGCTGCTGGAAAGCCCGGATGTGGTACTGACAGAAGATTTTCATAAACGTGATCGCCGTGCCGCACTGCTGGCGCGGGAATCCCTGCTGGATCAGGCCTGGAAACAGCTTACCGTCGCCTGTGAACAGCAGGATCCGCAACGCCTGGGCGAAGCAGCCACTCTGAGTGCGATCGCCAGCCAGGATCTGCTGCCCAAACCCGGCTTCAGTGAACTGCGTGCGCTGGCAGATAAAGGAAAGATTTACGGCCTGAATGTTGCCCACAGCGGCAGCGTCGCCGGGCTTATCTATGATGACACCCTGCATGACAAAGATTTTATTTATGACTGGATCCAGCGGCATCAGCTGGACAGATTCTACCCTCAGGTGCATGAGGTGAGCATGGCACCCGGCGGCGTCCGCTAATCCTCCCCCATCCGCGTCATTCTTCAATCCGCAGCTGTGTTGGCTGCACTCAATAAACCGGGTCACATACTGATGTATGCTCCCCGGTTTCTTTCGTTTGCCGCCTTGCTGCAAATTGAATAATTTAGCGGATGACCTCCGCGCTGATTTTTCTTCAGAACCACATCTACGGTTTTCATCATGTCAAAGTAAAAGGCAGATAACCGGCAGAGAAACGAAAAGCATGCGTGTTATGGATGACGGGGCTGATCATTCCCCCGCAATTTAACGCGCTGCCCCACAAAGTACGCGCTGCTTTGCTGCGTCCCGGCAACGGGCAGGATATGATTCAGACAACTGATTCTGACGCTGTCCGCAAAGGAGACACTATGCTGCGTTATCCGCTTTTTTGTGATTTACAGGGAAAAACCTGCCTGATCGTGGGTGGCGGGGAAGTCGCCGCCCATAAATGCCGGACACTGTTACAGGCCGGGGCGCATGTCACCGTCATTGCCCGCTGGTTTCACGGAGACCTCACCGCTCTGGCGGAAAACCCGCATCTGACCCTGACGGAAGCGGACTTTGATGCCGCACTGTGGCCGCAAAGCTGCTGGCTGGCCTTTGCCGCGACGGACTCACCGGAAATCAATCAGCAGGTGCTGGAACAGGCTAATGCCCGCCACTGCTTCTGTAACGTCACTGACGCGCCGGAAAGTGCCTCATTTATCTCCCCGGCCACCATTGATGTGCCGCCGGTTCAGATTGCGCTGACCTGCGGCGGAAACCCGGTCTATACACAGTTCCTGAAACACCGTGTCATGCAGGCAATTCCGGCGGATGCGCCGGTGAAACTGCGTGCCGCCGCACGATTGCGTGAGCAGGTAAAAGCCACTCATGCTTCCCGCGATGCCAAACGGCAGTTCTGGCAGACGTTTTTTACCGATACTGCCCTGGAACAACTTCTGCCGCTGGACGATGATGAACTGCTGACTGACTATCTCAATTACCTGCTGGCTCAGTTTACCGAAGAACACGGTACTCACTGAAAAAATAAAATCCCGGCACCGAAATAGCGGTTCCGGGGTAATTATGTGAGCTGAATGGTTTATTTCAGCCACGGGATAACAAAAAAAGAACAGTGTTTTTATCATATTAATAATAAAATTTTTACTTTTTTGCATCATTCGTTTTTTTATTTCTTTATCGCATTCCGTTACATGATTTAATAAGATGTGTGTCACACTATTTCGTCATTATTTATCAAAATATATTCATATAAAATATACTATAAAATATAGTTTAAACATTAAAAATTAATTGCTATTTACGGTGAATTCAATAATATAACGACGATCACAAAATCAGGATTGATTTATTTATCATTAGGTTTAAATAATTGTTAATTAAAGTTTTTGTTTGTTGTTTTTGATGGTATCCATATGATTTTAAATGAAATTTAAGTGTGATCTGCATCGTGTTTTATCTCCCGCTGAAAACCATTCCATTTTCGCAAGATATCCTTACTTTATATCAATTGTTTTTAAATCCCCTGAATTGCACATTATCATCAGTGGAAAGTTAAGGAATTAAATAGGGATGAATACCAGATTTGTACTTAGATATTTTCTTAATTAATACCAAACGGATTTAACCGGTTTTGTTTTAACTTTAATTCCGAACATTCAGTTTATTTAGAGGTATATCATGCAGAAGCCTACCATTGTTATTGGTGTAATTGGTGCCGATTGCCATGCCGTCGGTAACAAAGTTTTAGATCGCGTGTTTTCCCAGCATAATTTTAATGTGATTAACCTGGGTGTCATGGTCAGCCAGGACGAATATATCGACGCCGCTATTGAAACCGGCGCACAGGCCATTGTTGTTTCCTCTATTTACGGTCACGGCGAAGTGGACTGTTTAGGTATGCGTGAGCGCTGCATCGAACGTGGTCTGGGCGAAATTCTGCTGTATGTCGGCGGTAACCTGGTTATCGGTAAACAGGAACCGGCTGAAATCGAGAAAAAATTCAGCGATATGGGCTTTAACCGCGTCTTCTTCCCGAGCACAGACCTGGAATACGTCTGCGATGTCATGAAAAAAGACATTGAAAAAAGCCCGGCACGTAAAGAAGGAATGACCGCGTAATGATCAACGTCTCGATAGATATCGGTTCAACCTGGACAAAAGGTGCCGTGTTCGACGTGGGAAGTGATGATCATATTGAATTAAAGAATTATGCCCTGACCCCCACGACGATTGACCATCTGGCAGACGGATTTTTCACTGTACTGAATAAAATCCTCAATGTGTCTGATGCGCGTCCTTTACTGGAAGCCGGGAAAGTTAACATTAATTATTCCTCTTCCGCCAAAGGCGGGTTAGCGGTAGCGGCACTGGGTCTGGTTCCGACAATCACCCTTGAGTCAGCAAAAGTCACTGCTCACTCAGCGGGCGCAAAAGTGTCTCAGCACTTTGCGTACAAGCTCAACCGGACTGATATCCGCAAACTCGAACAGACACCCCCGGATATTTTCCTGTTCACCGGCGGGACGGATGGCGGCGATGTCGGATACGGATTACAAAACGCGAAAATGCTGGCGGAATCCGATCTGAACTGCTCCATCATTTATGCGGGCAACCGTGATATTCAGGACGATATTGCTGAGATCCTCGGCCATAAAGAACTGACTGTCGTTAACAACATTTTACCGAGTCTGGATAGTCCGAACCCGTTTGATGCGCGTAAAGCTATCTGTGACATCTTTCTGAAAAAGATTGTGAAGGGCAAGGGACTGGACGTCATTGTTGAACAGACCGGCGAAGAGCCGCGTCCGACACCATTCTCTGTCTTTGAGTTAGTACAGCAAATCCGTGACAACGTTCCCGGCTGGGAAGAGTTTGTGCTGATGGATATGGGTGGCGCAACGACGGATATTTATTCGTCCTGCAACAACAGCTTACTGCCGGATACCATTTTACACGGGATTCCGGAGCCGAAAGTGAAACGGACTGTGGAAGGTGACCTTGGCATGCGTGTATCGGCGGTGATCGCCGGTGAAGCAGGCCGCGAATTAGCCGAAGCGCAGTTTGTGAATCATCCGGAGCAGCTGGATGCCTTTTACCGCTACACCCGTTATGTCAATGAGCACCCTGATTATCTGCCTCAGACGGATGAAGAACGTGTTTATGACCATCTGTTAGCCGGTATTTGTGTCGCACTGGGCACTGAACGCCATGCGGGCACAAAACAGCAGGTGACCACCTGTGCAGGTACGGTGGATTTACAGATTGGCCGTGATTTATCACGGGTCAGCAAAATCATCGGTACCGGCGGCTGGTTGTCGCGGACAGCTGATTTTGACATCAAACAGTATATGCGGTACCGCAAATTCGATAACAAAGGCCGTCAGATTCTGCTGCCGGACGAATTTGAGTACTACCGGGATTCACAAGGGTTATTTCCTCTGTTAGCCAACGTCGCCTGCCGGTATCCGAAAGCAGCAGCTCAGACCGGCGTGCAGATTTTGACCAGATAGCAAGATTATTGGAGCCATTAAATGGAACTGAAGAATAAAAAAATTGCAATCGACGACTTCATGGCCGAGCGCAAAGACGTATTAAAGACCTGGGTGACAGGGAAAGACGTGGAAAACTTTGAAGATGGCGTCAAATATCAGGCGACTATCTCTGAAGATAAAAACTTTGCCAAAAAATTATTCGAAGCTGACCGCGACGGCATCACATTAAGCCAGCCGCGTGCCGGTGTTGCCTTAATCGAAGAGCACATCGAGCTGCTGAAAAAACTGCAGAAAGAGTGTGATCTGCTGCCGACCACTATCGATGCGTATACCCGTCTGAACCGTTATGAAGAAGCGGCAGTCGGTATCCAGAAATCTGTTGAAGCCGGTACCTCTAAACTGAACGGCCTGCCGGTGGTTAACCACGGTGTTGCCGCCTGCCGTCACATCACTGAATCCCTGGATAAACCACTGCAGATCCGTCACGGGACGCCGGATGCACGTCTGCTGTGTGAAATCTCCATGGCGAGTGGTTTCACCAGTTACGAAGGCGGTGGTATCTCCTATAACATCCCTTACGCAAAACGCGTCACCCTGGAAAAATCCATCCGTGACTGGCAGTACTGCGACCGCGTCATCGGTTTATATGAAGAAAACGGTATCCGTATCAACCGCGAACCATTCGGTCCGTTAACCGGTACGCTGATCCCGCCATTTATTTCTCACACTGTGGCAATTATCGAAGGTCTGGTGGCGCTGGAGCAGGGCGTTAAATCCATCACCGTCGGTTACGGCCAGGTCGGTAACTTAGTGCAGGATATCGCGGCAATCCGCTCCCTGCGTGAACTGTCTCATGAATACTTCCGCGCTTACGGCTACGAAGATTATGAGCTGAGTACCGTATTTCACCAGTGGATGGGCGGTTTCCCTGAAGATGAATCCCGTGCGGCAGCCGTTATTTCCTGGGGTGCGGCGGTTGCCGGTATGTCCGGTGCAACCAAAGTGATCACCAAGTCTCCGCATGAAGCATTCGGTATCCCGACTGCGGAAGCGAACTGCCAGGGTCTGCGTGCCTCCAACCAGATGCTGAACATGGTCCGTGACCAGAAATTCCCGCCGTGCAAAGACGTGGATCTGGAAGTGGAACTGATTAAACGCGAAGTCCGCGCAGTGATGAAGAAAGTCCTTGAACTGGGTAACGGCGACATTGCCGTCGGTACTGTCCGCGCATTCGAAGCCGGTGTTCTGGATATTCCGTTCGCTCCTGCGATGTGTAACTCCGGCAAGATGATGCCTATCCGCGACAACAACGGCGCAATTCGTGTGTTCGACGCAGGCGCAGTTCCGCTGCCGGATGACGTTCTGTCTATGCACCATGATTTCGTTGCTGAGCGTGCCCGCGAAGAGGGTCGTGAAGCTTCATTCCAGATGATTATTGATGATATTAACGCAGTATCTCACAGTAAATTAGTAGGAAGACCATAATGAAAATTAAACAGGCATTGTTCACGGCGGGTAACTCATCCTTCTATTTTGACGACCAGCAGGCTATCAAAGACGGCGCAGGTCACGACGGTTTCGTTTACACCGGTAAGCCGGTCACGCCGGGCTTTACCGCAGTGCGTCAGGCGGGTGAGTGTGTGTCAGTCCAGTTAATCCTGGAAAACGGTTCAGTGGCAATGGGTGACTGTGCCGCAGTTCAGTACTCCGGTGCGGGTGGTCGTGACCCGTTATTCCTGGCGGAAAACTTCATTCCGTTCCTGGAAAAACACATCAAACCGCTGCTGGAAGGCCGTGATGTCAGTGAGTTCCGCAACAACGCTAAGTTCTTCGATGAACTGAAAGTGGAAGGCAAACAACTGCACACCGCTATCCGTTATGGTCTGTCCCAGGCACTGCTTGACGCCACCGCGCTGGCAAGCAACCGTCTGAAAGCTGAAGTTGTGTGCGACGAGTGGCATCTGCCGGTTGTGGCTGACCCAATCCCTCTGTTCGGTCAGAGTGGTGATGACCGCTACAACGCTGTGGACAAAATGATCCTCAAACACGTTGACGTTCTGCCGCACGGCCTTATCAACAACGTGGATGAAAAACTGGGCCGTCAGGGTGAAAAACTGCGCGCTTATGTTGAGTGGCTGGCCAAGCGTATCGTTGAGTTACGCACAGAAGACACCTACAAACCGTCACTGCATATCGACGTTTACGGCACCATCGGTTTAATTTTCGACAAAGATCCGATTCGCTGCGCAGAGTACATCGCAAGTCTGCAGGAGCAGGCCGGTGATCTGGAACTGTACATCGAAGGTCCGGTTGATGCGGGTAACAAACCAGACCAGATCCGCCTGATGAAAGGCATTATGGATCACCTGAAAAAACTGGGTTCCAAAGTCAAAATCGTTGCTGACGAATGGTGTAACACCTGTCAGGACATCATCGACTTCACGGATGCCGGCTGCTGTGACATGGTTCAGATCAAAACGCCTGACCTGGGCTCTGTTCACAACATCGCTGACGCGGTGCTGTACTGCCAGAAACACGATATGGAAGCATACCAGGGCGGTACCTGTAACGAAACCGACGTCAGTGCGCGTACCTGTGTGCATATCGCGATTGCAACACGTCCGATGCGTATGCTGATCAAGCCGGGTATGGGCTTCGATGAAGGTATGAACATTGTTCATAACGAAATGAACCGCACACTGGCTGTACTGAAAGCAAAAGCATAAGGAAGCATTATGTCCAGGACATTTAAAATCCTGTCCCCTACTGCCATCCTGGGGTACGGATTTCCGGAAGAGAGTTTTATGAAGGCGATGGAAGAATCGCCGGATCTTATCGCCGTCGACGCCGGGTCTTCTGACCCGGGTCCTCACTACCTCGGTTCCGGTAAAGCCTTTACCGACCGTGCCGGGGTAAAACGCGACCTGCGTTATATGCTGAAAGCGGGTGTGAAAAACAATATTCCGGTTGTCGTCGGAACTGCCGGTGGCTCAGGTGCACAGCCGCATCTGGAATGGTGCCGTGAAATCATTCTGGAACTGGCAAAGGAAGAAGGACTGTCATTTAAGATGGCCCTGATCCCGGCGGACATTGAGAAGAAAACCGTTCACGAAGCACTGGATGCAGGCAAAATCACGCCGCTGGCGTTTGTGCCTGAACTGACGCATGAAGTGATCGACGAAAGTACCTATATCGTTGCTCAGATGGGTGTCGAGCCGTTCCAGGAAGCACTGGCAGCCGGTGCTCAGGTTGTGCTGGCCGGCCGTGCTTATGACCCTTGCTGCTTCGCGGCACTGCCGATTATGAAAGGGTTCGACGAAGGTCTGGCTCTGCACTGCGGTAAGATTCTGGAGTGTGCGGCAATCGCAGCCACCCCGGGTTCCGGCTCCGACTGTGCAATGGGTATTATCGACGAAACCGGTTTCACCCTGAAAGCATTCAACCCGATCCGTAAGTTTACGGACACCTCAGCAGCGGCTCACACCCTGTATGAGAAATCCAACCCGTATGTATTACCGGGACCGGGCGGCGTGCTGGATCTGAAAGAGTGTAAGTTTGAAGATCTGGGTAACGGACAGGTTCGTGTAACCGGTTCACGCCATGTATCAACACCGTATACCGTTAAACTGGAAGCGGCCCGCCCGGTCGGTTACCGCACCATCACTATCGCCGGTACGCATGACCCTATCATGATCGCCGGTATGGATAAGATTCTGGTGGAAGTGCGTAAAAGTGTTGAGAAAAACCTCAGCATCGACCCTGATACCGTGAAAATGAATTTCCATCTGTACGGTAAAAACGGTGTGATGGGTGACGCAGAACCTGAAACGGTCACCAAGAGTTATGAGCTGGGTATTTTACTGGATGTTGTTGCTCCGACTCAGGAGCAGGCGGACAGTATTTGTTCCCTGGCGCGTTCCACTATGCTGCACTACGGGTATGATGGCCGTATCGCCACCGCAGGCAACTTAGCCTTCCCGTTCTCTCCGTCGGATATCCGTGCCGGTAAAGTGTATGAATTCTCCATCTATCATCTGATGGAATACACCCCGGATATTAAATTCCGGTTCCGTATGGAGAATGTAACACCTGAAGGAGTGGCGAAATGAAAAAGTCAATTTTAGAATTAGCCAAAGTTGTGCGTTCTAAAAACTCCGGTCCGTATGAAATTGTGATGGATATTTTATTCAAGGATAAAGAAACTTATACCGCGGTAAAAAATTCAAAACAATTTAATAAAGACGTAGTTGCCGGTCTGTACTGTGTGAAACCTGACTTTATCGATAATATTGTCTGGTTTGACCCGGCGAACGCTGTGAAAATTGTCATGCCGAGACATATTGTTTCTGGTGCTGTCGGAGATACCGATGTTTATGGTGCCCAGCAACATGCGCCTTTATTAAAAATGGAATTTGATATTTAACAATATCACTCATTCAATATCTCATTAGTACGACAACTCGGTGTGGCGTACGGGGCTTCCCTGTACTCCGCATCGATTTCAGAAACAGAAATCGTCATTTTTCTCAGTGTGTTGTATAAATTTATTTAATATTTAAAGCCACGGAAGGCTGGGTAAAAATAACTGAAATAAAATTTCAGAGGATATTAAGTAAGTTGAGAACAAATGCGACCCAACACAGAATGGAATTATTATGAAATCGAAGAGTTTAACCACTTGGATAGTCATTGGCCTTATTGTCGGTGTGATTGTCGGCTTCAGCTTTAACGAGATGGCATCTGCTGAATTTAATAAGGTCTATGCAAAAGATATCTCTATTATTACCGATATCTTCTTACGTCTGATTAAAATGATTATCGCGCCATTGATTATATCAACACTGGTTGTTGGTATTGCGAAAATGGGTGATGCGAAAACGTTAGGTCGTGTTTTCTCCAAAACACTGTTCTTATTTATCTGTGCATCCTTTATCTCAATCCTGTTAGGTCTGGTTATCGTTAACCTGTTCCAGCCGGGCGCAGGTATTAACTTCGTTGCAGATACTGCCGGTGCGGTTGAAGGCATGGTGGAACCGGTTCCTTTCTCCTTCAAAACCTTTATTGCCCATGCGATCCCGACCAGTATCGTTGACGCGATGGCGCGTAACGAAATTCTGCAAATCGTTGTATTCTCCATCTTTATGGGTATCAGTCTCTCCGCTATCGGTGAGAAAGGTATGCCGATCATCAACGTACTGGAATCCCTCGTCAGCCTGATGCTGAAATTAACCGGTTACGTGATGCTGTTTGCGCCACTGACTGTGTTTGCCGCTATCTCCGGTATGATCGCAGAACGCGGCCTGGGTGTACTGGTCAGCGCCGGTATCTTTATGGGTGAGTTCTACTTCACACTGGCGATGCTGTGGGTGATTCTGATTGGTCTGGCTGCACTGGTTGTCGGCCGCTGTATCTTCCGTCTGACCAAAGGTATCACTGAGCCTGCACTGCTGGCATTCACCACATCAAGTTCTGAAGCGGCATTCCCGGGAACGCTGGAAAAACTGGAAGAGTTCGGTGTTTCCAATAAAATCGCCAGCTTCGTACTGCCAATCGGTTATTCCTTTAACCTCGTCGGTTCAATGGCTTACTGTTCATTCGCAGTTATCTTTATCGCTCAGGCATGTAACATCACCCTGTCTATGGGTGAGCAGATCACCATGCTGCTGATTCTGATGCTGACCTCGAAAGGGATGGCCGGTGTACCGCGTGCGTCTCTGGTGGTTATCGCGGCGACGCTGAACCAGTTTAACATTCCGGAAGCGGGTCTGATTCTGCTGATGGGTGTGGATCCGTTCCTTGATATGGGCCGCTCTGCCACTAACGTGATGAGTAACGCTATCGGGGCTGCAATGGTTGGCCGCTGGGAAGGCGAGCACTACGGTGAAGGCTGCCGCGGAAAACCAAAGTCAGTTATTGAACCTCCGGTGTCACAGGCAACATCAGCCTGACCGGGCGTTCAGAAGAAACAAGACAGGCGCGGTACAGGGATACCGGTACCGCGCCGCAATAAAAAACCGTTTTATGTGTCATGTATTAAGCGCAAAATACCCTCAGTTATTTTGCGCTTTTTTTTGTGTAAGATTATTGAGATACAGCTGAAACACTCACTGTGCCATCTGTCACCTTAACGGCAAAGGGGGTAACGGAATAGGCGGCATCTTCCGCACATAGCCCGTCCGTCAGCCGGAAACGCTGTTTTTTCAGCGGGCTGACAATCCACAGTTCATTATTGTGTTCCGCAATTAATCCGCGCGACAGCACGCTGGCCTGCGCAAAGGGATCGATATTACTCAGGGCAAAAATGCGATCGTCCGGATAAGGGCGAAACAGTGCTACCTGTTCACCCTTTACCAGCGCACACACGCCGGTTCCGGGGGTGATATCACTGACCTGACAAACCGTAATCCATTGACTCATCATTATTCCTCCCCGATCAGAGTGACCGCAATCCGCTCTTCCGGGCGGGCCGGACGATGTTGTAAGCGCTCACTTATCATTTGCACATTCGGATCCGGCAGCGGGCTGTTAATAAAGTGACTGAAGCGCTTGCGGGCATGCGGATTGTTCACTGTTTCCTGCCACTCACAGGTCACTTTTTCGCGCAGCAGTGCCAGTTCCTGCTCCAGCTGTGCATTCAGTCCCAGTTTGTCGCTGACAATCACATCCCGCAGGTAATCAATCCCGCCTTCGAGGCTTTCCAGCCAGGTGGATGTCCGGCTGAGTTTGTCGGCGGTACGGATGTAAAACATCATAAAGCGGTCGATGTAGCGTATCAGTGTCTCTTTATCGAGGTCAGCCATCAGCAGATCGCCGTGGCGCGGTTTCATGCCGCCGTTTCCGCAGACATACAGGTTCCAGCCTTTGTCTGTGGCGATAATCCCGATATCTTTGCCCTGCGCCTCGGAACACTCGCGGGTACAGCCTGAGATGCCGAATTTCATTTTATGCGGGGTGCGGATACCTTTATAGCGGTGCTCCAGCTCAACGCCCAGCGCGGTGCTGTCACCAACCCCGAACCGGCACCATGCCGTGCCGACACAGGTTTTCGCCATCCGCAGTGCTTTGGCATAGGCGTGCCCGGTTTCAAATCCGGCGGCGATCAGTTTTTCCCAGATAGCCGGTAAATCCTGCTTTTGTGCCCCGAACATGGCAATGCGCTGTGAGCCGGTAATTTTGGTATACAGATGATATTCCTGCGCAACCGCACCGATGGTCAGTAAACCTTCCGGGGTGATTTCGCCGCCCGGCGAACGCGGGATCACCGAATAGGTACCGTCCTTCTGCATATTAGCGAGGAAATTATCGTTGGTATCCTGTAGCGGTACCAGGTCGTCGCGGAGAATATAGTCATTCCGGCAGGAGGCGAGCAGGGAACCGATAGTGGGTTTGCACACTTCACAGCCGTAACCTTCGCCATAGCGGCCCAGCAGCTCATCAAAGGTTGTGATTTTTTCCACGCGGATCAGGTGATACAGCTCCTGGCGTGAATAGGCAAAATGCTCACAGAGGTGATGATTCACCTCAATACCCAGATTGGTCAGTTCGGCATTCAGTACCTGTGTGATCAGCGGAACACACCCGCCGCAGCCGGTTCCGGCCTTGGTTTCCGCTTTAATATCTGCCACCGTCTGGCAGCCGTTATGAATGGCCTGAATAATATCCCCTTTGGTGACATCAAAACAGGAACAGATTTGCGCGCTGTCCGGCAGAGACTCCACGCCGATTGCCGGTTTGCTGCCGGCGTGGGCAGGCAGGATCAGAACATCCGGATTTTCCGGCAGTTCGATGCGGTTGAGTGCCAGTTGCAGCAGATTACCGTAGTCTTCGGTATCCCCGACCAGCACCGCACCCAGCAGATATTTATTATCGTCGCTGACAATCAGCCGCTTATAAACCTCATTGGCTTCATCGAGATAAATATAACTGTGGCAGCCGTCATCTGTCGCATGTGTGTTGCCGATACCACCGACATCCACACCCAGCAGTTTCAGTTTTGCGCTCATATCCGCGCCGGTAAACTGATTTTCCTGCCCCAGCAGATGATCCGCCGCCACCTGTGCCATTTTGTAGCCCGGCGCGACCAGCCCGTAAGTTCTGCCGTGCCATGACGCGCATTCCCCGATTGCATACACATCCGGGTCAGATGTCTGACACTGATCGTTGATCACCAGGCCGCCGCGCTCCGCCACAGCCAGTCCGCACTGGCGGGCAAGGCGGTCACGCGGGCGTATCCCAGTGGAGAAAACGACAAAATCAGTCTCCAATGATGAACCGTCGGCAAAATGCAGCACTTTGCGGCTCTCTCCGTTATCGGATGCGGTAATTTCTGTGGTGTTTTTGCCGGTATGTACCGTTACACCCATCCGCTCAATTTTTTGCTTCAGCTGTTCACCGCCGAGTGCATCAAGCTGTTCCGCCATTAATACCGGCGAAAACTCAATAACATGCGTTTCAATGCCCAGATTTTTCAGCGCACCTGCGGCTTCCAGTCCCAGCAGACCGCCACCGATAACCACACCCTTGCGGCTGCGGCGGGCACAGGCCTCAATGGCATTGAGATCTTCAATCGTGCGGTAAACAAAGCAGTCGCGGGTATCACTGCCTTTAATCGGCGGGATCCACGGATAAGAGCCGGTCGCTATCACCAGTTTGTCGTAATGCACGGTGCGGCCGGTATTGGTGTGCAGCACCTTTTCCTGCCGGTTAACGGTGATCACCCGTTCATTGGTTAATACCGTAATATTATGTTTCTCATGGAAACCGGGTTTGACCAGCGATAATTCTTCTGCCGTATGATGGGAAAAATAGGAGGAAAGATGCACGCGGTCATAGGCGACACGTGGCTCTTCGCAGAATACGGTGATATCGAACTGTCCGGCGTCCGCTTTATCGGTAAGCTCTTCGGTAAAGCGATGACCGACCATGCCGTTACCGATGATTGCTAACTTGACGTTGCTCATTTCAGCCTCAGATTTTGTGTGGATTAAGGCTAAAAATACGGCGATCCCGGTTTTTCTCATTGATGTATATCAAATGCAGCTTAATCAATTCAGCTTATGTAAATAGTTGCTTTAAATAATTTTTGTCAATACTCCTGAAGAGGTATCTGCATGCCGGGGGCTCCGCCATATTATCTGTCTTTATATATTAATTGACATATTATTTTTTAAACCGGTTATTTTTACTCATTTAATGGTGAACAAATATTTCATAATATATCGCACGGGTTCTGGATTAAAATTAAATGTCATTAATAACAGATAATGGTATATTTAACTAACGTAAAGGGAATAGTTTAAGAGGAACGGATACCCCATGCATGATGAAAAAATCGTTTTCAGTGATATCGTTGTTGACAAAGATGATGAAATTCATGATGTGAAATTTCACGGAAAATCCGGAGAGTATTTCAAAATATGGATAGTTAATCTGTTCCTGACAGTTCTTACTCTCGGGATATATTCTGCCTGGGCGGCGGTCAGAAAACGTCGTTATTTTTACGGTAATACCGATATCGGCGGGTCACACTTTGATTATCATGCCGTACCGCTGAATCTTCTGCTGAGCCGGATTATTGTTATTGCGTTTATACTTCTTTATGTTTTGTCAGGTTTAATTCACCCGATATTACAGCTTGGTATTCTGCTGATTTTATTTATTTTATCACCGTATTTTATTTTACGGTCCTGGCGATTTAATACCCTGATGTCTTCATTCCGGAATATCCGTTTCAATTATCATTGCCGCTTTGCTCAGGGGTACTGGGTAATACTGGTTATGCCATTTTTATTAATCACTATGCTGGTTATTGCCGTTATTGCTGGCGGAACAGGAGCCACTCTTATGCGGTGCTCCGGGCCCGGCGGGTGTGATGCGACAGCAAGTTTCATACAGGGCATTATCCAGATGATTATTATTCTGGCCGGTATGTTTCTGGTATTTGCCGTACAGGCCAAACGAATTTATGATCTGTTTTTCAATCAGTTATTCTATGGAAAACAGCCCTTTGCTATTCAGTCAGAACTCAAAAAATTTCTTCAGTTTTATGTGATTGCAGCGCTGATATTACTGCCTTTTATCTGCTTAGGCGGAAGCATTATGTGGCAAATGATGATGACGGTAGCAATGGCAAATTATTATCAGATGACGGTTTCCCCGGTATCGTTTGCGGTGAATGTGGTATCCATGTATCTGATTTTTCTGTGCGGGCTTATTGTGACTTCCGCTTATCTGCGTGTTGCGGTTATCCGCTATGTCTCCGCGCATGTTTCTCTGGGTAACATGCTGCGTTTCCGGTCAGATATTTCGCTTTTTCCGTATCTTATGCTGGTGTTCACCAACAGCCTGATGGTTATTTTTACGCTGGGATTTGCAACACCTGTCGCGCAAATCCGCCATGCCCGCTATATGGCCGAAAATATGAAAATTATCGGTGATATGTCACTGGCAACGGTCAGCGCGCATGATGAAAATAAGGCGGGTGCGATTCAGGATGAAATAGTGAATGCCTTTGATATCGGGGTTTCTTTGTGAAAATAACCGGTGAGTTCACGTATGCGGGAAAGGCAGAGAAGCATGTTGCTTATCTTGAGGCTGATAATGAAAATACCCGTCTGAGAATTACTGTAAACGGGCATACTCATGAGTATGCCTTGTCTGAAAGCCGCCTTTCTCAGCCGCTGGGCTCATTACCTGACTCACTCTTTTTCCCTGACGGGAATTGTTTTACCGCTCCCCGGAATGTTCCTCTGCACACGGTTGTCAGCAGTAAAAAAGTGTCCGGCGCTTTTATTCATGCCGTTGAGAAAAACAAACTTGCGCTGATTGGTTCCGTTACCGGCATCGTCTGTGTCTTTCTGCTTTATTTTATGGTCTTTATCCCGGCTGCGTCATCGGCTATCACAAAAATCGTTCCTGATGATTTCAGTCTTTATCTCGGGAAATATTCACTGGAATTAATTGACGGGGAATATTTCACTAAAAGCCGGTTACCGGCAGAAAAACAGCAGGAAATCACTGAACTGTTTTTATCGGTGATTCCGGATAAATTAAAGCAGGATAAGCTGCCGCTGAAAATCGCATTCCGTCACTCAGAAGACGGGGCAAATGCATTTACGCTGTCTGATGGCACTATTATTGTGACGGATGACCTGATTAACATGATCGATCATGACGATGAGCTGGCGGCCATATTACTGCATGAAATGGGGCATCATTATCACCGTCATGTCATGCGTTCTCTGGTTGAATCGTCAGTGCTGGCCATTACCTTTATGTGGTTCACGGGCGATGTCAACGGGATTGAGGACACCCTGGTGCATTCCGGCGGTTCATTATTGGCACTCAGTTATTCCCGTAATATGGAAACGGATGCGGATGCATTTGCCGCGCAAGAAATGAAGGCGCAGCATCGTTCACTGAAAAGGATGATATCTGTTTTTACCAAATTATCAGATTCGGCAGACGATGACGAAAATTCATTTCTCAGTACACATCCGGGCTGGGAAAGCCGTATTAAGGCCATTGAAAATCAGGAATAATCATCCGGAGTCGTTGTAACCATCTGTTTGCCGGTCTGTTTTCATGACAGCCCGGCCTCTGCGCTTTTGCCGCCGGATAGATATTACGTCCGGTAACCCGGGCAAGGCAATCCCCGTATTTTGCGTATTACCGCATCAGAAACAATCCCGTCACAAATAACAGATTCAATTTTCGTGCCTTTTTCCTGGGTGATCGCTGTTTGTTACCAAATTAACAATTCTGCCAATTAGTGATCTGTTTCAACATTTAATCGTGATTGCCGATTTTTGTTATCCCCTTTTTCAGAGTGTGACTAGGATTGAATCAATTCTTATGAGGAGAGTGACGAGGTAAGCACGATGGAAAAGGAACGTATCATCCAGGAATTTGTTCCCGGCAAACAGGTCACGCTGGCGCATCTGATTGCGCATCCGGGCAGTGATCTGGCGAAAAAAATCGGGGTTCCCGGTGCAGAAGCCATCGGCATTATGACGCTGACACCCGGCGAAACCGCAATGATTGCGGGCGATCTTGCCACAAAGGCCGCAGGTGTGGACATCGGCTTTCTTGACCGTTTCACCGGTGCTCTCGTGATTTACGGCTCTGTCGGCGCAGTGGAAGAAGCATTGATCCAGACTGTTCGCGGGTTAAGCCAGCTCCTCAATTATGCCGTTTGTGATATCACCCGCAGCTGAGCGGGTGCAGTTAAGGATGTCGTCTGAATGAAACGAATTGTGTTTGTGGGTGATGTGGGTGCAGGAAAAACGACATTATTCAATGCGTTGCAGGGAGATTTTGATCTTGCGCGTAAAACACAGTCGATTGAGTTCAATGATGAGGGCAGTGTTGATACACCGGGTGAATATTTCAGCCATCCCCGTCTCTACCACGCGCTGATTAATACGCTGGCAGATTGTGATGTGCTGGTTTATGTCCACGCGGCAAATAACCCGGAGTGCCGGATCCCAGCCGGATTACTCGATATCTATCCTCATATGCGCCGCTTTGCGGTTATCAGCAAAGCCGATGCACCGGATGCGGATGTGCCCGCCGTGCGCGAGTTACTCTCCACCCAGGGATTCGAGGAACCGGTACTTGCCATCAACAGCCTTGATCCTGATGACGTCCTGAAAGTGAAACAGTTTTTGGCCACAGCCGACAGCCAATAAGAGGAATATCCGATGAAGAAACTAATAACGGCCAATGACATCCGGGAAGCACACGCCGCAGGCAAAACCCGCCTGGATGTGGTGCTGAAAGAGAGCATTGTCACGCCGGAAGCCCATGTTGTGGCTGAACAATTGGGCTTTGTGATCTGTGAGGTGGATGCCGCACAGAACAGCGCACCGGCTGCCGCACCGCTGGCGGCAACCGCCGGAACAGAACCCAATATTTCATCCGCAGAGCGTCAGAAAATCCGCGAGTGCATTATCGCGCAGCTGCCTGACGGCAATGTCACCGAAACCTTGATTGCACAACTGGTCGATAAAGTGGTGCAGGAGCGTATCGCGCAGATTAAAGCGAAAGTGGCGGCATTCAAACCGGCGGAAGAGAACACTGATACCCCGAATACCCAGAGCTACCGCAGTGTCACCGGCAAAGGCGGCATTAAAGTGGTCGACAGCAGCTCGGTGAAATTCGGTAATTTCGATGGTGCGGGTCCGCACCGTGTCGGGATTGCGGATCTGATCACTGCGCAGGACAACAGCAGCATGGCTGCCGGGTTTATGCAGTGGGAAAACGCATTCTTCCCGTGGACACTGAATTACGACGAAGTGGATCTGGTTCTGGAAGGCGAGCTGCATGTACGCCATCAGGGCGAAACCATGATCGCGAAAGCCGGTGATGTGATGTTTATCCCGAAAGGCTCCGCGATTGAGTTCGGCACACCATCGACTGTCCGTTTCCTGTATGTGGCCTGGCCGGCTAACTGGCAGGATTGCTGAGGGGTATCGCCATGACCTTTATCACTGAAGACTGGCTGCGGGATAACTTTACGCTGAGCGAAGGCAGTGAAATTCATCTGCCTGCTGACAGCCGGATGACACCATCCGCCCGTGAGCTGATCGAAAGCCGCCGTTTACAGGTGAAATTTCAGGATAAACAAGGTCGTCTGTTTGTGGAAACGCCGGATGAGTCCGGTAAAACCGAAACGGCTGTCCCTGACCTGAAAGCGGTACACGGGTTAACCAGTAAGGATAAAGCGGATGTCGCGGCCTGCGAATTATGCCATCAGCCGGTGGCGAAAAAGCCGGACACGCTGACACACCTTAACGGCCACACCATGGTGGCGAAAAATGATCCGCGTCTGGCGTTCCGCGCCGCGCTGGATGCCACTATCGCCGAAGCCGTCTGGTTACAGACTGAATTTGCACAGACGCCGCTGAAAGGCTGGCTGGCGGATATCCGCTCTGTGCTCGGCAATATTATGCGCGCCGATGCGCTCAATGAACCGCTCGGTGAGCAGAGTATTGCGGATCTGAACGCGGATGAGCTGCACAAGCTGTCTCATAATCCGCTGAAATACCTGGGTCATGACCATATCGTTCCGGATGTGAGTCACGGCCGTGATGCGGCGGCGCTGAATCTGTTGCGGACCAAAGTCCGTGAAACGGAAGTCAGTGCGGCACGTATTTATATCGATTGTTATTTTCAGGTCATCCGCCCTGACATTATGCAGGCGCTTAACCGCCTCTCCAGTGCGGTGTATGTCCTGATGGTGATGGTGGTACGCGAAGGCGGCGTAATGACCACACAGGCTCTGAAACAGGCTCTGATGCAAGGGGGAACACATGCTCATTGAACGATGCCGTCAGCAGGCAAAACTGAACCCGCCGCGGGTGGTTCTGCCGGATGCGCTGGATGAGCGCGTGATCCACGCCGCCCGTTATCTGAAACAAAATGGTCTGGCGGAGCCCGTTCTGCTGGCAAACCCGTTTGCGCTGCGTGATTTCTCGCTGCGTACCGGTGTCATTATGGACGGTCTGAGCACCATTGATCCGGACAGTGCGGATGAGTGGCGCGCAGAGTTTGCGGATGCTATCACCGCACGCCTCGGCGAAAAAGCCCCGGAAGATGCGGTTGAGGCCATGCGTCAGCCGCTGTGGTTTGGTGCCGCCATGGTTGCCGCCGGAAAAGCGGATTTATGTGTGGCGGGAAATATCTCGTCAACTGCCGCAGTCCTGCGGGCCGGGCTGAAAGTGATCGGCCTGAAGCCGGGCGTGAAAACATTATCATCTATTTTCATCATGTTGCCGCCGGGAACGGAAGGCAATGTGCTGGGTTTCGCGGATTGCAGTGTCGTACCTCAACCCACTTCTGCACAGCTGGCGGATATTGCGCTGAGCAGTGCGGAAACCTTCACGGCAATCACCGGTGAAACCGCGCGTGTGGCGATGTTGTCTTTTTCAACAGCAGGCAGCGCGAAACATCCTAATGTGGCGATGGTGCAGCAGGCAGTGGAAATCATTCATGCGCGTGCCCCGCAGTTACAGGCGGATGGTGAACTGCAGTTCGACGCGGCATTTGTGCCAAGTGTCGCTGCGCAAAAAGCCCCGAACAGTGAGTTAAAGGGGCGGGCAAATGTCATGGTCTTTCCGTCACTGGAAGCAGGCAATATCGGTTACAAGATTGCCCAGCGTCTCGGCGGTTACCGGGCACTCGGCCCGCTGATTCAGGGATTAAATGCACCGGTGCATGATTTGTCACGCGGCTGTAATGCCCGCGACATCATTGAACTGGTGCTGGTAGCACAAACACAGTTAGCTCAGGCCGGACAACCTGTCCGCCGCACTGAAGCAGAAAGCGTTATTTAAACCGGTCCCTGATGGGATCTCAATGAGAGGAAAATATCATGGAAGCATTAGGACTGATCGAAACTAAGGGTCTGGTTGCATTAATCGAAGCATCCGATGCGATGGTCAAAGCAGCACGCGTTAAATTAGTCGGTGTTAAACAAATCGGCGGTGGTCTGGTAACAGCCATGGTGCGCGGTGATGTTGCAGCATGTAAAGCAGCGACTGACGCAGGTGCGGCAGCAGCTCAGCGTATCGGTGAACTGGTCTCTGTACACGTTATTCCTCGTCCGCATGGCGATCTGGAAGAAGTGTTTCCTATCAAAATGTCCGGCGATAAATCAATCGATTAATCGTTGTTAGCGTGGCGTGCTTCTGACGCCACGCGATTTTAATCTCCCCGGTTTTTTTGCTGTCACTCAGACGGCAGGGGATTTTTTTACCTGAAATCCGTAGCCGGCTGTATTCAGGCTGCTGAAATATAAAGAGAGGTGAACATGAAACTGGCTGTCGTTATCGGACAAATCGTGTGCACCGTGCGTCATCCCGGACTGGAATCCGACAAGTTATTGCTGGTGGAAATGATTGACCGCCAGGGGCGTCCTAACGGTGAGGTGGCCGTCGCAACCGACAGTATCGGTGCGGGTAATGGTGAATGGGTGCTGATCGTCAGCGGAAGTTCGGCGCGGCGTGCTCAGAGCAAAGAAGCGTCACCGGTCGATCTCAGCATCATCGGCATTGTGGATGAGGCCGTTATGGAAAGTCAGGTGATTTTTCATAAATAAATCGCCGCAACGAGTCACAGAAAGAGGCGTGGGTGAATATGGATCAGAAAGAAATTGAGAATGTGGTAAAAGCGGTTCTGGCCAGCATGAGTGCAGGCACACAACCGGCGGCTGCATCAGCGGCACCACAGCAGGCGGCAGCCTCACAAAATAACGGTTTCGGGGTGTTTGAATCCCTGGATGATGCCGTTCTTGCCGCCAAAGAAGCACAAAAATCATTAAAAACCGTTGAAATGCGTAATCTCTGCATCGGCGCAATCCGCCGTGCGGCAACCGAACATGCCCGTGAATTGGCGGTTCTGGCTGTTGAAGAGACCGGCATGGGCCGCGTGGAAGATAAACTCGCGAAGAACTTAGCACAGGCAAACGGCACCCCGGGTGTTGAGTGTCTGCGTCCTGAAGTGTTAACCGGCGACCACGGTTTAACCTTAATCGAAAATGCGGCATGGGGTGTTATTGCCTCTGTCACACCATCCACTAACCCGGCAGCAACGGCAATCAACAATGCTATCAGCATGATCGCCGGGGGGAACAGTGTGATTTTCGCGCCGCATCCGGCTGCGAAAAAAGTCTCACAGCGCACTATCACCGTTCTGAACGAAGCCATTGTTGCCGCAGGCGGCCCGAACAACCTGCTGGTGACGGTTGCCAAACCGGATATCGAAACCGCACAGCGTTTATTCAAATATCCGGGGATCGGCCTGCTGGTCGTGACCGGGGGTGATGCGGTGGTGGAATCCGCCCGCAAACACACCAACAAACGTCTGATCGCTGCCGGTGCCGGTAACCCGCCGGTGGTGGTGGATGAAACGGCCGATATCGAACGTGCGGCGAAAGCCATTGTTCACGGTGCATCATTCGATAACAACATCATTTGTGCGGATGAAAAAGTGCTGATCGCGGTTGACTGCATTGCAGACAAACTGATCACCGAAATGCAGCGTAATCACGCGGTATTACTGACCCGTGAACAGAGCGAGAAGCTGATCCCGGTACTGCTGAAAAATGTTGATGAAACCGGCCACGGCACTGTCAGCCGCGACTGGGTCGGCCGTGATGCAGCGAAAATTGCCGCCGCTATCGGTATGACTGTCCCGGCTGATACCCGTCTTCTGATCGCAGAAACCGACTGCAAACATCCGTTTGCCGTCACCGAACTGATGATGCCGGTTCTGCCGATCATCCGCGTGAAAGATGTGGATCAGGCCATTGACCTGGCGGTGAAACTGGAAGGCGGCTGCCATCATACCGCAGCAATGCACTCCAATAACATCAGCAACCTGAACCGCATGGCGAATGCCATCGACACCAGTATTTTCGTGAAAAACGGACCGTGTATTGCCGGTCTGGGACTGGGCGGCGAAGGCTGGACAACCATGACGATCACCACACCGACCGGTGAAGGTGTGACCTGTGCGCGGACGTTCGTCCGTCTGCGCCGCTGCACCATGGTGGATTCATTCCGCATCGTGTAAGCCGCTGCGGTGGGGCTTGCGGGCTTCACCGCTTTTTTCCCGGTTAGTGTGAGTTGTTCACGTTAACCCTGACGTTATGTTTTAAACCGGAGGAACCGATGGTTCAACGCAATCAGGAATGGCTGGCATCGCGCTTACAGCGGGCAGCGGAAATCTGTAATCAGCCGCAGGCGGGTGATCACAAAGATGCGCCGTTGTGGCTGGGGATCGATCTCGGTACCTGTGATGTGGTGTCCATGGTGGTCAATGCGGAAGGTCAGCCGGTCGCGGTGTGCCTGGACTGGGCAGATGTGGTGCGCGACGGTGTGGTCTGGGATTTCTTCGGTGCGGTAAAAATCGTTAATAAACATCTGGATGCGCTGGAAAAACAGTTCGGTTTCCGGTTTGAGGTGGCGACAACGTCATTCCCGCCGGGAACAGACCCGCGTATCTCGGTGAATGTGCTGGAATCCGCCGGTCTGGTGGTTGCCAGAGTGCTGGATGAACCGTCTGCGGTCGCTGACATGATGGGGCTGGATAAAGCCGCTGTTGTGGATATCGGCGGCGGTACCACCGGGATCGCGATTGTGCAGAAGGGCGAAGTGACCCGCTCCGGCGACGAAGCCACCGGTGGTCATCATATTTCCCTGACCCTGGCGGGCAATCAGCGCATTGAGCTGGAAGATGCCGAGCAGATGAAGCGTGAGCGCGGTGAAAGCATCTGGCCGGTGATTCGTCCGGTCTACGAAAAAATGACGGATATCGTCGACGATCATATCCGCGGTGAGGATGTGACCGAACTGTGGCTGGCGGGCGGCTCCTGTATGCAGCCCGGTGTGCAGCCGTTGTTTCAGGCGCGTTTCCCGCATCTTACCGTGGTACTGCCACAGCATTCTATTTTTATGACGCCGCTGGCGATTGCCGTCTGCGGTGTATCTCAGGGAGAAAACCGTCATGCCGGATAATCGTTTACCCGCGGCTGAGGTTCAGTCCGCTATCTATCAGGCGCTTGATTTGGTGAATGCCCGTCAGGTGCGTGAGTTTTCTGTCCCGCCGACTACGTTAATCGGCCCGGGCGCCGTCGGCCGCAGCGGGGATGTGCTCGCGGAGCGCGGAATTAAGCACGTTTTTATTATGGTGGACGGCATGTTGTTACAGGCCGGTCTGACCGATGTGCTGGAGCGTAATCTGAGCCGCAGCGGTATTGCGTATGAAATCTGGCCGTGCCCGCCGGGCGAGCCGATGGATAAAGATGTGTTCCGTACCGTTGAACATCTGCTGAAAGTGCAGTGTGACGGCATTATCGCCCTCGGCGGCGGGTCGGTGCTGGATGCGGCGAAAGCCGTGGCGGTGCTGGCTGCCAATCCGGATCTGCCGCTGGCGGATATGATGCCGGGTGCGGCGCTGAATCCGCGTCTGCCGTTTATCGCTATCCCGACCACTGCCGGTACCGGTTCGGAAGCAACCAACGTTTCCGTGATTATCACGGCGGAAAACCATATCAAACTGGTGCTGGCACACAGCCAGTTACTGCCTGATCTCGCCATTATTGATGCCTGTCTGACACTCGGCGTGCCGCCGCATGTGACAGCAATGACCGGTATCGATGCGTTAACACATGCGATTGAAGCGTATGTGGCGAGCAACGTCACGCCGCTGACTCAGGCGCTGGCACTGCGGGCGATCACCATGATCAGCCACGCACTGCCGATTGCTGTCGGTCAGGGGCATGATATCAAAGCCCGTGAGGACATGATGCTGGCTTCCTATATGGCCGGGATGGCGTTCTCCAATGCCGGTCTGGGGCTGTGCCATGCCATGGCGCATCAGATTGGTGCGGCATACAACATTCCGCACGGCAAGGCGAATGCCATCATGCTGCCGCAGGTAATGCGTTTTAACCGCCTGGTCTGTAAACAGGCGTACAGCGAAATTGGTCATGCGCTGACTCAGCGGCCGATGACCGACATGGAGGCCATTGAGGCCGTGGAACAACTGATCAGTGACGTGGAACTTGCGCAGACGCTGCCATCTCTGGGCGGAAAACGTGAGGATTTCGAGGGGTTTGCCAAAGCGGCGTTGCAGGATATCTGCATCAAAACCAATCCGCGTGCGGTCACAGCGGCTCAGATAACGGCGATTTACGAGTCAGCCTGAGTCAATCAATAAGAACAGCCTGCGCGACAGGCACGGAAGGAGAAGGGTATGGGCATTAATGAAATCATCATGTACATCATGATGAGTTTTATGCTGATAGCAGCCGTGGATCGTATCTTCAGCCAGTTCGGCGGCTCAGAGGCAATCCTCGGTAAAATCGGCCTGGGTAAAGTCGGGAAAGGCATTGCCGGTTCCGGTGAACAGTTCGAAGAAGGCTTTATGGCAATGGGTGCGCTGGGTCTGGCCATGGTCGGTATGACCGCGCTGGCACCGGTTATCGCCATGCTGCTCGGGCCGGTGATTATTCCTGTCTATGAAATGCTGGGTGCGAACCCGTCAGTGTTTGCGGGCAGTATTCTGGCTATCGATATGGGCGGCTTCTTCCTCGCGAAAGAGCTGGCAGGCGGTGATGTGGCAGCATGGTTATATTCCGGCGTGCTGCTGGCGTCCATGATGGGTGCAACCATGGTGTTCTCCATTCCTGTCGCACTGGGCATTATCGAGAAGAAAGATCGCCGCTTCCTGGCACTCGGTGTGCTGGCGGGTATCGTAACCATTCCGGTCGGCTGTATTGCCGGTGGTCTGGTGGCGAAATTCTCCGGTGTGGAAATTGACGGTCAGGTGGTGGATTTCAGTATGACCATGCTGCTGGTCAATATGATCCCGGTGATCATCGTGGCGGCGCTGGTGTGCCTCGGTCTGAAATTCATTCCTGAGAAAATGATCAACGGTTTCCAGATCTTCGCCAAAATCCTCGTCGGTATCATCACGATCGGTCTGGCGGCAGCAGTGGCGAAGTTCACTGTGGGCTGGAACCTGATCCCGGGCCTTGATCCGATTTTTATGACAGAAGGTGATGTGCCGGGCCAGGTGATGCGCGCCATCGAAGTTATCGGTTCTATCTCTGCCGTGCTGTTAGGGGCGTACCCGATGGTGCTGCTGCTGACCCGCTGGTTTGAAAAATCCTTTATGAAGATCGGCAGCCTGCTGAAAATCAACAACATGGCGGCGGGCGGTATGATCGCGACTCTCGCGAACAACATCCCGATGTTCGGCATGATGAAGAAAATGGATACCCGCGGCAAAATCATCAACTGTGCATTCTCCGTATCTGCTGCTTTCGCACTGGGTGACCACCTGGGCTTCGTGGCTGCCAACATGGCTCCGATGATCTTCCCGATGATTGCCGGGAAAATTATCGGCGGTATCACTGCAATTTTCGTTGCCATCATGATGATGCCGAAAAATATTGAGCAGGAAGATGCGGCTGCAGCGGCTGAAGAAGCGGCTGAAAGTGTTGCGGAGGAGAAATAAGCATGAAAACCCTCGAACTCTTAAGTGTCGGTATTGACGTGGGCACCACCACCACACAGGTGATCTTCTCCCGTCTCGCTCTGGTAAACCGCGCGGCGGTGTCACAGGTGCCGCGTTATGAGTTTGTGGATCGCAAAATTATCTGGCAGAGCCCGGTTCTGTTCACGCCGGTGGATAAAGACGGCCACCTGCGTGAGGAAGAGCTGCTGGCGCTGGTGCTGGATCAGTACGCCGCCGCCGGGATGGACCCGGCGACGATTGACTCCGGTGCCATCATCATTACCGGTGAAACTGCCAAAACCCGCAATGCACGTCCGGCAGTGGTCGCGTTATCCCAGAAACTCGGGGATTTCGTGGTCGCCACCGCCGGGCCGCATCTGGAATCGGTGATTGCCGGTTTCGGATCCGGTGCCCAGACACTCTCTGAGCAGAAGATGGCGCGGGTACTGAACATTGATATCGGCGGCGGCACAGCAAACTACGTGCTGTTCGAAGCCGGTCATGTGATCAGTTCCGCCTGCCTGAACGTCGGTGGTCGTCTGTTCGAAACAGACAGCAGCGGACGCGTCACTTATGTGCATGCGCCGGGCTGTCTGATCGCCCGTGACTGCTTTGGTGAACAGACCGATCCGATGTCCCTGACACCGGCACAACTGAATACCATTGCCGATCGCATGAGTGAGCTGCTGTATGAAGTTATCAGCGGCAATCTCACTCCGCTCGGGCGTGAGCTGCTGATGACGGACGGTCTGCCTGCGGAAAGCAGCTTTTATGCGGTCACACTGTCCGGCGGTGTCGGGGAGTGTTACAGCCATCCGGAAAGCGGCAATGATTTCCGTTTCGGCGATATCGGGCCGCTGCTGGCACAGGCGATTCACCGCAATGCGGATTTCAGCGCGTTACCGATGCAGACCCCGGCACAGACTGTCCGTGCCACGGTGATCGGCGCCGGTGCGCATACGTTATCCCTGTCCGGCAGCACCATCTGGCTGGACAGCATCACGCTGCCGGTCCGCAATATTCCGGTGGTACATCCGGCACTGGGCCGCGCGGATGATGAAGATCTGGTGAATACCTGGAGCCGCGCCCTGACGCAGATGGATCTTAATCCGCAGCAGGATCTGTACGCACTGGCCCTGCCGGAATCACTGCCGACTAACTACGCCTCGGTACAAAGCTGTATTGATGCTCTGGAACGCTTTACCAAAACATACCCGAACACCATGCCGCTGCTGGTGATCGCGGGACAGGATTTCGGTAAGGCACTGGGCATGCTGCTGCGTCCGCTGATGAACGGCCGCGAACTGGCTGTTATCGACGAAGTTATCACGCACACAGGCGACTATATCGACATCGGCACGCCGTTATTCAGCGGCTCTGTCGTCCCTGTTACTGTTAAATCACTCGCATTTCCTTCCTGAGGGAACGTAATATGAAATTAAAAACCACGCTGTTTGGTCAGACCTACCAGTTCCGGGACGTGAAAGACGTTCTCGCGAAAGCTAACGAACTCCGCTCCGGGGACATCCTGGCGGGTGTCGCGGCAAGTAACGCCCAGGAACGTGTGGCAGCGAAACAAGTGCTGTCCGAACTGACAATTGCGGATGTCCGCAACAACCCTGTCGTTCCGTATGAAGAAGACTGCGTAACCCGTCTGATCCAGGATGATATCAACGAAACCGAATATAACCGGGTCAAAAACTGGACTATCGGTGAGTTGCGTGAGCATGTCCTGAGCGACACCACCTCTCTTGATAACATCAATCTGCTGCGCAAAGGCCTGACTTCAGAAGTCATCGCCGGGGTGGCAAAAATCTGCTCCAACGCAGACCTGATTTACGGCGCGAAGAAAATTCCTGTCGTGAAACGTGCGAATAACACCATGGGTCTGCCGGGCCATTTCAGCGGCCGTTTACAGCCGAACGATACCCGTGACGAAGTGCAGAGTATCGTGGCGCAGATTTATGAAGGCCTCTCTTACGGCTGCGGTGATGCAGTTATCGGTGTCAACCCGGTAACAGACGATGTGGATAACCTCAGCCGCGTGCTGGATGCTATCTACGGCATCATTGATAAATACGATATCCCGACGCAGGGCTGTGTGCTGGCACACGTCACCACACAGATGGAAGCCATCAAACGTGGTGCGCCGGGCGGCCTGATTTTCCAGAGCATCTGCGGCAGTGAAAAAGGTCTGCGTGAGTTCGGTGTTGAGCTGGAAATGCTGGACGAAGCCCGCCACGTCGGTGCGCAGTACAACCGTATCGCCGGTCCTAACTGCCTGTACTTTGAAACAGGACAGGGCTCCGCACTGTCAGCGGGTGCTCACTACGGTGCTGACCAGGTGACCATGGAAGCCCGTAACTACGGCCTGGCCCGTCACTATGATCCGTTTATGGTAAACACCGTTGTCGGCTTTATCGGACCGGAATATCTCTATAACGACCGCCAGATCATCCGCGCCGGTCTTGAAGATCACTTTATGGGCAAACTGAGCGGGATCTCCATGGGCTGTGACTGCTGTTACACCAACCATGCGGATGCGGATCAGAACCTCAACGAAAACCTGATGATCCTGCTGGCCTCTGCGGGCTGTAACTTCATCATCGGTATGCCGCTGGGTGATGACATCATGCTCAACTACCAGACCACCGCGTTCCATGACATCGCGACTATCCGTCAGTTACTCGGCCTGCGCCCTGCGCCGGAATTCGAAGCCTGGCTGGAAAAAATGGGTCTGATGGAAAACGGGCGTCTTACCAATCGTGCCGGCGATCCGTCACTGTTCTTCTGATTTTCGGGGTAAATCACCATGGATCAAAAACAAATTAATGACATCGTACGCAGCGTGATGGCTCAGATGGGACACACGGGCGAAAACGTACAGGCGGTTGCCGCGGCAACGCAGGCTGTACTGAATCAGGGTAATACGTCTGTTGAATCCGTTGAGTGGGATCTCGGTTCACCGGAAGCAAAACAGTGGATCGGCGTGCAGAACCCGCACCGTGCGGAAGTGTTACAGGAACTGCGTAACAGCACCGGTTCCCGTGTCTGCTCCGGTCGTGCCGGTGTGCGTCCGCGCACCCAGAGTCTGCTGCGCTTCCTGGCTGACCACTCGCGTTCCAAAGATACCGTACTGAAAGAAGTCCCGGCGGAATGGGTGAAAAAACAGAACCTGCTGGAGTTACAGTCTGAAATCACAGACAAAAATCAGTATCTGACCCGTCCGGATATGGGCCGTATTCTGAATAAAGAATCCATCGAACTGCTGAAAACCAAGTGTGTGCAGGCGCCGGATGTGCAGGTCATTATCTCTGATGGTCTGTCCACCGATGCGATTACTGCAAACTACGACGAAATTCTGCCGCCGCTGATGAAAGGTCTGGAACAGTCCGGTCTGAAAGTGGGCACACCGTTCTTCGTCCGTTACGGCCGCGTGAAAATTGAAGACCAGGCCGGTGAAGTGCTCGGCGCGAAAGTGGTTATCCTGCTGGTGGGCGAACGTCCGGGGCTGGGTCAGTCTGAAAGCCTCTCCTGCTACGCGGTGTACTCACCGACAGTGGCGGGCACAGTGGAAGCAGACCGTACCTGTATCTCGAACATTCACCGCGCAGGGACACCGCCGGTGGAAGCCGCCGCTGTTATCGTCGATTTAGCCAAACGCATGCTGGAGCAGAAAGCGTCCGGTATCAACATGAACCGTTAACGGGGAACTGAATATGCCTGCATTAGATCTTATCCGGCCGAGCGTGACAGCGATGCGTCTTATCGCTAATGCACACGAAGATTTCTGCCGTGAACTGAAATTACCGAAACACATCCGCAGCCTCGGCCTTATCACCGCAGACTCCGATGACGTTGCTTACATTGCCGCTGACGAAGCCACCAAACAAGCACTGGTGGAAGTGGTTTACGGACGTTCCCTGTATGCAGGGGCGTCAAACTCACCATCACCGACCGCCGGTGAAGTGATGATTATCCTCGGTGGCCCGAACCCGGCAGAAGTCCGCGCGGGTCTGGATGCCATGGTCGCCAATATCGAATCCGGCGCGGCATTCCAATGGGCGAATGACAAAGAAGATACCGCATTCCTGGCACATCTGGTCTCCCGTACCGGCTCTTACCTGTCTGATGGTGACAAAGTTAAACACGGTGATCCGATTGCCTATCTGGTGGCACCGCCGCTGGAAGCCACATTCGGGATCGATGCCGCACTGAAAGCCGCTGACGTGCAGCTGGCAACCTATGTGCCGCCGCCGTCAGAAACCAACTACTCAGCAGCCTTCCTGACCGGCAGCCAGGCAGCATGTAAAGCAGCATGTGATGCCTTTACCGAAGCCGTTCTGGATATCGCGCGCAACCCTATTCAGCGCGCCTGAGTCCGGGGATACCCGACGTCAGTCATTAACACAGGAGAAAGGTCATGATCGATTCACTGGGATTACTTGAGGTATACGGCCTGGTGTCCGGCATTGATGCGGCGGATGCGATGCTGAAGTCGGCCAATGTCCGCATCCTTAACTATGAAATGGTGATCCCGGGGATGGTGACGCTTGTTGTTGAGGGCGATCTGGCGGCGTGCCGTGCGGCGGTGGATGCGGGGATTGCTGCGGCAACCCGCACCGGTAAAGTGATTGGCCATAAGGTCATCGGTCGTCCGGATGGTGATACCGAATGGCTGGTCACCGGTTTCAGCGGTGTGCCGGTGAAGGTCAAACCGCAGTCTCCGGCACCGGTTCCGGCGTCTGAACCGGCTCCGGCGGCGGTTTCTGCCGCTGCCCCGGATGCGGATGCCATGATGACGTTTACCGCAGAAGCCAAACACCGCCACGGCGTGACCGCCGGAGAAGCGGCCATGCATTTCAGTTGCCTGATAGAGGACAGCCGTGATGTGCTGGAGAGCCTGTTTAAACAGGGTAAACTGCGCAAGCGCGGCAGCCGCTACCGGGTAAAACAGGAGGGAAACCGCGATGAGTAATCTGATGCCGGGTCTGCATGAGTGCGGGCCCGAAATCATTCGTCAGCGTGTGCAGGATGCAGGGGTTGTCGGTGCGGGCGGGGCGGGTTTCCCGACCCACGTCAAACTGGCGGCACAGGCGGAAATCTATCTGGTGAATGCGGCTGAATGTGAGCCGCTTTTGCAGGTGGATCAGCAACTGGCTGTCCGTGAGGCGGATGCGATGATCCGCGGTTTGCTGTATGCCATGCGGGCTACCGGCGCGAAAGAGGGCATTATCGCCATCAAAGGCAAGCATCAGGCTGCCATTGATATCCTGAATGCCCGCGTGCCGGATTCTGTCCGTCTGCATATCCTGCCGGATGTTTATCCGGCCGGTGATGAAGTGATCACCATCTGGCTGGCGACCGGTCGCCGGGTTCCGCCTGCGGCACTGCCGCTGTCTGTCGGCGTGGTGGTCAGCAATGTGCAGACCCTGATTAATGTGGCGTATGCCGTTGAACAGGAACAGGCCGTGATACACCGTGTCCTGACGGTGAACGGCGCGGTTCACCATCCTGTTACCGTTTCCGTCCCGGTCGGCACCACACTGCGTGAAGTGCTGGCGCTGGCGGGCGGAGCCACCATCAGCAACCCGGCGTATATCAACGGCGGGCCGATGATGGGCAAATTACAGACATCCCTTGATGATGCTGTGACCAAAACCACCGGCGGCTTATTAGTCCTGCCGGATGACCATATTTTAATTCAGCGCCGGACCCGTTCGGAGCGCACGGTGATCAACCAGGCGCGTACCGTCTGTGAACAGTGCGGAATGTGTACCGAGCTCTGCCCGCGTCACATGATCGGCCACGAACTGCCGCCGCACCTGATTGTCCGCGCGGTGGGTTATGAGCAGATCTCCGCGCCGTCAGCCGTCGTTGCGGCACTGACCTGTTCGGAGTGTGCGATTTGCGAAGCCTGGTCCTGCCCGGTGGAAATCTCACCGATGCGGCTCAACCAGATGCTGAAAGTGAAACTGCGCGAAGAAGGGATCCGCTACGAAGGTGAACTGCGCCCTGAAGATCCGATGGCTCAGCACCGTATGCTGCCGGTCAAACGCCTTGTCCGTCGTCTGGAACTGACGGAATACATGCACAAAGCGCCGATGACCGATGAGATCTACGCACCGCAGCAGGTGATTATCCCGTTACGCCAGCATATCGGTGCCCCGGCGGTACCGGTTGTCAGTGAGGGGGATAACGTCACGGCGGGCATGCTGATCGCCGCCATCCCGGAAAAAGCACTGGGTGCGCCGGTTCACGCCAGTATCAGTGGTGTGGTTCGTCATATTGACAGCACGGCTGTCACGATAGAGAAGGAATAACTATGCACAGTGCAATTGCGATGGTGGAATTGTCCAGCATCGCCAAAGGGATGGAAGTCACCGATTTTATGCTCAAAAGTGCGGAAGTCACTTTGCTGATGGGCAAAACCGTGTGTCCCGGCAAATATGTGGTGATGGTCGGCGGTGATGTTGCCGCCGCACAGCAGGCAATGCGCTGCGGTGTGGAAAAAGGCGGCGCACAGGTGGTGGATGAGTTTCTGCTCAGTAATATCCACCCGGACGTACTGCCCGCTATCGGCGGCGTGACGGATGTGAATGCCCGCGAAGCCGTCGGGGTCGTGGAAACCTTTAGTGTTGCGACCTGCATTGAGGCGGCGGATTTTGCTGTTAAAGCCGCCGGCGTCACGTTAATACGACTTCATATGGCGTATGGTATCGGGGGTAAATGTTACTTTGTGATGAGCGGCGATGTCGCAGACGTCGAAACCGCTAAAAAAGCCGCATCACAAGTCGCCGCAGATAAAGGTGCGCTGGTTTACAGCATGGTCGTACCGAATCCTCATCCCGATTTCTGGCAGCAATTGGTCGCTGGTTAACATTGATGGCGGCCGTTCATTTTGGGGAAAAAATAATGATGAAAAAAATCACACCCGATTTACATCACCTTAATGATGAAGTGCCGCATGACCGCGATCTCAGCCCTATCGTGATCGAGCAGAATTTTACACAGCGTTATACGCATGATGCTTACGAACAGGCCTGTTCCATCACCGCCTGGCAGCAGCTGTATGATCAGCTGACGCCGGGCCGGTTTGAAGGAGAACTGACCGAAACCCTGTTTGACGGGCTTCAGGTGTTCCACGAATACACCAATCTGTCTCTGCGCCAGTCCTGCATGGTCTGGCCGAATGCCTTCTGGTTCGGCATTCCCGGGGAGCAGCAGAATACCGGTTATATCGGCAATCAGATGCTGTGCCGCCAGAAAATCGCGGTGCGTCCGGGCGGGAAAGAATTTGAACTGAGTACGCCGGATGACTATCACATCCAGGGGCTGGTGATCTCTCACGATATCCTGAAAAAACACTCGGTTGTGTTACAAAACCCGGAGCGGCTGATGAATCTGCTCAGCGAAAATCCGGCTGTGGGCGTGAACCCCTTCAAAAAAGAGGCGATTTGGCAGTATATCCGCCATGCCCTCTGGCACTCCAAAATTGAGCAGGAACGCAATCGTACCGTCAGCCGCGTCCTGAGCCACAATCTGCTGACGGCATTCCTCGGGTTACTGGAAGATGCCAGCACCGTGGCGGATGAGCACTACACCAACCGTGTGAACTACCTGAAACTGGTCTCCAAAGCCCGTGAGTATCTGTTTGAGAATGCCACCGAACCGGTGACTGTCCTGGAGCTGTGTAACGAGCTGTATGTCAGCCGCCGTACCCTGCAGAATGCCTTCCAGCAGGTGCTGGGGATCGGCCCGAATGCCTATCTGAAAACCATCCGCCTGAACGCGGTACGCCGTGAACTGGTCAGCCCGTATTCAAAACAGACCACTGTCAAAGACGCGGCAATGCAGTGGGGATTCTGGCATCTCGGGCAGTTCGCTACCGATTACCAGCGCCTGTTTAATGAAAAACCGTCGGAGACGCTGAGCCGCCGTCTGATGTAGTTTTGTCCCGCTTTCCGCTTTCTGACCTGCATCGTGTTTTTTTCCGGCAGGTCAGAACGGCTTCTTCTGAGTTAGCGTTTTAAAATCCCGCGCCTGATCTCATTTTTAGCATCTTGCTGTGAATATTTCTCATAAGAAGAATTTAAATATCCAATTAGTTCTATATTTATTAATTGGCTATTTATAATTCTACTGAGCAATGGAGTATTCAGGTATGAAAAACCGCAACAAGATTCTGCTGTCCGCGTTGATATCTCTCTTTATGACCCCGGCGTTTGCACTTCCTTCCGTGACGGTGCTGGCAACCGGCGGCACGATTGCCGGGGGCGGAGAATCGTCGGTTTCGTCCGGTTACCAGGCCGGAAAAGTGGGAATTGGTGCGCTGATTGATGCCGTACCGGAAGTCAAAGCACTGGCTGATATCAGTGGTGAGCAGATTGTGAATATCGGCTCACAGGATATGAATGACAAGGTGTGGCTGACGCTGGCAAAAGAAATTAACCGGACCTGTGATAAAACGGACGGATTTGTCATCACCCACGGCACCGATACGCTGGAGGAAACCGCGTACTTTCTTGACCTGACGGTATCGTGCCATAAACCGGTTGTGCTGGTGGGGGCAATGCGTCCTTCCACGGCGCTGGGCGCGGATGGCCCGCTGAATCTCTATAATGCAGTGGTTTTGGCAACAGACAAATCGGCAGCCGATCGCGGTGTGCTGATGGTGATGAATGACAAGGTGATCAGCGGGCGTGATGTGGTCAAAATGAACACGACGGAAGTGCAGGCATTTGAAGCGGTGAATGCCGGTGATACCGGGTTTATTCATAACGGTAAAGTGACCTATTATCAGACCGCGCAACCACGTCAGGCCGGTGCGGTATTTGATATCAGTAAACTCAGTGAACTGCCGAAAGTCGGCATTGTTTATAATTATGCCAATGCGTCAGATGCGCCGGTAAAAGCCCTGCGGGACGAGGGAAATGCCGGGATTGTCAGTGCAGGTGTGGGTAACGGCAATATGTATAAAGGCATTTTTGAGGCATTAGCCGCGGCATCCAAAGAGGGTGTGGTGGTTGTCCGTGCCAGCAGGGTGCCAACGGGCTATACCACCCGTAACGCAGAAGTGGATGATGACGCATACGGCTTTGTCGCTTCCGGCAGGCTGAATCCGCAAAAAGCCAGGGTGTTACTGCAACTTGCCCTGACACAAACCACTGATCCGCAGAAAATTCAGTCATTCTTCGAAAAATATTAATTAAGCGTTTTTTCAGGCCGCAACCACCAGCAGACGGGGTTGCGGTTTTTTATTATCTGAGCTGTTCTTATGTTAGCAATGTTATGTTATAGCATATCAATTGATGGGTTTGGGGAGATAGTTGTCATTAATGATAATTAACAAATGAAACAAAAAAGACACAGCTACCCACAGGAATTTAAAGAAAAAAGGGGCTGAATCTGTCCGTATTCACAAAGCGGGAAAAAGAACGGTTTTCATATTTACCCCTTGAATTTGTTCAGTATATTGTCTGTTTCTGAGTCAGGGCGACTCTGTCTTCACGGCATGTATCACAACAAAATAATAAAAGAGAAAGGTATGAAATCAGTTAAGTTTGCATTGGCACCATTATCCGCCATGGTGTTGTTATCGTTCTGCGCACACGCCGGAACTCAGGGGAATAATGGCGACACGATTATTGTCCGATCTTCCACCATTGAATCCACCACCGTGAATGAACTGGCTGACTACGGGAACAAATTACAGGTTATTACCCGTGAGGAAATTCAGCGTTCAGGGCCGTCATCCGATTTAAACCAGGTATTACAGCAATATGTGCCGGGGTTATATGTTTCTCTGGGACAGGGGGCTTACGGCTACGGGAAATATTCCTTTATGGGCGGACGTCCGGATGACACCTTAATTCTGATTGACGGTGTTCGTCTGAATAACCGCCTGTTCGGCGGGATCTATCTCGATACTCTGCCGCTGATTGCGATTGACCGTATCGAAGTGTTACAGGGGGCACAAAGTCTCTCTTTCGGTACTCAGGCGATCAGCGGTGTGATTAACATTGTCACCAAAAAGCCGACCTCAGAAGTGCTGTCCGGTGAATTCAGTGTCGGCGCGGATACGGATAAAGGCCGTTATGGTGAAGGGTATATCGAGAAAGCGTTTGATAACGATATCGGCAAAACCGGCCTGATGGCGTGGGTAACCCGCAGTAAATCAGATGGTTATCAGCCGTACCGCGACAGTGATTACAATGGCACGATCGGTCAGAAAAAGCGTGGCTATGACGTGACCTCTATGGGTGTTCAGGTCACACAGACCATTGCGGATGCTGCGCAGTTACAGGGATTCTACCAGTATACACAGGCCGATCTGGATATGGTGTCCCCGAACCATCACCGCCAGGCGATGAACAAACGTGATCACCATCTGGCGACGGTTTCCTTTGAGCATTTTCTGAGTGCGGACACCAGCTACTCAATCCGTGCACATCTTAATGACTGGAATACCCGTTATGACCGCAGCCGTTATCTGGCGGACGGCTCCGTGGATATCCAGAATGACGATTCTTACTGGGGATTCCGCGACTACGGCGTTCAGGCGCAGATCAAATCTTACCTGTTCGGGGATAACGAGTTTGTCCTCGGTACAGATAACCAGTGGTACAAAGGTAAAGATGAGGTCATGAAGATCGAAACGGATACCGCGAAAGCCAATGCCCTGTATTTACAGGTGCGACCGGATATCCCTGTCTTACCGGAACTGAAACCGAGTCTCGGCGTGCGTTATGAGCGCTTTGAAGGCGGTCAGGATGCGACGGTCTGGATGGCAAGCACCAAATATGAGGTGAATGAAAAGCTCAATTTACGCGGCCAGGTGGGAACGGCATTTAAACTGCCGAACGCTGAACAGTTGTTTGTGAATGATGAAAGCAAGCAAACCATCGGTGATGCCAATCTGAAAGCGGAAACCAGTAAAAATATCGAAGCCGGATTCGATTATCTGACGCAGTGGGAAAACGGCGGAGCCTGGCAATTCGGTGCAACAGCGTATGCGCGTGAAATCAATGATCTGATCACCACAGTGAAAGTCGGTAAATACGACAAATGGGTGAACGGTGACGGTGAAATCCGTACCAAAGGCGTGGTGCTCTCTACAAAACTGAACTTCGATGAATCCTGGTATGTCTCCGGGGATATCACCCGTAACTGGCTGGATACCAAAAACGGTGCGACACTCAACGATATCCCGGAACTCTTTACCCGCGGCCGCATTGGTTATGACGCTCCGGCGAAACAGTGGGGCGCGGAACTGGCTGCCCGCTATGTGGGTGAACTGAAATCCGGTGGTGATACCTACGGTCATTACACCGTGTTTGATGCCAGCGCGTATCTGTATGTGGATCATGCGCAGCAGCATAAGCTCACGCTGCTGGTGGAAAACCTGTTTGATCGCGATTATCCGGCGGGACTGACCAGCAACGGCCTGGAAAAAGTGGACAACCTGGGTCGTCCGTTAACCGCTGAACTGCGTTACACCTACCGTTTCTGAGGACACTGAGCGATGGGAAAGAATGTCACACTGTATCTGAACACATTGCAGAATGAGGCGTGCTTATCTGCGGATTTCTGGCTGTCACTCAGTGAGAAGGGCTTTCCCGGTGATACCGCCTGCTGTGCGGACAGCGGGGCGGTATTGCATCAGCTGAAGGAAACGATCACACCGGATACCCGCTGTATCCTGCTGATGGTGCTGACCGATCCGGCGCAATCCGCTGAAAAACTGATGTCCCTGACCTCCGCGCTGGAGCAGGAAATAGCAGCGCATTATCCGCAGTTACGGGTATTCCGCAGTTTGTGTGTACTTACCGGGGCGGACGTGGCGGCGGATGCCAAACAGGCCGGTGAGGTGATGACGGAACTGGAAAAGCAGTCGAACAGCCGTGAGCCGAAAGCGGAATCCAACCCGAACTGGGAAAAAACACCGCCGTACCGCTATCACCTTTTCTTCTGTATGGGGCCGCGCTGTGTCTGTCGCGGTGCCAAATCCCTGCTGATGCAACTGCGCCATCAGCTTGCGGCACGCAACCTGTTTGAAAATGAAAACGGCGTGCTGCTGACCCGCTCGCACTGCCAGTATCCCTGCAATCAGGGACCGCTGGTCACGGTCTATCCGGATAATTTATGGTATCGCCTGACCACGCCGGAAGAGATCCATCTGTTTGTGTCTGAACAGATAGAACAGGGAAGAGTGGTACCGTCGTTGCTGGCGGAGCATAAATAAGATGGGAATTGCCCGCTATGCGCTCAGTGCGGTGCTTCTGCTGCTGTCAGCGGGGGCGTCAGCGGGAAACCGTTGTGAGCCGCAGTGGGATAAACCTGCACCGCCGCAGCATATCATTGCCATGAATCAGCACGCTGCGGATATGGTGCTGGCGCTGGATGCCGGGCCGCAGATGCTGGGCGTGAGCTATATTGATGATTCAGCGGAGGCACTGAAATCAGGGCGCTATCACGGTATTCCGGTTTTTTCAGCCAAATACCCCGCCACCGAGAAACTGATCGCCTCCGGGGCGGATTTTGTCGTGGCCGGGTTTTCCTCTGCCTTTATGGCTTCGATGGGCGGACAGGATGATCTGCAACGTGCCGGTATCGGCAGCTATCTGATGGCATTTGCCTGTGAACGTCAGGCATACAGCGGATTTGACAGTATTAAAATAGATTTGCAGCGCCTAGGGCGGGTTCTCGGGCGGGAAAAAGAGGCGGATGCCGCCGTTGCCCGTATCGATGCCACGCTGGCGCAGGTAAAAGCCCTGCCGCCGCTGCCCCGGAAACCGGTGATTTTTTATCTCGACAGCCAGAGCGACACCCTGATGTCACAGGGAAAGAAAGGGTTTATGACCGAAGTCATCACCCTGGCCGGGGGCGAAAATGTGTTTATAAACATGCCGATGGCAGGCATTCATGTCTCCCCGGAAACCCTGCTGGATAAACAGCCGGACTATATCATCCTCGCCGATGCGGTCTGGTCACCGGCAGAAAAGAAGAAAGCCTGGCTGGCGAATCATCCGGCGCTGTCTCACCTCGAAGCGGTTAAAAACAGGCGCTATATTGTTATCCCGTTCAGCGGCGTTTATCCCAATGTGAAAAGCCCGGATGTGCTGCTGACGATTGCGGAAGCGGTCAGAAAGTAATACGGACAGAACCCGGTGTTATTCTTCGTCCGTCTCCAGATTACGGATAAAACGATAATCAGCCGACGCCGGTTTCAGGCGGTACAGTGCCGCCGGGCGACCGCGCTCCGCCCGTTTTTCACCGGTATCAATCAGCAGATCGGCCTGCTCGAGACGGCGGCGGAATGATTTTTTCTGAATCGGCTGACCAATCAGAATTTCATGAACGTGCTGCAATTCCGGCAGGGTAAAGGTTTCCGGCAGAGCAAATCCCGGCACAACGGAATAGAGCGATTTCTGGCGCAGCCGTGCTCTGGCCTGGCGGATAAGTAACTGGTGATCAAACGCCAGTGTCATATTCTCTGCTTCATCCAGCGGTATCCATCTGACGGAATTAACGGTATTAATCTGTTTTTCACACGCCTGCATGGCAATCAGCGCGGTATAACAGACGGTGACTGACCAGCCGCGTTTGTCCCGCTGATCATTGCCAACCGTACATAACTGCTCAATGTACGGCGGTGTCACACCGGTTTTTTCCCGCAGTTTCCGCAGTACGGTATCTTCCAGAGTCTTATCCTGGGCCTCATCCACAAAACCACCGGGCAATCCCCATTTGCCTTTTTCCGGATGTTCCGCGCGTTCGGCCAGCAGTACATGCAGGGTTTCATTGTGATAAGTGAAAAGTACCGCATCAACGGTCACCAGGGGCGACAAAAAATCACGGCGCTGATAACCGGCGAGGTAAGTTTGTTCATCCATTTGTGTCACATCCTGAAATCGGGATAAGTCATTCTATTGTAAGGAGAGAAATCCGGATTGCAAATTAAATGTCATTCAGACACTAATTCGGCTTGACATTAATAGTGTCAATAAGTCACTATATTGTTATTGTCATAACGACACTAATGAGGTGATACTATGTTTAATTTAAAATTCTTTAAAGCAGACCCGTCCACATTTGTTATCCGTTCCGTGAACGGTAATGTTAAACGTCAGGGACAAGGGCTGAGCTTCTGGTACAACAGTGCGACCACATCGATCGCCGCATTGCCGTTAACGGCACAGGAAACCCCGTTTATTTTTAATTTTCAGACCGCAGACTTTCAGAATCTCCGTGTTCAGGGACAGCTCTCCTTTCAGGTCAGTGCGCCGGAAAAAACGGCCGGGGTGCTTAACTTTGTGCTCAACCGGGACGGAAAAACCTACGCGACCGACGACCCGATGAAACTGAATGACCGGATTGTCCGTGCGGCACAAACCATTATCCAGGCGGAGATCCAATCCACGCCGCTGCGTCAGGCCTTGTTGCTCAGTCAGTCGCTGGTGGCACTGGTGCAGTCACGTCTGTCACAGCAGGCGGCGGTTGAGGCGCTGGGGATCACCATTCTGGATTTCTCTGTCACCGCCATTAACCCGACACCGGAAACGGCCCGCGCACTCGAAGCGGAAGCCAGGGAATCCCTGCTGAAAGAAGCGGATGACGCGATTTATGCGCGGCGCAAATCCTCGGTTGAGCAGGAGCGCACGATCAAAGAGGCCGAGCTGGAAACCGATCTCTCTGTGCAGAAAAAAGAGCAGCAGATAGAGGAATCCCGGCTGGAAAATGAACGTACACTGCTGCGCGAGCAGGCAGCAATGTCACAGGAACGGCTGGCGGCAGAGATTGGTGAGGAGCAGCAGCGTCAGACACTGGTTTCTCTCAGTGCCGATAACCAGCGTGTTCAGTCCGACGCCGATGCGTATGCGATTGAAACCAAAATGAAAGCGTACCGTGAACTGCCGGTGGAAAATCTCAAAGCCCTTGCCCTGAGCCGGATGGCGCCGGAACAACTGATGGCGATGGCCTTTGAGTCACTGGCACAGAATGCCGGAAAAATTGGTGAGCTGAATATCGCGCCGGATATGTTCAGTCAGATGATGAGAAAAGGGAGTAAAGCATGAGCTGCCGGGAGGAAGTACGGTTTGTCCTGGTCACACAGAAAACCCGGCTGCAGGAGCTGATCGCCCGTTTCAATACCTGGCCGCAGGCGAAGTTTTATCTGGAGCATAACGGTATCTCTGTCAGTGATTACCTGGCGGAACACGATCGCTACCAGGCGCAGCTGACAGAGGCGAAACGTATTTTGCTGCAGGCAGGACAGGTACAGGTTACGGATCGCACGCTGCTGCCGGGGTATCAGTTTTCTGACCGCGATATTGTGGTGATTATCGGCCGCGACGGGCTGGTGGCGAATACCCTGAAATACCTGAACGGCCAGCCGGTGATTGCGGTTAATCCTGATCCGGAACGCTGGGACGGCATACTGCTGCCTTTTGAGCTGCCGCAGCTGGAATCGGTGGTGACGCGGACACTGAACCGGGATATGCCGTCGAAAGCCCTGAGTTTCGCACAGGCGGTCACCAATGACGGACAGAAAATGCTGGCGGTCAATGATCTGTTTATCGGGCCGAAAAGTCACACATCGGCCCGCTATATTCTCAGTCACGGCGGGCAGGCGGAAGCGCAGTCTTCCTCCGGGGTGATTGTCTCAACAGGTCTGGGTTCCACTGGCTGGCTGCAATCGGTTCTGGCCGGTGCGCTGGGGGTGACCGGCGGCAGTTCACATCCGCTGCGTGCCGGGATCGGCTGGGATGAAAAGCGGCTGCAGTTCAGTGTGCGGGAGCCTTTCCCTGGGCGGACATCCGGAACCTCACTGGTTTTCGGGGCGGTCGATAATACGATGACATTACAGCTTGAATCACAGATGCCGGAAAACGGGGTTATTTTTTCTGACGGGATAGAGTCCGATTTTCTGCATTTCAATGCAGGATGTATTGTCACAATCGGTATTGCGGATATACAGGGAAGGCTGATGTATGAATAAGAAACCGGTGTACCGTCAGAGAGCGGATAACAGAACGGGGCACACAGCGTGCCCCGTAAGGAATAAAACCACGTTTGTTTATTGATCAGATAGCCCAGCCACCCGCATAGAACGCGACTAACACGATGGCAATAATCACCGTGCCGGTGTTGAGTTTGCGCCACTCTTTTGCCACCAGACGACCAATCACCAGGGTGACATAGCCCAGCATAATCCCGGTGACGATATTACAGGTCAGTACGATAAAGACCGCACACACCAGCCCGGACATGGCATCGACAGAGTCGTCGAAATCCAGTTTTGCCACATTACTCAGCATCAGCAGGCCGACATACATCAGCGCCGGTGCGGTTGCATATCCCGGGATCAGGTAAGAGAGCGGTGAGAAGAACAGGATCAGCAGGAACAGCACACCGACGGTCACGGCAGTCAGTCCGGTTTTACCGCCTGCGGCTGTCCCCGCCGCGGATTCAATATATACCGCTGCCGGGGAAGCACCCACTGCACCGGAGATAATGGAGCTGACGGAGTCCACGGTCAGCGCTTTGCCGCCGTTGATAATCTGATTGTCTTTATCCAGCAGGTTGGCCTGTCCGGCGACGGCGCGGATGGTGCCGGTGGCATCAAACACCGCCGTCATCACCAGTGCCAGCACACTCGGCAGAACGGCGGTTTGCAGCGCACCCATAATATCCATGCTGAAGATCAGGGATTTACCGTCCGCGCCACTCAGTGACGGCATGGCGATCAGCCCCTGGTAGGTGACGTTCGGGTCAACAATCAGGCCGATAACCGAAATCCCGATAATCACCAGCAGGATCCCGCCCGGCACGTGCATTTTTTCCAGGCTGACAATCACCGCCAGCCCGATCAGCGACATCGCCACCGGGAAAGAGGTAAACGCCCCCATTGCCACCGGCAGACCTTCGAGCGGGTTTTTTATTACAAGGCCGACGCCGTTGGCGGCGATCAGCAGTAAGAACAGACCGATACCAATCCCGGTGCCGTGGGCTATCCCCATCGGCAGGTTGCGCAGGATCCAGTTTCGTACCCCGGTAACGGAAATCAGGGTAAAAATCACCCCCATCAGGAAAACCGCGCCGAGTGCAACCGGAATACTGATTTGCTGCCCGAGCACCAGGCTGAACGCGGTAAAGGCGGTGAGTGAGATAGCACAGCCGATAGCCATCGGCAGGTTTGCCCACAGTCCCATCATCAGAGAACCGATACTGGCGACGAGACAGGTGGCGACAAAAATAGCGCCCGGCGGGAACCCGGCTTTGCCGAGCATGGAAGGAACGACGATGACAGAATAGACCATGGCGAGGAAGGTGGTGACCCCGGCGAGGATCTCCCGTTTGACGCTGCTGCCGCGGGCGGAGATTTTAAAGTACGCATCAAGTGCGCCTTTTGCTGCCGCCCCGGTGTTATCCGGTGTTGTATTATCAGACATAATTGCAGACCCCGAGAATGAAATGAAAATGTGTTTTAATCACAGCATTGGTGTGCGTCAGGTCCGTTCATAGACCAGGCGTCCATCGATGTAAGTCCGGTAAATCGTGCGGTCATCACCAAGCGCAATCATCACAAACAGTTTCTCCGCCAGCGTGCGAGAGTTGTCATAACGCAACTGCTGGAGCGGGGTCGCGGTCGGTTCAAGTACCACAAAATCCGCTTCTTTGCCGGCGGCAAAGTTACCGATACAGTTATCCAGTCCTAATGAATGTGCCCCGCCGAGGGTGGCGAGATAAAATGCTTCAAAGGCGGTTAAACAGGTTTTCTGCAACTGCATCACTTTGTAAGCTTCACTCAGTGTCTGCAGCATGTTGAAGGTCGTTCCGGCACCGACATCGGTACCAATCCCGACTTTCACTTTTTTCGCCAGCGCCTTTTTCAGGTTAAACAGGCCGCTGCCGAGATAAAGGTTTGATGTCGGGCAAAACGCCACTGCTGAGCCGGTATCGTGCAGGCAGTCCCACTCTTCTTCCTCAAGGTGGATACAGTGCGCAAACACGCTGCGTTCGCCGGTCAGTCCGTAGTGGTGATAGACATCCAGGTAGTTTTTGCTGTCCGGATAGAGTTCTTTTACCCACTCAATTTCTGCTTTATTTTCATTAAGATGAGTGTGAACCCAGGTGTCCGGATACTCTTCGCGCAGCCGCTGACAGACAGCCAGCTGTTCCGGGCTGGAGGTCGGCGCAAAACGCGGGGTGATGGCGTAGAGCAGGCGCCCGTTCTTGTGCCAGCGTTCAATCAGCGCTTTACACGCTTCGTAACTGCTTTCCGGTGTGTCGGTGAGGTAGTCCGGCGCGTTTCTGTCCATCATCACCTTACCGGTGATGAGGCGCATATTGAGCTGGCTTGCCGCATCAAACAGGGCATTGACCGATTCCGGGTGAACAGTACTGAAGACCAGTGCGGTTGTGGTGCCGTTACGCAGCAGTTGTTTGATAAAAAACGCCGACATTTCACGGGCGTAATCAATATCCTGATACAGTTTTTCGGTCGGGAACACGTGGCGGTTCAGCCATTCGAGTAACTGCTCGCCGTGAGCACCGATCATCTCACTCTGCGGATAGTGAACGTGGGTATCAATAAAGCCCGGCACCACCAGTTTCCCGGTGTAATCGCGGACACGGACGGTGTCCGGGATCAGATGCTTCCCGTCTTCCCATTGTCCGAACCACTCTATTTTTCCGTGCCGGATGAGCATCAGGCCGTCATCAATCAGGCGGACTGCATCAGGCAGATCGTCCATCGAGGTCACTACGCGGGTGATATCCAGAAACTTCCCGCGTACCGCTTTGACGGTATGTTCAGATGACATAGCTGACTCCTCTGCTTACAAAAAGCCCTCACCGGAACCGGCGAGGGCAGGGTTGATTTAATTATATTTTGCTCAGGCCGCGCAGGATTTTTTCCGGCGTGAAGTGCCATTCACGCAGCCAGACACCGCAGGCATCATGAATTGCGGTGGCGATCGCCGGTGCCGCGCCGTTAACCGCGATTTCCGAGATGGATTTCGCGCCGTACGGGCCGACCTGGTCATCACTCGGCACCAGGAAGGCACGGAAGTCACGCGGGATATCGCCGATCTTCGGTGCGCCATAGGTTTTGAGGTCGCGGGTCAGCGGCACACCTTTGGCGTCGTAGCGGATCTCTTCCGACATACTGTGGCCGATGGCACGCATGGAGGCACCGTAAATCTGACCCAGGGCCAGATCCGGGTTCACCGGCGTACCGCAGTCGAGCAGCGCGTAGAATTTATCCAGACGGATTTCACCGGTACGGGTGTTCACCGCCACTTCGGCAAAGTTTGCCCCGTACGGGAAGGCAAAGTCCGGCGTGATATAACTGGCGCTCGCCACCAGTACACCAAACCCGGTGCCACCCTCGGCAGCATGCGCCAGATCCCCGAACGTGATTTCGCCTTTCTTACCTCGTACCACACCCGGTGCCGCCAGGGTGACATCCTCCACCGGCTCGCCGATTTTCGCGGCACCGTGGAACAGGATTTTCTTGCGCAGATTCTCTGCCGCCATTTTCGCCGCATTACCGGAGAAGCAGGTACCGGAGGAGGCATAAGCCCCTTTATCAAACAGTGCGTGGTCAGTATCCCCGGAGATAACATGGACATCATCCGGGCAGCAGCACAGCACTTCGGCGGTCAGTTTTTTGACCACGGTATCGAGGCCGGTACCGATATCCGCACCACCGGAGTGGACGATAAAGGTGCCGTCAGATTCCAGTTTGACCATACAGTTTGCCTGGTCGATATCCGGAATCCCGGATTTCTGCATGATAATCGCCACGCCGCGCCCGGTTTTCCAGTCGCCGTCCTGTTTGCGCGGGGAATCCCAGTTGATAAGTTCGCGGCCTTTTTTCAGGATCGGGCCGAGGGCACAACTGGCGGCAGTCGGTACCGAGGTCGGCATTTTCCCTTCCCCGATAGCGCCGAGGATCTTCAGTTCCTGGCCTTCATGCACGCGGTTGGTTTCAATCAGATCCAGCAGGTCGATATCCAGTTCTTTTGCCAGTTCAGCCAGGATCATGGTCAGGGCAAAGTTGCCTTTCGGTGCCCCGTAACCCTGGTATGCGCCGGTCGGACAGATGTTGGAGTAGTAAGTCGTGACCTGAAAATCGACGTTATCACACGGATAGAGCGGCAGTGACAGCGCCGGGCCGTTACTCGGTACCGTCAGTGAGTGGTTACCGTAAGGGCCGGTGTTCGCCAGGAATTCCATATTGATGGCGGTGATTTTCCCGTCTTTTTTCGCGCCCAGTTTGATTTTCACTTTCGCCACATGGCGGCTGGTGTTCGCGATAAACTCTTCTTCACGGGTGTAGCGGAATGAGACCGGACGACCGGTAACATACGTCGCCCACGCGCAGACCTCTTCCAGCAGGATATCCTGCTTGGAGCCGAAACCGCCGCCGACACGCTCTTTAATCACATGCACTTTGTTCTGTTTCAGGCCGAGAATACGCGCCACCTGGCGGCGTAAGTGCCACGGTACCTGAGTGGAGGCGTGGATCACCAGACGGTCGCCGTTCATGTAGGTGTAGCAGATATGCGGTTCGGTCGGGCACTGCTGAACCTGGCGGGATTCATAGGTGCGCTCGATAACGGTATCTGCTTCCGCAAAGCCTTTATCCAGATCCCCGATATGGCCGTGAACACCCGCAGCAATGTTTTTGCACGGTTTTGCGCCGATCGGGAAGTTAATCTGCAAATGCTCGCCGCGATCTGCCGCGTTCTTATTCTGCTCTGCCAGGTCAGCCGGTGCGCCGTTAACATAAATCACCGGCTCATCATGCACCAGCGGTGCGCCGTCAGCTTTGGCTTCATCGATAGACAGAACCGGTTTCAGTACTTCATAGTCGACTTCGATTAACGATAATGCTTTCAGTGCGATAGCTTCGTTTTCTGCCACCACCGCAGCCACGCGGTCACCGACGTGACGGAGTTTTTTACCGAACATGCGGCGGTCAAGCGGAGACGGCTCCGGCGCACTCTGTCCGCCCGGGGTGTAATACACATCCGGACAGTTTTTGTGGGTGATAACATGCACCACGCCCGGCAGCGCTTCGGCTTTACTGACATCCAGACGGGTGATCAGCGCGTGAGCGTGCGGGCTGCGCAGCATTTTAATGACACAGGTATTGGCCGGAATGCGGTCTTCCACATAGCACGGTTTTGCCTGCACCATCACGGCAGCATCGGTTTTCGGTGTGACTTTCCCGACAACGGTCAGGTCATCGCGGAAGGCCGGAGCATTATCGGCTTTGTAGTGTGGATCTTTACGGCGTTTTACCAGCAGATCAATGACTTCATAGAATTGCTGATAACCGGCATCACGGCTGAACAGACCGGAAAGGGCATCATCAATCTGGTCGCGATCCGGCTCCGGAATACGTTTGATAAGATCAGTCAGGATCAGGGCAGCAGCCGGGTCGTTATAACCGGACTGGATCACCCCCACATCGACCATCGCCTGCTGAACATCACTCAGTTCATTCCATTTGCCGAGTGATTCGGCGGTTTCAATGACAGCGCCTTCCAGTTGGGCGGCGATCAGCAGTGATGCGTTAACAATCCGGCCGTTGAATAAAATGGCATCAGAGCCTGCGAAGCCATAGCCGTCATCACTGTTACGCACAGAGTGCATACCCAGGCTGAACAGAATGTTGCGGACGTTTTCGCCCGGAATGCAATCGGGCGAATGCGGGGTGCCGTTAAGTATAAAATGGACGTTCATGTCTTATTCCTCCCCCATTTGCCGGCAGTCTGTCAGCAGATCTGAAACTAAAATTCCGGTGATATAGCGTTTATATTCTTCACTGCCCAGTAAATCCGCTTTCGGCTTCACCGCCTGACTGACGGCTTTCTCCAGCGCTTCCCCGCTGAGATTTTTCGCCTCAACCTGCGGCAGACGGCTGATACCGCAACCGACACCGTCCACGGCGATCCGCTGCTCATTATTGCCGGTCAGTGCGACAGCGGCAGTGACCACCGCCCAGCCGTCAGCGGTTTCGCGGACAGTTCGGGTGGCACAGCGGCGGAACGGATCCTGTAAAATAAGATGGGTGATCAGGCGGTCATCCGGTGCGGCGAGATAACTTTCCAGCGGGATCACATCATTGCTGGCCAGCTGAACCTGCGCATCCAGCACCAGCAGCACCGGCAGCAGCGCGTGTTCGCGCTGACAGGCGGCGATCTCCCCGCCGATGGTGGCCTGGTTACGGATGTGGCGTGAATAGACAAAACCGAGCGCGTCATACAGCGCACGCGGGATCAGCGGGCTTTCACGCAGCGCTTCCAGCGTGACAACCGCGCCGATGCGCAGAATACCATCCTGCCACTCAATGGATTTCAGCGGCAGCAGTGACAGTGAAATAGCGACGGTGCGGTCAGTTTTGGTCGGTACCGCATTCAGTTTACTGCCGCCTGCAAACCAGACGGCGTTTTCCTGAAAGCGTTGTTTCAGCTCAGTTGCCTGCGTTAAGGTAGCAGGGCGGAAAAATTGTTCGATCATGGGTTACCCCTACATTGCTCTTCAGACCTGCGGCAGTGCCGCAGGCCATGGTTTTTTTATTACAGTGCGTCCATCCGGGTCCACATCTTTTTCGCGGCTTTGCGTGCTTCTGCAAAGAGCGGTCCGATATCGAACGGGAACTGACGGTTTTCATACACCATCACACCATCCACCATCACGCTGTTGACACTGTTGGATCCCAGACCGAAGGCCAGATGGCCCGGCAGGTTATCCCCCACGAATGGTGTCGGCGGTGTGTAATCACAAATGGTCAGGTCAGCCTGATAGCCGGTTTCCACGCGGCCGAACTGTTTGCCGAAGTTACGCGCCAGTAAGCGGTTACCGTTCCACAGGAAACGGGTAAAGCTGTCCGGCCACATAGAACCGCCTGCATCGCGGTGTTTAAAGAAGGCAAACTTCATTTCTTCTAACATATCGGAGCCGATACCGTCCGTGCCGAGCACCACGTTGTTGTAGTCACTGAGGCGGTGGTTGTAGCCGACATGGTTGTTCATATTGGAGCGGGCGTTGTGAACCAGGAAGCCATCTTTTTTATTCAGCAGCTCAATATCTGCGGAAGAAAGATACAGGCCATGGGCGATCAGGGTTCTTTCATCAATCAGATCAAACTCACCCAGGCGGATCAGCAGATCCTTGCCGTATTTGTCGTGGCTGAAAGAGACGTCATAACTGTCTTCCGCCGCATGGATATGCAGGCCGCGTCCGGTTTTCTTAATCGCCTCGCGCAGCATTTTCAGACCTTCATCCGCCACGGTAAACGGTGCGTGTGCCCCGATGTGCGCTTCCACCAGATAGCGGGACTTGCCGCTTTTGCGTTCGCTGTCGATAAGTTCCGCAAAGGCGATATTCTCTTCCACCCCGGCTTCCAGCTCTTTCAGGCCGCCGTTACGGTCGGTGGTTTCGTAGCAGGTCATGCCGCGCAAACCGGCTTTCAGGAAGCTGTCGCGCAGGGTTTTCAGGGAACCGGCGATATAGTTTGGTGAGGCGTGATGGTCAATCACCGAGGTACAGCCGCTCTTAATCGCTTCGAGAGAGCAGATAAGGCCGCTGTAATAAAGGGATTCCTCATCCAGCGCGCGGTCGAGCCGCCACCACAGGTTTTTCAGGGTGGAGATAAAATCCGGGCTCGGCGCAATATTCGCCATGATGCCGCGTGACAGGCCGGAATAGAAATGGTTATGGGAGCAGACGATCCCCGGCATCACCAGTTTGCCGTTCATCTCTTTGACTTCCGCGCCCGGGTAACGGGAATGAAGCCCGTTACCCACCGCCGTAATTTTGTCACCTTCAATGGCGATATCGACCCCTTCGCGGATTTGCGCCGGTTCGAACTCAGTGATGGTGGCGTTTTTCAGAATCAGCATAATTATTTCTCCACCCGGCCTAACAGATAACGATAGTGTTTATGGACATGGCTCATGATGCGGCACATCTCTTCCAGCTCCTGAGGAACCTGACTGAATTCCCCGTCAGCATCCAGTTGCAGTTTGCTGACTTTGCCGTCGAGGCGGACAGTAAAGGTGCTGCCGTCAGCCAGGAAGCCCGGGTTGGTGCTGTTTTCGAAGTCTTCCGGCAGACTGAAGATAGTGACTTTGTCTTTGTACGGCTTGCCCTGCCACGGACAGAACTGGGCACAGTTGCCGCACTCGTTACACATCGCATCCAGGTGCAGGGTCTGATAACGGTTACGGAAGCCCGGAATTGCCACGGAAATATTGGCGCGGTTCGGGCACACATCGACACATTTCGCACAGATGTAGTTACACTCCAGGCAGCGCTCTGCTTCCTGTTTCACGAACGCTTCGCGGTCGTCGCTGTCCACCATCTGCACGGCGATAGCGCCTTTGCGGTCCGTGATATCCTGCGGATCGACATTGAGCCAGTATTTATCGCTGTAGTGAGAGAGGATATTTTCGCGCGCCAGAATGGCATCCGTTGCACGACCCGCATCACCGATAGCTGCCACGATAGAAGACGGGCCGCTCTGCACATCACCAATCAGGAACACATTGGCACGGGTGGTTTCACCGCTGTTGCGGTATACCGCAGGCCAGCCGTCGTCACCCATCGGCACCCCGATTTGTGACAGTACTTCGCAGTCCTGCTGTTCGCCGATAGCGGTGATCACGCTGTCTATTTTCAGGGTGACAGTTTCTTCTGTCGCCACCGGACGGCGGCGGCCTGATTCATCCGGTTCACCCAGTTTCATGGTGCGGACCAGCAGGGTGCCGTCAGCATTGAACTGCTCCGGATTGTGCAGGAACATGAATTTCACATCATCTTCCACCGCTTCTTCATACTCTTCCGGCCAGGCTGGCATTTCCGCCTGAGAGCGGCGGTAGATAACGGTCACATCTTCCACTCCGGCAATCCGTTTGGCGGCGCGGGCGCAGTCCATCGCGGTGTTACCGGCACCGATAACCGCAACATGTTTGCCCATTTTCAGCGGCGCATTGTTGTTGTAATCATGCAGGAACGGCAGGGATTTATAGACATTGCGGTTGTCACCGGCGAGTTTCACGCCGCTGTTTTTATCTGTCCCGATCCCGACCAGCACATAGGTGAAACCCTGCTCCATCAGCTTATCGACAGTCAGACGCGGGTCACAGCCGTATTCAAATTTCACGCCGTGGTCGGCGACAAACTGAATATCATGTTCGATGGTTTCACGCGGGATACGGAAGTGCGGGATGATATTCGCCACCACACCACCGGCATTGGCTTCTTTCTCAAACACGGTCACCGGATGACCGGCACGGGCGAGGAAATACCCGGCCGCCAGACCCGCAGGACCGGCACCAATCACCGCCACCGGGTTTTTATCACCGGAACCGGCCGGTTTGTGCCAGCGGGTTTTGTATTCTTTCCAGCCTTTTTCCACCGCCACTTTTTTCAGTTCGCGGATATTCAGTGCGCTTTCGTAATCCAGGCGGGTACAGTTGTACTGGCACTGGTGATCACAGATATGACCGGTGATAGCAGGCAGGGCGTTGCGCTGGTAAATCAGTTCCAGTGCATCCGCATAGCGGCCTTCGCCCAGCAGGCGGATATATTCAGGAATGTCCTGTTTGATGGCACAGGCGGTCACACACGGTGCGACATAACAGTCGGTCAGCGGCAACGGGCCGCCCGCGTCGATTTCCTGGTCTGATTTCCAGTGTTTCTGGGTATATTCCATGCTGACGGCGCGTTCTGCCAGCGCATTCAGTTTACCCGTATCAATCTGCGTCATGCCCCACGCATCGGATTTATCCAGCTCACGCAGACACTCGGTCTGGCGCATATAACCGCCCGGTTTCAGCAGATCAGTCGCCATGGTGATAGGGCGGATACCGGATTCAAAAATATCGCGGATATTGAACTTGCTGGCACCGCCGGAATAGGAAATCGGCAGTTTGCCGTCAAAATGACGGGAGAGCAGCGCGGCAACGTTGATGGAGAGCGGAAACAGGGCGCGGCCGGACATATACATCTCGCCGCCCGGCAGACGCCCTTTGTTATTGATGGTGCCGAGGGTGTTGGTCAGTTTCACCCCGAAACCGCGATCCACTTCCTTCGCCAGATCCATCAGGCGCTGTAACATCTCGAGCGCGCGATCCAGTTTCAGGTCATGAGAGAACGATTCCTCACTCAGCCCGATATAATCAAAGCCGCAGGTGTCGAGGATTTCACGGACGCGTGCGAAGCCGAGCAGTGTCGGGTTCAGCTTCACATAGGTATTGATGCGCTTTTCTTCCAGCATGTAGCGGCAGATAGCCTCGATTTCATCCGGCGGGCAGCCGTGCATGGTGGAGAGGGTCACACCTTTGGATAAATCACCCGGTACACGGTCAGTCATGGCTAGCAGATCGGCTTTGCGATCCTCCAGACCCAGCTCTTTCAGGAAGCCCGGACGGGAAATAAAGACTTTCATTTCCTCACGGTATTTCGCGAAGACCGGCAACTGAGAGGAATCCATCATCGCGTGGATATACTGCTGCATACGCGGCTGTTTAATCCCTTCCAGGTTATAGCCGACACTCATATTAAAGATGAAGGATTTGGCCTCACCTTTGGTGCGCGGGTCAAAAATCGCTTCTAATAAATGAAGGGCAAACCAGGCTTTGAGGTATTCGTCGTGGGCTTTCGGCAGGGTAAATTCGGTGGACCATTCGGTGTTGAAACATTCGTCCTGAGCATCGATACACGGCTTTTCGAGCTCAAGTTCATCGAGGATCTGAACGGTTTTCACCTCGATAAAACGGCCGCCGGTCAGCCAGGAAACCACAATATTCTGAGCAAGCTGAGTATGGGGACCGGCCGCCGGGCCGATCGGCGTCTCACAGGTTTCACCGAAGACGGACATCAGAGGATGCTGATGCTCTCTGCGGTAAAACTGCCGTTCATTGATACCAAAAATGGAACGGCTCGCCTTATATTCTTCAAAGATCCGGTTCAGAAGTTCGCCGAACGGGACGGGACGCATTATATCTCCCATAAAACTCTCCTTGCTGCAATATGAGGGGGCATGCCGGTGGTGCCGGACATGCAACTGTATGCACTCACAGTTGCAACAATTACGCCAGGATTGTTTAAGGCTGCGGATTTGGCGTTCAGAGAAATAAAAAAATGTGAGACAAATCTAATCTTAATGTCAAAGTGTGAAACAGCTCGCACAGCGCTAAATGAGAATATGAATCAATAAAAAATATCTTGATTACCATGGGATTAACAGGTGAATAAGATTCTCAAAAAAAGAAAAAATGTATCACATTGATAATGGAAAAAGTGATGTTAACAGTTAATGTTATTAATGGGATGGGTGTAATAGTGTACATCCGGATTACCCGCGATAATACTGATAAACCTCCGGGGTATCGATGTCGGTAATCACCGCATCACTCTGCATAGTCAGAAAACGGTGAGGACCGGCCAGCAGCCGTTTTTTCATGGTATTGCCCGCCGGGTGTGACAGTGCCGCGAGCAGACATGCGCGGGAGAGCAGTACGGGGTGGCCCGGAACTTGCTTGTAACAGGGAAGGAGTGCGGCATCACCGCGCTGTACCCACAGCGTTTGCCAGATTTCCGGGGTGAGAAACGGCACATCACCGTGGGTGAGAAAACAGTATTCGCTGGTCACTGCCTGTGCGGCCAGGCGCTGTGAAGAGAGCAGTCCGGTTTCATAATCCGGATTATGCAGAATCTGAATGCGTTTTACGGACTGATAACGCGCAGCGAGTTCCGAGCCGCGAAAGCCGGTCACCAGCAGGACCCGGTGACAAAAGCGCAGTGCATTCGACAGACTGGTATCCAGCAGAGTGGCACCGCCGCGGCCCCACGGCAGCATCATTTTCCACTCACCCATCCGTGAGGAGAGCCCGGCCGCCGTCATTATGCAGTCCGTTTCCTGCGGGCAAAGCGGCTCCCGGACTGATAAATAAGATAAAGCGGTATCGGCTGAGGTCGGGTGAGACGGCATAATGGGTATAAACTCCGCTGGTAAATATTGAAAGTGACTGATATTCAAAGGATTCGGTAATGACGATGACAACGGCCCTCAATACACAGATCCCTGTCCGAAGTTGCGCCACTATACCTGAACCGCTGCGCCGGTTATGTGATACACATCCGGGCGGCCATGCAATGGTGATCAGTATTGTCGGGGCAGGCGGCAAAACCAGCTGTCTGTTCTGGCTGGCGCGGGCTTTTTCTCAGTCAGGGAAAAAGGTGATGATCACCACCACCACGCATATGTTTCTGCCCCGTGAAGGGTTTCCGGTCATTCTCGCCTGTCACCCGGTCTGCCTGCCTGATGCAGTGACGAACCGTGGCTCATTTGCCTGTTATACCGGCTGGAACCCGCTGAATAATAAGGTGCGCGGTTTTTCTGCCGCTGATATTAACGCCCTGGCGGAACAAAATGCCGTTGATGTTATTTTAGCCGAAGCTGACGGAGCTCGCGGTTTTGGCATAAAAGCGCCGGCTGAGCATGAACCTTGCATACCTGATTACAGTGATTGTGTTATTGCTGTGACGGATGGCCGGCTTCTGGGGGCGTCCGTCGGGCCTGATAATGTTCACCGGTGGTCACATTTCTCTGCCGTTACCGGCTTAAACAGCGGTGATACGCTGGATTTGGGAGCGATAAGCCGCCTGATCCGGCACCCGCAGGGGATGTGGAAATCAGCACCACCGGATGCATTACGGATCTGGCTGATAAACCGCTTTTCTCAAAATGAGAATTTTTCGCCGGATATACTGGCAGACTGGATCCGCGGCACTCCGCTGAACGCTGTATGGTTCGGTGCCGTCAGGGAAGATCCCGCAATTACACACATATTGCAGCGACAATAATATCAATGATAAATGCAGGGATATCCATTGAGGTCTGTTTATGAAAATTTTTACCGAAGCAGCGAAGTTGGTTGAGAAGAATTGCCCGTTTGCCATGGCAGAAATTATTGAATGCTCAGGCAGTACCCCCCGCCACAGTGCGCAAATGCTGGTGCTGGGAGACGGAAAAACCATCGGTACCATCGGCGGTGGTATGGTGGAGCGTAAAGTGATTGAAGAGGCGGTGGAAGCGCTGCACGAGGGGCGCTCCCGTATGTTTCACGGCCGGATGGCCCGCAACGGGCAGCATGCTGTCGGCTCTGACTGCGGTGGTGCGATGTCGGTGTATATCGCGGTACACGGCGTGCGTCCGCGTCTGATCCTGCTCGGCGGCGGTCACGTCAACCGTGCCATTGCACAGCTGGCGGCTTTTCTGAATATCGATATTCATGTGGCGGATGTGTATGCCGGCAGTCTGGAGCCGGATCTGTTCCCGCCGTCAACCCGCCTGTGGCACGTACCGTCATTTACCGATGCCGTTAACCAGCTGGATCCGCAGCCGGAAGATTATGTGATTATCGCCACTAACAGCCAGGATCTGGAATCCCTCAACTGCCTTATCGAAAAACCGGTGAAATACCTCGGATTACTCGGCAGCCGCCGCAAAGTGCAGACATTCACCAAACAATTAAGCGAATCCGGGGTATCTGATGCACAGCTCTCCCGGCTTCATGCGCCGGTTGGCTATGATATCGGTGCGGAAACGCCGCATGAAATCGCGGTCAGTATTCTGGCTGAGCTGTTACAGGTCATGAATGACGCACCGGGCGGGGCAATGAAACAGAACCCGGCGGAGATCCGCAGAGCAAAACGGGTGGTGATCCGCGGCGCGGGTGACCTGGCAACCGGCGTGGCATTACGTCTGTATCACAGCGGTTTTGAGGTGGTGATGCTGGATGTCTGCAAACCGACCGTGATCCGCTGTACGGTCTCTTTCGCCCAGGCGCTCTATGACGGCGAAAGCTGCGTGGAAGGGGTCAGTGCCCGCTATGCTCATGATATTGATGAAGTAAACCGCTATCTGAAAGAAGGCACTATTCCGGTGCTGGCGGACGAGCACGGCGAACTGTTACCGGCGCTGCACCCGGATGTGGTGGTGGATGCGATTATCGCCAAACGTAATGTTGCCGGTACCCACCGCAAGATGGCGCCCTGCACCATTGCCCTCGGGCCTGGCTTTGAAGCGGGTGTTGACTGTGATGCGGTGATTGAAACGCAGCGGGGCCATCACCTCGGACGGGTGATTACTCACGGCAGCGCGGCACCGAATACCGGCATTCCCGGCAATATCAACGGTAAAACCACCGAACGGGTGTTACGCGCACCGCACAGCGGTATGATGACGCGCCATGTGAATATCGGCGACCTGGTACACGAAGGGGATGTGATTGCCCGTATCGGTGATACTGAGATTCTCTCGCCGATGGACGGCATGGTGCGCGGCCTGCTCAATGAAGGGCTGTGTGTGCCGGAAGGGTTTAAAATCGCTGACGTTGACCCGCGCGGCGCACTGGCCGATTTCCGTTCGGTCTCTGATAAAGCCCGCGCGATCGCCGGTGGCGTACTGGAGGCCATCATGACACGGCTGAATAAAATGGACAGCGCACCGACGTGCTGATCGCGGATTTTCCGGGTACGGCACCGTACCCGGATTATTCAGGCACGAAACAGCATCCCGGCCACTTCCCGGATCAACTGTAAATTGAGGATCACCAGTGCCACAGCGGACACCGTCCCGAGTATGATCGTCAGCCGCGAATTGACAAACACCCCCATGATTTTTTTGCTCGAGGTCATCAGCAGCAGCGGGATCATTGAGAACGGCAGGGCGATACTCAGAAACACCTGGGTGTAAATCAGCAGACTTTCCACCACATCCTCACGATCGCCCCACAGGTAAATACAGATAATCACCGGGATCACGGCCAGACCACGGGTGATCACGCGGCGCAGCCACACCGGCAGGCGCAGATGAATAAAGCCTTCCATCACAATCTGCCCGGTCAGTGTACCGGTGATCGTGGCGTTCTGCCCGGAGGCGAGCAGCGCCACCGCGAACAGTGTGGAGAGCGTGGCACTGGCGATACCGCCGACGATACCCGGATTCTGCAGCGCGTCATACAGCTGGGTGAAACGCCCGAGGTCAGACGGATCGTTACCGAAAAACAGCGCTGCCCCCAGCACCAGCAGCAGACAATTGATAATAAAGGAAAATCCGAGCTGGATATTGGAGTCAATTGTCGCAAAGCGGATCGCCTCACGCAGCCCGGCTTCACTGCGGCGGTCATACTGACGGCTCTGCACAATAGAAGAGTGCAGATAGAGGTTGTGCGGCATCACGGTGGCACCGACAATCCCCAGCCCGATCAGCAGGGCGGAATCCTGCCCGGCCAGTGTGGAGGTAAAGATTTTCTCCGACGGAATAAAGCCGCGCAGCACCGCGCCCATGTCCGGATCTGACAGCATCACCTCGTAGGCAAAAATCAGGAAAATCGTTAAGATCAGGACAAATACAAAGGCTTCGATTTTGCGGAAACCGAGTTTCATCAGCACCAGCAGCAGAAATACATCCAGCACGGTCAGCAGCACACCGGCCATCAGCGGAATGCCGAACAGCAGGTTCAGTGCCACCGCACTGCCGATCACCTCCGCAATTTCAGTCGCCATAATTGCCAGTTCAGTGGTGACCCACAACAGTGCAGCCAGCTTCGGCCCGACCCGCGCCCGGGTGGCCTGCGCCAGATCCTGTCCGGTCACGATCCCGAGTTTCGCGCACATTGCCTGTAACAGCATCGCAATCAGGCTGGACAGCAAAATCACCGACAGCAGAAGATAACTGTACAGCGCACCGCCCTGAATCGAGGTGATCCAGTTACCGGGATCCATATAACCCACCGCCACCAGTGCACCCGGGCCGGAAAAGGCAAACAGCTTGCGCAGAAAACCGGACTTTGCCCCGGCAACCGGCACGGTATTATTGATTTCAGCCAGACTGAGTTGCGGTGTATTCAGCATGATAAATTCATCCGTGATCGCAATGAGAATTATTATCACTATATCCCTTATCGTGATGCGGAATTATCACAATTGTGCGATCGTCACAACGGGCGGATTTCGGATGAAACCGGGTACAGGATTTCCCGTAATGCGTTACCCTCTCCGCACAGGCTCTGTGCAAAAGGAAGAAACATGAAAATCGGCAAATACACGGTTTATGCCCCGTTTCTGGCGGATGATAAACCCAGTGAGGCGGAAATCTGGGGGGCATCGGTCTGGTTGTGGATGTTGTCTCCCCGGCACAGTAAAACACCGCTGCGTGCGCTGGGAAAACTGCTGCTGCCGCTTATCAAACAAAAACAGTATGTTCTGGTACTGGAAAACAGCCAGCCCTGTTTTTTCCTGAGCTGGGGGGCGCTGAGTGCGGAAACGGAACAGCGCTATCTGGCGGGATGTGATGAGTCTGAGTTGTATCAGCAGTTGCGCAGCGGTAACCGCATCTGGTTATTTGACTGGATAGCCCCTTCTGATGAGGAAAATGAGATGGCTGAGCTTATTATGAGCACGATTTTTCCGGATCAGTGTTTTCGCATGCTGCGCCTGAATGAAAGTGAAAAAAGTATCAGAATCATCGAATTCAAAGGCCATAAACTCAGCGAAAAACAGGCCGCTGAATGGCGTGCCGCACATCCGGTTATATATCCGCAGAAAGCGCAGCAGAATTCACAGGAGCAGAAATGAAAAGTATCGCCGCTTCGGCACCCGCGATCTGAATCCGGAATCACCGGGGCACAGGGTCTGTGAGCCGCAGAAAAAATCCTGAATTTCCCGCCGGTAATAACCGGTGCCTGATATCACCCGTAATCAAACACACCTATTTTACCTGTGTCAGACTCTATTGCTGATATTTTGATGTATGCTGTGAGATATGATGGAAAAATTATCTGAATTATATGATTTTATTACCGCGAGCGCCGTTTTATCGGCAGTGATTCTGGTGGTTATTCTGCTGGTCACCTGGTTTCTCGGGCGGCTCATATTTCTGCGCGTGGCAAAACGTTTGTTGTCGTTATTTACCAACCTGACTGACGACAGCATGATCCACAGTATTGCCAAGAAAAGTGCCTCTGTCGTGGCGGTCACGCTGGTACTGTATATTAATAAGATGCTGCCGACCTTTTCGGCAGAAATGAATATTCTGTTTAATACCGTATGCAGCGCATTCCTGATTATTAATCTGGCTTCACTGGTCAATGACGGGCTGGATATCTTTATTCTGCGCCATACCGGGCGTTCATCGTACCGTAACAGCTCAATAAAGGGCTATATTGAGATCGCCAAAATCGGGGTGTGGATTGTTTCCTTTATCCTGATTATTGCGTTAATGACCTCGCAGTCGCCGCTGATTATTATTTCCGGTTTCGGTGCCGTTGCGGCGGTGCTGATGTTTGTCTTTCAGCACACCTTATTATCCTTTGTCGCCAATATTCTGGTCTCCAACGGTAAAGTACTGAAACTGTATGACTGGATAGAATTACCCGGCAGCAATATCAGCGGTGAAGTGATTGATATTGCACTGCATACCATTACTGTCCGCAACTGGGATAATACGATCTCAAGGATCCCGACAAAAGATTTCCTGACCGAAAAATACACCAACTGGCAGCCGATGTTCTCTTCCGGCGGTCGCCGTATTAAACGCAGTTTTTATATTGATCAGTCCTCAGTATCGTTTGCCGATGAAACGTTGTTAGCGGAGCTGCGGAATCAGGACGCTTTTCGTCAGTCACTGGATGAAATACTGGCGGAAAATACCGGCTACGATGATGTAAAAGAGTGGATGGCTGCAAAAGGCGTCACCAATTTACAGCTGTTCCGTAAATATCTGCTTAACTGGATCAAAATGCGCGGTGATGTGCGGGAGGATATGTATCTGGTGATCAGAACCATGTCGCCGACCCCGGAGGGATTGCCGGTTGAAATATATTGTTTTACCCGCTCCACCACCTGGGTTGATTATGAGGAAACCCAGTCGCAGATATTTGAATATGTGAATGCGTCGGCAAAATATTTCCGGCTGGATATTTACCAGCAACCGTCCGGTCATGACCTGGCGAATCTGCGTTACAGAGCCGGACGGTGATGCGTCCCGCCCGCGTTGATAACGGGCAAAAACGAAAAGTCGCTGTAAATACATCCCTGTACGCTCAGACGCGTCATCCATGACGCGCCTGCTTTTCGTTTTCTTTTCCCGTTATCGCGGGCTATGTCCTGAGTGGGTTAACTGCACCTCAAACCCCAGAATCAGGCTCTCCAGGCCGTGAAGAAAGGCCTGCTCACCATCATCACTGTCCATAATCTGCAGCGCTTCCCGCAATAACGGCGGCAGGTTTTCATCCGGTGCCGCCGGGCGATCGGTCAGGGCGGCAGTATGCTCCTGCTGCTCCAGCACGGCACCCAGCGTAAAATGACTGACCGCTGAAATTGCATACAGCCCGTCACGCAGGGAAAAGCCGTTTTCGGTCATAAAGCGTAACTGGGTTTCCACCGTATCATACTGTTTTTCATCAGGGCGTGTACCGAGATGCACTTTTGCCCCGTCACGGTAACGCAGTAACGCACGGCGGAAACTCATCGCATTGTTGCGCAGAAATGACTGCCAGGATTCCCCCGCCGCAGGCAGTGAATAATCATGATGACGCGCCAGAATTTCCACCGCCAGCGCATCCAGCAGTGCCCGCTTATTTTTCACGTGCCAGTAGAGCGTCGGTTGTTCTATTCCCAGCTTCTGTGCCAGTTTGCGGGTCGTCAGCCCGTCAATGCCCGTCTCATTCAGCAGTTCCAGTGCCGCATCAATAACCGATTCTCTGTTCAGCCGTGCCATGACCTTCTCCTCTGATTTCAGATTGACACTCTATCACTGATAGGGATATATTCCAACTCTATCAATGATAGAGAATTAATACAGGATCTGAAACATGAATAAACCCGCTGTTATCGCGCTGGTGATTACACTGCTGGACGCGATGGGAATTGGTCTGATCATGCCGGTATTGCCGTCACTGCTGCGGGAGTATCTCCCGGAAGCGGATGTGGCAAATCATTACGGCATTCTGCTGGCGCTGTATGCGGTGATGCAGGTCTGTTTTGCGCCGCTGCTGGGCAGATGGTCAGATAAGCTGGGGCGCAGACCGGTGCTGCTGTTATCCCTGGCGGGTGCCGCGTTTGATTACACGCTGCTGGCGCTGTCCAATGTGCTGTGGATGCTGTATCTCGGGCGGATTATCTCCGGGATCACCGGTGCTACCGGCGCGGTTGCAGCTTCGGTGGTGGCAGACAGCACGGCGGTCAGTGAACGCACCGCCTGGTTCGGTCGTCTCGGTGCGGCCTTCGGAGCCGGGCTGATCGCCGGGCCGGCTATCGGCGGACTGGCGGGGGATATCTCGCCGCATCTGCCGTTTGTCATTGCGGCGATACTGAATGCCTGCACCTTTCTGATGGTCTTTTTTCTCTTTAAACCGGCGGTACAGGCAGACGAAAAACCGGCGGAGCAGAAAGCGGAAAGCGCAGGTATCCGCTTTATCACATTACTTAAGCCACTGGCGCTGTTGCTGTTTGTTTTTTTTACCGCCCAGCTTATCGGGCAGATCCCGGCTACCGTCTGGGTATTGTTCACAGAGAGCCGCTTTGCCTGGGACAGTGCCGCTGTCGGGTTTTCACTGGCGGGACTCGGAGCAATGCATGTTCTGTTTCAGGCGGTGGTTGCCGGGATACTGGCGAAACGGCTGAGTGAAAAAACGATTATCTTTACCGGGTTTATCGCCGATGTCACCGCGTTTTTATTGATGTCTGCTATCACTTCCGGATGGATGGTATATCCGGTGTTGATCCTGCTGGCGGGCGGCGGGATTGCCCTGCCTGCATTGCAGGGAATTATCTCCGCCGGGGCATCAGCGGCAAACCAGGGCAAATTACAGGGCGTGCTGGTCAGCCTGACTAATCTGACCGGCGTGGCGGGCCCGCTGCTGTTTGCCTTTATTTTCAGTCAGACACAGCAGAGTGCGGACGGCACGGTATGGCTGATTGGCACGGCACTGTACGGTCTGCTGCTGGCAATCTGCCTGCTGATCAGAAAACCGGCACCGGTGGCGGTCACCTGCTGACCGGTGCTATACAGGCAGCGCTGTTGTGCGGTATGGTGGACGGCATTCGTGCTTATCACCTGCCATGATAAGCCTCAGACACAGAGGAACCGTTATGAAATCACGTGCAGCAGTGGCCTTCGGGCCGGGTTTACCCCTTGAAATTGTTGAAATTGATGTGGCACCGCCGAAGAAAGGGGAAGTGCTGGTGAAAATCAGCCACACCGGGGTATGCCATACCGATGCCTACACGCTTTCCGGGGATGATCCGGAAGGTCTGTTCCCGGTGGTGCTCGGTCATGAAGGTGCCGGGGTGGTGGTTGAGGTCGGCGAGGGCGTAACCAGTGTGAAACCGGGCGATCATGTGATCCCGCTGTACACCGCCGAGTGCGGCGAGTGTGATTTTTGTACCTCCGGTAAAACCAACCTCTGTGTCGCAGTCCGCGAAACCCAGGGTAAGGGTGTGATGCCGGACGGCACCAGCCGTTTTTCGTATAACGGTCAGCCGCTCTATCACTATATGGGCTGCTCAACATTCAGCGAATACACCGTTGTGGCGGAAGTCTCACTGGCGAAAATCAATCCGCAGGCCAATGCGGAGCAGGTTTGTCTGCTCGGCTGCGGCGTGACCACCGGGATCGGCGCGGTACACAATACCGCGAAAGTGCAGGAAGGGGATTCCGTCGCGGTATTCGGCCTCGGCGGTATCGGGCTGGCGGTTGTGCAGGGGGCGCGTCAGGCAAAAGCCGGTCGTATCTTTGCTATCGATACCAATCCGTCCAAGTTTGAGCTGGCAAAACAGTTCGGCGCCACAGACTGCATCAACCCGAATGATTATGACAAACCTATTCAGCAGGTGCTGGTCGAAATGACCAAATGGGGTGTGGATCATACCTTTGAATGTATCGGCAATGTCAATGTGATGCGTTCGGCACTGGAAAGTGCGCACCGCGGCTGGGGACAGTCGGTGATTATCGGGGTGGCGGGTGCCGGAAAAGAGATTTCAACACGTCCGTTCCAGCTGGTCACCGGGCGGGTCTGGAAAGGCACGGCGTTCGGCGGCGTGAAAGGGCGTACCCAGTTACCGGGAATGGTGGAAGATGCCATGAGCGGCAAAATCGAGCTGGCACCGTTTGTCACCCACACCATGGAACTGGATAAAATCAACGAGGCGTTTGATTTGATGCACGATGGTAAATCCATCCGCACCGTCATTCATTACTGATAACGTATTCAGGGAGATATTATGGAACGGATTGAACATCACGTCTGTTTCGGCGGCAGCCAGGAAGTCTGGCGTCACCACTCTGCGGTGACCGGTACGCCGATGACCTTTTCCGTGTTTCTGCCGCCGCAGGCAAAAACAGAGAAATGTCCGGTGCTGTACTGGCTTTCCGGGCTGACCTGCAACGAGCAGAATTTTATCACCAAAGCCGGGGCGCAGCGTTATGCAGCGGAGCACGGTCTGGTGATTGTCGCGCCGGATACCAGTCCGCGCGGCAGTCAGGTGGCAGATGATAAAGAGTACGATCTCGGGCAGGGTGCCGGGTTTTATGTCAATGCCACACAGGAACCGTGGAAAGCGCATTATCAGATGTATGATTACATTCTGGATGAGCTGCACACCCTGGTGAGCGGGCATTTCGGCACATCGGAAAAACGCGGTATCTGCGGGCATTCGATGGGCGGACACGGCGCGCTGGTGCTGGCACTGCGTAATCCGGAGGCGTTCCTCAGCGTGTCGGCGTTTGCGCCGATTGTGTCACCGTCACAGGTACCGTGGGGCGAAAAAGCGTTCTCTGCCTATCTGGGCGGGGATAAAGCGGCGTGGGAGCAGTATGATGCGGTGAAACTGATCGAATCCGGCCATAAAGTTGCGGATATGTTGGTTGATCAGGGGCTTGCGGATACCTTCTTCAGTAAGCAGCTGAAAACCGGGTTACTGAAATCCGCCTGTGAAACGCACAATATCCCGCACACCATCCGTGTGCATGCCGGTTATGATCACAGCTATTACTTCATTGCGAGTTTTATCGCCGATCATATCGCGTGGCATGCAGCACGTCTTAACGCATAAACCCGGTCAGCCGGGTTTTTTCTGCGACAGGTATTTTATCGGGACATGCGGCGTCAGCCAGACGCCGTTATCCGCCAGATAGAACGGATAACCGGTTTTATGCATCTCCCCGGCGGCAATGGTGAGCACCACCGGTTTGCCGTGACGGGCACCGACAGCCAGTGCGGTATCTTCATCCGCGCTGAGGTGCACATAGTGCCGTGATCCGGCAATTAATCCCAGTTCACAGATATCACTGATAAACCGGATAGCCGTGCCGTGATACAGACTATCCGGTGGTGTCTGCGGCGGGTAATCGATCGCCACCTGTCCGGCGGAATGCCCCTGTGCCGCGCGGATATACATGCCGTCGGATGAGATCGTAAACCGTTTTTTGTCGTTGGTTTCCACCACCTTTTCCAGCGTTTCACGGTCAAACGGTGTGCCGTGAGCAGCGGCCTGATGCAGCAGAACGGCGATATCTGTCCAGCCTTCATTGTCAAGGCGGATCCCGATGGACTCCGGCTGGTGCCGCAGGACATAACTCAGAAATTTACTGATTTTATCGTATTGATTCATTTTCTTTTTACGGTTTTTACCGGTGATCCGGTCGTGACATCATGGCGGAATTATACGCGCCTGTTGCGGTAAAGGGGAGGAATGACAGCGATAACTATGCGCTGCATCAGGCCCTGACGGCGGAATAACCGCCGTCAGGATGTGGTTTAAATGGTACTGAGTTCGCGGTTGCGGGTTTCCGCACCGAGAAAAATGACCGCAAGAATGGCGATCACCACCGCTGCACTGAAGATCAGGAAAATGGTGCTGACAGCAAACTGATACTGAATCAGGTACCCGGCCAGCAGAGGGCCGAGGATCCCGCCTATCCGTCCGATGGCGGTGGCAGTTCCCGCGCCGGTGGCGCGGACACTGTCGGGATACTGTTCCGGCGTGTAGGCGTAGAGCGCGCCCCAGGCACCGAGGTTAAAGAATGAGAGCAGCATACCCGAAATGACCAGTGCCGTGGCGGTTTCCGCGCAACTGAACCCGTAAGCACTGATTGCTGTTCCGGCGAGATAGGTGACCAGCACGAATTTGCGGCCGTAACGTTCAATCAGCCAGGCGGCACTGAAATAGCCGGGTAACTGGGCGAGTGTCATGATCAGCACATACTGGAAGCTTTTTATCAGGCTGAATCCCTTGAGGATCGCCACGCCCGGCAGCCAGAGAAAAATACCGTAATAGGAAAACACCACACAGAACCACAGGATCCACAGCATCAGGGTGGCACGACGGTACTGTGGTGACCAGATCAGGGCCATCGATTGTGCAATGGTGAGTTTCGGGCGTTCCTGCGCGGTATAGCGGGATACCGGCTCCGGCAGTTTTGCCCGCAGCCAGAGGGCATACAGCGCAGGCAGGGCGCTGAGCAGCATCGCCGTGCGCCAGCCGTAATCCGGGATAACATAATAGGCAATCAGTGCCGCAATCAGCCAGCCCACGGCCCAGAAGCTTTCCAGCAGCACGACCACGCGTCCGCGTTCGTGAGGAGCCACGCTCTCACTGACCAGCGTGGAGGCCACCGGCAGTTCTCCGCCAAGCCCCATACCGATGAAAAAGCGCAGCACCAGCACCACCGCCAGCGAACCGGCGACAGCCGTCAGTCCGGATCCCAGACTGAACAGCAGCAGAGTGAGAATAAATACCGGTTTGCGGCCTTTTCTGTCTGCCATCAGACCGAAAACAAAGGCACCGACTGCCATCCCGGCGGCATTGAGACTGCCGATCCAGCCGAGCTGTGCGGCACTCAGCCCCCAGTCTGCCTGTAAGGCAGCCAGCAGAAACGCCAGCAGCCCGACATCCATGGCGTCAAATGTCCAGCCCATCCCGGCTATCCATAACAACTTGTTGCGTGAAGTGGCAGTCGCTGCCGTGTGTGTCCGGAGTGTCGTCATGGTTGCGACCTTTTTTATCCGTCAGATGAAATGTGTTTAGTATACTAAACAATAAGCGTGCAAATGTTAATCATAAAATACGGTTTTAAAGAAGCAGTAACATATAAAAAGCCCGGCAAACAGCGGACAGCCGCGCTTTTAAGGTTATTCCGTTATCTTCGTTATGGCAGCTGTTTTACTATGGTGTGTTATGGTGCACACAGCGGCCTGCCGGTATGCGGTGCCGGAATCGTGATGATAATAATCAGGGAGTTACGTAATGGCATTAACCTTTGGCGTTAAAAGTACCCTGCTGATCGCCGGTATGGCGGTAACCGCGGCGGCGGCGGGCAAACCGAATGTCATTGTTCAGGATGTAAAACTTAACACAGCCACGATTTTCCTGCGCGGGGCAGAGCTGAGTAACAGTGCAACACTGAATTTGCCTGCCGGTGACAGTGATGTGATCCTGACCAATGTGGCCGGAAATATTAATCCGGGCAGCTTATCCGTTATGCTGAATAATGATGATGTCATTATTCAGTCCGTCAATCTGCGCAGCGAAATTGAAAAGCCGGAGTATTCAGACGACATCAATGCCATGAAGGCGCAGATTGAGGAGCAGGATCGGGCGATTCAGCAGCTGAATATGCAGACGGAAGTGAATAACGAACAGCTGGGTCTGCTGCGGGATCAGAATTTCTTCGGCACCGGCGGTGCGCCGCTGACACAGGAACAATCGGTGCAGAAGCTGGATTTTATCCGCAGTCAGATGGCAAAAATCTATGCGGAACAGCTGGAATACACCCGGCAAATCAATGAAAAAACCGAAGCACTGAACCTGCTGAAAGCGCAGTATGAAGAGAAAGTCGCACAGTTTAAGGCGCGCCGCACGCAGCTGGTGCTGAATGTGTCCGCGAAAAAAGCGGTGACAGCGGAACTGGATATCAACTATATCACGCCGGATGCGGCCTGGGCGCCGTCCTATGATATCCGCAGCGCCGGTATGGATAAGCCCGTGACACTGACCTACAAAGCGGATGTGATACAGAACACCGGTATCGACTGGGATCAGGTGGAACTGGTGTTGTCATCCGCTGACCCGGTACAGAGTATTGCCCCGCCGCAGCTCTATCCGCAGTATCTGTCACTGATCAATGAGTATGCGGTGATGGGGGAAATGGCGCCTGCTCCGGTAGCCATGATGGCGGAGGATAAAGATTACAGCCGTAACCGCTCAGTGAAAAAAGCCCCTGCAGGCGGGATCTCGTCGTTTGTTACCGCAGAAAGTAACGGTATCAGCCTGACGTACCGCATTGATAAACCGTATTCCCTGCCGTCCGTTCCGGAATCCCGTTCCCTGACCATCAAACAGACGGCGCTGGACGGAAAATACCGTTATATCACACGACCGAAGATGGACGAACATGTGTATTTACAGGCGGTTGTGGAAAACGCACCGGCGCTGAATCTGCTCAGCGGTAAGGCGAATATCTATTTTGATAACCGTTATATCGGGCAGACCTATCTCGATTCCGGCCTGATCACTAATGAGCTGGAACTGCCGTTCGGCATGAATAAAGATATTCAGGTCAGCCGTAAGGTGGACAGTAAGCTGACAAAACAGCCGGGTATTCTGGGCTCTGCGGTTGAACAGAGCGAAGGCTATATGATTACTTTATCCTCTTTTGCCAAAGCGCCGCTGGTGGTGACGGTTTATGACCAGATCCCGGTCAGTCAGGACAGCAATATCCTGGTGAAAGATGTCAAAACCGGGGAAGGAACTGTCAATAAACAGACCGGTGAAGTGGAATGGAAAGCCGAACTGAAGCCGCAGCAGGTCATGGAACTGTCGCTGAGTTATACACTGAAATACCCGAAAGAAAAACCTATCAGCGGTTTATAATATTCTTATTTAAGGTAAAACACTAACAGCCAAATTTGTTGGCCGTTAGTGTTTTAAATTAATTATTTTTATAGAGTTTTATAAGCGATTTTTGTATGTTTTCAACGAAATCAGTCCCCTTGGCAGCATTATCATCCTGACCTAAATTAGCATATTCCTTCCAAACTAAATCAAAAATATTATCGAAATGAAGATTGTCAATTCTATTAATGTCAAACTCACTAACGTATTTTATAATTTTATTATTTTCGCCATCTTTGATGGCTAGGCTAAATATGGTTGCCATCGATACATGATATATAACGTTATTAAAATCCCTTTTGCTTTTAAATTCATATTCCTTTAATAATTCAGAGCATCGCTTAAGGATTAGATAGGAATTTAAATAAAGTGATAATGAATATTTTTTATTGAAAATTTTCTCATAGCGAGTGTTATCATTTATTAATGTCGATGGCCTTGCTCTGGCATTATTAGGCTGGAGAAGGACGATGGATATTACACATTGAGATAAGTATGGGATTGATACAATTTTGGATGCAGCCTTTCCTTCATTCTTGTAGAAATTTTTTCTTCTATCATAAAAATAACCGCTAGCCTTAAAAAAATCCTCAATATCTCTATGTATCATATCAGAACTTCGCAATGAAGCCGGAGGGATGCTAGTTTGACTATTTGTAGCTCTTATTATTTTATCTCTTGATTCTGGGTCATCTTCACAGATAACACGAACTAAAACATTTCGGATTTCTTTTTTATCATCTATCAAGGTAGAAAAATAATTATAAATTTCATGAGAGGTTTGTAACCCATTTACTACTTGAGGGTTTTCTATAGTCAATGTTTTACCAGCAAGAACAGCTTTTGATGTAATTATCGTTATTCCATTATTTAAAAACCAAAAATCCTCATTTCCTTGAGAAAGTGTTTCCTGTATTGCTACGTTTACAACAACATCACCATTATGATCTCTTACATTTGATTCGAAGATGCTTCTAGATAAATCATTATTATCAGAAATAAAATCATAGTATTTTTTCAGATTGACAAGACATAAGTAACTTCCCGTTTCGGTTGCTATTGGTGATTCCGCTAACTCCATTGTTCTTGATGTACTTCTTACTTTTCTATTTAGCTCTATTAATTTAGTGGCACCAATAAATTCTAATGAAAACTTAGAGCCTGTAAACATTCTAGATATAGTTTCTTGTAATGGTGTCCCTTTCCCGATTACATTATCATGAACATCCTCACCTAACGTGGAATAATAAAATGAAAATGTTAAGTCAGGGAATCCTTTCATTAGATCACTATAGACGCTTCTAAAAATGGATACGCGTCCTCTTAGGTCATCGTTATATCTTTTAGCTAGTTCGTCGCTATTAATATCTAATGATATATTAAATAAATCCCTTGTTACTTCATTGAATTTAACAACTGCATCTTCACCAAATGATTTTGAGGTTTTAGATTGAATTATTACTAATTCAATCTTATTATGTTTTCCTGATTTTTGATATGCAGTATCTTCTTTTATTAACTCACCATTTAGAAATGTGTAAATTGAATCAATTCCACCATCTCCACCATCACCAACAATACTATATTCAATATCAGCATATGTTAAATCATAGTCTTTAAGAATTTGAGATGCGGTATATATCTCAAAGTACTCTGAAAAATTCACACCTTCATCTTTTGCTTGGTCACGAATTATTTTTTCCATTATAATTTGCGAGTTAGTTAAGTTACTCATATCACCTCATTTTTTATGAAAATTTATTGACTATAAATAATATCAATTTATATTATTTAATGCTATCCATTTAATTTGTTTTTTCTAATTATGGATAATTAATAATAAGGTTTATAAATTGAGATGTTATCTTGATTTTTTGATCTGAAACAACCGAGTAATCGGTCGTTTCAGATTAGTATCATGGATGATTATCAGTCGCCGATAACCGTACCGGTTTTACCCTCAATACCGTCTTTGGCTTTATTCAGTAACGTAATCAGCGCTTTGCGGCCTTTTTTACTGCGGCTGAAGGAGAGCGCTGCTTCCACTTTCGGTAACATCGAACCCGGCGCAAAATGTTTCTCATCGATATAACGCTGCGCATCCGCAGATGTCAGTTTATCCAGCCACTGCTCATTGGGTTTGCCGAAGTTGATGGCAATTTTTTCCACGGCAGTCAGGATAATCAGCATATCCGCATCGATCATCTCCGCCAGTTTGGCGCTCGCCCAGTCTTTGTCGATAACCGCATTGGCACCGTGCAGTGTGTTACCGTCGCGGATCACCGGAATACCGCCGCCGCCGACAGTGATCACCAGCTGATCAGCATCCAGCATGGCTTTGACGGTCTCTTTTTCAATAATATCAACCGGTTTTGGTGATGACACCACGCGGCGGTAACCACGGCCCGCATCTTCGCGCATTTCAAACCCTTTTTTGCTCAGGGCTTCCGCTTCTTCTTTGCTGTAGAACGCGCCGATAGGTTTGGTCGGGTTTTTAAATGACGGATCCGCCGCATCGACTTCCACCTGTGTCACGATGGTGGCAACCGGCTTATTGATACCCCGGTTCAGCAGTTCTTCACGCAGCGCGTTCTGCAAATCATAACCTATATATCCCTGGCTCAGTGCCACACAGACTGACATCGGCAGAACCGGTGATTTGGCTTCGGTTTTGCTGGCAGCCTCAAAGGCACCGGTTATCATCCCCACCTGCGGGCCGTTACCGTGTGTGACCACAACGCGGTATCCCTGAGCAATCAGGTCGGCAATCACGACAGAGGTGGTTTTGACGGCAGCCATCTGTCCCGGAAGATCATTTCCCAGTGCGTTGCCGCCCAGTGCTAATACGATTGTTTTTTTCATCCTTTTTTACCCGTAATAAATGAGTTGAAACGATAATCGGAAAAAATTAATAACACCGGTGCGGCGCCTTAAACGGACGGCGTTTCAGGAAACGACCGCGGCCGGGTTCAGCAGAAAATTCGCCGTCACGGTAAACAATATCACCGCGCGACAGTGTGCAGCGGATTGCGCCCTGTACCGTCATTCCCTCATACGGGCTGTAGTCCGCGTTATCATGCAGATCCGCATGGCGGATAGTGGTTTCCTGCGCCGGGTCGATAATGGTGATATCACCGTCCGCGCCCGGGCGGATCACACCTTTTTCCGGCCAGATACCAAACAGTTTTGCCGGCATCGCACTGGTAAGGGAAACAAAGTGTTCCGGTGAAATCCGTCCCTGCATCACGCCTGCGGAAAACAGCAGTAACATACGGTTTTCAACTCCCGGCAGGCCGTTCGGACAGCGGGTGAAATTCCCGCCGGACAGCGCCAGGCGCTGCTGATACGGGAAGGTGCAGTGGTCGGTGGCGACCACATCAATCGCGCCGTCATCAATACCCAGCCACAGAGCATCGGCTTCCCGGCGGTTACGCAGCGGCGGGCTGAGAATAAATTTCAGGCCGTCATCACGCTCATAACAGCGCTCATCAAGGAACAGATACTGCGGACAGGTTTCTATCCAGACCGGTTGGTGGCGGGCTTTCGCCATCTTCAGGTAATCGAGACCCAATCCGTTGGAAAGGTGGACGATATAGAGCTGCGCATTGCCGCAGATATGCGCCAGATTAATCATCCGGCCTATCGCTTCCGCCTCACATTCCGCAGGGCGGCTCAGGGCGTGGAAAATCGGCGAGGTCTGACCTTTTTTCACAAATTCCGCTTTGCGCTGCGCAATCACCGCATCATTTTCCGGATGCACGGTGGTCAGCGCCCCGGCGTGGTTAAGCTGTTGCAGGGCACGTAAAATATCCGGATCATCCAGCTTGTACTGATAGGTCAGATAGAGTTTGAAGCTGCTGATCCCGTCCGCCACCATCAGCGGGATTTCCTTTAAAATATCGTCGTTGATATGCTGGATCACGCCGTGAAAACTGTAATCGATAACGGCGCGTCCTTTGGCGTAGCGGTGATAATTCTCAAGCTGGTGGTGCAGTGAACAACCCGCCGGACCAAATCCCATATGATCGATAATGGTGGTGGTACCGCCGCAGGCTGCCGCACGCGTGCCGGTGTAAAAATCATCACAGCTGCGGGCAAGGCCGACATCAATATTAAAATGGGTATGAACATCAATACCGCCGGGAAAAACATAACATCCCTGTGCATCAATAACGCGGTCATCTGTCTCCGGGGCAATGTCCGGTGCAACCTGTGAGATCAGGCCGTTTTCAATCAGAACATCGTGCCGGTATTGTCCGTCTGCATTGACAACGGTGCCGTTGATAATCAGTGTGCGCATAGGGGGTACTCCTGAAAAAGCCCCGCACATCAGTACGGGGCCGGTAAGACAAGATTATTTTTTCAGTTCAGCCATATAGCTTAACGGAATGGCCGCATACATTGCCGCACAGGTCACCAGGTGATCTTTCCAGGTTTTTTCGTTTGGTGCGTGAGCTTCAGGCTCTTTACCCGGACCAAAACCGATAACCGGAATGCCGTGACGACCCATGATAGAAACACCGTTGGTGGAGAAAGTCCACTTATCAACAACCGGCTCTTTGTTGAACAGGCCGCGGTAAGCGCGATCCAGTGTCTTCACGGTGAAGTGATCTTCTTCCACTTTCCAGGTCGGGAAGTAGCACTCTGTCGGATAAACCAGACCGGTCCAGGAGGCACGCTCATAGGTGTACATAGAAACCACACCTTTCGCGGCTTTGACTGCCGGTAATGCACGGATTTCGTCCAGTGCGCCTTCCCATGTTTCGCCCCAGGTCAGGCGGCGGTCGATAGAGACTGCGCAGCTGTCAGCAACCGCACAGCGGCTTGGTGAGGTGTAGAAAATTTCAGAAACCGTCAGTGTGCCCTGGCCGAGGAAATCGTCGTGTGCCAGACGTTTTGACAGTTCCTGTAACTCGCCCAGAATCGGACCCATTTTGAAGATAGCGTTATCGCCGCGCTCCGGTGCGGAGCCGTGGCAGCTGATCCCCGGCACATCAATGCGGATTTCCATCCGGCCGCGCTGGCCGCGGTAAATCTGGCAGTCCGTCGGTTCGGTACTGACCACGAATTCCGGTCTGATTTTGTCCTGCTCGATGATGTACTGCCAGCATAGACCATCACAGTCTTCTTCCTGAACAGTCCCGGTCACCAGCAGGGTGTACTGATCTTCCAGACCTAAATCTTTGATGATTTTACCGGCATAGACCATAGAGGCCATGCCGCCTTCCTGGTCAGAGGTACCGCGTCCGCCGATGATTTCGTCGTTTTCCATACCTTCGTACGGGTCGAATTCCCAGTTTTTGATGTTACCGATACCCACGGTATCGATATGTGCATCCATGGCGATCAGGTGCGGACCGTGACCGATATAGCCCAGAATGTTCCCCATCGGGTCGATATCCACTTTATCAAAGCCGACTTTTTCCATCTCTTCTTTGATGCGGTGAATCACGCGTTTTTCGTCGCAGCTTTCGCTGGGAATTGCCACCATATCGCGCAGAAAACGGGTCATATCTTTTTTATAGTGTTCAGCTTTTTTGACAATTTCATCAAACGGGATTTGCTTAGCCATGTTTCAATACTCCAATTAGTTAATATTTCTGCGCCGGGTTTTTACCTTCCCAGACAACTTCACGATAATGTTTGGTATCGGTGTCACCTTCGGTGTTGATCACGAGAATGACGGAATCACTGTTCAGGCCGAGTCTTTCCATCAGTTCCGCACGTTCCGGATGATAGTTAACCGCCGCCAGCACACCGAGACCGACTGCGCCGGATTCACCGGAAATCACGCGGCTGTCTTTGCCGTACGGGTTACCGAGGACACGCATGCCGAGAGCAGCCACCGCATCTTCACAGGAGATAAACTGTGTCGCGCAGTTACGCATCAGATCCCAGCCGATAGGGTTCGGCTCGCCGCAGGCCAGGCCCGCCATGATGGTGGCCATATCGCCGCCGACATTGACGATTTCGCCTTTCAGGCTGGAACGGTAGAGACAGTCAGCCAGATCCGGCTCGACAATAATGGAATGCAGATCTTTTGCCCCGAACTCATCGACCAGATAGCCCAGCACACCGCCGGCCATCGCACCCACACCGGCCTGTAACAGCACGTGGGTCGGACGCTGAATCTTCATCTCTTTCATCTGGGCAACGGCTTCGGCAGCCAGCGTGGTGTAGCCCTGCATAATCCAGGTCGGGATCTTGGTGTAGCCTTCGCAGGCGGTATCCTGAACCACGATCCAGCCGTGTTTTTTGGCATTTTCCATGGTGAGACGGACGGTATCGTCGTAGTTCATATCTGTGACGATACACTCCGCCCCGAGGCCGGTAATGTGATTCACACGTTCCTGTGCGGAGCCTTTCGGCATGTACACCACCGCTTTCTGACCGAGTGCGCGTGCCGCCCAGGCCACACCGCGGCCGTGGTTGCCGTCAGTAGTGGTGGCGAACGTCATTTTTTCAGTCAGGGTGCTTTTGAGTTTCTCGAAAGAGAAATCGTTAATATCCATGTTGTACTTTTCGCACAACAGGTGGGCGATAGCATAAGAGCCGCCCAGAATTTTGAATGCATTCAGATCAAAACGCTGTGACTCATCTTTCACCAGGATATGACGTACGCCGAACAGGGCGGCGAGATCGTTCATGTCATACAGTGGTGTCGGATGGTAACCCGTAATTTTCTCATGAAACGTCAGCGCTTTATGTGCTTCTTCACGGGAAAAAAGCGGGGAGTGTTTGCCGTTGAAATAACGGTTATCTGAAATATCTAACTTCAGTGAGAAGACAGACATAGAGCCTCACCTCATATCATCGGGAAAAGAACCCGGCCGGTGACGGCCGGGATCCGGATTTATAAAATACGTTTACGTGCGTTTTTCAGCAGTTGCTCAAGAACCAGGGCAGGCTGCGGGAATTTGCGGGCCAGAATCATGGCGGAGATGATATACGGCTTCCAGCTGGCTTCTTTGTAAGTGGCGATACGGTATTTCTCGAATACAGCCTCTTCCACTTCCCCTTCCTTACAGGAAACACCGGTGATATCCGCAGGCAGACAGTGCATGTACAGCGCTTCACCGTCTTTGGTCAGCTTCATCATCTCTTCAGTACAATGCCAGTCTTTGTGGTTGGCGTTCTGAGCCAGGCAGCGCTGCTCAAGGGCTTTCAGGCCGTCATGGTCATTGGCACGCAGCAGTTCGGTACGCTGTTCCATGACTTTGTACGGTGCCCAGGATTTCGGATACACGATATCCGCATCTTTGAACGCGTCTTCCATCGACGTCACCTGCTTAAAGCTGCCGCCGGATTGTTTGGCGTTGTTTTTCGCCACATCAATAACGTCAGGGATCAGGTCATAACCTTCCGGATGTGCCAGCGTCACATCCATACCGTAACGGGTCATCAGACCGATGATGCCCTGCGGTACAGAGAGTGGTTTACCGTAGCTTGGTGAATACGCCCAGGTCATGGCGATTTTTTTGCCTTTCAGGTTTTCCAGTGAACCGAAGTGCTCACGTAACCAGGCCAGGTCAGCCATAGATTGTGTCGGGTGGTCGATATCACACTGCAGGTTAACCAGCGCAGGGCGCTGCGGCAGAACGCCTTCCTCAAAACCTTCATCCAGTGCCGCACCCACTTCACGCATATAGGCGTTACCGGCGCCGAGGTACATATCGTCACGGATACCGATGGCATCCGCACAGAATGAAATCATGTTGGCCGTTTCACGCACAGTTTCGCCGTGAGCAATCTGAGACTTACCTTCGTCGAGATCCTGCTGGGCCAGGCCGAGCATATTCAGTGCAGAGGCATAAGAGAAACGGGTACGGGTGGAGTTGTCACGGAAAACAGAGATGCCAAGGCCATTTGTGAATACGTTGGTGGCGATGTTATCGGCACGCAGCCCTTTCAGTGCGGCTGCAATATCAAGCACCATCGTCAGTTCATCCTGACTCTGTTCCCAGGTAAGTAAAAAATCCTTTTGATGAAGATTCGATTTCAGTCTGGCGATATCTTTCAATAATTCATTAACATTTTTCATCTTTAAATCCTATATGAAATGGCCGGTGACAATTGAATATGCAGTGAGAAGATGGCATTTCTGCATGTGTACTGTGACTATTAACAATAAGCATGCCAAATCAGCCGGAATGATCTGCCGGAGGTGATATACAGGGTAAAATCGGGATAATGATCACAATTATCAGGGGCTGAGAGCGGGGTTATGTGTGATAAATGCGAATGAAAGTTATTTTCAGTAAGGGTGAAAAGTCACCGGGATCAGACCGGTGAGAGGACGGAACGGCCGGAAGCGGGGCCAGAATGATAAACACCCCGGCGGATTTATCATATTGATAAAATAGAGTGACGGCGGTTCCAGTTTCATTATCAAATCTGAAGAAAAGTGTGATTTTTGTACATGCGTTGGAGTTTCGGTGATAAAACTCTGGCAATCTTGTGCTATTAACGGGTGATAATTCAGCCTGTTGATAAATAACTATAATAAAATCATAAATTTGTCGCGTTATGTACTTTCTTTTAGATATGTCGTTTTAAGAGCATAGGAAGTCGTAAGCATGATCACTGAAAAATCACCATCTGTGCTGATGCAGATACAGCCGACAATTGTTCACTTCAGCAAAATGCTCGCCAGTGTGTTACAGCTTGATGTTGAAATCGTTGATGACAAACTGACAAGGATTGCCGGAACAGGGCTGTTTAACCAGCATCTCGGACACCGTCTGACCAATAATTCCCAGCTGCTCCGCTATGTGCTGGATACCAAAAAAGAAAAGATAGTCACGCACTCCTGTTTTGATCCGCTCTGCCTCAATTGCGCGGATAAAGATAACTGTAAGGAGAAAGCGTTTATCGGTACACCGATCATCTTCCAGGATCGCTGTATCGGGGTTATCAGCCTGGTGGCTGTCACCTCTGAACAGCAGGAGCGCATCCGGGATAATATCCATGACTTCTCGGATTATGTGCAGCATATTTCCACTATTTTTGTGGCTAAACTGCTGGATGAACAGGAAGGCCGTAATGCCGCACAAAAGGTATTACTGAGCCTGATAGAGTTTATGGATCAGGGCGTTCTGATCCTGGATGAGGCAAATCACCTGAAATTTGCCAATCCGCATGCTCTTAAGATCCTCAATGTCCCGCACGAAAAGATTTCCGGCAAAACCATTGCCATCCGCCCGCTGACCTATTTCAAGAGTCTGAACCGCGGGCATTTGCAGCATATTGTCTCCTGGGAAGGGGAGAGCAATATTATTATCGGGCAGCTTCATGTGGTTAACGGCTGTCAGATGTTCCTGATGGCGTTCCATCAGTCTCACGCGGCGATTGATATGAATGAAGTGCGCCGTGATGAAAACGGATTGCTGATTGAGCACCTGGTCGGGGAATCCGAACCTATCCGTCAGCTGAAACACCTGATTTCCCGCGTGGCACCGAGCCCGTCGAGTATTCTCATCACCGGCGAGAGCGGCACCGGTAAAGAAGTGGTGGCGCGGGCTATCCATAAACTGAGTAATCGCAGTGAAAAACCGTTTATTGCCATTAACTGTGCGGCGATACCGGAGCAGTTACTGGAAAGTGAATTATTCGGTTATGTGAAAGGCGCATTCACCGGCGCGTCCGCCAACGGAAAACAGGGTCTGATTCAGGCGGCAGATAAAGGCACGCTGTTTCTGGATGAAATCGGCGATATGCCGCTGATTGTTCAGGCGAAATTATTGCGTGCGATAGAATCACGCGAAGTGCAGCCGATTGGTTCAAGCCGGACCATCCCGGTCGATATCCGGATTGTGTCCGCGACCAACCAGAATCTGGAACAGTTTGTCAGTGAAGGCAAATTCCGCGAGGATCTCTATTACCGCCTCAATGTTATCCCGATTGCCCTGCCGCCGCTGCGTGAGCGTCACGGTGATGTGGAATTGCTGGTACACCATTTCCTCAATGTGCATACCAAACGTCTTGGTCTGGTGTATCCGGGCATTTCGGATGAAGTGATGGCGGTCATTAATGCATGGCCGTGGCCGGGCAACCTGCGTGAGCTGAGTAACCTGGTGGAATATCTGGTCAACGTGGTGCCGCCGGGTGAGGTGATTGATATCTCACTGCTGCCGCCGAACGTTGCCAGACATGCGGCGCAGATGATAAGCGGTACTACCGCACCGGTTCAGAACAGCGGGGATATCCACCGCAGTGAAATTACCATTCCGGTCAGAAGCGTACCTGCGGCAGCAGCGGATGAGGATCCGGCACTGCACGGGGAAACCATGCTGGAAGAGATGGAAAAACAGATGATCCGCGAAGCACTGCAGCGCTATGATAACAAGCGTCAGGCGGCAGAGGAGCTGGGGATCGGTATCGCCACGCTGTACCGGAAGATTAAAAAGTACGAGTTATCCGCCGGGTAGCAGTAAGCGGAAGAAGAAATGTGTGCCAAAGCCGCACGGATGTTGCCGGTCCGTGCGGCTTTTTCGTATCAGATAACGGTTATGATCTGCGCTTCCGGCAGACGGGATTTTGGCAGCGCAGCGTTAAAATCATCCTCTTTGCGGTAACCGAGCGACACAACGGCCACCGGTGTCAGCCCTTTGGCGGATAAACCAAATTCTGTATCCAGGGTATTAAAATCCATCCCTTCCATCGGAACCGCATCCACACCCAGTGCGGACACACCCAGCAGTAATGTCCCCATGTTCAGAAAAACCTGTTTTGCCGCCCAGTGCGGCAGATCACCGAGCGTCTCTTTGTGGAGATTAACAAAGAAAGTCCGGCCGCTGTTGTTCATCGCTTTGTGCTCCGGCGTGGCGTAACGACCGTCTTTGTCTTCCTGTTCCAGCACGCTGTTCATGTAGGCTTCATCAACATCTGTTTTTGCACACAGCAGCACAACATGTGAGGCATCGGTGATTTTTGCGGTATTAAATTCAAAGCCCGGGCGGGTGGATGCGGCGATCCGGTTTTTCCCTTCCTCGCTGGCCGCAATAATAAAATGCCATGGCTGGATATTGACGCTGGACGGGCTGTAGCGCAGCAATGTTTTGATACTGTTCATCACCTCATCACTGATTTTTTTCGCCGGATCGAATGATTTGGTGGAATAACGCTGCATTACAGCCTGAGTGATGGTCATGATGACGTCCTTATAAGGTAATTTACATTAACCGGCGCAATGATAAACTATGATATGTTTTTAACAAGTACGTACATTTTTGGTATATAGGTACAAAATGGATACTGTCAGAAAGACGCGTTATGAATCGTATGCCTATGAGGCCTGTCCGGTTGAGGCAACACTGGAAATGATGGGCGGGAAGGGCAAGGGAATGATCCTTTACCATCTGATAAGCGGCATCAAGCGCTTTAACGAGCTGAAACGGCTCCTGATATTTATTACTCCGCGTATGCTGACAAAACAGTTACGGGAGCTTGAGATGGCAGGGCTTGTCCACCGTAAGGTCTATGCGGAGGTGCCGCCGAAAGTGGAATACAGCCTGACGGACGCCGGGCAGTCGCTGGTACCGATCTTACTGATGCTGAAAAGCTGGGGAGAAGAACATGCCCTGCCGGTACTTTTACAGCAGCAGACACCGTAACCCTGACGCCGGGCGCGGTGTCTGTTTTCTGCGGTTTACTGATTACGCTGGAGTTTATCCGTTGCATTGGCAACCATCTGATAACCGGTGCAGCGGCACAGGTTACCGGCCAGGCCGTGGCGGATCTGACGGATGGTCAGGGTCTGCCCTTTGTGTTTTTCCAGCAGGGCGGTGGTCATCATAATCAGGCCGGGGGTGCAGAATCCGCACTGTACCGCGCCGCTGTCGGCGTAAGCCTGCTGTACCGCAGACGGTTTACCGTGCTTCATCTCACCTTCGGCGGTGCGGATCTGCTTACCGTCCGCCCAGACCGCCAGATAGAGGCAGGTATCCACCGCGATACCGTCGATAAGCACCGTACAGGCACCGCACTCGCCGACAGAACAACCGTGTTTGACACTGATAAGTCCCTGCTCACGCAGGATATCGGACAACCGGGCTGCCGGTGACACCGTCAGTTCCCGTACCTGTCCGTTGAGTGTGCAGCTGATGGTTTTCCATTCTTTGATATTCATGCGATTTTTTCTCCCAGACGTTCAGCCGCCGCGCGGATCACCCGCTCGCTCAGGACGCGGATCAGGTGTAAACGGAACTCTTTCTCTGCCCGCCATGACGTACGCGGTGCCACATCCTGTTCAATAGCCTGACTGACGGCTTTCAGGGTATCTGCGGTGACCGGTTTTCCGAGCGCAGCCGCTTCCGCGTGTTCACAGCGGACCGGTGTCGGTGCCGCAACGCCGAAAGCAAGGCGCAGTTCCTCAAAACGTCCTTCCCGGATATCACACAGTGCCGCGCAGTTAATGGTGGCGATATCCATCGCGCCGCGCATGGCATATTTGTAAGCAGCGGAGCCTTTACCGCGGTAATTCTCCGGTGAGAAATGGAACGCGATCAGCAGTTCACCCGGTTCAAAGGCCACTTTACCCGGGCCGGTATGGAAGCCGCGCAGCGGTCTGCGGCGGATGCCGTCCGGGGTGGCTATCTCCAGCTCTGCCTGATAAACCAGGGACGGACAGGCGGAGTCGCCGCTGGTGGCACCGTTACAGATATTGCCGCCGTAAGTGGCAACGTTGCGGATCTGCGGTCCGGCAATGGTGGCTGCCGCTTCACTCAGTGCGGGCAGGCATTGATTGACAACCGGGCTGTCAATCAGTTCGGAGAAAGTGGTCGCGGAGCCGATACGGATATGCCCCGCATCATCACAGCGGATCCCGCGCAATTCCGGCAAATCATGAATATCCACAATACGGCGGAAACGTTCATTGAGGTGATGAAGCTGGATCAGCACATCCGTTCCGCCCGCCAGCAATCTGGCCTGCGGATCCGCAGCCAGCAGTGAGACGGCATGTGCGACACTCTCCGCGCGGTGATACGTTTCAAAATCATACATGGCAGTTACCCCCTGATAAGCCCGGCATTAACAAATTCCCGGTACAGCCGTTTTGGTGTCAGCGGGATAGTATTGACAGAAATCCCCGTCGCCATGCGCAGGGCATTACGGATAGCAGCCGCCGGTGAAATAATCGGCGGTTCGCCCAGGGATTTATGGCCGTAGGCGGACTGCGGCTCGTAGGTTTCGACAAACCCGCACTCCAGATCCGGCAGGTCAACCATGGTCGGCATCTTGTAGTCGAGCAGGTTCGGGTTATGGACAACCCCGGATTTTTCGTTGATCAGCATCTCTTCAAACAACGCCCAGCCGATCCCCATCCCCATCCCGCCGTGGACCTGGCCTTCCGCCAGCTGCGGGTTCAGGATCCGGCCGGAATCGTGCATATTGATGATCCGGTTAATGGTTATCTGACACATCGGAATATCCACGGTGATATCGACAAAGGTACAGCCGAACGCCGGCGGGTTGGTCTGTGTTTTGTGAGAGGATTCGGCAGAAAGCTGACCGCCGATCTCCTGATGATAAAAACTGTGCATAGCCACTTCCGCGACGGTGGTCACCACCACGTCCGGCTGGGCTTCAAGCACGACATTGCCGTTGAGAATGGTCATATTAAACGCGGCCTGATGTGTCATCAGCGAAGCGTGATCGAGAATTTTCTGCCGCAGTGACAGCGCCGCTTCTTTCAGTGCCGGTGCGGTGACATAACTTTGCCGTGACGCGAACGCGCCCGGGTCAAACGGGGTGATATCCGTATCCTGGGTGGAGATCATCTGAATGGTACTGACCGGTACGCCGAGGGTTTCCGCCACCATCTGTGAGAACACAGTATCCGAACCCTGACCGATTTCCGTTGCGCCGACCTGCACATTGATATTGCCGTCCTGGTTCATCAGCAGACGGGCACTGGCGATTTCCACGCCGACCGGATAGGTGTTGGATGAATAGCTGAAACAGGCCACGCCGACACCCCGGCGGATATCCCCGCGTGTTGCCAGCGCCTCTGCTTTACGTTCATCCCAGCCGAACAATTCTTTACCGCGCTTCAGGCACTCAATCAGCCCTGCACTGTAAATGGTTTTTTTGTTGACCGGATTGCAGTCACCGGATCGCGCCGCATTGCGCAGACGGATATCCACCGGGTCGATATTCAGCTGTGCGGCGGCATCATCCATCAGGCATTCAAGGGCGAACGTGACCTGTGGTGCCCCGTAGCCGCGCATTGCGCCCGCTGACGGATAGTTGGTATAGACGGTGGCGGCGGAATAGCCGTAATCGCAGCGCGGATAAAGATACGGGATCTTATTACCGCCAGCGGCGGCAATTGAGTGCCCGTGAGAGGCATAGCCGCCGGTGTTGGACAACACATCAAGGTGATAGCCGTTCAGTGTGCCGTCAGCGATCAGTCCCATTTCCGCATCAATATGAAAGGCGTGACGGGTGCGGGAGGCGAAGAAACACTCTTCGCGGCTCAGTTCCACTTTCACCGGAATACCGCCGAGTTTCAGGGTCAGCCAGGCTGCCATCGGCTCTTCCAGCACATCCTGTTTATTGCCGAATCCCCCGCCGATATACGGCTTAATCACCCGGATATGCGACCACGGTATATCCAGCGCCTGACCTGTCACACGGCGGACGATATGCGGGATCTGGGTGCTCGATACCACGGAAATCTTATTATCCGCTTCCTGCCAGGCGTAGCAGGTGACGCCTTCCATATGGCAGTGCTGGACCACCGGGGTATCAAAATGACCGCGGAACTGAAACGGCGACCGGCTGACTGTCGCTCTGGCGCTTTCCGCATTGATCGCGGTACGTTTCAGCAGGTTGCCGCTGTTGTGGATTTGCGGGGCATCTGCCGCCAGCGCGGCTTCCGGTGAAGTGATAACCGGCAGTTCATCATAAGTGACGCTGACGCGTGCCGCTGCTTTTTCGGCGGTCAGTTCGTCACGGGCAACCACAATCGCCACACCGTCGCCGTGGTGGCGTACATGGCGGTTCAGCAGCAGGCGGTCTGCCACATCGCGTTTGGCCGGTTCCAGAGACCAGGCGTGACCGGCGGTGGCGAACGGGATCTGCGGCACATCGTCACAGGTGAATACCGCAACCACGCCCGGCATGGCAAGCGCCCGTGATGTATCCACAGACGTCACCATTCCGTGGGCAATGGTGCTGCGGACATATTTGGCGTAATGCATACCCGGCATCGGCAGATCATCCGTGTAGCGCGCCCGCCCTGATGTTTTGCTCAGAGCATCAACGCGCAGGTAAGGTGTACCCAGCGCGCGTTTTCCGACTGCTTCAGACATTATTATTTCTCCGGCTTCAGGAAAAAGTAAGCATGCAGAAAAACAAGCAATAAATACGCCAGCAGAGAGAAAAACAGCAATTTATCGGGGGATTTGTGACTGAGGTAAAAAAAATAAAGGCATCCGGCTGAAAACAGCGGCATTTCCTGTCCTGATTTCTCTCAATATGAGAGAAAAATATGTCGGTATTGATAATTCAGGGATACCACAGAAGCAAAATGATAATGTGCAGTTTGATAGCGTTACTAATCATATTATGCGTAATAAACCTGATAAGTTCTGTCGCTTTTAAATTATAAGAATATAATAGATTACAACGAAAATAATGATAATAATCAGTCAGGGAAAAGGAACGGAATCCCGGTCGCATAATTGAAAAAAAGAGAATCCATAACGGGAGTATTGATTTATACTGCCGTGAATCATCCGGGATAACAGTTGGTTATGTATTTGTTCTGTATCTGTCGTTTTATTTTCATATTTACAGAATGGTCGTCTGCGGCGGTTAATCGATTTTATTCGTGAATAAGATATAATGCCGTGTCAGGTACAACTGTGCTTATATTTTTTTATGGTGAACAGATACCGGGTGATACGTGTTTTTAAAACTTGTTACAAATTGTCCGGCAAATATCCCGGTACGGTTTTGTAAAGCAAAATGACTAATTTATGTTCTCGCCTGTGATAAACAGAGCGGCAGAGCAGAATAATAACGATGCCAAATCATTGACGCTGACAAGCGTGAAAATTCAGATTGTGCGGCTGCAGTAAGGTGTCCGGATAACAAAAAACAAATAGTTCAGACTTGCCCGTGACGTAGTGTATGTTACATAAGGCTGAGTTGTGACACGTCAGAGTTTATTTTCCCCGGCTCTGGCTATACAATTGGTGCCTATTTTTGCACAACGCAGCAGTGGCCAAATTATTTCTCTAAGGTGAAACTTATGTTATCCAAGACAGCACTGAACAAAATGGCGGGGATACTCCTGTTAGGAGGCGTTGTAACCCTGTCAGGTTGTTCATTAACGACACCCTCTGCGCCGAAGCCTGCGGCACAACCGGTTCAGCCGGCGGAGCAGGAGCCGGTGAGAACGACAGCACCTTTGCCAAAACCTGAATTACAGCAACCCTCCGGACTGATTTCGCCTGAGCTGAGTATGTGTGTCAAAGAACTCGACTCACTCAAAACGATCTCTCCGAAAGATTACAGTCAGATGGTCGCCGGTTTCAGTGAAATCAGCCAGATCAACAAACTGTACCGTCAGCTCGAAAGAACCGCCAGCCCGGATACGCTTAAATTACTGAAAATGTCGATTGAAGCGAAAACCAAAGTGATGTGCGCGCAGGTTCGTTATTATTCTGTTCTGTCTATTGAGAATACCCTGGAGAAGGTTAACGGGTTATGAGACTGAACATCAGGTTGTGTATTACTGTCGCGTTATTTGCGGCAGTGCAACCGGCAACTGCATCTGAATTTAATCAGGTTATCGAAGATTTTGACCGTTATATTCAGACTGAAAAAGAATCAGGCAATTTTCCGGTATCAGTACAGCAACCTGACCGGTATCCCGCAAAACGGGTTACCGCGCCGGTAAACACGGCGGGTAAGGCCACTCAGTCACAGCGTCAGGGCACACGTAAAGCTGCCCGCACAGGAAAACGCGCTGTTTCGTCCGCGCAGGAAGGCCGGACACAAACAGCTGCCGTACAGAAAACGGACACAACAACCCCGGTACTCTCTGTACCGGCACAATGTGACAATATTGTGGTCAGGGAACCGGTTGTTGTGACAAATCCGGTTCCGATCGGATACCCGCAGTGGTCTCCGGCATATCTGGTCCGTGACAGCCAGAAGTGGGGCGGGAACCACGGCGGATTTGTGTTTTCACCCGTTCCTTCCCGTATGACCTCCTCATTGACTCTCACACCGGAAGTCCTGTTTACCGTTTTGGGTGAACCTTTCCGTTCAATGACGTATTTCTCTGATCTGCCGCTGACGGTTGCCCGTGTGCTGAAACCGGAAACCTGGTTTACGCCGTCGGACCCGCAGAAACAGCTGCGCCTCACCCGCCTGACATTACAGGATGTGAAACGCGAACTGGCGTCACTGAACGAAAAGTACCGGAATGTTCAGCGTGATTATGAACAGGCGCTCGCGGATATTGCGAAAAAAGAGACAGAACTGAAAAATCTGACTCTGGCAAATAATGCGTTACAGGCTGCGGCAGAAGGCGATAATGCCAGACTGACTGCAGAGCTGGAACAGAACCGCAAAACGATTGATTCACTCAATCAGCAGATAAGTGAAAACCTGGCGCGTTTTGGTCAGGCGGAAAGTCAGGTTGCGACTCTGACAGCAGAAAAAGCCGATCTTGAAAAACAGATTGCGGCACTGAATAAAGAAAAAGCGATATCAGATAAAAACGTCGCGTTGCTGGAAACCAAAAATGCCGATATGGCAAAAATTACGCAGAAACTGGCAGAGCTGGAAAAACAGCTGGCTCAGCGGGATGCGGAAAAACAGCAGCTGAGTGACAACATCCTCGCGCTGACCGGTGAAAACAGCCAGCAGCGTGAGGCACTGAAAAAAGATCTGGACGCACTGACAACAGAAAAAGCCGATCTTGAAAAACAGGTAGCCGGACTGAAAGCCGATAATGCACAGGCGGAAAAAAATCTCGCCCTGTTGCAGGATAAAAATGCCGATATGGCAAACGTCACGCAGAAACTGGCTGAGCTGGAAAAACAGCTGGCTCAGCGGGATGCGGAAAAACAGCAGCTGAGTGACAACATCCTCGCGCTGACCGGTGAAAACAGTCAGCAGCGTGAGGCACTGAAAAAAGATCTGGACGCACTGACAGCAGAAAAAGCCGCGCTGGAAAAACAGGTAGCCGGACTGAAAGCCGATAATGCACAGGCGGAAAAAAATCTCGCCCTGCTGCAGGATAAAAATGCCGATCTGGCAAAAATCGCGCAGAAGCTGGCAGAGCTGGAAAAACAACTGCAGTCTCAGGATGCGGAAAAACAGCGCCTGGCAGCCAAACTGCAATCTCAGGAAACCGAAAACGGCAAACAATCAGCTGATCTGGCAAAACGGATCACCGCGCTGACTGCGGATAAATCCGCGCTTGAGAAACAGGTTGCACAGCTGAATTCAGAGAAGCGCCGGGCAGAAGAGAGCGTTGTACTGCTCAGCAGTAAAAATGCCGATCTTACAAAAATCACGCAACAGCTGACAGCAACAGAAAGTCAGCTGAAACAAAGTGATACAGAAAAACTGGCGCTGACTGCGCAACTGGCGGAGCAGGGCAGTAAAAGTGCGAAACAGAGTGAAGCGCTGAAAAAATCCCTCGAGGGTCTGGCGGCAGAAAAAGCGGCACTGGAAAAACAGATCACCGCACTGACCGCAGACAAAAGCAGTGCTTCAGCCAAAAATACCGAACTGCTGAATGCGAAGACAGCAGAAATGGAGAAAACTGCCGCACAGGTAGCGGAGCTGGAAAAACAGCTGAAAGAAAGTGCTGCAGAAAAACAGCTTATTGCGCTTGAATTACTGCAGAAAACCACTGATAACCAGCAGCTGAATACACGGCTGCAAAAAGATCTGGCAGCGCTGACCGCCGATAAAGTGGCGCTGACCGGGCAAATCACCCGGCTGACCGAAGAGCAGGCACAGGCCGAAAAAAATATCGCGCAGCTGAGCGATAAAAATGCCGATCTGGCAAAAGTCACCCGCAACCTGACGGAGACTGAGCAGAAGCTGAAAAATGCCGAAGCAGATAAGCAGAAACTGGCGGAGCAGCTGGTCAGTCAGGATAAAGCCGCTGCGGCGCAGGGTGATAAGCTGAAAAAAGAACTC